>NZ_JBSWYV010000001.1:0-899977 GCF_056161285.1 Thalassospira sp. ABL2_045 | reverse complement strand
CGTCATGCGCAAAATCATTGTAAGGGCAAACGCAAGGATGCGCATATATCATGCAGCGGTCCTTGACACTTAACACCGCTGCTTTTTCTTTTAGTCTGATGATTGGCTGTTACCTCGCCGAAGCCGCATATCAGTTTTTACTTGTTTCAAATTCAATCTGCGCGTTCAATACCGGCCCTTTTAAACGCGCAGGCAAGATCGACATGAAAATCGCAATCGTGACACTCGATGGCTTCAACGAACTCGACAGCTTCGTCGCCCTGTCGATTTTGAACCGCGCCAAGGCCGATGGTGTCCATGCCGAAATCACGGGCACCGGCGAAACCGTCACGTCGATGAATGGTGTTTCCGTTTCCGTGCAAAACCCCCTGTCCTTTGCCAAGGATGCTGATGCGGTCTTGCTCGGCAGTGGCATTCATTCACGTGATCACATCAATAATCCCGATATTATGAAACCCCTGTCGCTTGATCCGTCGCGCCAGTTGATCGGGGCACAATGCTCGGGCGTTTTGTTTCTTTATCGGATGGGGTTGCTGCCCGCGACCGTGACAACAGATAGCAAAACCCGCCCGCTGATTGTGCGCACCGATACTGTCATCGAAGACCGCCCGCTGGTCGCACAGGGCAATATCGTCACCAGTGGCGGCTGCCTGTCATCAAGTTATCTTGCCGGCTGGTTCCTTGCCAAGGCGGTCGGTCTGGATAAGGCGATTGCGGTCCTTGAGACCGTCGCGCCGGTCGGGCAAGGCTCGCAATATGCCAAACAGGCCCGCGAAATCATTGGCAAACAGCTTGATGTCCCGGCAAAGCGCCCGCTTTATTGCTAGCCGAAATATGCCTCATGACCGCTGCTTTCCGCGCTTTGCGGCTCATTACTTTATTGTGATGGCTTTTGCGCATGGTTCCGTGTTGCAAATGCTTTGCCTTATAATTGCCGACTGAGTAGGCTAAACCCGAAATTCACTATGGCGATGCATACATCTTTGCATCTCCGAACCCGAATTGCGGACGCAGGAAAAGCCTTTGAAACGTAAACTGTTACACCTCCTCATCCCGATGACGGCGATTGCACTATCGGCCTGTGGCACCATGCCGCAGAATGGTGATGACGCCGTTTTCGAGTATCCGCAATCCAACGGTTTTTCGGGTAACTTCCTGGCCGGCAAAGCCGCACAGATGGAAAGCCAGTCGGACTATGCCGCACAATACCTTTTGCGTGCCCATAACCTTGATCCCGACAATGCGGAACTCCGCCGTCGCGCCTTTCTCGCGCTGATCAGCGACGGGCGCATCAACGATGCGGTCGGTATTGCTACCCAGCTGCAATCTGAAAATGATCAGGACCTGTTTGCAGCCCTGACCGTGATGGATGCTGCCATTCGCGAAGATCGCTATCAGGATGCACTTGATATTGTTTCAAGCCTGCCCGAACGCGGCATCAATGCGCTGATTGCGCCGCTGGCGAAGGCATGGCTTTACACCGGACTGGACCAAAAGGCGCCGGCAATGGCCGCCCTTGATGGCATGCAGGGCAATGGGTCGCTTAACCCGCTTTCGGAATATCATCGCGGCTTGATCCTGGCGCATTTTGGCGATTTTGATGCCGCCGAACGCGCCCTTGCCAGCGCCTATGGCGACCCGGCCGATGCGCCGCTGCGCGCAGCTGAGGCCCTTGGTGCGGTCTATGAGCGTAAGGGACAGGTGCAAAAGGCATCGCTTCTTTATGAAAGCTACATGGACCGGCATCCGCAATCACTTGCCATGCCTTTCCATTTGAAACGTCTTGATCGCAAAGAACCACCGATTGCCACCATGCTGACTCCGGCCGAGGGTCTGGCAGAAGCCTATCTTGATATTGCGACCCTGCTCAGTCAGGAAAACGCTGTTGATCCATCCTTGCTGATGGCGCGCTATTCCCTGTCACTGCGCCCGGATGATGACATTACCCGTCTTCTGGTGGGCGAAGTCATGGAAATCCAGGATCGCTTTGAAACGGCAATTGACGTTTACGGCGCCATTCCGGTGTCCTCGCCGCACAGCTGGAACGCACGGCTGCGTATCGCCTCCAGCCTTGAACAAATCGGTCGCGCCGATGAGGCGATTGATATCCTTGAAGACATGGTCAATGAACGCCGCGATCGCCCCGATGCCCTGATCCAGTTGGGCGATATCCTGCGCATTCAGCAGGAATATGGCCCGGCCGCCGATGCCTATGACAAGGCCATCGAACGCCTGGGTGGCCAGACCCAGGTTGGCTGGCGCCTGCTTTACCGTCGCGGCATTGCCCATGAACGCGCCGGTGACTGGGCCCGTGCCGAGGCCGACTTTCTTCAGGCGCTCGAAATCGAACCGGAACAGCCTTATGTGCTGAACTATCTCGGCTATAGCTGGGTGGATATGGGCATGAATTTCGATCAGGCCGAAGACATGCTCAAACGGGCCGTCGAATTGCAGCCCGATGATGGCTATATCGTCGATAGTCTGGGCTGGGTTTATTACAAGCTGGGGCGTTTTGAAGACGCGGTCGAGCAGCTTGAAAAAGCCGTCGAACTGAAACCTGACGATCCGACAATCAATGATCATTTGGGTGATGCCTATTGGCAGATCGGGCGCTATCACGAAGCCCGCTTCCAATGGCACCGTGCCCTGTCATTCAATCCGACCGAAGACCTGCGCAGTACTGTAGAAGCTAAAATCAATGGCCAGGTACCAAGCGTGGCCCCGATTGTCGTGAACTGACGCATTTGGGAAGAAACGTTCATGTCTGCGACCTATCGCCAGCAGGCACCTGCCAAGGTTAACCTGTTTTTGCACGTCACCGGCAAACGCGATGACGGCTATCACCTGCTTGAAAGTCTGGTCTGCTTTACTGCGACCGGTGATGTACTGACCGGCGAAGTACGCGATGATGACAAGATCACCCTTGCCATCACCGGCCCGATGGCGGCCAATCTCACAGGCGAAAACACCGACGAAAATCTTGTCATGCGCGCCGCATGGATGCTGCAGGAAGCCGGCAACATCAAACAGGGTGCAGACCTGATCCTTGATAAACGCCTGCCGGTTGCCTCGGGCATTGGCGGCGGATCGGCGGATGCGGCGGCAGCCATCCGCTTGCTCTGCGAGATGTGGCAACTCGACCTTGATACAGACACCCTGTCGCGCATCGCACTCTCGCTCGGTGCAGATGTCCCGGTTTGCCTGCATGGCAAAACCTGCGTGATGTCGGGGATCGGCGAGGAAATCACCGAACTGCCGGATTTACCCCCCGTACCGATGGTCCTGATCAATCCGGGCAAGGCGGTTTCAACGCCCGAAATCTTCAAGGCCCGCGCTGAAGAAGGCTTCAGCCCCGCCGGCGCGTGGGACACAAAACAGACATTTCAAAGTGGTGCCGCCCTTGCAGACGCCCTTTCGGACTGCGGCAATGACCTGACCCTGCCTGCCACCGGTATCCTTCCCGAAATTTGTGATGTGCTCAATACACTGGCCCGCGAAGAAGGCTGTCTGCTTGCCCGAATGTCGGGCAGTGGTGCCACGTGTTTTGGGATTTACGACACAAATGATCAGGCCGAACGCGCAGCCCATGCCATTGCCGCGCAGAACCCGGACTGGTGGATTTCGCCCACGCATATCCTGACGCAAAAGACCCGCGAGCAGGCAACAATCGGTGCAGCCTTCCCCGACTGAACATCAGGGCCGTGACCGGATAAAAAAACCTTCAAATAGAGGGTTGCACTCTTGGCATGAGGGCGCTATTTTCCGCGCCACACACGCTGATGGGGCGTGGCCAAGTGGTAAGGCATCGGTTTTTGGTATCGTGTACCGTAGGTTCGAATCCTACCGCCCCAGCCAAGACAAACCGCTTTGAGGTTTTCCTCAAAGCGGTTTTCTTTTGCGCGTTTGATAGCGCCCAAAGGGGTGCACAAGGGTGGTGCACAAAGGTGGCACGCAAACGTGCCACCAAACCACACTGGATCAGGTTTCTTTTGACTGGTGCATCGCGATGCTGGCCCGCGATACCAGCTTGTCGAGCGTATCACCGGATTCCGCAATACCCAGCCCAACGCTAAGCGTCAGGTGAAGCTGTTCCTTGCCAGTATGGAAGTCTTCCGCACGTACACGCTCCGTCAGGCGCTGCAGGTAATTAAGCGCCCCGGCGGCCCCGGTTTCGGGCATCAGGATCAGGAATTCCTTATCACTCCAGCGCGCGATCACATCGGTTTCGCGCATCATCTCGGATGCGACTTCGCCAAACAGCTGCAACGCCGCATCACCTGCATCATAGCCAAAGCTTTCGTTCAGCTTCTTGAGATTGTCGAAAAAGACCATGCCGACCACAACCGCATTGCCATAACGGTTCGCGCGCTCAAGTTCGGTACGCAGCAAACCTTCAATAAAGCGACGATTGTAAAGACCAGTCAGTGGATCCGTGTTTGTTGATCGCTCCAGGTCCGCACGAACCTTGTCGAGTTCCTTAAGATCATGGATATGCGCGACTGCCTGACCAAGTGAGTCGGCAAAAAGCTGCGCCATTTCGATATCATGCGCACGAAAAGCCGATACCGGTGATGCGCTGCCAAAGGCAAGGGTCCCGATACATTCGCCCTCCACCAGGATCGGTGCGCCAAGATAGGCGGCAAAACCGAACTTTTCGCCAGCCGGATGCTCGCTATATCCGGTTTCGCCAAGATCATGCACGGCAAGGACTTCCTTGGTGGCAATGACCTGGGCGCAAAACGTATCATCCACATCGAACGCCATACCGGGAGTCAGGGCATTTTCCGGGTGGAAGACCTGGCGAATTTCATAGGTCTCTTCACCAATGGCGCTGAAGATGCCAACAGGCAGACCGAACTGCTCGATGCCAAGCTTCAGGATCGCCTCAACACGCTGTTCGAACATTTTGGCCATTTCTGCCTGATGATCGGTCTCAAACTCGGTCGTCATGATGTTTCCCATTTTTTGACCGGCCTGGTCTTGCCCCGGACACCGGTCATAAAGTCTTGTTATACTGCGACAATTAAAACTCTCGGTCGCGAAAGGCAAATTCTAAACCCTTCACATACCAAGGCATAGGCTATTCTTCTGCTTGGATAATATTTTTCTGATATGACCGGATTCAATCACCCGGCTTCGCCCGCAACGACATCTGATGGAGCAAGGCTGCCCCGCGCAATCCACCGTCTCGGGCATAGGCACCAGGCACCACCAACGGTTCGTCATAGCGCCCCAGAACCTGGTGCCGGACCCGTGCGTCGATTTCCGCGATCAAGACTCCTTCGGATGCCAACCCTCCGCCGACCGGAATGCAATCCGGATCAAGAACATTGACCATAAGGGCCAGTTCACTCGCCACCAGGTCGCAATAAATATCGATGACCCGCGCAGCCCGATCGTCCCCGGCCTGCCATGCGGTCGTGATGTCATGACTGGCCGTTTCTGCCCCATGGATTTGCCAGTAGATACGCTCAAGCCCACGCGCCCCGCCCCAGCTATCAAGACACCCTGTACGTCCACAGCCGCAGGCAACAGATGATAGGCCATGGCGGATCAGCGCGCCACTGACATCATTGCCATGCCCCCACTCCCCGCGAATACCGCTGTTGCCACCAACAAACTGCCTATCAAACACGGTGCCGCCGCCAACCCCGGTCCCAAGGATGATGGCAAAGACAGTCCGGGCGTTTTGGGCCGCACCTGTTGTTGCCTCGGCCAAGGCAAAACAATCGGCATCATTTTCGACCAGAACCGTGCGGCCCAGAATATTGGAAAGCCCGGCGGCGAGCGGCCAGCCCTTGATCGCTGGAATATTGGCCGAAATCACCGCCCCGGTTTTCGGGTCTACCCCGCCCGCCAGACTGATGCCCACCGGACCTTGACCGTATTGTGCGTCAGCCTCCCGCACGAACGCGGCCAACGTTTTGACAAAGCCGTCCCGATCATGACGCGGTGTCACGACCTTGCGATGAAGAACCATTTCCCCACCGCCATCAAAAACACCGAACTCTATATTCGAGCCACCTATGTCAAAGGCATATTGCAGCAAGAGCACATCACTTTAAGTCGTTTAATTACTTAATCATCTTTGCTTTGGCACTCTGGAACGGAGACTAAACGGGGACGCCAACAGCAACCCAAATGCCAGCCAAAAAATACGCTGATAGACTAGTTCATGTGCCATTCCCATGATCGCAGCGTTTAACAACACCATGGAAAATGCCATTAAATACGGGTTTCTCAGCCATTCTCGGCTTAATACGACTTTGCCGCCAAATAGAAAAGACGGAACCACAATGACCAAAAAACCTAAAAGCCCCATCTCTGCTAAAATCCATAAGAAAGAGTTATGAAGCACCAAAGGGCTACCGTTGAACTCTTGGCTCTCATGGAATGCCCCGAGCCCTGCACCCAATACAGGGTTTTCCAGAAACATGTTCCACCCAACAATTATACTCTCAATCCGATCAAGTTGGAGTACAGAGAACTGCGACCGTGTTCGGTCAATTAGAGCAATCCCTGCTCCAGTATCGGCAGCAAACTGCAAAACCTCGTTTGCGGCCAACACCGAGCCATAAATTATCAAACCAAGCACGACTGAGTATAGTACCCGCCTCCAATCACAAAATACGAAAATTAGCGCAATAAATGTAAATGATATGAGAGCGGCTCGAGATACAGTCAAAAACACTAGAGCTATAATAACCGCCAAAGAAAAGACACCAATTATACTTTTCTTCGAACCACCTGAACGAATATCAAATGGAAAGGCAATGCAAAAAACTGTAACTAAGAAGAAAGCGAACGAGTTTGGGTTCCCTAAAAAACCGCTCCAACGGGGGGTATGCCAACCCAACGCCAACAAAGATTCGTACCCCAGCCCCAGACGCATCAGAAATTCAATAATTGCGACAATGGGCAAAGCGATGAAGATCGTCCTGACTGCCACCCGAACAGCAAACTCGCCCCAGAAAGCAGTCGAAACTACCCCCACAACCGCGTAGGAAAAAAGAACCCCGCTGCCAAGCAAGCGATTGTACAAGGCCCAATCCGAATACCCTACTTTTAGCAGACCTAAAACATAGCTTGCGAGAAGAACACCTCCTGCTGCCAGAAGCCAGTACCCCACCCGCCGATCCAGCCATACAATACCAAAAGCTCTACGCTGCAACAGCACCAAGACGAAGGTCATGCCTACAATTAGCGCGACCGGATCCGCCAGATTGACGGCAAGACTCCCTGTAGCCAAAGGCATTGGGACTTGCACCATCATGAGAGTCATGACAATTGGCACACTTGTCCATGCAAGGAGCATAGTTAGTCTTTTGCTGTAAAGGCTTATTCCCTCGGTGTTTTTACCTTTATTAGCTATATTTTTTTGTTTTCTGACAAGAGTTACAACTAACAAATTACAGACAAGCGCGACAAGAGTAAGCAGACCAACGCCTATGCCTGCGGAAACGCCAAGTTCACTCGGCAAAGCAGCTATTCTGAACGCAAAACTTGCAGATACCTCTCTCACCCCCCAACCACCGAAACTGATTGGCAGAGCTCCCCCTAGCATCGTCAACACGCCAGCTAGTATTGAGTTTTGATCAACTGATATTCCATTCGACAAGCCGATCATCAAAGAAAGGTAAGCACTGAGCATACAAATATGCATCAGAACTACTAGCAGAACTATGCCCCAAAATTTCCACCCAAATCCACCAGCGATGAAGACATTTACTTCTGCTCGTTGTCTTGGGAAAAGCACAAAACAGTATGAGAGGAATACACTTACAAACACAAAGAAAAGTGCCATGTAAATGGGCGTACTCGGCAATGATATGATTGCTCCACCCAAAACATAAGCAGACAACCCTATCGATGCTATTAACAAAATCGATAAAGAAATCGCCCTTTCCAAAGCTGTTACAATAAATGAAACCTCTGACCTATTTATCTTATTAACAAGAAGAGATCTTGAAATGCTTTGTCCAAAAAAATTAAAAAACAAAAACCCTGATAGTATAGAATATACATTTATTTTATGACAATCCCACGCTCCAATTCGCACTCCAAACAGATGCAAAACGAAACCAAATCGAATACTACTCAATAACTGGTTCATAAGAACAAATAAAAACGCAACAAAAACCCAATAAAAGTTAGCACCTTCGAAATAAATTAGAAATTCTTTTAGGTCGACGATCAGCGTTAGAGCGATTATCGACGCGAAGAGAAACAATATTTTTACAAGTATTATCTTCAATATTTTCTCTCGAACCTAGGGCGCATTAGTTATCCCAGTTTCAAAGAAATCTCGGGTATCTGATCCACCGAACCAAGGGCCGTGATGGTCGGTTTGCCATCCAGCAACGCCTTGCCGGAACGACGCACGCTTTCAAGATCAACCGCATCGATCTTGGCGACGATTTCTTCCATGCTTTGCGGCTTGCCGAAAATCTGGATCTGACGTGCCAGTGTTTCACAGCGACCGGAATTGCTTTCCATCGCCATCACCACGGACGCCTTGAGCTGTGCACGTGCACGTGTGACTTCTTCTTCCGAAAGGTCTTGGGTTGCGCGCACCAGTTCATCACACATCACCGGCATCAGTTCGCCAATGTCATTGGCCCCGGTCCCGGCATAAATCGAAAACAGGCCGCCATCCACATAATGCGACGAGAAGCTATAGACCGAGTAAACCAGTCCGCGCTTTTCACGGATTTCCTGGAACAGGCGCGACGACATGCCACCACCGAGCAGGGTGTTGAACACCTGCAGGTCATAGAAACTGTCATCGGTGTAGGACACCGTCGGCAGACCCATGATCACATGGACCTGTTCAAGCTTGCGGTTTTCGATCCGGCTGCCGCCTTCATATTTCGCGGGCTCGATCGCGTGCTCTTCATGGGCGGGCAGGCTATCGAACTTTTTCGACACCATGTCGACGACACGGTCGTGTTCGACTTTGCCGGATGCCGAAAACACCATGTTTTTCGGGCTATAACGGCGCGACATGAAATCAAACAGATCATCGCGGCTCAGCGACGATACATTTTCCGGGCTGCCCAGGATCGAACGCCCCAAGGCCTGATTTGGCAGAGCGGTTTCGTGGAAATAATCGAAAATGATGTCGTCGGGCGTATCGTTCGCCTGACCAATTTCCTGCAAGATCACTTGACGTTCGCGTTCAAGTTCCTTCGCATCAAGTGTCGAGTGCTGCAGGATATCGGCAATCACGTCAATCGCCAGTTCCTGATCTTCGTGCAGGACCTTGCAGTAATAGGCCGTGTTCTCGCGCGAGGTATAGGCATTCATCTGCCCACCGACCGCTTCGATTTCTTCGGAAATCTGCAGGGCGGAACGCCGACGTGTGCCCTTGAACGCCATATGTTCAAGCATATGGGAAATGCCGTTGATGTCAGGCGACTCATTACGCGCCCCAACATTAACCCATGTGCCCAAGGCAACCGACTCTACGTGATCCAGACGGTCGGTCGCGACAATCATTCCATTGTCAAGCCGGGTTAGCTCGACTGTCATATAGCATCACTCCTGTTTAGTATTTCGGGTCCAACCATGGCGGGTCTCAGGCAGCACGTCGGTTTTTACGAACATGCGCCATCAAGTCAGCCACATCATTGGACATTGGTTCGACCTTCTCAGGTCGGTCATATAGATCGGAAAGACGCGGCGGCAAGTCCGGGTAGATCCCCGATGCCTGCTTGACCGCATCCGGGAATTTCGCCGGATGTGCCGTTGCCAATGCCACCATCGGCACTGATTTGTCGCGGTTGCACTGACGGCCAGACACAATGCCGATCACGGAATGCGGATCAACCAGTTCGCCACTGGTCGCCAGTACATCCTTGATCGCGGCTTTGGTTTCCCCGTCATCAAGGCGATAGCCATCGAAATGTTCACGCGCGCGGTCAAACTGGCCCTGCGACATTTCCATCACCCCGGTCTCGCGGAATTTGGTCAGCATCTCGGCAATTGCCAGACCATCACGGTCATAAAGATCAAACATCAGACGCTCGAAGTTCGAGCTGACCTGAATGTCCATCGACGGGCTGAGCGACGGCTCAACGCCTTCCATCTTCATGACGCCACTTTCAAAGAAGCGGGCCAGAATATCGTTGCGGTTGGCACCAACCACGAACTGCTTGATCGGAAGGCCCATCTGCATCGCCGCATAACCGGCATAGACATTGCCAAAGTTGCCCGACGGCACAGAGAAGGAAATTTCGCGCTCTGGCGATCCAAGCTGGACACCCGCCCAGAAGTAATAGGCAATCTGGCACATGATGCGCGCCCAGTTGATCGAATTCACTGCCGACAGACCAACTTCATCGCGGAAGCCATGATCATTGAACAGCGCCTTGACCAGATCCTGACAATCATCAAACGAGCCTTCGACAGCAACGTTATGCACATTGTCCGACAGGATCGTCGTCATCTGACGACGCTGGACTTCCGAAACACGACCTTTGGGGTGCAGGATAAAGATGTCGATATTTTCACGATCCCGGCAGGCCTCAATCGCGGCCGAGCCGGTATCACCCGACGTCGCACCGACAATCGTGATGCGCTCGCCGCGTTTGGCCAGAACATGGTCAAACAGGCGACCCACGACCTGCAGCGCATAGTCCTTGAACGCCAGCGTCGGACCATGGAACAGCTCCATGACCCAGTCATTCGGACCAAGCTGCTTGAGCGGTGCAACCGCTTCGTGATCAAAGCCACTATAGGTGTCTTCAAGAATGGCCTTAAGGGCGTCGTCATCAACGGTGCCCGACACAAACGGCTGGATCACCTTGAAGGCCACTTCGGCATAGGTCAGAGTTCGCAGCGCACGAATATCTTCCTTGGAAAAGGTCGGCCAGGTTTCGGGAACATAAAGCCCCCCGTCACGGGCCAGACCGGCAAGAAGAACTTCATCGAACTGCAAAACGGGGGCGCTTCCCCGCGTGCTGACATAGCGCACTAGACCTGCTCCTGCATAAGGCAAATACCGGTTCCATGCGTTCAGGGAGATTTCGCCCCAAAAACACGGCAAGGCCTGATTTAGTGAGGGTTTGCGCCGCTATAGTCAAGGGGCAATACAGCAGGTCTGGCACGCATAGCGCATAAAGCACGGTCAAGGCGGGCCGTTGCTGCAAACATCACAAAGAAGATGGCTTAGCCATCAAGCGGGATGTCATGTTCCTTGAGCTTGGCCTCGGCCAGGGCGGCACGACGGACGACTGTCCGGTAGTTGCCCAGAAGGATTCGCAGAACCGCCTTGATGAACCGGTCAGAGCCCGACATCTTCTTTTCGAACGTCTGGCGGCTGATTGCGATCAGAACGGTACGCTCCTTGGCCCGGGCAGATGCCATGCGCGGCTGGTTATCGACAAGGGCCAGTTCGCCAAACAACCCGCCTGCATCAATGGTTCCCAGGATGACTTCTTTGCCTTCGCTCAGCGTCTTGAAGATTTCGACCTTGCCTTCTTGCACAACATAGGCGGCGTTGCCGGGCTTGCCTTCGCGAAAAATGACCTGATCAATGGCAAAGACCTGTCGGTCCATCACCTTCTTGTTGCCGTCGGTTATGCCCATGTTTTTGCAGTGCCCATGTAAATTTAGCCGGGATTATATCCCCGGTCATTGCTGGCAGCGTATATCACCAATCCATCAATCAATGCTAGCAGATTGCCCGATCCGTTCAATTGAATTTAACGGCCATACCTATTCTCAAGATGGGCCTTGAACGCATCAATGCCAAGCGGCTTTCCTGTCGCGGCTTCAAGGATGGCATCGGAGGATTTGCTAGATGCCTGACTGTGAATGTTTGTGCCAAGCCACGTCATCAAGGGTGCAAAGTCACCGCGCGACAATGCGCCCGGGATTTCCGGGTTGGCGTCCCTGGCCGCGGCAAATATCTGGGCGGCTGCCATTGCCCCCATCGTATAGGTCGGGAAATAGCCCCACGCGCCAGACGGCCAGTGGATATCCTGCATGCAGCCATTACGGTCATCTTCGGGAACAATGCCCAGAAGCTTCTGCATCATCTCGTTCCAGGCACCCGGCAAATCGGCAAGCTTCATGTCGCCTTCGATCAGCGCCCGTTCAATGCGGTAACGCAGGATCACATGCGCGGGATAGGTCACCTCATCGGCATCCACACGGATCAGGCCCGGCTCAACGCGGGTATAAAGGCGATGCAGGTTGGCGGGCTTCCATGCCGAACTGTCGCCCCCAAAGGCCGCCTCGAACACCGGCCCGGCATAGGTCAGGAATTCTTCCGACCGGCAAGCCTGCATTTCCACCAGAAGTGACTGACTTTCATGCATGGTCATGCCGCGTGCCGTGCCAACCGGCTGGTTCTGCCATTCCTTGGGCAAGCCGCGCTCATACATGGCATGGCCGGTTTCGTGTAAAACGCCCATGATCGCCGAGGTAAAATCATTCTCGTCATAGCGCGTGGTCAAACGCACATCTTCCGGGATACCGCCACAGAACGGATGATGTGAAATATCCAGACGTCCGTGGTCAAAATCGAACCCGACCGCCTTCATCAGATCAAGACCAATGCGGTTCTGGGTTTCAACCGGGAACGGACCAACCGGTTTGATCGGCGTGTCTTCGGATTTCTGACGCTCGATAACATCGGCAGTGAAATCGGGCAGGAAGGATTCCAGCTCGGCAAACAGGCTATCAATCCGCTCTGAGCGCATCATCGGATCATATTGATCAAGCAACGCATCATAAACCGATGTGCCCAGCGCCTCTGCCTTGGCCTTGCCGGCCTCAATCGACAGATCAAGGACTTCCTGCAATTGCGGCAACAAACCCTTGAAGTCATTCTCGGCCCGTGCTTTGCGCCAGGCAACCTCACACCGGGTTTCAGCGCGCGACATCTTTTCGACCAGATCGGCCGGAACCGCCGTGCCATGCACCCAGCCGCGCTTCATTTCTGCAAGGTTGGCCTTCTGCCAGGCATCAAGGTTTTCGGTTTCGGCGCTGGCAATCAGATCGCCCAGTTCCGGCGCATTGATCAGCTCGTTTTCAAGAACACTCAGCGTGGCGAGCTGTTCGGAACGGGCATCCGCCCCGCCGCCCGGCATGATCACCGCCATATCCCAATGCAACATGCCGCCAATCCCCGACAGGACGCTCATGCGGTGAAAACGGGCTTCAAGCTTTTTATAGGCTTCGGTCATGGGAACTCCTGCGCGGGCAGTCGGGTCAGGATGACTGTCCGCAAAATATCAATCAGATGGGGACGGTGGGACGGTTGCTCAGGCCTGGCTGTCAGTTTCCTTATCGCCGGATGGACGGCGATGGTACAGAACAAACATCACGATCAGGGTAAGTGCCAGGCTATACCAGGTGATGGCGTATTCCAGATGGTTGTTGGGCAATTCAACCTTTGCCTGCCCGCCAATCGGCAAGCCGCCCGGGACCTCTGTATCATCCAGTTCCAGATAATAGGGACTTGCAAGCTCCGCCCCGGTATCTTCGGCCATGTGATCAACATCGACATAGAACCACTGGTTCTTCAATGGGTCGTTTTCCGGCTGCGCCCAGTGCTTTTCCCTCGGAAGGCGCAAAACACCCGAGACGCGAACCGGCCCCTCAATCAGGCTTTCGGGGCGCGTTTCTGGGGCGCGGTAATCCTGTGGTACCCAGCCACGATTGACCAGAATGATGCGGCCGTCTTCCTGTTCAAGCGGAGTGATCAGCTGAAAGCCGACATTGCCACGCCGGGTGCGCGCCATCAGATACTTTTCCTGATCGTTCAGATAGGTTCCTTCGGCATAGGCCGCCCGGAACGCCATATCAGGATCAAGGGTGGTGTCGGTCGGCACCGCAATCGGGGCCATTTGCGCCTGTGCCTGGCGGCTTTCGATGATGCCTTGTTTCCAGAACAGCCTGTCCACCTGCCAGGAACCCAGCGCCAACAAGATGATCAGAGACAGTCCGGCGGAAATTTTCATCGCCAGACTGGGACGCGTTTTAAGAAGAGGCATGAAAGGTCAGTCCTGTTCGGATGTCGATCGGTGACGATATTGAAGGGCCACCATGATGCCTTTGAGCGGCCTTAGCAAGACCAAGGTCACGCCAAGAATGACAGGCCCCCAGACAACCGCGTGAAGCCACAAAGGCGGCATATAGGTCATCTCGACCCAAAGCGCCATCGGCACCACCAGAAATCCCAAAATAAAAATGATGAAAACGGCCGGACCATCACCGGAATCATGGCCGCGCAAATCCAGTCCGCAAACCTCGCAGGTTTCGCGCACAGTCAAATAGCCTGAAAACAACTTTCCCCCACCGCAGCGGGGGCATTTGCATGCCAGCCCGGTACGAATGGGGGAAAGGTTTGGATAGTAATCATCCATGTTCTGAACCGTCTCCGGCGGGTGGCTTATTCGCCACCCCAGATGTAAACGGCAAAGAACAGGAACAGCCAGACAACGTCAACGAAGTGCCAGTACCAAGCTGCAGCTTCGAGACCGAAATGATGGTCCTGTTTGAAGCCGTCCTTCATGGCGCGTACAAGGCAAACCGCTAGGAACACCGTCCCGACAAACACGTGGAAGCCGTGGAAACCGGTCGCCATGTAGAAGGTCGAGGAATAGATGTTGTCAGAGAAGCCAAATGCCGCGTGGCTGTACTCATATGCCTGCAGGAACAGGAAGATGACGCCAAGACCAACAGTCAGTGCCAGCCCCTGAACAAGGTCCTTTTTCTTGCCTTCCAGAATACCATGATGCGCCCAGGTAAGGGTGCAACCCGACAGCAGCAGGATCAGGGTGTTGAGGAACGGCAGATCCCACGGATCAAGCACTTCGACGCCTGCCGGTGGCCATTCGGTCACGCCGGGGCTGAAGATCACAAACGCGTTGTGGAAGAATGCCCAGAAGAAGGCGACAAAGAACATCACCTCGGATGCGATGAACAGTGACATCCCATAGCGCAGGCCGATCTGAACGACCTTGTTATGATAGATGTGTGATTCGCTGATCACGTTGCTCCACCAACGGAACATCACGAACAGAATGCCCGCAATGCCCAGTGCGGCCAGCCAGAAATCAGCCGGCGCGCGGTCCGAATGCATGAACATGACCATGCCACCGGTGAACAGACCTGCCGACGCCGCAGCCACCAGCGGCCACGGGCTCGGGTCTACCAGGTGGAACGGATGCTTTTGTGCATGATCACTCATTCCTTGCCCCCCTCAATCCTTACAAAAGAAACTCTAAGTTCGCTTTGTTAAACAAAGACCGTCCAGCCCACGAAACCGTGTTCTGTCAGCCTCCCTGATCTTCGTTCCCGCCAACTGCTTCGACCGATGCCTCGGATTTGAAGAAGGTGTATGACAGGGTAATCGTCTTCACGTCCTGGGTATTGATGTCTTCGGCAATGGCAGGGTCAACATAGAAACTGACCGGCATGTCGACGCGCTCGCCCGGTTGAAGGGTTTGCTCGTCAAAACAGAAACACGCGATCTTGCTGAAATACTGCCCAGCTTTCAGTGGTGTCACATTGTAAACGGCCTGACCGGTGATCGGCTGGACCGCCATGTTTTCGGCAACGTAATGCGCCAGATTATCTTCACCCAGACGCACCGTGATTTCACGCTGTTCGGGTTTGAACTGCCACTGTAGGCCGGAATTCACATCGGCGTTAAAACGCACCTTGATGGTTTTTTCCGATACAGCGATCCCGGTATCTTTGCCCACCTGCGGGGTGCCGCCAAAACCGGTGACCTGACAGAACAGCTCATAAAGCGGTACAGAGGCATAGGACAGACCGATCATGCCGCCAACGACGACAACACAGCTCAGCAAAACGCGCTTGTTGCGCGCCTTGATATTATCTGTGTGTTTCTGATCAGCCATGGTTTCCTAGCTCATCTTCAAAATGGTTATCGCAAAGAACAGGACAATCAGACTGGTCAGGATGACCAGAAACGCCCAATTCTTCTTCTTGCGCTTGGCATAGAACGCTTCGAGTTCCGCCTTGTTCATTTTGGGCTGCTCAGTCATGCGATCAACCCGCCAAGCCAGACATCTGCAACCATCGCCCCGAACAGGACAAACAGATACAGAATGGAATATCCAAACATCTTGTGCGGCGCGCGTTCTTCGGCATTGCGCAAAACACGAACTGCGTGGCGCAGGAACCAAAGCCCGGTCAGAGCCGCCGTCACGCCATAAAACACATCAAGCAATCCGGTCGCGACCGGAACCAACGTCACCGGCAACAACAGAAGCGTATAAATCAGCATCTGCTTCTTCGTTGCGGCCTCGCCGGCAACGACGGGCATCATCGGAACCCCGACCTTGGCATAGTCGCCACAGCGAAACAGCGCCAGCGCCCAGAAATGCGGCGGTGTCCACATAAAGATAATCATGAACAGCGCGATCGAATTAAGATCAACCCCGCCTGTCACCGACGCCCAGCCGATCATCGGGGGAAAGGCCCCGGCGGCACCGCCAATGACGATATTCTGTGGTGTGCTGCGCTTGAGCCACATGGTGTAAATGAACACGTAGAACGCGATCGACACCGCCAGCAAAGCCGCAGCCGCAATATTGATGGCAACCGCCATCACGGTTACCGAAACAATCGACAACGCAATGCCAAGCGACAATGCCTCGTCCGCAGGAACCCGTCCGGCCGGGATCGGTCGGCTCTGGGTGCGTTTCATGTGGATATCGATATCGCGATCGTACCACATGTTAATCGATGCAGCCGCGCCACTGGCGACGGCGATACAGGCGATTGCCACGAGTCCAAGGAACGGATGGATTGTTCCCGGGGCAATCAACAGACCCACGGCACCGGTGAAAACCACAAGGGTCATCACGCCGGGTTTGAGCAATGCAATATAGTCGCGCACGTCCGAAACCGGCAGGGTGACTACGTTTTCGAGTGCTAGGGTCTGGTCGGCAACCTGCTTGGTCATTTGAACTCTGGTCTTCTCTTTTGGGGCGGTAGGATGTCCCCCGCAAACCGGGGTCTGCGGGGGACTTAAACCAGTGTCACTTACTTGATACGCGGCAGTTCGTCAAAGGTATGGAACGGCGGCGGAGAGCTCACAGTCCATTCCAGCGTATCGGCACCTTCCCCGTACGGGTTTGCCTCGGCCTTCTTGCCACGGATGAAGGCATGCGCCACCACACCGATAAAGAAGATGGTTGCCGCAAACGAGATATAGGCACCATAGGACGAAACCATGTTCCAGCCCGCGAACGCATCCGGATAGTCGGCATAACGACGCGGCATGCCAGCAAGTCCGAGGAAGTGCTGCGGGAAGAAGGTCAGGTTGACGCCGATGAAGAACAGCCAGAAGTGGATCTTCGCACCGAGATCGGAAATCTCGTAACCCGACATTTTGCTGAACCAGTAATAGAAACCGGCAAATATCGAGAAGACCGCACCAAGCGACAGCACATAGTGGAAGTGCGCCACAACGAAGTAGGTGTCATGCAGCGGCAGATCCATGCCCGAGTTGGCCAGCATCACACCTGTCACACCGCCCACAGTGAACAGGAAGATGAAGCCGATCGCCCAAAGCATCGGAGCACGCAAGGTGATCGAGCCACCCCACATGGTCGCAATCCACGAGAAGATTTTAACCCCGGTCGGCACCGCAATCACCATCGTCGCCGCGGTGAAGTATGCACGGGTATCAACATCCATGCCCACCGTGTACATGTGGTGCGCCCACACGATGAAGCCGACAACACCGATTGCCACCATCGCATAGGCCATCCCGAGATAGCCGAAGACCGGCTTGCGCGAGAAGGTCGAGATGATGTGACTGATGATGCCAAAGCCCGGCAGGATCATGATGTACACTTCCGGATGCCCGAAGAACCAGAACAGGTGCTGATACAGGATCGGGTCACCACCGCCAGCCGGATTGAAGAAGTCCGTGCCAAAGTTACGGTCGGTCAGAAGCATGGTAATCGCGCCACCAAGAACCGGCACCGCCAGCAGCAGCAGGAATGCTGTGACCAGCATCGACCATGCAAACAGCGGCATCTTGTGCAGGGTCATGCCCGGCGCACGCATGTTGAAAATGGTGGTAATGAAGTTCACCGCACCAAGGATCGAGCTGGCACCGGCAAGGTGCAGCGCAAAGATCGCAAGGTCGACAGAGGCATCAGGATGCCCCAGCACGCCCGAAAGCGGCGGATAAACCGTCCAGCCGGTCCCTGCACCACTGCCCACCACGGCTGAGAGCATCAGCAGAAGGAAGGCCGGCACGATCAGCCAGAAGGAAATGTTGTTCAAACGCGGGAACGCCATATCCGGCGCGCCAATCATGATCGGAACAAACCAGTTGCCGAAACCGCCAATCATGGCGGGCATGACAACAAAGAAGACCATGATCATGCCGTGTGCGGTCACGAGCACGTTGAAGAAATGGTGATCTTCAATGATCTGCGTGCCCGGCTGTGCCAGTTCCATACGGAACCAGACCGAAAACGCGCCACCGATCAAACCGGCGATCACAGAGAAGATAAGATAAAGCGTCCCGATATCTTTGTGGTTGGTCGACAGGAACCAACGGGTAAAGAAGCCCGGGGTATGATCGTGATCATGTGTGTCAGCGTGAGCCATCAGTCTCTCCCTCACTCTGCCGATGCCACTGATACCGCAGACGGCAGATCAGCAGATGCGAACTCTTCTTGGGCCTTGGCTACCCAGGCCTCGTATTCTTCCATGGTAACAGCTTTGACTGCGATCGGCATATAGGCGTGGTTCACGCCGCACAGCTCAGAGCACTGCCCATAGAATGTCGTACCGGCATACTCGCCTGGAATGCGGGTCCAGGTTTCATTGAGACGGCCAGGAACGGCATCAAGTTTGATGAACAGCGAAGGCATGGCCCAGTTATGGATCACGTCGTCAGACGTCATGATCAGGCGAATGTTCTGGTCCACCGGCAGGACAACGGGATTGTCCACATCCAGAAGGCGGTTCATGCCCTCTGCAACGGCGGTTTCTTCATCGATCATCAAGGAATCAAACGTGAAGTTGCCGTTATCCGGATATTCGTAGGTCCAGTACCACTGCTTGCCAATGATCTTGAGCGTAAGATCGGCATCCTCGACACGGTCTGCGAAATACAGCAGGCGGAAGGACGGGATTGCAATCACAAGGAGGATCAGTACCGGAACAACCGTCCAGACCACTTCAAGAAGGGTGTGGTGGGTCGTTTTCGACGGTACGGGGTTGCGTTTCGCGCTGAAGCGGAAAAGAACATACAGCAGCAAAAGCAGGACGATCACGGTAATGATCGTCATCAACCAGATCAGTAGATTAAAGAATTTCTGGCCTTCAACAGCCACCGGTGAAACCGGATCCTGCAGCCCAAGCTGCCACGGCTCGGGCTGACCAACAGCAAGTGCTGCACTGTCAAACCCGGTAATAACCGCCAATCCCAACAACAGGATGGGAAATAGCTTCTTGATCGACATGCGAATCTGCCCCCTCGCATTACATCTCAAGGCGATATGCCTCACTCTTCCCCACCTCCGTCTCTTTGAACTGACCGGTTTTCAAGGTTCCTTCTTGGAAGCTTTCCACCATATCAACCAAAGATTAAAAATTGACGGACCGGAGCATTTCCTCTGACATATCTTATTCTTAAATAGCCTGCACATGAAAGTACATTGGTAACGCAGGCAAATAGCGTATCTTCGGCACCTGTTCCAGAAAAAACCTCGCTGCGTTGCACAAAAAATGTATTTGATAAGATATCAAATTAGCGCTCTGGTTTTAGCTGAAATCGTTCTAAACACCCACCCTTGGATAGAAAAACCGCCATTCCTTTCGGCCGGATTTTCCCATCGTCAAGTTTGCTGCTTTGCAATATATGCGCAAAAGACCTTAGAATCACTTCAACCAATGGCTAAAGCCGTTTCGTTGTAAAACGTACGGCGCTGAAGCGTCATCCGATCAACACAACGCTACGGCATCCTCGACGCCTTGCGATCCGGCCCGTTTTTCCGCCGAACACCGCACAAAAAACGGTTTTGCAAACGATTCGGCGCCTGAATTTGGCACCCAGTTATTTGCCAAAAGCAAAAATACGGACCGAACCCTTTAATTGGGCGGACTTTTCCCCAATATCACGGATAGAAATTCGGTTGGATATATCAGCTTTGCGGACTATTCTACCCACACGTATGCATTCCCGATGTTCCGTGCAAGACAGCCAGACAGGCCCTTGCCCGATGCAGACGGTACAAAGACAGAGGTTCGTCTATGGCACGCTCAGGAAGTAAAAGACTATTTACCGCAGAAATGCGGTTGCTCAACAAACTCGAAACCATGAGTGACATGGTCGCGCTGCCGACCGAAATGCCGACCGATCCGAATGGCGCTGCCGGTGGTCCCGATATTTCGAGCCTGCATACCGCGATCGAGGATCTCAAGCTTGAACTGCTTTCCGACATCCGCATGATGATCGAGGAACAGAAAAAGGCGAACAAGGCCGCCGTCCCGGACGATGATGAACAGGCCGATGCTCGCAATGAGCTCCGCCTGGTGAAAAACGAAGTCCGCGCGCTTGCCAATTCCATTCAGGAAACCAAAAAGGAAATCGCAGCCCTTTATACCGCGCCCGAAGATGACAGTGGCACGCGTATCAATATCGTGAAGGGTGAGCTTGATTCCGTCGTGGCCGCGACCGAAGACGCAACTGCCAACATCCTTGAAACCGTCGAGAAGATCGATGCGGTCGCCCATAACATTCGTTCCGCAGCACCAGACGACTATACGCAAGGGCTGGCCGACGACATTGTCGAGCTGGTGGTCAAGGTCTTTGAATCCTGTAACTTCCAGGATCTGACCGGACAGCGCATTACCAAAGTCGTCAACACCATGAAATATATCGAGGAACGCGTTACCCGCGTGATCGAGATTTGGGGCGAAGAGGACTTTGATGAATTCGACCTGCCGCCAGATCCCAAGGGCCTCGACAATCTGGACAAAACCGTCACCAAGGCACCGCAAAACGCCAACCGCGTTTCCCAAGATGAGGTTGACCAGATCTTCTCACAGGAAGAAATCGACGCGTTGTTCGATTGATCACATCGAACCTGTACAAAACACAAAAGCCTGCCGATCTGGCAGGCTTTTTCTTTGGGCCGGATACAGGACTTGGAATGCCGGGCTCAGGCGTGTCCAGCTTCGCCAGACAAAAGCTCCGGGGCAAAGCCAAGCCGCGAGAACGCCTGCTCCCACTTGTCTTCGCAATCGGTATCAAACAGAAGATCCGCATCGGCATCGACGTGAAGCCAGCCATTGGCAAGGATTTCACTTTCAAGTTGCCCACTGCGCCATCCGGCATAGCCAAGTGCCAAAATCCGGCTTTGCGGGCCTTCACCGACCGCAATCTGTTCAAGGACATCAACCGTGGCCGTTACCGACACACCGCGATCGACATGCAGGGTGGCTTCGTTCGAGAAATCGGTTGAATGCAACACAAAGCCACGGCTGCTTTCAACCGGGCCGCCGAAATGCACCTGAATGTCTTCGATGGTCGGTGCCGGGCGCGCAATGCCAAGCTGTTCAAGCAGTTCCGGGAAAGTAATGCTGTCGATCAGGCGGTTGATCACAAGCCCCATCGCACCATCTTTGTTGTGCGCACAGATATAGACCACACTTTGCGAAAAGCGCGGATCACGCATTCCCGGCATCGCGATCAAAAGCTTGCCGCCAAGATAATCGCCTGTGTCTATACCTTCACCCATATCGAAACTTTCTCTCCTGTTTCATAAAGCCTAGCGCGAATGCCCTTCCATTACCATCAAGAACCCCGGAAACCGCGATAATTTGTCGTTTGACATTTCTGCTTCCCATATAGGCCATGTAGGCAGCAAACCTGTCATGCGCCAATGAACGAGGTCGCATTTGCTCTGGATCATGCCAAGCCACACGACAGCTGTGTTAGTGATAGGACGTTCACATAGTCGTGGCTTGATTTGAACGCGGGCTCGAACTACGCCTGTTTTGTGCCACAAGTTTGGCCCACACTGCGCCAACCGCTTTTCGTGCTTAAGGAACAACACGTGCTTCGCCACCTGATCGTCCGCCTGACATGTATGTTTGCCCTCTGCCTTGCGACCATCGGCGCGACAACCGCTGCCATGGCGGCATCGGATATGGCAACCGACTGGATAGATGAGGATTTCACATCTGTTCGCCTGATCAGTGCGCAAACCGAAACCGGCGGCAAAGAAACACTGCGTCTCGGCCTTGAATATGAATTGCAGCCCGACTGGAAGATTTACTGGCGCAGTGCCGGTGATGCTGGTTTCCCGCCGCAACTGGACTGGACCGGGTCACAAAACGTTGGCGACGCAAACATACTGTGGCCTGCCCCGCATCGCTTTTCGATCTTTGGTCTGGAAACATTCGGCTACAAGGATCAGATCATCCTGCCGATTGATGTGACGATCCCTGATCTCGCACAGTCCGTATCGATCCGTCTCAATGTTGATTATCTGGTCTGTAGCGACATCTGCATTCCGGCAACGGCCAACTTCAATCTCGACATTCCGGCAGATGCCACTGACAGCACCGGCGCATCCATCACCAGCACCCATGCCCATCAGATCGAAAAATTTGTCTCGCGCGTGCCGCTTACGGGCAACGGTCTTCCCATCGATATCACAAGCCTGACCACCGCAAACTCCGGCGATCAGACCGGTCTGCGCCTTGGCATCCGCGGCCTTGATACTACTGGTGTCGCCATTGACGACATCATTATTGAAAGCGACCTTCGTGCGGGCTTTGGTCTGCCAAAACCTGCGGCCATCAACGACAACAGCGCCGATATCAAATATTTCGACATTGCTGTGATGGGATTGGCCGAAGACCAGTCGCTAAGCGACGAAGCCGTTACCGTCACGATCATTGCCGGTCCGCTATCCATCGAACAAGACCTGATCGTCGGCGCGGTCGACGCAGGCACGGTTACCACGGCATCCTCATCGGCCACGGGCGCAACCGCTGGCATGAGTTTCTGGATGATCGGCCTTTTTGCCCTCCTGGGTGGCTTGATCCTCAATGTCATGCCCTGTGTTTTGCCGGTCCTATCGATCAAGGTCATGTCGGCACTCAAGGCCCGCGAACAGGACATCAACCGGGTGCGCATCGGTTTTCTTGCCAGTGCGGCCGGGATCATCACATCCTTCTGGGTGATTGCTGCGGTTCTGGTTGGCATCAAACTGGCCGGGGGCACGATTGGCTGGGGCATTCAGTTCCAGCAGCCGCTTTTCCTGACGGTGATGACGATCATTCTTGCCCTGTTTGCGCTTAACATGTGGGGCCTGTTTGAGATTTCCGGCCCGGATCAGCTTGGCAACGCGGCCAATGATGCCATCACACGCAGCGAAAGCCACGGCCGCCATATCAGCAGCAACTTCCTGACCGGGATGTTTGCCACCTTGCTGGCCACCCCCTGCTCTGCCCCGTTCCTCGGCACGGCTGTCGGGTTTGCGCTGGCCGGAAGCGTGTTTGATATCTTCTGGATCTTCACGTTGCTTGGCATTGGTTTGGCCCTGCCCTATTTCGCCATCGCCATCCAGCCGCGCGTGGCCCATATCCTGCCCAAACCGGGGCGCTGGATGAATGGGGTCAAATTCGTTCTGGGTCTTGCCTTGGTCGGCACGGCCATCTGGCTGCTCGGCGTTTTGTCGGTCCAGATCGGCATGGGCGGTGCGATCGCGGTTGGGCTTGGCCTGATTGCGGGCGGTATTTTCATCTGGGTACGCAAGAGCACATCGAACCTCCGCCCACGCTTTGCCTTTACCGCCCTTGCCGTCGCGGGCTTTATGGTCGCCCTGTTTGCGCCAGGCTTTTCCAAGCCGCCATCATCACCCAGCACATCATCAGGCAACAGCACGCTTGCCTGGCAGACCTTTGCGCCGGAAACCATCGATACGCTTGTGGCTGATGGCAAGACCGTCGTGATTGATGTCACCGCAGAATGGTGTGTCACCTGTCAGGTCAACAAGAAGCTGGTGCTTGAAAAGCCTGATGTCAGCGCCGCACTTTCGCAGGACCGTGTCGTTCTGATGCAGGCCGACTGGACCCGCCCGGATCAACAGATTGCCGATTATCTGGCGTCCTATGGCCGCTTTGGTATTCCGTTCAACGCCGTGTTTGGCTCGGCGTCCCCCGAGGGCATCCTGCTTTCCGAATTGCTCAGCGTGGATGAGGTTCTTGGCGCGCTTGAGGATGCGAACGGATCAGCAAGCCTTGCCAGCTCGGCAGAGTGATCACATCTGATTGGGGATGCGTATTTTAACCATCCCGGTCTGCAGACAAGGCCTTCACGGGAACAAGTCCGAACATACTGACGTTAAACGTCAAGCAGATGACAGTTCTTAAAAACTCTGCGTGAATGCATTGAATGCCAAGCAGATTTGGTGTTTGATTCGGGCATGCGATCCAGCGCGCAGTCAACGGGATTGCGCCAAATAACGGAGATACCAATGACCATTTCGATCGGTTCTGAACTCCCGGAAGTTACCCTTTTCCGCGCAACCAGCGACGGCCCCGAAGCCGTCAACTCCAAGGAATTCTTCGCAGGACGCAAAGTTGTCCTGTTTGCGGTACCGGGTGCCTTTACCCCGACTTGCTCGGCAAAACATCTGCCGGGTTTTGTCGCCAAAGCCGATGAGATCAAAGCCAAAGGTGTCGACGAGATTGCCTGCCTGGCATCCAATGATGCCTTCGTGCTTCAGGCATGGGCAGATGCCGAAAACGCAGATAACGTCACCATGCTTTCGGATGGCGACCTTGCCTTTGTTGATGCGACCGGCCTTGAGCTTGATCTGACCGGGCGTGGTCTTGGCAAACGAGCCAACCGCTTTGCCATGATCGTCGAAGACGGCAAAGTCACCGATCTTGCCGTCGAAGAACCCGGCGCGTTTGACGTCTCAAGCGCCGAAGCGGTCATGGCCAAACTCTAAGGCCAGCCTACTTTTCAACATAAGTCAAAAGCGCTTAAAGCTCCGCAGCAACTGCGGAGCTTTTTGCATTCCAGATACATTGTCCGGCCACGTGATTAGCGCGGCAGCAGGACCGGTATCGGATCTTCCTTGCTGTCAAAATCGCATTCAAAGGTCGGGTTGGCATGTTTGGCAATGTAATGCACAACACCTTCCCGGAAGCTGCCCTTGATCGGCGACCAGCTCATATAAACGCCACCGCGGGCATCATATTCGCGAATGTCGGGATCACGCGCCAGCTCGGCAAAGCTGTGCCCAAGATCCTCTGTTGCGCCGGCAACAAGCCAGGACGGCTTCAAACCGCCATGCCACAGCAGATAAACACCACCCGTGCCATTCAGACCAAGCTCTGAAACGTCGTCGAGCATAAACAGTCGATAGTAATCCCCACGCGGGCTCTTTCGCCATTTGATATCTTGCGCCTTAGGCTGGCGAATAGCACCAAGAGACCAAAATCCCATACTAACCTCCAAGCACGCCAAAACACGTGCAACCGAATGTTACACGCATCCCAACTTAGCTTCTTATTCTTATAGGTAAGACTTTACCTTAACATATGTAAACGTTTGATTGACAAAAGACGCTGCACAAACGCCTGCCATTTCTCAAACGAAGAAGAGATAGCTAACGCTACTACCTTAAATCACAAGGTAAAACCAAGTATTTTTCGAGTTATTCGAACAACTTATCGATATCGTCCTGGCTGATACCCTCGCCATCAAGCTGCGGGCCGTTCAAAAGATCCGCATCTTCGGGCCGTGCTTCTTCCTCAACTTCGGGTATTGGCAGTTCGCTAAAGGCCTCTTCACCCCAGATCGAGATCATGTTGTGGACACGCTCCTCAACGAACTCAAGCGTGCTGACAACCTTGTTGATGCGCTGTCCGGTAATGTCCTGGAAGTTACAGGCTTCGAAAATCTTGGTGACGATAAAGGCAATCTGTTCGACGTGATCGGCGACAAAGTCACTTGGTGCCGAGTTTTTAAGCGTCATTGTCAGATCATCGATCTGCTCGGCAGATTCCAGAATGGTGTGGGTCGCCATCTCGGTATCCTTGACGATGGCATCAAGTTCCGAGGCAGCACTGACAAGACGGTCATCCTGCGCCTTGGGATGGCGCAACGAGGCAATCTGAACCTTGGCCTTGTGGATGTGCTCGTTCATTTCCTCGATCTGGGTGCGAATCAGTTCCAGATCATCGTGATCCGGCTCGGCAGCCCCCGGACGATTGGAATGCGTCGGGTTGCTTGTCACCGGGTCCGGCAAGGCATCCATAGGGGCATCATTTGATGCTTCTGGCGCTTCGAATGCACTTTCAGCGGCCGCTGGTGCAGCACCTGATGCCATTGCCTGACGCAATTGCGAAACTTCGCCACGCAGGGCGCGGATTTCATCAAGCACCGCCTGGGACATTCCGGCGTTATCGGTCTCACTCGTCGCTGCGGGCAGGGAAACTGGCATCGGTTCGCCTGCACCCATTCCACTTTCCAGCGTCGGGTCGAAAAAGGAATCCGACCAATCTTCAACCACACCGCCGATTCGTTCTTTAAGACGACGTTCGGCAGTGAATACTTTTTGCACGCGACGAGACATGACTGATTTCAAACCTCCGGAACGGACAGCAGTCCGACCTCTAAATCCCCAAACGCGTCTTTGATGACGTCGTTCATTACAATTCCGACAAGTATAAGGGTGCAGATTGCGACAAGTCCAATGGGTTTCAAGTCCAAGTCCTTGAAAAAGAACACCCCGGCCAGAGACCGGGGTGTTTCAAACAGCAAGGTTGCTTGGGTTATCAAGCTGTTTCAGGCTTCCAGCGCAAAACCGGCTTACGTGCAGCTGCCGTTTCATCAAGGCGTCTGCGCGGTGTCAGATACGGTGCATTCTTGAAGAATTCCGCATCACCCGACTCGGCCTTGGCAACAAGAGCCAGAATCGCATCGCAGAATTGGTCGATCGATTCCTTGGTTTCCGTCTCCGTCGGCTCGATCAGCAACGCACCATGCACGACCAGCGGGAAATACATCGTCATCGGGTGGAACCCTTCGTCGATGATTGCCTTGGCCAGATCCAGTGTCGATACACCGGTATCCCTCAGGAAGCTGTCATCAAACAGCGCTTCGTGCATGCAATAGCCCGGGAAGGCAACGCTGAGCTTGTCTTTGAGACGGGCCAGCAGATAGTTCGCATTGAGAACCGCATCACCTGATGCCTGACGCAGGCCATCCGCACCGTGGCTTTTCATATAGGTCAGCGCACGAATGAACATGCCCATCTGACCATGGAAACCTTTCAGACGCCCAAATGGCTGCATGCCATCGTCTTCGTCTGCAGTTTCGACCAGATGGAAACCGTCGCCCTTTTTGACGACATAGGGGATCGGGGCAAACGGGGCCAGTACGTCGGAAAAGACGACCGGTCCGGAACCCGGGCCACCACCGCCATGCGGGGTCGAGAAGGTCTTGTGCAGGTTGATATGCATCGCATCAATGCCAAGATCTGCCGGGCGTACGCGACCGACAATGGCGTTGAAGTTCGCACCATCGCAATAGAAATACCCGCCCGCTTCATGCACCAGATCGGCAATCTTGCGCACATCACGTTCAAACAGACCGCACGTGTTCGGGTTGGTCAGCATGATCCCCGCCACATCATCGCCAAGCTTGGCTTCGAATGCAGCCAGATCAACACGGCCATCCTCGGTTGCCGGGATCGAATCAACCGTAAAACCACAGGCGGCTGCCGTGGCCGGGTTGGTCCCGTGGGCAGATTCCGGCACCAGAACGCGACGACGGTTTTCACCGCGCGCATCAAGGGCCGCACGAATGGCCATCATGCCGCAAAGCTCACCCTGTGCGCCCGCTGCCGGGGACATGGAAACAGCCGGCATGCCGGTCAAAACCAGAAGCCAGTGCGCACAGCTGTTGATCAATTCCAGCGCGCCTTGAACGGTGCTTGCGGGCTGCATCGGATGCAGATCGGCAAGACCGGGCAGACGCGCGACCTTTTCATTCAGTCGCGGGTTATGCTTCATCGTGCACGAACCAAGCGGGAAGAAACCGGCATCAATGCCATAGTTCTTCTGCGACAGGCGCGTGAAATGACGCACGACTTGCGGCTCGGACAGGCCCGGAAGGCCAACGTCGCTGTCACGATCAAGACCGCCAAGACGGGTTTTCGTGCCTGCCGGTTCGGGCAGATCAACACCGGTGCGGCCGGGCTGGCCCTGTTCAAAGATCAGTTGTTCTTCAATAACAAGGCCGCGGTTGCCGGTATGGGTTGTAAAGGTCATGCCAGCGCCTCCTTCAATGCGGCCGCAAGGGCCGCGATATCCGCATCCGTGTTGGTTTCGGTCACTGCCACCAACAGGTAGTTATCCAGATCCGTTCGGTTCGGATACAGACGCGACAACGGCACACCCGCCAGAACACCCTTGGCAACCAGTGCCTCGACGACTTCAAAAGCAGGTTTGGTCAGCTTGACCGTGAACTCGTTAAAGAAGCTGTCATTGACCACCGATGACCCATCAACAGCATCAATCGCATCGGCTGTTTTGCAGGCATTTTCATGGTTCAAGGTTGCCAGACGGCGATAACCATCTTCGCCAAGCAGGCTCATATGCACCGTAAAGGCCAACGAACACAGACCGGAATTGGTACAGATGTTCGAGGTCGCCTTTTCACGACGGATATGCTGTTCACGGGTCGAAAGTGTCAGAACAAAGCCACGCTTGCCGTCCTGATCAACCGTCTCGCCACACAGACGACCGGGCATCTGACGCACCAGTTTCTGGGTGGTGGCAAACAGACCGACATACGGTCCACCATAGTTCAGCGCATTACCGATCGACTGGCCTTCACCGCAAACGATATCGGCCCCGAAGCTGCCCGGTGATTTGACCGCACCAAAGGCAACCGCCTCGGTAAAGACCACGACCAGAAGCGCCCCCTTGGCATGGCAAAGTTCAGCCAGTTTGGTGTGATCCTGAATACGACCAAACACATCCGGGTACTGCACAACCACACAAGCCGTCTGATCATCGATCAGATCGTCAAATTCTTCGGCCGTTGCCTGGTGCTCGGGATGCCCATCACGCCCGGCGACTTCGGTATCGCTGTACTGGCAATAGGTTTCCGTCACTTCGCGGTAATGCGGATGCAGACCACCGGACAGAACCGCCTTTTTACGACGGGTCGCGCGGCATGCCATCAGCACCGCCTCGGCACAGGACGTTGCACCATCCCACATCGAGGCATTGGCAACATTCATCCCGGTGATCGAGGCAACCTGGGTCTGGAATTCAAACAGATACTGCAACGTTCCCTGTGCGATTTCCGGCTGATACGGGGTATAGGCGGTCAGGAACTCACCGCGCTGGATCACGTAATCAACCGTGGCCGGCACATGGTGGCGATAGGCACCAGCCCCCAGGAAACTGGGCACGCTGGACGCCCCCATGTTTTTCCCGGCAAGGGCCAGCATATCGCGTTCGACCTGCATTTCGCCAAGGTGGGATGGCAATTCAACAGGCTTATCGAGCAACGCGCCGTCAGGCACATCACCGTAAAGTTCATCAACTGATGCAGCCCCGATGGTGTCAAGCATCGCAGCGCGATCAGCGCGTGTCAGTGGGAGATAGCGCATGCTTAAAGACCTTCGACGAAGTCTTTGTAGGCTGCCTCATCCATCAGCGCATCAAGCTGGGATTCATCAGCAAGGGACATTTTAAAGAACCAGCCTTCGGATTCCGGGGCTTCGTTGACCAGTGCCGGATTGGCATCAAGTTCTTCGTTGATTTCAACAATCTCACCATCAAGCGGGGCATAGACGTCGCTGGCGGCCTTGACCGATTCAACCACGGCTGCGTCGCCGTCCTTGGTCAGCTTTTTGCCAACTTCCGGCAGCTCGACATAAACAATGTCACCCAGCGACTGCTGCGCGTAATCGGTGATGCCAACGGTCGCAACACCATCTTCGAACTCGATCCACTCATGTTCTTGCGAAAATTTCTTTGTCATTTCCCTTTGTCCCTCTTGATCAATTCAATGCCAATGCGGCGTCGCCGCGCTCTCAAAATTTCGGATACTCAACCGCGGAAATAGCGATGCGGTGCAAACGGAAGTTCAACCACCTCGGCCGGGCGGGCCTTGCCGCGCACCATCAGGTCGATCTTGGTTCCCGGTTTGGAAAACTCGATCGCAACATAGCCCATTGCGATCGGACCATCGACGGTCGGGCCAAACCCGCCTGACGTGATCTCGCCAATCTCTTCGCCGTCTGCATTCAAAATCTGGGTATGTTCGCGGGCCGGGGCCTTGCCTTCGGGCTTGATGCCGACACGCTTGCGATCCGCACCATTTTCAAGCTGATCGAGGATCACGTCAGATCCCTTGAACCCGCCTTCGGCCCGGCGACGCTTGTTGATGATCCAGTTCAGATCACCTTCCACCGGGGTCGTGGTGGTGTCGATGTCATTGCCATACAGGCACAGACCGGCTTCCAGACGCAGCGAATCACGCGCGCCAAGGCCAATCGCCTCAACTTCGTCCTCGGCCAGCAATTTACGTGCAAGCGTTTCGGCATCCGCATTGGGCACCGAAATCTCATAACCGTCTTCACCGGTATAGCCTGAACGGGTCACAAAGCACGGGACGCCTGCGATCTCGATTTCGGCAAAGCTCATGAATTTCAGATCAGTAACCGCAGGCGCAAACCGTGCCAGCACCTTGGCCGCATCCGAGCCCTGCAGCGCCATCAGCGCGCGATCATCGATTTCTTCAAGGGATACGCCATCGCCAAGATTGGCGCGCATATGAACAATATCGTCATCCTTGCAAGCCGCATTGATCACCAGGAACAGGCTGTCACCCGCATTGGTAATCATCAGATCGTCAAGGATTGTGCCATCGTCCTGGGTGAATGCGGAATAACGCGTGCGACCGGGCTTGAGGATCGCAATATCACCGGGCACAAGCTTTTCAAGCTCTGCCACGCGGTTTTCGCCGGTCAGGCGCACCTGCCCCATATGCGAGACATCAAACAGGCCAGCCTTTGCACGGGTATGAAGATGTTCGCCCTTCACACCAAGCGGGTATTGAACCGGCATGGCATAGCCCGCAAACGGCACCATTTTGGCACCGAGTTCAACATGCAGGTCATAAAGGGCTGTTTTTAGCAGTTCGGTCTGTTGATCCACTCTTCCTTCTCCGGGACAATCGTTGCGAAACATAGCCGACCACTGGCCAACCACATTCCCCCTCTGTCTCGGAGCCTGAAAGAATCACAGCCAATGGCTAAACCGGTCTGCTTACATCTTCGGCGAGGTGCGTTTTGATCAGGCTGATCACAGCACCTGCTTTCCAGAGTCCCATCTCCGCGCGGTCCTGTTGCCTGAGAGTTTCCGGGGTGGTTGCTCCTTCGGCGTCCGCATATCCATAAGGACTGCGGCCTCTCCCACGGGGATCATTTGGGTGTGTTTCTATTGTACGGGTTTCCGCGCAAACCGACCAGCCCCTATTTTCCCAAAAGGGGCTATCGACCGGCCCGAAACGCCAAAACTTCCCGATAAATCAATCGGTTCCGAAGCGGCGATTATATTCCAGTTGCTCCGCGCTCAGCTGGAAACCGAGATAGATTTCATAATCCGGACCCGTCCAGACATCATCGAGCGGCACCGAAAGTGTCACCTGCTCATCGCGGATCCGCGCCATGTTCAGATTGTCGGCAAAGGCCATATTGATGTTGAACACCGACTTCTGGATGAAGTTGCCATTCGGGTCGCGGAGCGCAACGAAATATTCGAACTGCACAGTACGATTTTGCGCCGCCGGTCCAAGTTCGGCAGTGATGATCGGGCTGATGATGACATCAAGTTCCTTGTCATCCAGATCATAGCCGCAGTCACCGATATAACCGGTAAATTCCGCCTCAACGATCACATCGGTCAGATCGCGGCCACCGCCACTGAACTCGACCAGCTTCGCCGTATCCTTTGGCAGATAGGCGGCCGGGCAAACCGGTACGGGCTGTTCTTCGAACGGGTTTCCGCCGCCGCACGCACTTAGCAATCCGCCAAGCGAGACCATACCAAATGCAAAAACGCGCCGAAGTCCGTTACCGATTGTCATCCAAGCCTCTATCAAACCAAATGTTTTCAGGCCTGTGTCTTATCCGAACGGCCCGCGCGCAGTCTATTCCCTCACGGGTGTCGGCACAACCCGCTTCAACGGGTCGCGGGAATAGAAAAGGTCAAATTTCCGGCCACAACACGCGGCCCTTTTGCCGCAGAGTCATTGCACCACATGATCAGGCGGGTTATGTAACGACAATGTTTGAAAAATGCGTCGGGAACGCCCGCACGCGATTGGGAAAGCCGGACCTGTATCATGTCTGACAAAGCCAGCCTTCAGATCGTTCTCGCCAACCCGCGCGGTTTTTGCGCCGGGGTCGATCGCGCCATCGAGATCGTCGAAAAGGCGCTCGAAAAATATGGTGCGCCGGTCTATGTCCGCCACGAAATCGTCCATAACAAATTCGTGGTCAATCGCCTGCGAGACATGGGTGCGGTTTTTGTCGACGAACTCGATGCCGTTCCGGACGGGGTTCCGGTGATCTTTTCTGCCCATGGCGTACCGAAATCCGTGCCCGAGGCCGCCGAAACCCGCAAGCTTGAATATCTTGATGCGACCTGCCCGCTGGTCTCGAAAGTCCATCGCGGTGCCGAACGTCATCATGCAGATGGCAAGCATATCCTTCTGATTGGTCATGCCGGCCACCCTGAAGTGATCGGCACCATGGGCCAGTTGCCACTGGGCAGCATGACGCTTGTCGAAACCGAACAAGACGCCGAAACCATCAAAATTTCGGATCCGGACAATCTGGCCTTCGTGACCCAGACAACCTTGTCGCTTGATGACACCGCCAAGATCATCGAAATCCTGCAACGGCGCTTCCCGTCAATCTCGGTCCCGAAAAAAGAAGACATCTGCTACGCGACAACCAACCGTCAGCACGCGGTCAAACTGATCGCCGAAAAGGCCGATGCCATTCTGGTTCTGGGCGCGCCGAATTCCTCGAACTCCAATCGACTGGTCGAAGTCGCCAAGCGCGAAGGCTGCATGCGCTCTGTTCTGGTTGAACGCGCCAAGGAAATCGACTGGTCTGAGCTTGAAGGCATCAAAATCCTTGGCATCACGGCCGGCGCATCCGCCCCGGAAGTTCTGGTCGAAGAAGTTATCGATGCCTGCCGGGAACGCTATGATGTGACGGTCGAAACCATCACGCTCACCGACGAGAACGTCACTTTTAAACTACCGCGCCAGCTTGCCAGCTAACTGCTTACTTTCAGATCAGGACGACAATAAAGCCCATGGCCGTCTATACCGATGTTTCAGACGAGGATATCGCCCGTTTCGTTGCCGAATACGATATCGGTGAAGTGGTTTCTTTCAAGGGCATTGCCGAAGGTGTCGAAAACACCAACTTCCTGCTTCAGACCAGCATCGCGCCCTTTATCCTGACGCTCTATGAGAAGCGGGTAAACCCGGATGATCTGCCGTTTTACCTCGGCCTGATGGATCATCTGTCGGCCAAGGGACTGAACTGCCCGACCCCGATCCATGGCAAGGACGGCGTGGCACTTCGTGAACTCTGTGGTCGCCCGGCTGCCATCACCTCATTCCTGCAGGGCATGTCTCCGCGCCGTATTCAGCCGCACCACTGTGCCGGGCTTGGCGCAGCACTGGCCGAACTGCATACGGCCGGGTCGGATTTCGAAATGCATCTGCCCAACGCGCTAAGTGTCGCGGGCTGGCGCAATCTGTTTGAAAGCTGTCAAGAACACGCCAATGACGAGCTCCCCGGGCTGGGGGATCTGATCGCGGACGAGCTTGATTTTCTCGAAGCCAACTGGCCGCACGAATTGCCCAAGGGGGTTATTCATGCCGATCTGTTTCCCGACAATGTTTTCTTCTTCCCGGGCAAGGAAGAGGTATCTGGCCTGATTGACTTCTATTTCGCCTGTAATGATCTGTTTGGCTATGACATCGCGATTTGCATGAATGCCTGGTGCTTTGAACCCGACAACAGCTTTAACGTCACCAAGGCCAAGAACCTGCTGTCGCATTACAGCAAGGTGCGCCCGATCTCGGATGCCGAAAAGGCGGCCCTGCCGATTCTTGCCCGTGGTGCCAGCCTGCGCTTCCTGCTGACCCGCCTTTATGACTGGGTCAACACGCCGAAAGATGCGCTGGTCACGCCGAAAAACCCGCGTGAATACATCAACAAATTGCGCTTCCACCAACGTGTGGATAACGCAGCGGCCTATGGCCTTGATTAAGGCAGACGGTCAGGGACACCTCAACATGACTTCAGATAATGGCGGCGATAACCGCGTCGAGATTTACACAGACGGCGCATGCAGCGGCAATCCCGGCCCCGGTGGCTGGGGGGCGATTCTGCGCTTCAAGGGCGTTGAAAAGGAAATGTCGGGCGGTGATCCCGAAACCACCAACAATCGCATGGAAATGATGGCCGCCATCAGCGCGCTCGAGGCCCTTAAACGCCCGTGCGTGATCGATATTTACACCGACAGCAGCTATGTGCGCGACGGTATTACCAAGTGGATTTTCGGTTGGCAGAAACGCGGCTGGAAAACGGCGGATAAAAAGCCGGTAAAAAACGTGGAACTGTGGCAACGTTTGCTGCAAGCCCTTGAACCACATCAGGTTGAGTGGCACTGGGTCAAGGGTCATGCCGGACATCCAGAAAACGAAAGATGTGACGAACTCGCACGCCTTGCCGTTCCGCGGTAACGAAATTTTTGCAGATATTCACTATAAATGGTTGAAGCTGAATGACTTCGCCCCAAGATAGATAAGCTTGCGGGCGAGAGTTGTTTATTTGCTAAATTAACGAAATCGAACTTGCGTTTTCATTAAGTTGCGGTTTGACTTGAGACTAATTTAAGGGGAGTTGGCACCCATACGAACGTCGAGTACAGTATATTCGACTAGCCCAAAGTAGGTGCCAGGGAGAGAACGCTTGTCGCGCGGATCGTACGGGTTTTTACAACGAAAGTCCTTGAGCAGTCGGCTGCTGTTTATTGCATTGCCGCTTGTATCGCTGTTCTCGTTGGCGCTTTTCGTTGTCTTTGGCTATGTCAGCTACAAGGTGCTGCGCGATGATCTGAACGGCAAAGTCGAACAGACTGCCGATATTAACGCCCGCGTTCTGGCCACCCCATTCTGGTATCTTGACGTCGACAACATCGAATCAGCGCTCAACGCCATGTCGCGTGATCGTGACATTGTGGCCGTGCAGGCGCTTGGTGCCGACGGAACCGAATTCGCCCATACCGGCGTTTCGCAATCCGAACTGGCCGATACGCTGCGCCTGTCGCGCCGTGTCTATTTCGAACGCAACAATGTCCGTCACGACGTTGGCGAACTGGTCATCTACTTTACCGATGACCGCGTGCAGGACTTGCTGTTCCGCCGCATCGCCATCGACATGATCCTGTTCGGGCTGTTGATTTCGGTCGTGGCCGCCAGCCTTCTGATTGCCAACAAACGCTCGATCAAGGAACCGCTTAACCGTCTGCTGCATTCCATCCGAATGACCAAGCATGGCCGTCTGCGCCGTCCGGTGGAATGGAACAGCTCGGACGAACTTGGCCTTCTGATCCGCGAATACAATGAAATGGTTGCCCTGCAAGGGCAGGCACAGGAAGAAGCCCAGCGTAAGCAGGCCCTGCTCGAAGCCACCCTGCACAATATCGGCCAGGGCATCTGTCTGTTCGACCAGGACCTGAACCTGATGGTCTGGAACGAACGCTATATCGAACTGCTTAATCTGCCGCGCGATCTGGTCAAGGAAGGCACCCCGCTTTCCGATATCCTGCGCTATAACGGCGAGCGCGGCGAATATGGCGATGTCAGCATTCAGGCGCTGATTTCCGACCGTGTTGCGATTGCGCGCCGTCGTGAACCCTATCGCATGGAACGCACCCGCCCGAATGGCCGCGTCATTCAGGTCGATCACAACCCTATGCCGGGCGGCGGTTATGTTGCGACCTATACCGACATTACCGAACGTAAACAGACCGAAGCACGCATGCGCCACCTCGCGGTCCATGACGTTCTGACCAGCCTGCCGAACCGGACCCTGTTCCTGGATCGCCTGCGTCAGGCCTTGCTGTCCGCCCGTCGCTTCCAGCGCGGTGTAACGGTTCTGTTTGTCGACCTTGACCGCTTCAAGGACATCAACGATCACTTCGGCCATGATGTCGGTGACTTGATGATTCAGGAAATGGGGCAGCGTCTGTCGCGCATCATCCGCGATTCCGATACCGCCGCCCGTCTGGGGGGCGATGAATTCGCGATCATCCAGACGGATGTTCAAAACATCGAAGACACCATCGCCCTGGCCCAACGCATCATTGACGAGCTATCCCAGCCCTTCGATTGCCGTGGCATCCGCCTGCATTCGACCGCCAGTGTCGGCATCACGCTGTTCCCGGAAGACGGCGAAAACCCCGAACAGCTGGTCAAGAACGCCGATATGGCGATGTATGCCGCCAAGGCCGAAGGCCGCAACAATTACCGCTTCTTCCTGCCCTCCATGCATGAGCGGGTCAAGGAACGCAAAACCATCGAGGAAGATCTTCGCAACGCGCTCGAACAGGATCAGCTCGAACTTTACTATCAGCCGAAAATCGACTGCCGCACCGAACGCGTCGTTGGCGCGGAAGCACTTGTGCGCTGGCACCATCCGGAACGCGGCCTGATCCTGCCGGGCGAGTTTATTTCCGTGGCAGAGGAATGCGGTCTGATCAACCGGCTGGGTGCCTGGGTGCTTGAACGCGCCTGCAAACAGACGCAGGCCTGGCGTGAAACATCGCTTGCCGGCATGCGGATTGCCGTCAACCTGTCCCCGGCCCAGTTCCAGGACGCCGAACTGGTCGACAGTGTCACCAAGATCGTCAAGGACACCGCCCTGCCCGAAGGCACGCTGGAACTTGAGATCACCGAATCCATACTGATGAACAACCCGGAAAAAGCCGTCTCGACGCTCAAGGAGCTCAAGGAGCTGGGCGTTCTGATCGCGATTGATGATTTCGGTACGGGCTATTCGTCGCTGAACTATCTCAAACGCTTCCCGGTCACCTCGATCAAGATCGACCGTTCGTTTGTGAACGACATCCATGTCGATATGGATGACAAGGCAATCGTCGATGCAGTGATCGGCCTTGGCCACAGCCTCAACCTCGAAGTGGTTGCCGAGGGCGTGGAAGAAGTCGAACAGCTTGTCTATCTGCAGGAAAAGGGCTGCGACTTCATTCAGGGCTTCCTGTTTGCCAAACCGCTGCCGGCTTCAACCTTTGAAAGCTGGGTCAACGAACGTCACGGCATCCTGCAGGAACCGGCAACGGCGAAATCCTGATCGGCGAAACCGACCCCGAATACAAAACGGTCGCACCCAATGTTGGCGCGACCGTTTTTTATGGCCTGTGTCTGATCGGGTGATCGTCAATACAGGGTGGCGTCGCCCTGATTGTCTTGTGTCCCTTTTGGTGAGACGACGGATTTCTCCGACGCCTTTTTATCAACCAGATCGACAATCTCGGAAATGACCTTGGCCAGCTGATAATCCTTCGGGGTATAGACTGCCGAAACCCCCATCTGGCGCAGCACCAGCATATCGGCTTCGGGAATGATGCCCCCGACAACCACCGGGATGTGACCGGCCCCTTTGGCGCGCAACCCATTGACCACTTCACGCACCAGCGGCACATGCGACCCTGACAGGATCGAAAGCCCGATCACATGCGCGCCGTCTTCAATCGCATTGCGCACAAGTTCCTCTGGCGTCCAACGAATGCCTTCATACAGCACTTCGATCCCGGCTTCGCCCGCCTTGACGGCGATCTGCTCCGCCCCGTTGGAATGGCCATCCAGTCCCGGTTTGCCGACCAGCATCTTCATGCGTTCGCCAAGCTTGTCGGAAACCTGATCAACACGCTCACGCAAATCCTGAAGGTTTTCCTCTTCGCCTGTGACGATCATGGATGTGATCCCGGTCGGTGCCCGGTACTCACCAAACACATCGCGCAGTGTTTCCGACCACTCCCCCGTCGTTACCCCGGCATGGGCACAGGCAATCGAGCTTTCCATAACGTTGCGCTCTTCGCTGGCAGCCGACTTCAAATCCGCCAATGCGCTATCAACCGCTTTCTGATCACGATCCGAATGCCACGCTTTCAGTTTCTCGATTTGCTCCTGCTCGGCCATGTCATCGACGGTCAGGATCGATTTTTCACCCGATGTCAGCGGCGATGGCTCGGTCTCGGTAAAGGCATTCACCCCAATAACCTTGGTGATCCCGCTTTCAATATCGGCCAGACGCAGCGCGTTGGAGCGCACCAGTTCCTGTTTCATATAGCCACGATCCACGGCGGCAATCGCCCCACCCATGGCATCAATCTTGGCAAGTTCTTCACGTGCGCCTTCCTTAAGCGCCCCGACCTTGCGTTCAATCGCCGGGTTGCCGTCAAACAGATCCTCATATTCCAGAAGATCGGTTTCATAGGCCATGATCTGTTGCAGGCGCAGCGACCATTGCTGATCCCATGGACGCGGCAGGCCAAGCGCCTCGTTCCAGGCTGGCAACTGTACCGCACGGGCCCGCGCATTTTTTGACAGAACGACCGCCAGCATTTCGATCAGGATGCGATAGACATTGTTTTCAGGCTGCTGTTCGGTCAGCCCCAATGAATTGACCTGAACGCCATAGCGGAACCGGCGATATTTGGCATCTTCAATGCCATAACGCTCGCGGGTGATTTCATCCCACAATTCGCAGAATGCCCGCATCTTGCAGATTTCGGTGACAAAGCGAATCCCGGCATTCACAAAGAATGAAATGCGCCCGACCACCTTGGCAAAATCTTCTTCGGGCACCTGTCCCGAATCGCGCACCGCATCAAGCACCGCAATCGCCGTTGCCAGCGCATAGGCCAGCTCCTGTTCGGCCGTCGCCCCGGCTTCCTGCAAATGGTACGAGCACACATTCATCGGATTCCATTTCGGAACCTCGCGATAGGTAAAGGCCGCCACATCGGTAATCAGCTTAAGACTGGGGGCCGGCGGAAAGATATAGGTCCCGCGTGACAGGTATTCCTTGATGATGTCGTTCTGGGTTGTGCCCTGCAGGCTTGCCCGCGCTGTGCCCTGCTTTTCGGCCACCGCAATATAAAGCGACAAAAGCCACGCCGCCGGCGCATTGATCGTCATCGATGTGTTCATCTGATCAAGCGGAATGCCGTCAAACAACGTCATCATGTCGCCCAGATGCGAAACCGGCACGCCGACTTTGCCGACCTCGCCACGCGCCAGAACATGATCGGAATCATATCCCGTCTGGGTCGGCAGATCGAAGGCCACCGAAAGTCCGGTCTGCCCCTTTGCCAGGTTCTGACGATACAGCGCGTTTGATGCCTGTGCCGAGCTATGCCCGGCATAGGTGCGGATCAGCCACGGGCGATCGCGTTCCGGCTTTGCTGCATTGCGCTTGTTTTCCATCAACATCGCGACCTCTTGTATTTTTATTACCGATTTTCTTTACGATAATTACGTGGAAACGTTATTAAATTATCCACTAGACAATGTCGAAGTAATTATATAACAATTTGTGCAACGCGATAAAAGCGAAAACAAATATCGCCTCGGTTTCGCCTGCGATTAATCCGCAGAAAACCGGGATTTGCCCGGGGAAACAGAACAAATTCCGTGGCTTGGAGGATTCGTCGACCGCAACGCAGCATAGGTAATTTCATTACCCTGCAAACCGGATCGACCCCGAACAAGGAGTGAAGGCCATGAACACGTCCGCTGAAGTGCTGCCTTTCCGTGGCGGTCAGGAAGAAAAAGATCTTTATGAAATCGGCGAAATCCCGCCGCTCGGCCATGTGCCGAAAAACATGTATGCCTGGGCGATTCGCGAAGAACGTCACGGCGAACCCGATACCGCCATGCAGTGCGAAGTGCTGCCGGTCACCCAGCCTGACAGCCACGAAGTCCTCGTTCTCGTGATGGCGGCGGGTGTGAACTATAACGGTGTGTGGGCGTCGCTCGGCAAACCGATCTCGGTCTTCAATGTCCATGATTGCCCGTTCCACATTGCCGGATCGGATGCATCGGGCATCGTCTGGGCTGTGGGATCGAAGGTGACCCGCTGGAAAGTCGGCGACGAAGTTGTCATTCACTGCAACCAGGATGACGGCGACGACGAAGAATGTAATGGCGGCGATCCGATGCTGTCTCCGACCCAGCGCATCTGGGGCTATGAAACCCCCGACGGGTCATTCGCGCAGTTCACCTGTGTTCAGGCACAGCAGCTGATGCCGCGCCCCAAACATCTGACCTGGGAAGAAAGCGCGTGCTACACGCTAACCCTTGCCACCGCCTATCGCATGCTGTTTGGCCATCGCCCGCATATCCTGCGTCCGGGGCATAATGTTCTGGTCTGGGGAGCATCCGGGGGTCTTGGCTCAATGGCGATCCAGCTGATTACGACCGCCGGGGCGAATGCGATTGGCGTCATATCCGATGAAACCAAGCGCGACTTTGTGCTTGGGCTCGGGGCCAAGGCCGTGATCAACCGCAAGGACTTCAATTGCTGGGGCCAGCTTCCCACCGTCAACGGTCCGGAATTTGGTGACTATATGAAAGAGGTCCGCAAATTCGGCAAGGCGATCTGGGACATCACCGGCAAGGGCAACGATGTTGATATCGTCTTTGAACATCCGGGCGAACAGACCTTCCCGGTCTCGTGCAACGTTGTTAAGCGCGGCGGCATGGTCGTGTTCTGTGCGGGTACCACCGGCTTTAACCTGACCTTTGATGCGCGTTTCGTCTGGATGCGTCAGAAACGTATTCAGGGCAGCCACTTTGCCAACCTCAAACAGGCGGCACAGGCCAACACCCTGATGGTTGAACGCCGGATTGATCCCAGCATGTCCGAAGTCTTCGCCTGGGAAGACATCCCGCGTGCGCACATGAAGATGATGCGCAACGAACACAAGCCCGGCAACATGGCCGTTCTGGTTCAGGCCAAACGCCCGGGCATGCGCACCCTTGAAGAAGCAGTCGAAGGATAATCCCACATCAGGCCCCGGATTCTCCCAAGTCGTTTGGGGCCTGACCTTCGACTGATTGTTGGCACCCTGCGCGCATTCTCGCCCGATTTGCGCCGGGGTGCCACCACCCTCTGAACTTTGTAAACGATCCGCGCAATCGCCCCACAGGATTGCACAACGAGGACCCGATCCGAGGACCTGAATAATGACTGAGAATGCCCTTTTGCCCGACCTCGAACATTTGTGCGATGACGCGCTTTCTGCACTCAGCCCTGTCTATGATGCGGCTGAATATGCCGTGCGCACCGCTGTCACGGTCGATGGCCGGATCAATGCCGACGCCTTTGATGAAAACCAGTTTGCCGCACATGGCTTTGCCTGGTTCACCACCTATGTCACAGCCTTGGGGCAGATGAAGGCATGGGCAAGCAGGCTTAAGGATCAGGACAAGTTCGGCACGCTCGAACATCTGATCCTGCAATCGGCCTTTGGGGAATATCTCGCCCAGATCATCGGCGGCATTCCGATGTCACAAGGCGAGATCATCCGTCTTTCGACCCTTGGTGTCGCAGATAACCTGATTGCTTCGCTTGCGGCAAACCCGTCGGTGGCAACCCTTGCCCAACATGGCAATTCGGATGCCGCACGCCGTGCGATTGCCGCCGAAATCGAAGACAGCCTCGATACCGGGCGCTTTGGCGAAACCGGGCTTGAGGACGAAACCCTTGATATGGTGCGCGATCAGTTCCGCCGCTTTGTCGAGGAAAAGGTATCCCCGCATGCCCATGGCTGGCATGAACGTGATGAGCTGATCCCGATCGACATCGTCACGGAAATGTCGGAACTCGGCGTGTTCGGTCTGACCATCCCTGAAGAATTTGGCGGCCTTGGCATGGGCAAAACCGCCATGTGCGTCGTGACCGAGGAACTGTCACGCGGCTATATCGGTGTCGGCTCGCTCGGCACGCGTTCAGAAATTGCTGCCGAACTGATCCGCCTTGGCGGCACAGACGCGCAAAAGGAACATTACCTGCCCAAACTGGCATCGGGCGAGATCCTGCCAACTGCGGTCTTTACCGAACCCAACAATGGATCGGATCTGGCTCATCTGCGCACCCGTGCGGTCAAGGATGGCGACAGCTATAAAGTCACTGGCAACAAAACCTGGATCACCCATGCCGCGCGGTCGGACCTGATGACGCTTCTGACCCGAACCAACCCGGATGAGGCCGGCTATCGCGGCCTTTCCATGCTACTGGCCGAAAAGTCACGTGGCACGGACGAAAATCCGTTCCCGGCCGATGGCATGTCAGGCGGGGAGATCGAGGTACTTGGTTATCGCGGCATGAAGGAATACGAGCTGTCCTTTGACGGTTTTGAAGTGCCCACCGAAAACCTGCTCGGCGGTGAAGAAGGTCAGGGCTTCAAACAGCTGATGGCAACCTTTGAGTCGGCCCGCATTCAAACCGCTGCCCGTGCGGTCGGTGTCGCCCAGAACGCGCTTGAGATCGGCATGCGCTACGCCAAGGACCGCGTTCAGTTTTCCAAGCCGCTTTATGCCTTCCCGCGGGTGTACGGAAAAGTTGCATGGATGGTTGTCGAAACCATGATTGCACGTCAGCTGACTTACTTCTCAGCCTTTGAAAAAGATCAGGATATCCGCTGCGATATCGAGGCCGGGATGGCCAAAATTCTGGGCGCACGTGTCGCCTGGTCGAATGCCGATAACGCCCTGCAAATCCATGGTGGCAACGGTTATGCGCTGGAATATCAGATCAGCCGCGTGCTGTGTGACGCCCGAATTCTCAATATTTTTGAAGGCGCTGCCGAGATTCAGGCACAGGTCGTCACCCGTGGCATCCTAACCCGGTGAATCTGATAACATTCTGATTTACTGATGAAATTGACATTCGAACCGTGGCCCCTGTGAACAACGAGGGCGAACTCGGCCCGCCATCTATGGCGGGCCCTTTTTCCATATCAACCTAAAGTATGATATCTTATAGACTTACCTAAGGTGCTACACTCTCCAAAAGCACACACAGAAGGCTAAAAATCTGTGAAAAGCGGGCTAAAACGCACGCATGGAACAAGGGAGTGAAACGTAAATGAATCACACTTCTGCAATGCCGGAAAATACAATCTATGCGCGAATTGAAGGTACAAAAGACCTTTTTGCGCAGCACGGCGAACAGCTTGCAGAAAATCTGGTTTCGGAACTGCTGGGCTCTGGGCAAAACAGTGCCGCCCCGACCGATCCGAAAAGCCACGTCGAAGGCCTGACCGCAAGGTTCGCCGCACTGGCTAATGCAAGCAGCGCCGCCGCGCTCAATGACTGCCTTGACGATCACGTTCTGGCCGATGCCGTCACCGGACTGGCACCGGATCAGATTGTGCTGGCCTATCACCAGGTTTCGGCAAATTGCGCCACCCTGGCCGCGCGCACCAAAGGCGGTGCTGCGGCGGCCGATGCTGCGCGCTGCCTGTTGATGGCGGATATGAGCAGCCTGATCACGGCCCGCCAGAATGCCCTGACCGGCGAACGATCCGCTTCCGAAATCCAGTCGATGTCGGAAATCATCGAACGTGAAACAGATAACATCATTTCCGAGGTCGGTTTTCAGGCTGGGCGCACCAACGATGTTGCCCAGGCCATGGAAAGCGATGCCAGCGAGCTTTCGCAACTGGTCGAACGCATCACTGCCACCACCGATATCGCCAGCAACAATGTCGCCACCGTGGCCTCTGCGACCGAAGAATTGCAGGCATCAAGCCACGAAATCGCCGATCGCATTCACAAAACCAATGACATCGCCGGGCAGGCCGTGACACGCGCCCGGGAAACATCGACCACGATGGGCAGCCTGTCGGAAACCGCGACCGAAATCGGCAAGGTCGTTGATATCGTCAAACGCATTTCCGATCAGACCAAGATGCTGGCGCTTAATGCCACGATCGAGGCCGCCCGTGCCGGGGATGCCGGCAAGGGCTTTGCCGTGGTCGCGAACGAGGTCAAAAACCTCGCGACCCAGACCGAAAAAGCCATCCTTGATATCAACGCCCAGATTACCGCCATTCAGGGTGCTACGTCCGAGGCGGTCACCGCCATCGAAGGCATTGGCGGGGCGATTGATGAGGTCAGCCAGCTTTCAAGCGATATCTCCGCATCGGTGGAACAGCAAACTGCGGCCATTTCGGAAATTTCGACAAGCGCACAGGAAGTCTCGACCCACATGCAGGGCATTTCCGGTGACATCGAACTGGCCAGCGAGAAATCGCACAATGCCAGCCAGACGGCCGAAAACCTGCGCATTCTGTCATCGAACATCCGCAACGACATCAACCAGATGGAAACCCGGTTCCGTATGGTTCTGCGCAGCGCAGACAGCACGAACCGCCGTCACGAAGAACGCGTGCCGATTGCCGTTGATATCAAGATCGATTTTGGCAATGGCGACGTCCGCGACGGTGTCACTGCCGATATGTCGATCGCAGGGCTCCTTGCGCGCATCGAGGCCAGCGAAGAAGATCGCAACAAGGCGATCACCATCACCATGGAAGACGGCACCCGCCTTAAGGGGATTGTCAAAGCACACTCTACCCTTGGCACCCATATCCAGTTCACCGAAGTCGACGAGGCCGCAACGCAGGTCATCCTCGGCCTGCTTAAGAAAACCAGCGAACATGACGAAAAGATCGCCGGCCTTGGCAAGGAACTGGCAGGCGAACTGGGCAAGGTTCTTGAAAGCGGTTTGCGCAATCAGGAATTCACCCATGAAGACCTGTTCAACACCCGTTATGAACCGATCCCTGACACCGATCCCAAGCAGTTCATGACACCCTATATTCCGTTCACGGACCGCAACTTCACCCCGCTTCAGGAAGCGATGCTTGATAAGGACGACCATATCGTCTTTGCCGCGGGCGTGGATACCAACGGCTTCCTGCCGACCCATAACAAGGTCTATAGCCAACCCCAACGTCCGGGCGAACCCGCCTGGAACATGGGCAATTGCCGCAACCGGCGCATCTTTGATGACCGGGCCGGTCTGATGGCCGGGCGCAATACCAAGCCCCATCTGCTGCAGACCTATTTCCGTGACATGGGCGACAGCGTCGTCTTCATGAAGGAATGTGACGTTCCGATCATGGTCAATGGCGAACAGTGGGGGAACCTTCGGATCGGCTACAAGTCCTAGGCAATCCCGACAGATTTGGATAACGAGCAAACAAAAGCGGGCGGTTCAATCACGAACCGCCCGCTTTTTTTGATGTTGCTTGGGGCTTACCTGAAATCAAACAGCTCCTGATGGAACGCCCGGCCGGGCAAGCCTGCCGCCACCATGTCGGCCTTGATATCCTCACCGAACTGGCGCGGTCCGCAGAACCACACAGCTGCGTCGCGCCAATGCGCCACATCACTGCGCACTTGCGCCCCGGTCAGGAAACCGTCGCGGGCATCGCGCCATTCATGCAGCCGCACGCCGGCACGTTCCGACAGATCCTTGATCCGCGCCATCAGCTTGTCATCGCAATGCGGTGCCACCTGATAGAAATCGATCTGAAGCGCTGCCGGATGGGCCACCAGATCCTCAAGCCAGGCAACAAATGGCGTCAGGCCAATGCCCCCGGAAATCCAGATTTGGTGGGTTTGCGCGCGATCAAGGGTAAAGGTCCCGTAAGGGCCTTCCAGTCGGACCGTGTCGCCCGGTTTCAAGGTTTCCTGAAGCGTGTTGGTATAGTCACCCAGCTTCTTGGCAATGATGGTCAGACCCGGCACCCCGTCATGCCAGGCGGATGCAATGGTAAACGGATGGGGCTCATTGCTGTTACCAAATCTCGCAAAGGCAAACTGCCCGGCCATATGCCCTTTCCAGCCACCATCGGATTTGATCGCGATCTGCAGCGACTGCATCTCGGGCAGATAATCCACTTCGACCACCTCGCCAGTGGATCGGCGCCCGGCGCCAACTTTCCCGAACAGAACAATGATCGCCGATACGGTGCCCACGACCAGCATCACCGCCAACGCCCACCCAACCGGCGTTGTCCAGTTGGCGAAATCAAGCAAGACGATGCTGTGATAGACCAGCACAAGATAAATCACCGCCAGAACCGTGTGGGTCTTGGCAAACCAGCGATACGGGATACGTTTGATAAGCGCGACAAGGATCAGGACGACCGCAATATAAAACGCCCACTCGCCGACACTTTCGGCCAGATGGCGATGTTCCAGAAACAGCGATTGCGCCCAATGCATGCCCGATCCATCCGGCCGCGGCCCGCGCCGGCGCGGCTCAAGAAGTTCAAGCGCCACCGCCCATTTCGGTGCCATCCGCCACGCCCAATGCAAGGTCGCCACCACCAGCACGGTGATGCCAAGCCACTTATGCAGACGATATGCTTTGTCCAGACCACCCAGACGGCGTGTCAGCCACACCGGACGGATCGACAAAAACAGGATCAGGGTCATCATGCCAAAGGCAAGAAAGCCCGAATACTGGACCATCAGATTGCGAAAACCGACAAAGTCCTGATCGGCAAAAAGTTCGGGATTAACCGTCAACCACAGGGCGGAAAGGCCAAGCAAGGTTCCAAAATATAGGCGCGTGATGTTTTTCATGGGTCCGGTTCCTGAAATCCCTTAACGGCCCGTGAAATAACGATACCAACACGCGCCTTGCGACGCTTTGATTTAAACAAAATTACTTCGTAGAATTATGTCGGAAACCCCCGAAAAATGTATCAAAACGTATCAGGGCAGCTGCATGCACCCTGCAGCTGCCCTGATGTCTGACGATCTGGTGCCCGCTTAACTATGCGAATGCAGGATCGCTTCGGCGATTTCAAGTTCGACATCTTCCGGGTAGGCATAAAAGCCCGGCTTGAATGACGTCGCCCCGTCCGATGCCAACCAGTCGATGCCGCGGATCAGAATGGCGGAGAACGGATCAAACAGATCCTTGCCCGATCCCCCCATGCCCGGTGCGAGGTTCAGCAAGCTGCCGCGATTAAGAAGATAAACCTCACGACTGTTATCGAGCTCGAACCGTTCGATATGGCGGCGCATTTTCGTACGCGTCTGGGTATCGAGCCATTTGACATCAATCTCGGTATTGGAATGACCGACATTGACCAGGATCGCACCGCGACGGCACTGTTTGATCTGCGTTGCGCCCAGAATGCCTGAAAGTCCGGTGGCGGTAACAATGATCGCGTTTTCCCTCAAACCGTCTTCAAGGCTGACAACCCGGCAGCCATGATGCTGCGCCTCAAGGGCACGCACCGGGTCACGTTCGGCAACCGAGACCACCGCGCCCAGATTGCGCGCACGCTCGGCCACGCCACGCCCGACCGGGCCAAAGCCGATCACAAGGACGGAACGGCCATAAAGCGCCAGCCCCGTCACATTGGAAAAGACCGGCCACATTTCCTGCGCCACATGATGGCGGTTATGCAGACGGTCCTTGATGGCAATGTCGTTCCAGTTAAACACCGGGAAGGAATAAGCGAGTTTTTCCACGCGATGGACACCGGTCGTGGTCGCTTCAAGCGCACCATCGACCTTGTGGCCCTTTTGAACAAATGCCTCAATCAGTTCGCCGCCCATATCTGCAATAATGTCGGCTGGCTCGGATGACAGGATATCGATGCTTTTGGCGTATTCTTCGGGTGTCATCCCCGAAAAGGCATGGACTTCCACACCGTTGGCGGCAAGGTATGCGGCAGCAACGTCATCGGTGCTGTCAGGGTTACACGCCCCGACCTTGACCGTTGCCCCCGCCTTCACAAAGGGCAGCAATGTGGGAATGGTGTCTTCAAGAACGTGCTGGAAACTGACGATGGTCTTGTCGCGCAAATCACGCTTGGCGACATAGTTTCCGTATTTCGCCGTCACCGGACAAATCACCTCGCGCCAGGCAAGGGTCTCGTCTGTGATCTGTTGGGCAAGGGCAGCGTCCTTGATGCGGCTGGTCATGTTTGGTCTCTTAGCTTCGTGGGAAAATCCGATTACCCCATTAATTAAGACCAGCCTGACCGGATGGAAAGCATTTGTATCCATCCGGTCAAAATCAGCATCGGTTAGTCGCGCGCCGGAACGTTCAAGCCGCGCTGCACAGCCGGGCGATCAAGTCCGCGCTCAAGCCACGCCGGAACGTTTTTAAGCTTGTCATACTCAACCAGATGACCAGCCTCATAGAACGCATTGATGGTGCGCACCCAGCCCAGCGACGCAATGTCGGCAATGGAATATTCATCGCCCATGATCCAGTCACGCCCTTCAAGACGGGTTTCAAGAACACCGAGCAAGCGTTTGGATTCATTGCAATAACGATCAAGCGGTCGCTTGTCCTCGATCTCCTTGCCAGCAAATTTGTGGAAGAAGCCAAGCTGGCCAAAGATCGGACCAAGTCCGCCCATCTGGAAGTAAACCCACTGAATGGCTTCAATACGTTTGGCCGGATCAGCGGGCAAAAGCTTGCCGGTTTTTTCCGCCAGATACTGAATGATCGCACCGGATTCAAACAGACCAAGCGGTGCACCATTCGGCCCGTCCGGATCAATGATTGCCGGGATTTTGCCATTCGGATTCAGCGACAGGAATTCCGGCGTCCAGGTTTCGTCTTCGCCGATATTGATCAGATGCGGTTCATAGTCCAGACCGGTTTCTTCCAGCATGATCGAAACCTTCACCCCGTTCGGGGTCGGCAGGGAATAAAGCTGGATGACATCCGGATTTTGCGCAGGCCAGCGTTTGGTAATGTCGAAGCTCGACAGATCAGCCATGATAAAGCCCTTTCCAAGTCAATGTGTTGTTGACCATAAGATTTAGACGATCATGGAAAATGCGCCACCGGCAATCTGGCAACTTATTGTTTCCTGACCGGTGCTGCCTAGATCGCCCGCCCCAAAAAAGCAAAACCGGCCTGCGTGAAACAGACCGGTTTCGTCTTCTGTCATGACTGCTCGTGCCGGGTGGTTTTGCTTACCAGGCGCGGTATTTCAGGAATTTACCATCAAGGGTAATGACAACGCGGTCGCCCTTGGGATCTTCCTTGCGCTCGATATACATTTCGTAGTCGATCGCACTCATGATGCCATCGCCGAATTTCTCGTGGATGATTTCCTTGATGGTTTCACCGTAAACACCCACCACTTCATACAGGCGATAAATCGCAGGATCGGTCGGCACGGCCTGATCCCAGATTTTCATCGGGCATTCCTGCAACACAGCCGATGCTTCGGCTGGCAGATCAAACAGGGCGACCAGCATATCGGCCTTGTCCTTTGGCGCGGAATTCATGCCAAAACAGACAGACGTCGTCCAGACCGGCGACATGCCGATCTTGCTTGCGACTTCTTCCCAGCCAAGGCCTTTGGCCTTTTTGGCTTCGATGATCATTTCTTTGACATCTGTTTTTTTCACAGCTTTTCTCCTTCTGAGTAATCAACGTGCGTTTGGTTATTCCGCCCGGCTGGTCGCCGGTTTGCGGTTGTCTTTCTGATCCGAAATCACCCCATGTGCGCCAAAGCGCACAACGGATGGCTCGGCCACGGCGCCGTCTTCCTGCTTGCCGGCCAGTTCTTTGGACCGGGTGGCAAGGAATTCGACCAGGTGGTTTCGGATGTCGTAATAGTCGGGATGATGGATGATGTTGGCCCGTTCGCGCGGGCGCGGGATATCGACCTGAACGGATTCGGCAACGCGCGCATAGGGCCCGTTGGTCATCAGCAAAATGCGATCGGCCAACAAGATGGCTTCATCCACATCGTGGGTAATCATGAAGACGGTCTGATCCGACCCCGACCAGATCCGGATCAATTCATCCTGAATGCTGCCACGTGTCAGGGCATCAAGCGCCCCGAACGGCTCATCAAGCAGCAGCAATTCCGGCTGGATCGCAAAAGCACGCGCGATCGACACACGCTGACGCATGCCGCCCGACAGTTGCGATGGCTTGCGAAGCTCCGCCCCACCGGCCAGCCCGACCATTTCCAGATACTTCATGGAATGGTCCTGAACCTGCTTCTTGCTCCAGGATTTGTAGCGCGCCTGAACGGCAAAGGTGACGTTCTTGAGCGCGGATAGCCATGGCAGCAGGGAATAGTTCTGAAACACGATCCCGCGATCAAGGCTGGGGCCTGAGACTTCCTTGCCATTCATGATGACCGCACCTTCGGTCGGTTCATCAAGACCCGCAAGGATATTGAGGATGGTCGATTTGCCACAGCCGGAATGGCCAATAATGCAAACGAACTCGCCCTTTTCGATCCCCAGATTGACGTTTTCAAATACCGTCAGGGCATCATTGCCCTTGGGCGCTTTGAAACGCTTGGTCAGATTCTGCAAACTCAGGAATGGTGTCGACATATTAGGTCTCCTTATTCCTGATACTGCACAAGACGTGCGCAGTAGGCGAAGGCGGTATCAAGCAACATGCCGACAACACCGATCATGAGGATCGAGAACACCACGCTGGTCAGATCAAGATTGTTCCATTCGTTCCAGACGTAGTAGCCAATCCCGGTCCCACCCACGAGCATCTCGGCGGCCACGATCACCAGCCACGCAATGCCGATTGAAATCCGCATGCCGGTCAGGATGGTCGGAGCTGCTGCCGGAAGAATGACGATCCAGGCGGTTTTGAACGCGCCCAGTTCATGGGTGCGCGCGACATTGACCCAGTCTGATCGAACCCCCGCCACACCAAAGGCGGTATTGATCAACATTGGCCATATCGAACAGATAAAGATGACAAAGATCGCCGAGGCCTGACTGTCCTGAATGACAAACAGCGCCAAAGGCATCCAAGCCAGTGGGGAAATCGGGCGAAGGACCTGAATAAACGGATCAAGCGCCTTGTACATCAGGGGTGACATTCCGATCAGGAACCCGACCGGAATGGCAATGGCCGCCGCAAGGAAATAGCCGCTCAGAACGCGATAAAGCGAATATCCGATCTGGATACCGATCCCCTTGTCGTTGGGACCGGCATCATAGAACGGGTTGCTGAGCTCTTCCCATGCCTTGGCGATCACGTCTGACGGCGGCGGCACAGCAGCTTTCGGCTCTGCCCCGCCCATCAGAAGTTCATATTCTGTAAGTTCGCCAGCAAGTTCCTGCTTTGGGCTGGCGGCCTCCCAAAGACCGAGGAAGACCGCCAGAAGCACGAGTGACAACACCAAAGCTCTGGCATTGAGCGATGCCAGCATATCAGCTTACCCCTTTGCCGATGGCAAAGCTGTTGACATAGGCTTCAGGCTGATCGGGATCGAACGTCTTGCCCATGATGGTATAGCTTTTGTAGGTCTCGGTCGGCGCTTCATACCCAAGGTCTTTCATCACCTTGGCGCAATCGGTCGCGACATAGACTTCTTCGGCAATTTTCTTGTAATCGACATCGCCCTCGATATAGCCCCAGCGTTTCATCTGGGTCAGGATCCACACACCCATCGAGTGCCATGGGAACGGGTCGAAATCGATGCGATCCGGAACGTTCTTGACCTCGCCCAGACCATCGGCATAACGGCCGGTCAGAACCTGCTCAATCACCGGAACCGGCTGGTTCAGATAGTTGGCCGGCGCAATCGCCGACGAGATTTCCTTGCGGTTTTCGGGCTTGGCGGCGTACTGGGTCGCATCGACGATGGATTTCAAAAGTGCGCCATAGGTATTCGGAAGCTCTTCCGAGAACGCTTTCGAACAGGCAAATGCACAGCACGGATGACCTTCCCAGATATCCTTAGTCAGCGTGTGCAGGAAGCCGATCTTTTCCCAAACAGCACGCTGGTTGAACGGATCGGGCGACAGATAGCCATCAAGGTTACCGGCACGCAGGTTTGCAACCATCTCGGGCGGCGGAACCACACGGATCTGGATGTCTTTATCCGGGTCCAGACCATGCTCGGCCACGTAGTAACGCAGCAGGAAGTTATGCATGGAATATTCAAACGGCACACCGAACTTGAAGCCTTTCCAGTCTTTCGGATCGCGCTTGTCCAGATGGTCGTTATGCAAAACGATGGCCTGACCATTGATGTTTTCAACAGCCGGTATCAGGAACGGCGTTGCAGTCGACCCCGCCCCCATCGAAATCGCCAGCGGCATCGGCGTCAGCATGTGCGACGCGTCATATTCATTGTTCAGCGACTTGTCGCGCGCCACGGCCCAACCGGCTGTCTTGATGACATCAACATCAAGGCCGTATTTCTCATAGAAGCCCATCGGCTGGGCCATGATGATCGGTGTTGCGCAGGTAATCGGCACGAAGCCGATATTAAGCTTGGATTTCTCCGGCGTGCCCAGATCATCAAGGATCGCTGCCTTGACCTTGTCGATCGGCAGGACCGAGGCAAGGGCAGCCATCATGGTGCTACCACCGACCATCTTGGCAAATGACCGACGCGAAATGTCGTTATGACCAAAGACCGACCGCACGATCGCACTGTCGATGGCACGATCAAGGATTTCCTCGCTCGTTTCCGGTGATTTGGCGTCCATATCGCCCATATCACTGTGCGCCGGCATGCTGGCCAGATCGTGTTTCAGGCCATGGTCATGGTCTTTGTGTGATGCATGTGTATGTCCGGTTTTTGACGAACAGTCCTCACAACCACAGCCCTTGCTGTGCCGCAGATCGGTATCGCCGCTAAATGGATTGCCCAGACTTTTGACTGACATGTGATCACCCCCTGTTGTTGTTACGCCGCCTGATCGGCAGCACCAGATGTTCACAGTCCCTACAGCAACGAGCGTGCCATTTTGTGCAATGCGTCATTTTTCGGTGAAAATGCTGGACTCTTGGCGGGGAGGGTGCGACGCTTGCCCATCACGAAAATTCGTAGTTTACGAAATATCGTATCAAATATTACGAAATTTCGTAGGAGTTGCTGATGGGACTGAATGAAATCAATCCGATACCGGTGATGATCGAAAACCTGTACTTGCAGGCATTACTGGCACACACGCACCCAACTTTGTTGATTCACCCAAAATCTGACCGGATTGTCTTTGCCAATCAGGCGGCCGCGAACCTGCTGGGACGCAGCATCGAAGAACTTCTGGCGACCTCTATGAGTGCACTGCACAAAGGACAGGTACCCAGTCTGGTGGTGTTTAGCGAGGCGGCCTTTTATCACGGATTTGCCTGGACCCGTGGACTGGACCTGACCCGCCCGGACGGCACCGAACTGAAACTCGAACACGAAGCACGTCCGCTTGTGCTTGAGGGCCAGGAATACCTGACCGTGACGATTTCCGATCTTGATGCCCGTCATCGCCGCGATGTCGATTCCGAGGCCGATGACTACCTGCGCGAAGGCATTGCCGAATGGCGCCGTGCCGAACGGTTTTTCCGCGAAATCGAACGTGAAAACCAACTGATCCTGGGTGCTGCTGGCGAAGGCATTTACGGGGTCAACAGCGATGGGGTAACGACATTCGTCAATCCGGCCGCCGAACGCATGCTGGGCTGGACGGCCGAGGAACTGGTTGGTCGCGAAGTCCATTCGATCATCCACCATTCCCACATCAATGGCGATCCGTATCACGTCGAACACTGCCCGATTTACAACGCCTTTCGCGAAGGCATCGTGCGGCGCGTCGATGACGAGGTTTTCTGGCGCAACGACGGCAAACCGATCCGCGTGGAATATACCTCCACCCCGATCCGCGATCATGGGCTTGTGATCGGTGCGGTGATTGTCTTTCGTGACATCACCGAACGTAAGATTGCCGAGGAAAAGCTGCACGCAGCCTTGGCAGAGGTCGATCGCCTCCGTGAACGGCTTGAGCTTGAAAACGCCTATCTGCAGGAAGAAATCCTGTCGACCAACAACCACCACGAAATCATCGGTCAGTCCGATGCCATTCAGGGCGCGCTTAAACAGATTGACCTTGTCGCCCCAACCGAGGCCAACGTCCTGATCACAGGCGAGTCCGGGACCGGCAAGGAACTGATTGCACGCGCGATCCATCAGGCAAGTGCACGATCTGACCGTGTTCTGGTGCGTGTGAACTGTGCCGCGATCCCGCACGAACTGTTTGAAAGCGAGTTTTTCGGCCATGTCCGCGGTGCCTTTACCGGCGCGGTTCGCGACCGTGTCGGACGGTTTGAACTGGCCGATGGCGGCACACTGTTTTTGGATGAGGTCGGGGAAATCCCGCTGGAACTGCAAGGCAAGTTGTTGCGTGTTTTGCAAGACCAGAAATTCGAGCGCATCGGCGAAGAACGCACCCGCGAGGTCAATGTCCGCCTGATTGCAGCCACCAACCGCGATCTCAAGGAAGAAGTCCGGCTGGGTCGTTTTCGCGAAGACCTTTATTTCCGTCTTAACGTCTTCCCCATCGAATGCCGCCCGTTGCGTGAACGGCCTGATGATATCCCGCCACTGGCATCACACTTCCTACGCAATATCTGCCAGCGCCTGAATATCGCCCAGCCGACACTGACCAAGGGGCAGGTCCGCACACTGCAAAACTACGGCTGGCCAGGGAATGCGCGCGAACTGGAAAACGTCATCGAACGGGCCGCCATCCTTGCCCATGACGGCAAACTGCATTTCGACCTGCCCGAACATGGAGGGCGCGACAGCCGCAATTCACCAACACCTGAAACCACCCCGGAAAGCAAACCGCAAAAAGCCGTTCTGACCCGCGATGAACTGCGCCAGACCGAATATGACAACATCATTCATGCCCTGACGATGACCAAGGGCAAGGTGTTTGGCAAAAATGGTGCGGCTGCCCTTCTGGATATCAAACCAACCACGCTGGCATCGCGTATCAAGAAATTCAAAATTGACCGTCGCAGCTTTGCAGTAGATGAGACCCCGTAATCGAAGGGAAACAGCGCCCATAACGTATCCGGAAAAACAGCAGATCAAATAAGATGTCCGTTCATCATGAACGGCGCGTCAACCAGACGCCGAATATGATAAGCCCCGCAGAGATCAGGACACTGAGCGAAAGCACCTCGCCCAGAAAAGAAACGGCGATCGCAATGCCGACAACCGGCTGAAGAAACTGTAATGGCGCAACGGCTTCGGCCCCAGCCTCACCCAAGGCAAAGAACCAAAGCGCATAGCCAATTATGGTGACGAAAAGAACCAGAAACACCAATGCCGATAGTTCAAAGATGCCCACCGTGGACCAGTCAAAACCGATTGCCTGCGGTATCGTAAATGGCGCAAAGGCCAAAGCCCCCACCGCAATCGACCAAGCCGTTGCCGGCCACTGTCCCATGCGCGCAGAACTTCGCCCACCATACACATAGCCGACGCTGGCAAACAGAACTGAGATCACCACAATACTATCGCCCAGAAGCGTTGCCGATTGTCCGGTCGTTGCGCCAGCACCGCGCGCATTCATCAGCAATGCAATTCCCGCCAATGAAATAACGCTTCCTGCCCACCAGATCGCCTTGGGCCATCGGTTGGTTATGAGAAAACTTAGCAACCCCGTAAATATCGGCGCGGACGCCAAAATCACAGAGGCATGCGTCACTGATGTTTTCAACACACCAATGCTAAGCAGCAGCGGATAGGCCATAAAGCCACACAATCCTCCGATAAAGAGCTCCCCCCTCTCTGACCATTGCTTGGGAAGTCGGTCGCGAGACCGCACCAACAAGGGCAACAGGACAATGCCCGCCAGCACCGAACGCAACCCGCCGATCAGCTCCGCTGGAATAACCCGGCCTGCAACGGCGGTCGCTGCGGCTGATGCACCCCAGATTGCGACCGCAGCAAAAGCCGCAATAAGCGCCACAGTCAAGGGCTGCGCGGCGGTGTTTTTCATTGAGGCATTCTGCATATCGGTCATTTTCCTTTTCGTGGACTTGCTTGCCCTAAGCTTGACTGCCAGAATTGTCTGACTCAATCAAAACATTGTCTGGCATATAATAATGACATGGACCCCGACGCTTAACCCCGCAGGATCGCGCTACCTCGCATTGGCCGAGGCCATCGAACGTGCGATTGAGGCCGGCGAACTGAAGACGGGTGACCGGCTGCCGCCGCACCGTGATATTGCCTGGCGACTGGGCCTTGATACCTCGACAGTCACAAAAGCCTACCGCGAGGCATCGCGCCGTCACCTGATTCATGGTGAAGTCGGTCGGGGTACGTATGTCCTTGGCCGCAGCAGAGCGGCCGAGATGTTTGCATCCCGCAAGGACGATACGAAGATCATTGACCTATCGGTAAATACTCCCGTCACGACACCAGGCGATGCGTTTGCAAACGCGATAGAGCAAGCCGTCAGAACGCCTGGCGCAGATTGGCGGGGATATGCGACCCAGAAGCTTATTCACCGGCTGCAAATCGCGGGGGTTCGATGGCTGGAAACGCGTGGCGTCGCGGCACGCCCCGAAGAAGTTGTGCCGGTGGCCGGTGGTCAGGCAGCACTTGCTGCAATTCTCAATGTTCTTGACATCAGACGCCTTGGCACCGAAGAGCAAACCTATTCAGGGGTCATGGCGTTGGCGCAAGGGCGCGCTATGAAAGCCTTCGACTTGAAAATGGACGACGACGGGGTTCTCCCAAAAGCTTTATCCGATGCCTCCGTTGATGCAGCAATATTGTCTCCGACGCTGCACAATCCGACGGGAAAAATCTGGTCCGAGGCGCGTCGACGGAATTTACTCACAGCCGCTGCAGACACCGACACACTCGTCATAGAAGACGACGCTTACGGACCATTCGCAAATATCCCGCCAATGGCCTCTTTGCAATCTGACGCGTCAATCCTGTTCGTCTCAACACTTTCCAAAACTGTCGCCGCCGGACTTCGAACCGGCTTTATCTGGGGCAAAGGCCCGATGATCAACAAACTAAATTCATCGGTCTACGCGACAAGCTGGAGCATGGCACCGCTCATGATGGAGGTTGCTATCCAGTGGATCGAAAATGGCGGCGTAAATGAGCAAATCACCCACCAGCGACTTGAGATCGAAGGAAGACATCGTATCGCAACGACGTATTTTCCCAATCTGCGGGGAAATCCACCTTCACCTCACATATTCGTCCCGACGCGAGCACCAGCTGAGCTGTTTGAATCGGCAGGTGTTCGCGTTGCCGCCTCCGCATCCTTTTCCAGAAGAGCCGAGGCTCATCCCGGCATACGCATCAGCTTGAGTGCGGCAGCATCTCGGGTTGAGCTTGACATTGCGCTCTCTCGATGTGCGAAAATTATTCACGCACAGTCTGGTGCAGAATAAGGCTGCTCGTAACGAAACCAACCACGCTGGCCTCACGTATCAAGAAATTCAAAATCGACCGTCGCAGCTTTGGCGACAGCGAAACCATCGACTAATTGCCAAAATTGCCATCGTCTGGTTGCCTGTTGCCTCCGTTTGGCGCAGCATGTCGCCGTCGGCTGGAAACAGGGAAGAAACAGGTATGGCTGCTTTTTTACAGATTGGTGTTTTGCTTGCGATGGCTGCTGTCGCCGGGGTCCTGATCATGGGCATCGTCTCGATGGCACGTGGCAAGGATGCGCGCAAACAAAACAAACTGATGCAAATGCGCGTCCTTTTACAGGGCCTGGCCCTGTTGCTGCTTTTCATCCTGTCGCTGATGGCGGTCGGCTCCTAAACAAACCCCAAACAGACACATCAGGATTACAGACGCGACATGGTTCAACTGACTCGTATCTATACAAAATCCGGTGACAAGGGAAAAACCGCCCTTGGCAATGGCACGCGCGTGCCCAAAAACGCGGTCCGCGTGGATGCCTATGGCACCGTTGATGAAACCAATGCCGTGATCGGTGTCGCCCGCCTGCATGCCGAGGGTGCCGTGGACGACATGCTGGCGCGAATCCAGAACGACCTTTTCGATCTGGGTGCCGATCTTTGCACCCCGGGCGACGGCAGCGACGACAATCCCGAACAACCCGCCCTGCGCATTACCGCCACCCAGACCGAGCGCCTTGAAACCGAGATCGATCAGATCAACGCATCGCTCGATCCGCTGAAATCATTTGTCCTGCCCGGCGGCAGCGCATTGTCGGCACAGCTCCATGTCGCGCGCACCGTGTCGCGCCGGGCCGAACGCCTGATTGTTGAGCTGGCCGGGACCGAGACGATCAACTCGGAAGCCGTTCGCTATATCAATCGCCTGTCTGATCACATGTTTGTCCTTGCCCGCCATGCCAATAACGGCGGCAAGGATGATGTGCTCTGGCAACCTGGCAAAACCCGATAATCCGACCCGATAGCAAGTTTATCGGACAAAATCCTTGTTCCCTTGCGGATTTTTGCCGTATCAAGGCTGCGAAGGGCATCAAGATTTTCGTGAAGAAGTTGTCGTTAACGTCAACACCTTTACGTAAATTGACAACCTGCGTAGCACTACCTATTGTGCGTCGCGGGGAAAACATTACCATGCGGGTCCGCTTGCGTTCGGCTCAGGCCGGGGCAAAGCCCGCAGTTTCGACAACAAAAACGAACAGGTCTGTCATGAAGGTTCTTGTCGCCGTTAAGCGCGTTGTGGATTACAACGTCAAGATCCGTGTCAAACAGGACCAGTCTGGCGTTGAGTTGAACAACGTTAAGATGTCCATGAACCCGTTTGACGAAATCGCCGTTGAAGAGGCCATCCGCCTCAAGGAAGCTGGCACCGCCACAGAAGTGGTTGCTGTCTCGCTCGGCGTTAAACAGTGCCAGGAGACCCTGCGCACCGCCCTTGCCATGGGTGCCGATCGCGGCATTCTGGTCGAAACCGAGGACGAACTCCAGCCGCTGGCTGTTGCAAAACTCCTGAAAGAAGTCGTTGCCAAGGAAAGCCCGGATCTCGTGATCCTCGGCAAACAGGCAATTGACGATGATGCCAACCAGACGGGCCAGATGCTGGCTGCTTTGCTGGATTGGCCGCAGGGCACCTTCGCGTCCAAGGTTGTCGTTGCTGACGGCAAGCTTGATGTCACGCGTGAAATCGACGGTGGTCTTGAAACCATCAAGATTGATCTTCCGGCAATCGTTACCACCGACCTGCGCCTCAACGAGCCGCGCTACGCGTCGCTGCCGAACATCATGAAAGCCAAGAAAAAGCCGCTCGACACCATGAGCCCGGCCGACCTTGGTGTTGATACCGCGCCGCGCCTGAAAACCCTGAAAGTTTCCGAACCGGAAGCACGTCAGGCAGGTGTCAAAGTTGCCGACGTCGCAGAGCTTGTCGACAAGCTCCGCAACGAAGCAAAAGTAATCTAAGCGGGGATCAATCAAATGAGCATTCTTGTTATTGCCGAACACGACAATACCGAACTGAAGGGTGGCACGCTCAATACCGTTGCTGCTGCTCAGAAAATCGGTGGCGACATCACCGTTCTGGTCGCGGGCGAAGGCTGCCAAGCCGTTGCTGACGCCGCTGCCAAGGTCGAAGGTGTCTCCAAGGTTCTCCTCGCAGACAACGCTGCCTACGGTCACTTCCTGGCCGAAAACATGGCAGGCCTGGTTGGCGAACTGGCAGGCGATTACAGCCACGTTCTTGTTCCGGCGTCTTCGTCGGGCAAAAACTTCATGCCGCGCGTCGCTGCCAAGAAAGATGTCGCACAGATTTCCGACATCACCGACGTTGTCGATGCCGATACCTTCGTTCGTCCGATCTATGCCGGTAACGCCATGGCGACCGTGCAGTCATCTGACAGCCTCAAACTGATCACTGTCCGGACCACCGGCTTTGATGCGGTTGCGGCCGAAGGCGGTTCTGCTGCCGTCGAAGCTGTCTCTGTGGCAGCTGATGCTGGCAAGTCGTCCTTCGTTGGTCAGGAACTGACCGAGTCGGAGCGTCCGGAACTCACCGCCGCTGGCATCGTCATCTCTGGCGGTCGTGGCATGGGGTCGGGTGAAAACTTCCACCTGATCGAACCGATTGCCGACAAACTCGGCGCTGCCATCGGCGCTTCTCGCGCTGCGGTTGATGCGGGCTATGCCCCGAACGACTGGCAGGTCGGCCAGACCGGCAAAGTTGTTGCACCGCAGCTATACATTGCTGTAGGCATTTCGGGTGCTATTCAGCACCTTGCCGGCATGAAGGACAGTAAGGTCATTGTCGCGATCAACAAGGACGAAGAAGCGCCGATCTTCTCGGTCGCTGATTACGGACTTGTCGGTGACCTGTTCGAGGCCCTTCCCGCTCTGGCGAGCGAACTCGACAAATAATCTGATCCCCGTTAGGGTCAAAACAGCGCATACTCTTGTTTTGACCCTTGGGGACGAGTGGGGAACAAATGGCTTCGCTAGAAGATATTAAAACCATTGGCGTAATCGGCGCCGGTCAGATGGGCAATGGCATTGCACATGTGATCGCCCTTGCCGGCTACGACGTCCGAATTCTCGACATCTCGCAGGATGCCCTTGATAAGGCCATCGTCGTGATGGAAAAGAACATGGACCGCCAGGTCAAAAAAGAGATTATTACTGCAGCGCAAAAAGATTCTGCGCTGAAGCTGATCTCAACCGGAACGGAATATTCCTTCCTGTCTGACTGTGATCTGGTCATCGAAGCGGCCACCGAGAACGAAGAGATCAAAAAACAGATCTTCAAGGCTCTGTGCCCGGTGCTTGGCCCGGAAGCGATCATCGCGACCAACACGTCATCAATCTCGGTCACCCGTCTGGCGTCCTATACCGACCGCCCGGCGAAGTTCATGGGCATGCACTTCATGAACCCGGTACCGCTGATGAAGCTGGTGGAACTGATCCGCGGTATTGCGACGGACGAAACCACCTATCGCACCATTCACGAACTGACCAAAAAGCTCGGCAAGAATACGGCAAGTGCCGAAGACTTCCCGGCCTTTATCGTCAACCGTATCCTGCTTCCAATGATCAACGAGGCGATCTACACCCTTTACGAAGGTGTCGGAAACGTCGAGTCCATCGATACCGCGATGCGTCTGGGTGCGAACCATCCGATGGGTCCGCTGCAGCTGGCCGACTTTATTGGTCTCGATACCTGCCTGTCGATCATGCATGTCCTGCATGATGGTCTGGCCGATACCAAGTATCGCCCGTGCCCGCTTCTGGTCAAATATGTCGAAGCCGGATGGCTTGGCCGCAAGGCTGGCCGTGGTTTCTATGACTATAGCGGTGATGAACCGACCCCGACCCGCTAAGGGATCGCTGGTCGTCATTGGCATCAAGACATCAAAGCCGCTGCCCCGCAGCGGCTTTTTTTGTTGCAATCAACGCGACAAGCATCTCGAATAGAGACTACTAAAACCCGCACAATCACGATGTAGGGAAAAATCAAAGCGGTTTCAGGAGGCCGTCCGAAAATGTATCTCGGAATTGATGTCGGCACATCGGCAGTCAAGGCACTGCTGATTGACGAAAACTCGGTAACCCGTGCCGAGGCCGATATCCCCTTGTCCATATCGAACCCCCACCCGTTTTGGAGCGAACAGAACCCGTACGACTGGTGGGACGCCACCCAGAAGGCCATCGACACCTTGCAGCGCCAAAACCCCGCGGCCATTGCCGCGACCCGTGCCATTGGCCTTTCGGGCCAGATGCATGGCGCGACATTGCTCGGTAGCGATGACACGCCATTGCGCCCGGCGATCCTGTGGAATGATGGTCGCGCCACCCGCGAATGCGCCGAACTTGATGCCGCCCTGCCCGATCTTGGGCAACGCGCGGGTGTCGCCACCATGTCGGGCATAACCGCGCCAAAACTGATCTGGCTGCAAAAACACGAACCCGACATCTTTGCCAAAATCAGAACCATCCTGCTGCCCAAGGATTACATCCGCTTTTGCCTGTCAGGTGACAAGGCCACTGAAATGTCGGATGCCGCAGGCACGCTGTGGCTTGATGAACAAAGCCGAAGCTGGAACCAAAGTGCGATCGAAGCCTGCGGCTTGACCCGCGATCAACTGCCGCATCTGGTCGAGGGATCGGACGTTACCGGCACACTGCGCGCAACACTGGCCGACCGCTGGGGTATGCGGAACAACGTCATCATTGCCGGGGGTGGCGGTGATGCGGCAACCGGTGGCATTGGGGTCGGAGCGGTTTCCCATGGCGATGGCTTCATTTCGCTGGGCACCTCGTCACAGATCTTTGTCGCCTCGGACAAATACCGTCCCAAGCCCGAAGAACTCCTGCACAGCTTTGCCCATGCCATCCCGAACCACTGGTTCCAGATGGCGGTTCTGCTAAACGGCGCCAGTTGCCTGAAATGGGCGGCCGACCTTCTGGGCGAGGCCGACATTACCGCATTGCTCAACCGGGTCGAGGCACAGCACGACGCCCCCTCGGACGTCCTGTTCCTGCCCTACCTCAACGGCGAACGCACCCCGCACAACAATCCGCATGCCCGTGGTGTGTTCTTTGGTCTGGGCAGCGATACCGACCGCGAAACCATGGTTCAGGCGGTGCTGGAAGGGGTCGGCTTTGCATTAAGTGACGCCAAGTCCCGCCTGAATAAGGCCGGAACCCACTGCGATCTGCCGGGCGTGATTGGTGGCGGCGCACGCAGCCGATACTGGATTCAGCTGATCGCCGATATCCTTGGCAAACCGCTTGCCCGTTATGAAGGGGCAACCAAGGGCCCGGCCTTTGGTGCAGCCCGACTCGCCCGTCTGGCCCTGACGAACGAGGCGGTTGCGGATGTCTGCGTCAAACCGTCGATCGAGGAAGTGATGGAGCCCGATTTGGCCCACCACGAGGCCTATCAACCCCGCTTTGCCAAGTTCCAGCGTATCTACGCCGCCCTTTCAGACGAATTCACCCCGAATTAGGGCTACTATTCCCCATCCAAGGGATAGGTTAAAGGACTGTTTTTAAAGAAAATTTTGCGATCTTGGCGAAATTTTCCAGTCGCGCCTTTTAAACCCCCTCCCGGGTGCCAACATCAAAATAATGGCATTAATTTACAAGCAAGGACAGACATGACGATTGCAGTGGTTGGAAGCTCGAACTTTGATTTCGCCGCCCGTGTGGCAAAGCTTCCAGTACAGGGACAAACCGTATCCTCCCAGGGCTATAAAACCGGGCCGGGCGGCAAGGGCTGTAACCAGGCGCTTGCGGTTGCACGGCTTGGGGTTGATCCCGTCTTCATCTCCAAAATCGGTGATGACATGCTGGGCAACCAGCTGATTGAAACGCTTGCCGCTGAGGGGCTGGATACCACCCATCTGATCGTCGCCAACGAAGCGCAAACCGGTATTGCCCTGATCTCGATTGATGAGGCGGGCGAAAACATGATCACGGTGGTTGGCGGCGCCAACATGACCATGACCCGTTCCGACCTTTATGAAAAACAGGGTTACCTGCGCGATTGCGACTATTTGCTGTTGCAGTTGGAATGCCCGGTGGTCGCCATTGATTGCGCCATCAAATATGCCCGTGAAGGCAATGCAAAGGTCATGCTCGACCCGGCCCCGGTTGCCGATCTGGTCGTCATGCGGGACCTGCTCGCACTCACCCATATCGTCACCCCGAACCAAAGCGAATGCTTGGCCCTGACCGGGATTGAACCGGTGGACGGCGCCACCGCGCGTGCCGCCAGCCTCAAGCTCCATGAAATGGGCCCGGAAACCGTCATCCTCAAAATGGGCGGTGCTGGAGCATTTTATTCATCAAACGGGCAAACCGGGATGGTCCCGGGCTTTGACGTCGACACGATTGATACGGTCGGCGCCGGGGATTGCTTTAATGCCGGGCTCGCGGTTGCCCTGCATGGTGGGCAGGCCCTTGATGATGCTGTGCGCTTTGCCTGTGCGACCGGCGCACTTGCCACGACAAGCAATGGCGCGGCCGATGCCGCACCGCTTCTTGAAGATGTTCTGAACCTGATTGAAACCCGCACGGCCTAGAAATCGACCCCGAAATCCTCAGGACGTCTGATCAATCAACGCATCGAAATAGTTGATCACCGCTGGCGCGTCCCAGCGCGCAATGCCTTCAAGCTTGCCGCGCAGTTCACCCTTGGCATCATAAACAAAACTGGTCGGAAGGCCACGTGCGCCCATGCTGCGTGCAAGCGCCCCGCGCGGATCAAGAACCACATCAAGGTTCTCGATTCCATTCTCATCAAAGAATTCTTTGACGGCATCTGCCCCGCCGCGGTCCTGACTAAGGGCCAGAACCCGAAACGGCTTGTCGGCCATTTCAACAGCCAAGCGATCCAGATCGGGCATTTCCTTGACACATGGCACACACCAGGTCGCCCACAGATTGACCAGAACAACCTGTCCTTTCAGGCTGTTAAATGCGACCTCATTGCCATTTTCATCGACAAACGCCAGATCTTCGGGCAAAGAACCACCGTCCGATGGCACGACCATCTTTGAAAGTTCTTGCGGGAATTGCGTATCAGCAAAGGCAGGGGTTGCATAAATGCCCGAGATGGCGACAATCACGCCAAGTTTTACGTAACGAAGCAATGCTTTCACAACACCCACCTTTCCAAGACTGCGGATCACGATGACCGACCAAAACGCCACTGACCAGAAAAACGCAAACTCCCTTTGGGGCGGCCGCTTTGAAGCAGGCCCGTCAGCCATCATGGAAGAAATCAATGCTTCCATCGGCTTTGACAAACGCCTTTACGCCCAGGACATTCAGGGCTCAAAGGCCCATTGCGCCATGCTGGTCAAGCAGAACATCATTCCTGCAGAAGATGGCGAAAAGATAACCAACGGTCTAGACCAGATTCTTCAAGAAATCGAGAGCGGCGAGTTCAAGTTTTCCGCTGCCCTTGAAGACATCCACATGAACGTTGAAAGCCGCCTGCGCGAACTGATCGGCCCGGCGGCTGGTCGCCTGCATACCGCGCGCTCGCGCAATGATCAGGTCGCGACCGACTTCAAACTCTGGGTCCGTGACGTCGCACTTGGCGATCTCGAAGCTGGCCTTAAGGGCCTTCAGGACGCCCTGATCACGCAGGCTGAAACCCATGCTGAAACCATCATGCCGGGCTTCACCCACCTGCAGGCAGCCCAGCCGGTCACCTTTGGTCATCATCTTCTGGCCTATGTCGAAATGTTTGGTCGTGATCGCGGGCGCGTTGCCGATTGCCGCACGCGCATCAATGAAAACCCGCTGGGCTCTGCCGCCCTTGCCGGTACGCCCTATCCGATTGACCGTCACATGACGGCAAGCGCGCTTGGCTTTGATCGCCCGACGGCGAACTCGCTAGATGCCGTCTCGGATCGTGACTTTGCGCTTGAATATCTCAATGCCGCATCGATTGCCGCCATGCATCTGTCGCGTCTCGCCGAAGAAATGGTCATCTGGTGCTCTGCCCAGTTCCGCTTTATCGGCATGTCGGACAAATTCTCGACCGGCTCGTCGATCATGCCGCAAAAACGCAACCCGGATGCGGCTGAGCTGATCCGCTCCAAAATCGGGCGCATTGTTGGCTGCTATAACGGTTTGATGCTGTCGATGAAGGGCCTGCCGCTGGCCTATTCCAAGGACATGCAGGAAGACAAGGAACCGGTCTTTGAGGCCCATGACCATCTTGGTCTGTGTGTTGCCGCCATGACCGGCATGATCGCCGACATGAAAGTCTTTGCCGATAACATGCGCGCCGCTGCCGGTGCGGGGTACACCACCGCGACCGACCTTGCCGATTGGCTGGTTGCCGAACTGGGCATGCCGTTCCGCGATGCCCACCATGTTGTTGGCGCGACCGTGAAACTTGCCGAAACCAAGGGCTGCGATCTTGATCAGCTGTCCCTTGATGATCTGCAGGGGATCGAGCCCAAGATCACCAATGCGGTTTATGACGTCCTGACCGTCGAGGCATCGGTTGCCGCCCGCCAAAGCTTTGGTGGCACAGCCCCGGTGCGTGTGAAGGAATCCGTTGCGGCCGCAAAGGAAAGGTTTCTGAAATGAACAACAGCCTGTTGAAACGCGGCACCGTGGTCACGCTGGCCATCATGCTGGGACTGTCGGTTGCGGCGTGCGGCAAAAAAGGCCCGCTCGAACCGCCGACCGACAAAGGTTACGAATATCCAAGGGATTACCCGGCCCAATGAACCATTTTGAATATATCAACGGCGAACTTTACGCCGAAGGCGTCTCGATCCGGGAAATGGCCGACAAGGTCGGCACCCCGTTCTTCTGCTATTCGACCGCGACCCTTGAACGCCACTACAATGTCTATGCCGACGCATTCGACGGCTTGGACGCCACCATCTGCTTTGCCGTCAAGGCAAACTCCAACCAGGCGGTTCTGAAGACCCTTGCCAATCTTGGGGCGGGTGCAGACGTGGTGTCGGTTGGGGAAATGCGCCGCGCGCTGCGTGCGGGCATGGATCCGGCAAAGATCATCTTTTCGGGTGTCGGCAAGGCCGATGCGGAAATGCGCGAAGCCCTTGAGGCCGACATTGCCCAGATCAATGTCGAAAGCATTCCCGAACTGGTCGAATTGAATGACGTTGCCATCAGCATGGGCAAAAAGGCCCGCATTGCCTTGCGCGTGAACCCGCATGTTGATGCCAAAACCCATGAAAAGATCGCAACCGGCAAGGCCGAAAACAAATTCGGCATCGACTGGACCCGTGCGATTGAAGTGTATCGCGACGCGGCCGCCATGGACGGCATCGAAGTCACCGGCATCGCCATGCATATCGGCTCCCAGCTGACCGACCTTGCCCCGTTCCGCGAGGCATTTACGCGTCTGGCCGACCTCGTCGAACAGCTGCGCTCCGAGGGCATCGATATCCGCAATCTCGATCTCGGTGGCGGTCTTGGTATTGCCTATCAGGGCGAAACACCGCCGCTGCCCGATGCCTATGGCCAGATGGTGCGTGAAACCGTCGGCCATCTTGGTTGCCACATCACGCTTGAGCCCGGCCGTCTGATTGCCGGCAATGCCGGGATCATGGTTTCGCGCGTCATGTATATCAAGGAAGGCGAAGCCAAGCGCTTTGTCATTCTCGATGCCGCGATGAACGACCTGATCCGCCCGACGCTTTACAGCGCCTATCACGAAATCATCCCGGTCGATGAACAGTCTGAAGACGACAAACAGGTCAAGGTCGATGTGGTCGGCCCGGTCTGTGAAACCGGCGACACGTTTGGCAAGGACCGCGACCTTCCCGATGATCTCAAGGCCGGTGATCTGGTCGCTGTGATGTCAGCCGGGGCCTATGGCGCGGTGATGTCTTCAACCTACAACACCCGCGCCCTGACGCCGGAAGTGCTGGTTAAAGGCAACAACTTCGCCATCGTCCGCCCACGTCAGGAAATCGATGATCTGATCAACATGGATCAGGTGCCCTCTTGGCTGAGCAACGCATAAGGCAAAGTATCAGGCCTGCTTTCGGGGCGGTTGGCCACAAGCCAGCCGCCCTTTTATTTTGCGCCAAACGCCCGAACTGCTTGACCCGACCACGCAAAACCCCAAGCTTTAAAAAAGCGGGTTGTGCTAGAGCAGTTTCCGTTTAGATCGAAGCGTTTTGTTCGTGTTTGGCGCACTGTTTGGCAAGGCACAGCGCGCAAGGGCGATGCGGGGCATCGTTCAAGCGGTGTAACGCCGCAAAACATCGCCAAACCGAACCCTTCGGGCCGAGACATTCTTCTGCCCCGCAGCGTCAAGGGTCTTGACCGTAGCACCGCTACGCTCGGCGATCCTTTCCTTGCAGGACAGAAGAATGCCTCCGGCAAAACGTTTCGATCTAAACGGAAATTGCTCTAGAATATGCGCTACAATGCTCGCACTGTCGGCAAGCAGGGACCACCAAACCCATGTCGTTGATACCACCCTATCCCGAGATGGAACGTCATGTGCGCAAGACGCGCATGGTGATGGTGTGGGAATCTGTTTGGCCCTGCCTGATCCCGGCCCTGTCGATCGGGCTTCTGGTGGTTGGCCTGACATTGACCGGCGCGTTCGAACTTCTGCCTGCCACCGGGCATATCATGTTGCTGTCGATCCTGTCGGTCGCAGTCATGGTTTCGGTGGTTGCGCCCTGGCGCAATTTCAAAATGCCGACCCGGCGCGATGTCCTGCACCGGATCGAGATCGACAACCATCTTGATAACAACCCGCTGCAAAGCCTTGAAGATCACATCCCCGAAACCGACGATCCGCTAACCAGCCTTCTTTGGCAGCGTCAGCTTGGCCTGCATGAAGCCGCACTTGCCAAGCTCCGGCTATCGCGTCCCCGGCCCACCATTACGCATGTTGACCGATTTGGCCTGACCGCCATTCCGGTCTTGCTGCTGTTTGTCGGCCTCATGACCGGGACGGATCATGTCACCGAACGCTTTTCAAAGGCCTTTAGCCCGCTTCAACGACTTGGCGCTGCCGACTTCACCGCCACCCTGTGGGTTACCCCGCCGGCCTATACCGGGCAAATCCCGCGCATCCTGCAATTCAGTTCGCTCTCAGATGATGCGGCCAACCGCACGGACGAAGATGCCGACAGCACATCGGCCCGTACCAGTGATGTCATGACCGTTCAGGTCCCGGCGGGCTCGACCTTGGATGGCAGCATATCGAGCATCTGGGAACCGACCCTGACCAAGCCCGGCGGTGAACAGGCCTTCACCGAAAGCGGTGAAAACAGCTATGTGCTTTCGACGGCCATCGATCAGCCCGGCCAGTGGCGCATATCGGTCTGGGGCAATGATCGTCTGACACTGAATATCGAACTTCTGGCCGATAACGTCCCCAGCCTGTCCTTTGTCAGCCCGCCCACCGTCACCCGCCGTGATCACGTCCGTCTTGATTATGTTGCCAGTGACGATTACGGCCTCGCCAGTCTTGATCTTGTCATCACGCCTGCGGCCGAAGATGGCACGATCAAGCAATATGGCCCGATTGAGCAGGTCGTGATTGATCTTAAGGGCGACGCGGCTGGCACGGGCAGCACTGTGGGTGCCGGCGCCATGCCGACCCGCATCGACGGCCCGCGCTTTGTCGACCTTGTTGCCCATCCCTGGGCGGGCCTGCCAGTCAATATTCAGATGGTCTCGCGCGATAATGCCGATCAGCGCGGCGAAAGCGATATCCGATCCCTGATGCTGCCCGAACGCGAATTCAGCCATCCGGTGGCGCAAAAGCTGATTGCCATCCGACGTGGCTTGCTGCGCTATCCCGACCGCGCTCTTGAGATGCACAATGCCTTGTTGCCGATCCTGTTCGCCCCGCAGGCCTTTAACGGCCATCTTGGCGTTTTCCTGACCCTTTCGGTCGCCGAGAACCGGCTGGCCGCCAACCTGCATAACCGTGACACCCATCAGGATGTCGCAGGCCTTCTCTGGCACGTTGCCGAGGAGATCGAGCGTGGCTCATACGGCATCGCCGAACGCAACCTGATGGAGGCCGAGGAACGCCTGCTTGAAGCACTGGCGAACCCGGACGTCACCGAAAGCGAAATCGCGCAACTGATTGATGAATACCGACAGGCACTCAATGAATATCTCGCCGCCCTGATGCGCGAAAGCCCCGAAGCAACCGAAGAACAACCGGCCGCCAGTGCGACGCTGGAACAACAGGACCTGTCGCGCATCATTGATCAGATCGACGCCCTGATGCGGGCGGGTGCCCGTGATCAGGCACGGCAATTGATTGATCGTCTGCGTGAACTTGTCGAAAACATGCAGGTCACCACCGGCGAAGGCGGCATGGATATTACCTCGACGCTCCGCGAGATGCTTGATGGTATGCGTGATCTGTCGCGCCGTCAGCAGGACCTGATGAATGACGGGGATAATGCCTCCACCCAAAACGGCAACGGCCCGCGCGCCAGCCAGCAACAGGGGCTTGCCGATGATGCCGGTCAAATTCTCAACGATCCCGGTCTTGGTCAGTTTGGCGATGTCAGCGGCATGAATTCGGTGATTGATGCCATGCGCGGTGCTGCCGATGCGCTGGAACACAATCGCTCGCACGAGGCGCTGCAATACCAGCGCCAGGCCATGGACGCCCTGCAACAGGGCATTGGCGAGATCAGCCGCGCGCTCGAAGGTCTAAGCCAGATGGCCCCGATGCTCGAAGATCTTGATGGATCGGGCCGCCGGGACCCGCTCGGCCGACCAGTCGGCGGCAATGGCACCACCATCATCCCGGATGTAAACACCCTTGAGCGCGCCTGGCGCATCTTGCAGGAACTCCGCCGTCGGTCCGGCGACCCGGACCGCCCACAGATCGAACAGGAATATATCGACCGCTTGCTCAAACGGTTCTGATCATCCGGCCCTGCCCGCAAACAAAAAAGGCAGCACGCAGTGTGCTGCCTTTCTCATTTCATGGGTCATGCCCGGATCGCTTAAGGCTCAATCGCCTCACGCGGATCAAGGAACGTCACCTGCAAACGGGTTGCCGTCGGGTTCGGACGGCGGATCTTGGTTTCGACCTGCATGCTTTCGCCGGTCGGCAGCATCTGCTGCTCCATCGGCATTTCCGCACCGGTCGAGACAAGCGATTCATCATAAATCAGCGGCACCTTCTTGCGCTGAACCACACGATCAAGCGGATCAAGCAGCTCGATCAGAAGGTAAGGAAGCGCACGCGGCTCTTCGCTGACATTGACGATCTCGGCCCGAACCACGAGCACATCAACACCGTCTTCTTCTTCACGGGTCGGCGGCAGTTCGCGGATATCAAGACCCTCGCCCACATGCGGGACATCAAGCCCGACCATGTCATAGACCTTGGCAATCGGCGGCCACATCTCGATGATCTGGTCCTTGGCGAAATATCCGCCCGCACCAATCCCGCCAAGCAACAGCAGGAAGATGATCCAGCCAATGATGCCCTTTTTCTTTTTGGGCTCCGGCTTGGGATTGTTGCGAATCAGCTGCTGGGGAATCGGGGGCGGATCAGGAATTTTGTCGGCTTCTTCAAAGCCCGGATCAACCGGCGCTCCGCCCATCTGATCTGCATTGAAATCAGCACCAAGCGATCCTTCCTCGTTGAACGGGGCCGGGATATCACTTTCCGGAGCCGGTGCAGGTGCCGGGGCAGCCTTCTTTGCGCCGGGCGGGTCCTGATGCCAGCTATTGCCGCAGCTTTTACAGCGCACGGTTCGGCCCTTGGGGCCGATTGCTTCTGTCTTAACTGAGTATTTCTTGGAACACTCTGGGCAAGTAATGATCATTGCAAACCTGGCATATCGATGACGGCGGCGTCAAACACGGGGGAAGGCAAGTAGCTGATCGCGACTGACGGTCCCCCTGTGCCGTCAGTGAAGACTTACACTATATGTAAATAGCCGCGATTTAACAGACTGTTAAGCACAGATAACAGAAGCTGCCCGGATTTGGGTGTCAAACCACCGGATAGCCCCGCTGTTCATGACACCCTAAAATAGACAAGAAACCGTTCTAACCGGTTAATTCATTTTCGATATTGTCATGACAAGGCCGCTTTCCAACCCTGTCAGATAATGGAGAAAGCCGCTATAAACTGCTAGGGTCCCAACCCAAGCCTTCTGCCCGCAAAGACCGTCATTCGCCCAGATGGAGCAAGAGTTTTGACCGACGTCGTCAGTTTCAGGAATGTCGGAGTCCGCTATGAATCCGGACCGGAAATCCTGCGCGACCTCAATTTTTCTTTGGGCCGCGGCAGTTTTCATTTCCTGACCGGCGCATCGGGCGCGGGCAAATCGACCCTGATGCGGCTTTTATATCTGGCACTGCGTCAGACACGGGGCGAAATTTCGATCTTCGGGCGCGATAATATCCGCATCCCGCGTGAAGAACTGCCCGCGATTCGCCGCAAGATCGGTGTGGTGTTTCAGGATTTCCGCCTGATCAACCACCTGACCACATTCGAAAACGTTGCCCTGCCGCTGCGTGTGGCCGGCGTCGAAGACCTGCAGATTCGCAAAAACGTCACCGAACTTCTCGAATGGGTTGGGCTTGGCGATCACGTCAATGCACCGCCCTCGCGCCTGTCTGGTGGCCAGCAACAGCGTGTTGCCATCGCGCGTGCCGTCATTGGTCGCCCGGCCCTGCTTCTGGCCGATGAGCCGACCGGTAACGTCGATGACCGAATCGCCATGCGGTTGCTTTATCTGTTTGAAGAGCTCAACAAACTCGGCACCACCGTACTGATCGCTACCCACAACCGTAATCTTGTCCGCCGCTTTGGCCATACCCAATGGCTGCTCGAAGGTGGTACCTTGCATGACGTCACCAACAGCGGCTAACGCCAGGCCTCTTAACCTTCAAGACTCGTAAACGGGATCAACAGGACCAACACACGATCATGGCATTTCGCGCACCACCATCGCACCTTCCTCTTGAAAGCGACTCTTCCTCGCGCTTCTTGCCGAGCATCGTCGCCCTGATGGTTGCGCTTCTGACCTTCTCGATTGTCGGGCTGGCGGCCCTGCATGACAGTGTCGGCCAATGGTCGGGCCAGATCGAAGGCAGCCTGTCGATCCAGGTCCCCCCGACCGAGCTTGCCAACAAATCCCCCGCTGAACGCGAAGAAGCCCTGCAAGGCACCGTGGATGCCATCATCGAACAGATTTCCCCCCTGCCCGGCATTGCACGGATCGAGGAACTCAGCGCCGACACCATGGCCGCCCTGCTCGAACCATGGCTGGGTCCGGACGAGGTTGTGAGCGAACTGCCCATTCCGCGCATCATCGAAATCACGCCTGAAACCGGCTTTAACTTTGATGCCCTTGAACGGCGTCTGGACGTTGTCGCACCCGAAGCCGTGCTTGATGATCACCGCATCTGGATTGAACGCATTGCCGATGTTGCCTTTTCGGTCGAACTCGCACTCGTCGTTTTGATCCTTGTGCTGTTTGGCGCGACCATGCTGTCGGTGGTTTTTGCCACCCGGTCCGGGCTTTCGATCCATCATCGCATCATTGAATTGCTGCATCTGATCGGGGCACAGGATGGCTATATCGCCCGTCAGTTCGGCCGTCACAATCAACGCCTGGCCTTCTTTGGTGCGCTGATCGGTCTTCTGATTGCGCTGCCGGTATCGGCCCTGATCGGCTGGCTTGGCATGCGTGCGGGCTGGCCGGTTCCGTCCCTTGTTCTCAGCCCGACCTTTATCGGCCTGATCGTCGCCATTCCCTTCATTGTTGCGATGGTCGCGGGCATCACCGCCACCCGAACCGTACTGCGTGTCCTACAACGGATGTTGTAACCCGTTGATGGTCTTCGTATAGTCGGTTGTTATCACTTCCCTTTCGGGATCATGGCCTTGGCCCTCTCAGGAGTTCCGAATTCATGCCAGATCGCCCCCACTTAGGCACGCATTCATGAACAAGCCCCCGCTTAGTGTGCAGCATCGCCGCCGCTTCCGGCGGTTTCGTTTTTTGCTTTCGACCCTGATTGTCTGCGGGCTGATCTGGGCGGCGGGCTTTGTGTGGTATGTCGATTACATCCCCAAGGCCGTCGATAGCCCGACCGAAAAAACCGACGCCATTGTCGTTCTGACCGGTGGCAGCGAACGCCTGTCCGAAGGTCGTCGTCTTCTGGTGCGCGGTCTTGCCGACAAGCTGTTCATATCGGGTGTCTATCGCGGTGTTGAAGTCGATGAATTGCTCTCGGTTGGCAAATCCGACCCGCGTCTGATTTCATGCTGCGTCGTTTTGGGCCATGTCGCGGAAAACACGCGTGGCAATGCGATTGAAACGGCGGTCTGGATATATGAGGAAGACTATAAAAGCCTGCGCATCGTCACAGCCAATTACCACATGCCAAGATCGCTTCTGGAATTCAAAAGCCTGATGCCCGATGTCGAAATCATCGCCCACCCGGTCTTTCCCGATAATGTCAAAATCGACAATTGGTGGCGCTTCCCGGGCAGCACCGCACTGATCGCCAGCGAATATAACAAGTATGTTTTTGCCAGCCTGCGCAACACCTTGCTCAACTGGTTGCCGAACGGCGACCGCAAGGCCCTGCGCAGCCCCGGCGGAACATCCGGCGACGCCCCGGACCTTGATGATTATTCCGCATCCAATGTCACGGGCAAGGATGGCTGAACAATCGGCATTTTCTGATCGTCATATTGCTGTTACAAACAGCGGATATTTCGGCCCATGAAGGATTTTGTCTGAATGATTGCTTTGCGCGCGTTGCTCTTTAACGTGTTGTTTTTCGGCGGCACTGCCATTCTGTGCATTGTGTTGATGCCCTTGATGGTGTGTGGCCGCAAGGCCAACCAGTTTGTCGGGCATGCCTGGTGTCGATTGACCCAATTGGCGCTGCGCTATTCGGTTGGCATGCGCAAACGCTTTACCGGTCTGGAAAATCTGCCCAGTGGTCCCTGCATCATTGTCGCCAAACACCAGTCGGCTTGGGAAACTCTGACCTTCCACACCGTGGTCAGCGATCCGGCCTATATCCTGAAAAAGGAACTGACACGCATTCCGCTGGTCGGACAGTTCCTTGTTCTGTCGGGCCAGATCGCCGTTGATCGCTCGGCGGGCAGTGCTGCCCTCAAGGACATGATCAAGGGGGCTGGCAAGGCCTTGGAAGAAAACCGTCAGGTGGTCATCTTCCCCGAAGGCACGCGAACCCCTCCGGGTTCCAACCGCCCGTATCACCCGGGCATTTTTGCGCTTTATAAAGCCTTCCCCGATACCAAGGTCATTCCGGTTGCACTCAATTCCGGCATGTTCTGGGGGCGCGACAGCTTCATGAAATATGGTGGTCGGGTCACCATGGAATTCCTGCCTGCCATGGAAGTCGGACTGGATCGCAAGACCTTCATGAAGGAAATCAAGCACCGCATTGATACCCGCACCCGCGAGCTCGAGGCAGAGGCACAAACGGAATTCCAGCTCCCGATGCTCACCTCTGATGACATCGCGGCAGAGCAGGAAAAAGAAGACAAGCTCGAAGCAAAAGACAACGCATCCTGATCCGATGCAGTCGTATGCAAAAAGCCCGCAAAACCATCTGGTGTGCGGGCTTTTTCTTATGGCTTTGTGACGCGAACGCGCTCTGTCTTTTTGCGGGTCACAAGCCAGATGCCCGAAACAATCAGGATGATCCCCGCCAGATGATAAAGATGCAGCGCCTCGCCCAGAAAGGCGATGGCAAGGCCGCTTGAACAGACCGGGATCAGATACATGAACACCCCGGCCTTGGCCGGGCCGACCATCGACACCCCCTTGTTCCAGAACATATAGCCGAGAAACGCCGGGCCCGCCCCGATATAGAAAATCTTGAGCATATCGGGCCAAACCGGATCAAGGGTGGTGAAGAACGGCTTTTCATCCACCACCAGCGCCCAGATATAAAGCGGGGTCAAGAAGCACAAACCGATCAGGGCGGAAACGAACACAAGGCTGAGCGGATGCACACCTTTGGGGGCGCGTTTTAAAAACATCGAATAAGCCGCCCAGACCATGGCCGACATCATCGCCAGAACATCACCCAGAACGAAATCCATCCGGGCAAAAACCGACGGATCGCCCTTGGCGATGATGGTCGCGGTCCCCGCCCCGGCAATCAGCACACCCAGCCATTGACCAAGGCGTGGCTTGTCGGCGGTTAAAAGGGCTGCAAACAACAACACCCAGATCGGGGTCGTCGCATTCAAAAGCCCCGTATTGACCGCCGTCGTGTTATAGGCCGCGAGATAAATCACCACCGAAAACAGGAACACACCGGTAAAGCCGATCAAGAACATCGACAGTTTGTGTTCGGACATGATCGCAAGGTCACGACGCAGATATTTGGCACAAAACGGCAGCAACAGGCAGATCGCGACGATCCAGCGCCAGAACGAAAGCGCTTCAAACGGCACAGTTTCGTTGATGCCGCGTGCCACGACGTGGTTTGACCCCCACATCAACGTGCAGCACACCAACATGATATAGGCCACGGTCATGGGTGTTTGCGCACCACTCTGACCGGAAGAAACGGCGCTTCCGCTGGACTGGCGCATCAGATACCCGCCCCCATGTTGATCTCGCCATATTCGCGGCGGACCAGATCCATCAGATCATGCAGCGGCGGATCAATGATGCCCATCTCGTCGAGATGGCTGACCGTGTTCTCAAGATATTCAAGGTTCGGACCGACATTGCCATGGGCCGCCACAATGATCTCGACGGCCGTGCGCACCGGCAGGTTCCCGGCATATTGTTCATGGCTGGGATCGGCAACATAGGTGTGCGCAATCACCTTGCGCCCGTCATCAAGCTCGACCTCGACATCCGCCGGAATATAGGTGTTGGTTACAAGTTCGCGCTCATCAAGATAGGCTTTCACCTTTGACCAGTTTTCCGGCGTGATGCGAAACGCGTTACCGACACATTCCCCGCCCTTGTTCAGGCCAAGAACCAAACCGGGATTTTCCGGGGTGCCGCGGTAATGATGGGAATAGATGCAGAACGACCGGTGGTAGCCCGGTAGCAACGCACGCGCGCACTCGGCAAACTCAAAACCGGGCCGCCACAGAAGCGAACCATATCCAAAAACCCATTTTTCGCGGGCGCCCGTCAAACTTTCCTCCAACAGCTTTTTGCTGATTTGATTAGTTGGACCCTATCGCTTCATGATCACCAATGCCACCCCAAGGGCGGCAATCGCGAACCCGGCAAATCCCAGAACGCCCAGTTGCTCGTCAAACAGAACCCAGGCAAAGAACGCCGCTGTCGGGGGCACAAGATAGAACATGCTGGCCACACGGGTGGCTTCACCCTGCTTGATCAGAACCATCAACAGCATGATCGCCCCGATGGACAGAACCAGTACCAGCCACGCCATGGCAAGAATGAAATCCATGCTCCATTCAACGGTCAGCGGCTCTTTGAACAGTGCAATAACCCCGACAAAAACACTGGCGGCAACATATTGCACGACTGTCCCACTCATCAGGTCCATGCCTGTGCAGAACCGTTTTTGATAAAGTGTCCCCGCCGTCATGCCAAGCAGGGCAGCAACCGCCAATCCAATGCCAAATGCGGTAATGCCCACACCGTCGCCGATCTTGGGCAACAGCACCAATGCCACACCAATCAGGCCAAGGATCAAGCCGCCCCACTGGCGTATTGAGACCCGCTCGCCCAGAAGCGACCCGACGACAGATGCCGTCACAACCGGCTGCAACCCGACAATCAGGGCCGCAAGCCCCGCAGGCAATCCGGTATCAATCGCCCAGAACACCCCGCCAAGATAAACCCCGTGTACCAGAACACCTGTGGTGCCGATATGGGCGGCCTCGCGCCAGGTTTTTGGCCATTTCGCCCCCATCAAAAAGATGACCGGGATCATCAAAATCAGGACGATGACAAATCGGACAAACAGGAAAACGAACGGATCTGCATAGGGCAGACCAAATTTGGCACCCACAAAGCCCGTGCTCCACAGGAACACAAAGACGAACGGCATGAACCGCGTCAGGGCGGCGTGGTTGGTGGCAGACATTTCAATCCCCTTGGACCGGACGGTGCAACATGTGGGGCTGTTGTCCGTCGGTTTATCCCGAATAATCGGGCATCATGGTACTATTCGGCAGGCTTCTTCTTGGCGTTTTCATCGCTCTGGCGGTCTTCACCCTCGGCCGAGAAATTGGTGAAGTCCTGTCCGGCATCGACAATGCCGCGACGAATTTCACGGGTGCGGGTAAACAGATCAAACAGCTTGTCACCCTCCCCCCAACGAATGGCGCGTTGCAGCGCCATCAGGTCTTCCTGAAAACGACCCAGCACATCAAGAACGGCTTCGCGGTTATTCAAAAACACGTCGCGCCACATGGTCGGATCAGATGCCGCGATACGGGTAAAGTCACGGAAACCGGTCGCGGAAAACTTGATCACTTCCTGACGCAGCGCATCTTCAAGATCGGTTGCCGTCCCGACAATCGTGTAGGCAATCAGGTGCGGCAGATGCGATGTAATGCCAAGGATGCGGTCATGATGATCGGCATCCATGCATTCGACATGCATGCCACAGGCTTCCCAAAGCGCGCGGACCTTCGCCACCGCATCCTCGTTCTCGCCCGGAACCGGGGTCAGGATGCACCAGCGTTGTTCAAACAGCTCCGGAAAACCGGAATCCGGCCCGGAATGCTCGGTCCCGGCCAACGGGTGGCCCGGAACGAAATGCACCCCTTCATCCAGATGCGGCGCAATGTCGCGGATCACGGACTGTTTCACCGAGCCGACGTCGGAAACAATCGCGCCTTTTTTCAGCGCGCCGGTCAGTTGCGCGCCAATGGTTTCATTGGCACCAACCGGCGCGCACACCATGACCAGATCCGCATCACCAACCGCATCCTTGATGTCGCAATAGGCTTCATCGGCAATACCAAGTTCAAGCACCCGCTCACGGGTCGCATCCGAGCGGACCGCACAGGTGATTTTGTTGGCAAGGCCGTCGCGCTGGATGCGACGTGCCATGGACGAGCCGATCAGGCCCATGCCGATAAAGGCGACGGTTTCAAACAACGGTTGGGATGCAGTATGGGTCATTTTAAGCGTTCACAAAGTCTTTGATGGCCTGAAGGCAGATTTCCATTTCTTCCTTCGTACCGATAGAAATACGAAGCATCTGCGGCAGGCCATAGGCACCGATTTTGCGCGGGATCACGCCACGGGCCATCATGAAATCATTGGCGGCATCGGCGTTCTTGCCGTCTTCCGCTGGGAATTCGACCAGAACGAAGTTGCCGTAGCTCGGATGTGCCTTAAGGCCCGCGATCGCATTGACCTCGTCGCGGAACCAGGACAACGTTTCGGCATTGTGGCGCACGCATTCATTGACGAAATCATCGTCATCAAGGGCAGCTGCGCCAGCTTCCTGGGTCGGCAGCGGCACGTTGAACGGGTTGCGCAGACGGTGCAGCACATCGGCAATCGCCGGCGGCGCATAGCACCAGCCCAAACGAATACCACCCAGACCATAAATCTTGGAAAATGTCCGGGTCATCACGGTGTTGTTGCCCGCTTTCACGAGCTCTTCACCGGCTGAATAATCTTCCTGACCGGTCATGAATTCGGCATAGGCCGCATCAACCACCAGAACGATGTCATCACGCAGACCATCGCGCAGGCGCTTCATTTCCGCATCCGAAATATAGGTGCCCGTCGGGTTGTTCGGGTTGGCGACAAAGACGATTTTGGTTTTGTCGGTAACCGCCGCCAGAAGCGCATCAACATCGGTGGTCATGTTGGTTTCTTTGGCCGTAACCGGGGTCGCACCAACGCCCATGGACGCGATCGGATACATCAGGAACCCATGTTCTGAATACAGAACCTCATCACCCTGACCGGCATAGGCACGGATCAAAAGCGTCAGGATTTCATCAGACCCGTTGCCACAGATCAGCTGATCGAATTCCAGGCCGTATTTCTCTGCCAGCTTGTGACGCAGCACGTCACACCCACCATCCGGATAACGATGCAGGCGTTCCGCCGACTTGCGAAGCGCTTCCATGGCCTTCGGGCTCGGGCCAAGCGCGCCTTCGTTTGACGACAGCTTGATCACGCGCTGAGCACTGTCAGCACTGGATTTGCCGCCTTTATACGGCGCAATATCAAGAATTCCGGGGCGTGGGGTGGGCGCAGACATCAATTATTCTCCCAAGGGAAACAGCGGCCATTCATGGCCAGCCAGGCATAGTTAACTCAGTGCGTCTCCGGCGATCGGTACGGCATAGGCACCGACAACCCGCAAACTTTCGGGGCGAAGGCCTTGCGCATCCAGGGTCGCCTGAAACGCATCGGCGCGATTACAAAAGAATCCCGGCACATCAACAAGAACAAAACGCCGATCTGCGTCAGGATCGTCAGAAAAGCCAAGGATTACCGATCCGTCGATACCATCCGCAATTTTTTTGCGCACCGTATCCATCGAAATCTCTTTCGACAGGCTGACAACAAACAGAGTCCGGTCATCCCCACTGTCTTCAAGCTCAATCGCAGCCAGGACGAACCCTTCGGTCGTTTCCCCGCGTCCGACCGGGCGGCCACCAAACGGCAGTTTGGAAACAACGCGCACAGCACTTTGCTCGGTCAGGTGGGTCCACCACGGCATGGCCTCGCCCAGCTCGGGCTTCGGAAAGACCCCGACCGCAGCGCGCCCTTCTTCCAGCGCACCAAATGCTTCGCGCGGGGTATCAAACTCGACAATCTCGTTCAGGCAGCCGAAATTAAGCCGCGCCAGTTCCCAGCAATCCACACCCTCAGCATTGCGGCAAAGCGCAACGGTATAAGGCGCTTCAAGGCGCGTTCCGGCGGCGATCATTTCGCGCCAGATCTGGATCAGGGCGGTTTTCGGGAAGGCACCTTCATGACGATCGACAAGGGTGCGCATGATCCGCGCTTCGCGGGCCGGGCGATAAGGGACCTTGACCTTGCCACCGGCTGCGATCACGCGGTCCTTATAGGCTCCGACAGCCTGCACAACCTTGGTCCGGCGAATGATCAGGGATTGCAGCGCCTGATCGATCTCGTCGATCTCTCCGCGCAGGTCATCCAGGTCAAGATTTGCCAAATTTTTGTCGTTCAGAGCACCTTGCATCAAGTCGGCTCCATTCTGTTTGTTTTTGGCGTGCGGTTTGGCAAGGAACAGCGCGCAGGTCGATGCGGCGCATCGTCCAAGGGATGTGACGTAGCCAAACCCCGCCAAAAGCAAACCCTGCGGGCCGGGACAGCATTCCGCCCGGCAGCGTCGAAGCACTTGCCCGTAGCTCCGCTACGCCCTGCGCGCATCTTCTTGCCAGACAAAATGCTGTCGTCGGCAGAATGCAGTCGACTTGATGCAAGGTGCTCTAACGCCATAATCTACTCTTCTTTTGAACGGCGCACAGTATTAGGACAGGGCCGCAGAAATGCAAAGAAAAGATTGACTAACCCCGGCTCTGCTTCATAGCTAGAACAAGCGAATTTTCAACAAACGCGCCGTCTGCTCGATAGCAGAGGGCCGGTTTGTGCGAAAAATCATCTAATAAACAAGGAAACCGCCATTCATGCCCACCGCAACCGACACAGAAAAGCGCCCCCCGCTTCCCGGCCACCACATGGTGCTCGGCGAGACGGAAAAGCTGCGCCTGGATAGCGGTGTGGAATTTGGCCCCTTCACGCTGGCGTATCAGACCTATGGCGAACTCAATGCCGATAAATCCAATGCGATTCTGGTCTGCCACGCCCTGACAGGCGATCAATATGTTGCCGATGACGTCCATCCGATCACCGGCAAGGAAGGCTGGTGGTCCGAGATTGTCGGTCCCGGCAAGATTATTGATACCGACAAGTATTTCGTCATCTGCAGCAATGTGATTGGCGGCTGTCTTGGCAGTACTGGCCCCAAGGAAATCAATCCCGAAACCGGCAAGCCGTGGGGCCTTGATTTCCCGGTCATCACCATTGCCGATATGGTGCGCGCCCAGACCATGCTGATTGATGCGCTTGGCATCGATATGCTGTTTGCTGTGATTGGCGGGTCGATGGGCGGTATGCAGGTTCTTGAATGGTGCAAAAGCTATCCGGAGCGCGTTTACGCCGCCGCCCCGATTGCGACCTCGTTCCGCCATTCGGCGCAAAACATCGCCTTTCACGAAGTCGGGCGTCAGGCCGTCATGGCCGATCCCGACTGGTGTGGGGGGAACTATCTGCTTGAAGGCAAGAAACCCTCACGCGGGCTGGCTGTCGCGCGCATGACTGCGCACATCACCTATCTGTCGCAACCGGCCCTGCATCGCAAATTCGGCCGCAAGCTGCAGAACCGTGGCGCGATCACCTATAGCTTCGATAATGATTTCCAGATCGAGAGTTATCTGCGCCATCAGGGCAAAAGCTTCGTCGACCGGTTTGATGCCAACAGCTATCTCTATATCACGCGCGCGATGGATTATTTCGATCTGTCACTCGAATATGATGGCCGTCTGGCCGAGGCGTTCCGGGGCTGCAAAACCCGGTTCTGTGTTGTCTCGTTTTCCAGTGACTGGTGCTTTACCACCGCCGAAAGCCGCATCGTTGCGCATGCACTAAACGCGGCGTCTTGCAATGTCAGCTGTGTTGAAATTGAAAGTGACAAGGGCCATGACGCGTTCCTGCTTGATGAGCCGGATTTCCACATGGTTCTGAGCGGCTTTATCGCAGGTGCCGCCGAAGGCCGGGGGCTTAAATAATCATGGAAGAAACGATTTCAAACGCCACGGACATCCCGGCGCACAGCGACCGTATCCGCGTTGACTTGCAGCTGATTGCCGACATGATCGATCCGGGCACGCGGGTGCTTGATATCGGGTGTGGTGATGGGGAACTTCTGGGCTATCTGACCCGCACCAAAAAGGTTGATGGCCGCGGGCTTGAGCTGTCCAATGAAGGGGTGCGCAATTGCGTCGCGCAAGGTTTGCCCGTGATGCAGGGCGATGCCGACCGGGATCTCGGCGATTACCCGGATGGCGCGTTTGACTATGCCATTCTCAGCCAGACTTTGCAGGCGACCCAGCGCCCGAAAGAAGTGCTGTCGGAGTTGCTGCGTATCGGCAAGCAGGCGATTGTGTCCTTCCCGAATTTCGGCCATTGGCGCGCGCGGTTTGATCTGATGTTCCGGGGCCGCATGCCGCAAAACCCCAACCTGCCGATCATGTGGTACGAAACGCCAAACATCCATTTCTGCACGGTTCTGGACTTCGTCGGGCTGTGTGAAGAGATGAATCTGACCATCGAACGCATGATGGTTTTGAATGAAGCGGGCTCGAAGCTCAGCCTTGGCAGTCAGACCCGTTTTTCCAACTTCTTTGGCAATCAGGCGCTTTTCATGCTGAGCAAATAATCAGCGCGATTATTCGTTTTCATCAAACAATCAACCTGCGCAGATCACAAACCGACCCCGTCCCCGTCTGAAACCTGATGCCCGATCGGGCAAAATCATCAGACGGGGCCGATATGACCATTTCAATCCTCATACCATTTATCCGCCGCAGCTTTCTGATCGGCGTGATCACCCTGCTTGCGGCCTGCAGTCAAAAGGCCGAAACGCTGAAACTGTCGGTCACGCAATTTGGCAGCGCGACCGAGCAGGCGTTTGATCACTATGACGCGGCCTATAGCACCCAGTTCGCGCCCTTCCCGAAATCCGATAGCGCCAAGCGCAGCGAGTTCGTTGCCAATATCGAAGCATTCACCGGCAAGGTCACAACCGCCAATATCGATACTCTGCTTGATCCTGATGCAGTGAAGATTGATCCGGATGTCGCGCGCAAATGGCAGAGCACGCTCAAGGACCTGCGGAGCCAGTATCAGCAGTTCGTCGCGATCTTCGACAACATCGAAGCCGGATCAGTACTTGGCGCGTCGGCCGTGACGCAATCGGGCCCGATCCTTGAAAAACTGCGCAAGCAACTGGCGACAATCAGCAGTGATTTCGCGCGCACCCCGCCGCAATTCATCACCCGGCGCAGCACGCTGATTGCCGAGCTTAATCAGATCAAAAGCCAGGAGCACAACAACCCCGAAGCCGAGAAACTGCTCGTGCAGGCCTGGTGGCAAAGATGGGAAAACCTGATCGCAAATGAAAGCACGATGCAGGCCGATACCCTGCGTGCCTTTGTCACCGCCTCGGCGCTCGGCAACAAGCTGCAAGGTCAGATCGACAATTACGCCAAGCTTGATATGGCTTCCCTGATCAGTGCAGTCGAAGACGGCATCAAACTTTCCGATCAGATCGGCAGCCTCAGCCCGGCAGAACTTGCAACACACGGCACCGGGCTTCTTGAAACCGTCACCAACTAGGAAACAGGGAGATCATCATGAGCCAGACATTCGGACAGCTGCTTGCAGATGCGCAGCAGGCCTATACAGATGCTGCTGTCACCTATCAGGGCGCGTCGATCAACGAACAGGTCAAATCCAAACCCCATCTGGACAAAGCCGCCAGCCACCTTGCCACCCTTCAGACAGCGCAGCTCAGTAACGCCATGGAAGTCGATGACGCGGATGTCGCGGAAATGGCGAAACTGCGCGCCCAGGTCAATGATGCCGCAGCCCTGCAGCAGGGGCTTGAGAAACTGGTATCGATCCTGGCGAAGTTTATTTAGGCGCGCGGGTCGAAGCGGCTATTTCCAACGGTCGGCATCGGCATCATCGGATGCCTTTGCCACGACCCATTTATCGCCGCCATCCGGGGTTTCTTCGCGTTTCCAGAACGGGGCACGGGTTTTCAGGAAATCCATGATGAAATCGCAGGCCTCAAACGCAGCGCGGCGATGGGCGGATAAAACAATCACCAGAACAATACGTTCGCCGGGCAACATACGGCCAAAGCGATGAACGATGCGGATGTCATCGAGCGGCCAGCGCGCCGCGGCCTCGTCGGCGATCTTTTCCAGTTCGCGTTCAGTCATACCCGGATAGTGATCCAGCGTCAGGGCAGAGACATTTTCCCCACCATGAATATCACGCACCAACCCGACAAAACTGACCGCCGCCCCGATATCGGTGCGCCCGTCTGTCAGAGCCGAAAGTTCGGCACCTGGGTCAAAGTCATGTTGCTGAACAGAAACGCGTGACATGGTCGCCGTCCCGGATTGCGTGAAATGGGGTCCTGCCCTTGGGTCCCACCTTGGGGTCCGGCCCTAGTCGAGATGCTTGAGGCCGGTGCGCAGATAAATATAGCCTGTCTGAACCGTGACGATCCCGGCAATCCACAGCAGGATATCACCAATCAGGATCGAGGGGATCATTTCGGGCGATGCATCGCCAACCAGAAGGAAGCCGATCGCAAGAATCTGTGCCGTGGTTTTCCATTTGGCAAGCACCGTGACCGGCAATGGTACCTTGATCTCGGCCAGATGTTCGCGCAGGCCCGAAACCATGATTTCCCGGCACATGATGATCACGGCGGGCAATACCGCAAAACCGGAAATGCGTTCAAACGCCACCATCATCATCAGGGCCGCCGCCACCAGAAGCTTGTCGGCAATCGGATCAAGGAACCGACCAAGCGGGGAGACAACATTCATCGAGCGCGCCAGATAGCCGTCAAAGAAGTCCGTCACCCCGGCAAAGGCAAACAGGGCAAAGCCGATCCAGTTGCCAACCGGGCCATTGATGTAAAACGACGCAATCAGCGCCGGGATTACGAATATGCGCGACATGGTCAGCAGATTGGGAATCTGGTTCTTCATAAACGGGGCCTGTTTGACGGATTTTACGGCGATGACGTCACGGATCTAGTCATGGCATGGGGCATAACCGCCCAAAGCCGCGCAATTATTAAAGACTTGGTCCCTTGACCACAAGGTCTGTGTTCATTTGCAATAAAACGGCAGCATAAGCGGTCGCGCGAATAGGGTCAGGACCCATTAATTTGGTTTAAATGGTTGACCAGATTTGTGCGGATACGCGGAGCAAAGCCGCAGGAAGATATTTATCTTTCAAGGTTTTGCGACAAAGTAGACCGTGCAAATCCGGTCAATCCGAAGGACAGACGTTATATTTGCAAACTCCTTCGTCAAAACCCTTGGCCGGGACGCCGACCCGCCCTGCGGGCTTTTCCTAGAATTTCACAAACATAACGTCTGCCATTCAAATCAAACTAATGCGTCCTGACCCCAGAAACGAGCATAGCCCCGAATGATCCACCATAGACGCTTTTGGCAATATTTGGCATAATTTGCCACACCCAGATAATGGAGCATTTCATGGCAACGATGAATGTATCCCTGCCCGATCTGATGCGAGAATGGGTCGAAACGCAGATTGCACAGGGAGAGTATGCGAGTTCCAGCGACTATATCCGCGATCTGATCCGCCAAGACCAACGCAGACAAAAAATGCTGCAAGCTGCACTGTCGGATGGCCTGAATAGCGGCCGGAGCTCGCGCTCAGCTGAGGAGATTCTTCAGGACACGCAAAAGAAGCTGGCCGATGGGTGACTATGTCCTATCGCGAAAGGCCGATGAGGACCTCGAGGGGATATATCGATATTCCCACGAAACATTTGGCAGACAGCAGGCCACTGACTATTTCCTGTCTTTACGCGACTGCCTACAAAACCTTGTCCATTCGCCACACATGGGTCGGGATGTCAGCTTTCTGCATCCCGGCATGTGTTGCCATCATCACAAGCGCCATATGATCTATTACGTCATTGAAGGCAATGACATCTTCGTCGTTCGCATTCTGCATGACTCGATGGACGAACAACGGCATATCTGAGGGAGAGATGATCACTTTCCTTCGTGGAAATGATCATAAATCTTTCGAGCGAGCGCAGCACTGATGCCATCGACGGCTTCAAGGTCGGCCAAGCCCGCATCGGCGACCCCGCGGGCCGAACCGAAGTGATGCAAAAGCGCCTTTTTGCGCGCACCGCCGACACCGGGCACCGAATCCAGAACGCTTTTGCCAATCTGCTTGGCGCGTTTGGCGCGATGGGTGCCAATTGCCCAACGGTGGGCTTCATCGCGCAGGCGCTGAATGAAATACAGCACCGGATCTTTCATATCGAGACGCACCGGCGCCTTGCCGGGAATGTGCAGCACTTCCTTGCCGGCATTACGATCGACACCCTTGGCGACACCGACCAGCATGACGTCTTCGATCCCGAGATCTTCGAGCACTTCGCGCGCCACGCCAAGCTGGCCCAGACCACCATCAATCAGACACAGGTCCGGCCATGTACCGTTCTCGCGATCCGGGTCTTCTTTTTGCGCCCGGGCAAAGCGACGCGTCAGGACTTCGCGCATCATGGCAAAGTCATCACCCGGTGCGATATCGCCCTTGATGTTGAATTTGCGATAGGCGTTTTTCATGAAGCCCTCGGCCCCGGCGACAATCATGCCGCCAACCATGTTGGTGCCCTGGGTGTGGGAGTTATCATACACCTCGATCCGTTCGGGCGTGCTTTCGAGATCAAGCTTGTCGGCCAGATCTTCGAGCAGCTTGCGCTGGGTAGCACTTTCGGCCAGACGACGCCCAAGGGCATCCTTGGCATTGGTCAGCGCATGTTCGACCAGCTTGCGCTTGCCGCCGCGCTTGGGCACGAGCAATTCGATCTTGCGATTGTTATTAACGCCAAGTGCGGTTTCGACCAGTTCCTGGCCTTCGATCTCGTGCGAGAGAAAGACCTGCTTGGGGGCGGGTTTGTCGGCATAGAACTGCCCGACAAAGGCCGACAGGATTTCGGGAATTTCGGCCGATTGTTCATGGCGCGGGAAGTAGGACCGGTTGCCATAGTTCGAACCCGAGCGGAAAAAGAAGACCTGCACGCAGCTTTGGCCGCCTTCCTGATGAAGGGCAATCACATCGGCCTCTTCGACACCTTCGAGGTTGATGTCCTGATGCGAGCGGATCTGGCTGAGCGCACGGATGCGGTCGCGATACATCGCGGCCTGTTCGAATTCCATCTTTTCAGACGCATCCATCATGTCAGATTCGAGTTGCTTGAGAATTTTCTGACTGCGCCCGGTCAGGAAGTCCCGGCAGATATCAACAAGCCCGTCATATTCAGACTTGGAAATCCGGTCGACACACGGCCCAGCACAGCGTTTGATTTGATACAGCAAACACGGACGCGAACGGTTGGCAAACACCCCATCGGTGCACGAACGCAGCAAAAAGGCACGTTGCAGATGGTTGATGGTGTTATTCACCGCCCAGGCCGAGGCAAACGGGCCAAAGCAACTGCCATCCTTGGCGCGCGCGCCGCGATGTTTGACGATGCGCGGATAGTCGTGATCCTCGGTGATCAGGATATAGGGGAAGCTTTTGTCATCGCGCAGCAGGATGTTGTAGCGCGGTTTGAGCTTCTTGATCAGGTTGGACTCAAGAAGGAGCGCCTCGGCCTCGGTATGGGTGGTGATGATTTCCATCCGAACCGTCTGGGCCACCATGCGGGCAATGCGGATCGGCAACTGCATGATGCGGGTATAGGACACCACGCGTTTTTTAAGGTTCTTGGCCTTGCCGACATAGAGCACACGATCCTTGTCATCGATCATGCGATAGACACCCGGCGACCCCGGCATGGTTTTCAGCGCATGCTTGATCGCCTCAACACCCCTTGCCGCCCCGCCTTCGGTCTTGTCACCATCAAGGGACAAACCGATTTCCCGTTTCGGGGCATCATCCCCGGCCGGGTTTTCGGGGGAAACTGGTGGCTTCATCAAGGCACTCCGCGATCACGTAAATATGGCGCTGTTCAACTGGGCAGCAACGGACTCTAAAATACATCCAAAGTTGTGACGATCGTCACTGGCAAACACGCTTTGGAACATAGCGGAAAAGATTAACATCGCAACTGCATCTCGGGGAATCGCCATGCCAAAAAAGATGTCCACCAAGTCTGTGGATAACTATGTGGGTAATAGGGGGGTGACTTCCTGCACCCCTTGAGAGTCTTAACGTTCTGTGAAGTGCCCATTTATTAAGCAAAACAGTTAAGTTATTGATTTAATTCAATAAAAATACTGTCAACATGAAATCATTCGGTAATACAGTCGTAAAAATCGAATATTTTCCTTTGATTCACATTCGCCAGATGCTTGTGAATAAGCGCAATCGCGATTCGGCCTAGAGGAATCATAGAGTCCCTTCGATTGCCGGCTCGAAAAAGTAAATTTTTTCGGGATCGTTTGCTGTAATCAGCGCGCGTTATTGTGGCGTTCGATTTCAACACCAACTGCCGTGACGTCTTCAAAAACGTCGAGCTTTTCAACTCTGACGATCACCTTGCGAACGCGCGGATCGGCAAGGCACATATCGGCGAGTTTTTCCCCAAGGGTTTCCACAAGATTGGTGTGGCCGTCCTGGCAAATGCAACGGGTGCCGACAACCAGATCTTCGTAGCTGAGCACGGTGGTGATGTCGTCATTCTGAACACCGTCGCCTTCGAGCACTTCGAGATCAAGATTGATCCGAACGCGTTGCGGGGCTTCCTTTTCGTGTTCATACACCCCGATCGAGGTGTGAATGATCATGTCACGCACAAAGACACGGCGCAGGCTGCCAGCGAGATCTGCATGGGGCAGATCGGCAAAGGGCAGTGTCGTAATTTTGGCATCCTTTTTAAGGCCTGCGGTCATATTCCGGTCTTCCTTGTGCTGCTTTCTTGCATGGCCCGATTAACGTCACCCTGCATGTCCGGCCCGATGTTTGGCAGTGATTTATCCCATCACGACCGGCATCATTCGTTGGGCGCATCGTCTTCGCCACTGGGCGCCCAATCAAGGTGCTGCCCGCCGTCAAGGGCTAACATTTGCCCGGTGATGGCCGGCGCGGCAAGGAAAAATCGAACCGCGTCGCAAATCTCTTGCGGGTTTGTCCCTATTTTCAGGGGTGTTTTCGCGCATTGGGCGTCGAAATCTTCCTGTGTTTGTCGGCTACTAGGCAGTGCCGGCCCCGGACCGATGGCATTGACCCGAATTTTTGGCGCCAATGCCAGGGAAAGTGTCTGGGTCAGGGTCCAAAGCCCGGCTTTTGACAATGTATAGGTCATGAAATGCGGGGTCAGATTCCAAACGCGCTGATCAATCAGGTTAATGATCGCGCCCTTGCAATCGTCTGGCAGGTGTTTGGCGAACTCTTGCGACAGGACAAAGGGCGCACGCAAATTGGTTTCCATATGCAGATCCCAGCTTTCGCGGGTCGCAGTTTTCACATCGTCATATTCAAAGGTCGAGGCGTTATTGATCAGAACCCTGATCGGGCCAAGCTGGTCTTTGGCATCGGCCAGCAGACGATGGGTGTCTTCTTCGTTGGTCAAATCAGCGGAAACGACGCAGGCGCGCCGGCCAAGATCGCGGACCTCGCCTGCCAGGGTTTCGGCGTCGCTGCGCGAGCTGTTGCAATGAAGGGCGATGTCATAACCATCACGCGCAAGATCAAGGGTGAGCGCCCGGCCGATGCGTTTTGCAGCACCAGTGATCAAAACCGACTTTGGAGACTGAGCTGTCATCACTGCCTCGATCCTTGTCATATGGTCCCGGTCTTATAACGGCTTCGCCGGAACCTGATTGAACTGATTAAAGCATATTGCGTCTAATCTGCTCCATTGTGTTTGTTTTTGGCGTGTCGATTGGCAAGGCACAGCGTGCAGAGCGATGCGGTGCATCGGTCAAACGGTGTAACGCCGCGAAACGCCGCCAAAAACAAACCCTTCGGGCCGGGACAACCTTCCGCCCCGCAGCGTCAAGCTCCTTGCACGTAGCCCCGCTACGTACTGCGGTCCTTTCCTCGCCGGACAGAAGGTTTTCTCCGGCAAAATGGGGCAGATTAGACGCAATATGCTTTATGCTACGACAAGTTGGAAGACATAGACCAGATAGGCAATCACGAATGCCACGCCGGTGATGCGCGAAATCTTGTGCAGGGCATAGGCAACGCCCAGCAAACCCAGTGTCACAGCCAGCATGATCCAGATATCGGAATTCATGATCTGTTCGGGAACCGGGATCGGTGCGATCAGTGAAACACCGCCAATGATCACCAGCAGGTTCAAAAGGTTCGAGCCAAACACGTTGCCAAGTGCCACGTCAGAATGCCCGCGGAAGGCAGCAACCACCGATGCGGCCAGTTCGGGCAAGGAGGTGCCGAATGCCACAAGCGTCAGGCCAATGACCGCCTCGGAGACGCCAAATTGACGGGCCACCGTTACCCCGCCTTCGACCAGCCAGTCCGCACCAAGCATCAGGCCGACAATTCCGATCACGGTCGCAATGATCGGCTTGGTCCAGCCCTTGGGCTTTTCACCGATTTCATCGACTTCTTCTTCGTGCAGGTGGCTGGCTTCGCTGGGTGAATTTTTGTCATGCTTGTAGGTGAAGTACCAGATCGCCGCCAGCACACAGAGCATGATCGCCCCAGCCCAACGTTCGATCACGCCAAACATGCACAAACCAATGAACAGGGCCGTGCCGAGCAACATGGTGCCCCCGTCGCGCACCACCGTCACACGCGACGCCGCGACAGGTTTTAGCAATGCGACGGCACCTAGAATAAGCAGGATATTGGCAATGTTGGAGCCAACAACGTTGCCCATGGCGATATCGGCCGTGCCTTTAAGGGACGCATTTAGCGAAACGACAAATTCCGGCGCAGATGTCCCGGCTGCGACAATCGTCAGACCGACAATGACTTTGGAAACGCCGAGCAAAAGTGCGAGACCAACCGCCCCCCGTACGATGAATTCACCACCTGCTGTCAGTAAAACAAGACCTGCGATGATCTGAAGATAGGGGATAAGTTGTTCCAAAATGTCTGCTCGTCTTAAAAGCGATTAAACCGGCCTTTTATCAGGCCCGCGGAAGATGGCATTTGGCAAGCCGAATGGCAAGTCATCAGGATGTGACATTGTGTGCACGCATCCGTTTAAGCACAACACGGCGCGCCTGAACCGCATGCTGCGACAGGGGTGTGAATTTTTCACATGTGTCAAATTTACCCACGACTGGCAGGGTTATTTTCGTTATCCTGTTAATCTCGTTATTTTCAAATATTTAACCGCCTGCCGGATCGATTTTCGCCATGCATCACAGCGTTCTGTTCGAGCTGTTCCTTATTCTGACTGCCGCGATCATTGCGGTTCCCATTGCGCACAAGCTTCGTGCGAATTCGATTATCGGATTTCTGATTGGTGGTTTCTTTATCGGACCGTTCGGCTTTGGCCTGATTTCCGAACGCGAAGACATTTCAACCGTTGCCGAACTTGGTGTTGTCTTCCTGCTGTTCATGATCGGGTTGGAGCTTTCGCGTGATCGCCTGCGCGTCATTGGCGGACGCTTTGCCGGGCTTGGCGTTTTGCAGATTGTGGTGTCGATGGCAGCCCTTTTGGGGCTTCTGGTGGCCATGAAGTTTGCGCTGCCCACGGCCCTTGTCATTGCCGGTGCGCTTGCGCTTTCATCGACTGCGATCATCCTAAAACAGCTTTCTGACGACCGGCAGCTCAATACCCGGTTTGGCCGTGCCGCGCTTGCCATTTTGTTGCTGCAGGACGTGGCGGTTGGCCCGTTCCTGATTATGGTGCAGGCGGCAGGCAATGCCGGAACGGAAACCAGCCCGTGGATGAGCATCCTGCTTGGTTTCGGGTCGGTCGCGTTGCTGTTGCTGGTTGGGCGTTATGTCTTGCCGCGCCTGTTTCGCTATATCGCGTCGCTTAAAAACCCGGAACTGTTTGCCATTGGCACATTGTTTGTCGTGCTGGCCGCCAGCACCCTTACCGAAGTTTCCGGTCTTTCGATGGCGCTGGGGGCCTTCATTGCCGGTGTGATGCTGGCCGAAACCGAATTCCGCCATCAGATCGAAGCCGATATCTCGCCGTTCCGCGGGGTCTTCCTGTCGCTGTTCTTCATGTCGGTGGGCATGTCGGTCAACGCTGACGTGGTTTATAACCAGTTCGGCACCATCGTCATGTGGCTTGTCTTGTTGCTCGCCATCAAGACGGCGGTTCTGTTCGGACTGGCGCGCGCCATGCGGTTTGAAACCGGTCTGGCGATCCGGGTGGCTATGAGCCTGGCGGCGGGCGGTGAATTTGCCTTTGTGATGTTTGCCCTGGCGGCCCAGAACGGGGCGGTGCCGCTTGATATTGCGGCGATGCTGATCCCGGTGGTGGCGATTTCCATGGCCCTGACCCCGACCCTGATCAGTCTTGGTCACAAGATCGAGGAAAAGCTCCATCCCAAGGAAGAAGACCAGCTTGGCAAGATCGCCGAAGAGTCCGAGGGCATTCAGCAGCATGTTCTGGTGATCGGCAGCGGGCGCGTTGGCCGGGTTCTGGCGCGGTTGCTTAAAACCCGGAACATCCCGTTCCTGGTGCTTGATAGTGACGCCCAGCAGGTTTCGCGTGGCCGGGCCGAAGGCCTGCCGGTTTATTTCGCAGACGGATCAAGACCGGAAACTTTCCGGGCGGCACACACTGACGAAGCAAAAATTGCGGTTGTTGCCATGGGGAACCCGCATGCGACCGAGAAGACGGTTGCGCTTTTAAGGCAGCATTATCCGCATCTGAAGATTTTTGCCCGTGCGCAGGACATCACCCATATCGGGCCACTGTCCCGCCATGGCGCAGATGCCGCCATCCCGGAAGTGCTTGAAACCGGCTTGCGGTTATCGGATCACGTTCTGGCCGCCTGCGAGGTGCCGCAAGAAGATATCGATGCGGAAATCGCCAAGTTCCGTCGGGCCGATATGCTTTTGATGAACGAACTGGCGCCGCGCACACAGCGCAAACAGGGAAGTTCCGAGGAAGCCGACAAACCGGCCGAGGACACCCCATAAAGCCAACGCCAACTCGTTACGCGATTAAAACAAAAACCCCCGTTGCACACTGCAACGGGGGTTTTTCATTGGATCACGGATCAAAAACCAGCTTAGGCAGCCGTTTCGGAATCCAGCGCATAGCCCGCCGCACGGACGGTGCGGATGATATCGCGGGTGCCTTTGACGTCATTGAGTGCCTTGCGCAGGCGACGGATATGAACGTCAACGGTGCGGGTTTCGACATAGATGTTCGGGCCCCAGACCGCATTCAGCAGCTGTTCGCGCGAGAAAACACGTCCCGGATGCTCAAGGAAATAGCGCAGCAGACGGAATTCCGTCGGGCCAAGATGGATCGCCTTGCCATTGCGGCTGACACGGTGGGCGGCGAGATCCATTTCGATGTCGGAATAGATCAACTGCCCCTGTGGTTGCGCCGGACCGGACCGGCGCAGAAGCGCGCGGATACGAGCCAGCAGCTCGCCAATGGCAAACGGCTTGGTGACATAGTCATCCGCGCCGGTATCAAGGCCACGGATACGGTCGCCTTCTTCGCCGCGCGCGGTGACCATGATCACCGGCAGGTCGCGGCTTTCGGGCTTGCGACGGATCTGGCGGCAGACCTCGATCCCCGACATGACGGGCAACATCCAGTCGAGCAAAACCAGATCGACATGGGTTTCTGCCATGATTTTCAACGCTTCGTCACCGTCTCCGGCTTCGACGACCTGCATCCCCTCGCGTTCGAGGTTGTAGCGCAACATGGTTACGATTGCAGCTTCGTCCTCGACGATAAGAACCGTTGGGTCCATCTTTTATGCTCCAGTGTCACTCATTCGGTTCGACAACAGCGAAGTTCGCTGCGTCGTTTTTTGGCCGGTCAACACCCGGCAGGTCCTCGCCCTTGATCCGGTAATAGATCGTTTCGGCGATGTTGGTGGCGTGGTCGCCAATACGTTCGATATTCTTGGCGATGAACAATAGATGGGTCGACGCGGTGATGTTGCGCGGGTCTTCCATCATGTAGGTCAGCAATTCGCGGAACAGCGAATTGTACATGTCGTCCACTTCCTGATCGCGTTCCCAAACACGGTGGGCCTTGTCGGCATCGCCTTCGATATAGGCGTCCAGGACATCCTTAATGATTTCCTGGGCCAGCTTGGCCATGTTCGGGATCGCCTGAACCGGGCGGATCGGCGGGATCTGGTTCAGGACCTGGGCGCGTTTGGCGATGTTTTTGGCCAAATCGCCGATACGTTCGAGATCATTCGACAGCTTGAGCGCGGTCACGACCTGACGCAGGTCATCTGCCATCGGCTGACGCAGGGCGAGCAGACGAACAGCAAAGTCCTGAACTTCCTGTTCGAGAACGTCGATGCGCTGATCGGACAGGATGACTTTTTCGGCCAGCTCGGAATCGCGTTTGACGATCGAGCGGATCGACGAAATAAGCTGGCTTTCGGCAAGCCCGCCCATTTGCGAGATGATGTTGTTCAGACGGGTGAGTTCCTCGTCGAACGAACTTACGATATGGGTATGATCTTCAGCCATTTATGCGTACTCCTGGCTCACTTAACCGAAGCGGCCGGTAATGTAACCCTTGGTGCGCTCGTCCTTCGGGTTGGTAAAGATTTGATCGGTTTCGCCGACTTCGACCAGCTTGCCCAGGTGGAAGAACGCGGTGCGCTGTGACACACGGGCTGCCTGCTGCATGGAGTGGGTCACAATCACGATCGTGTAGTTCGAGCGCAACTCGTCAATCAGTTCCTCGACCTTGGCGGTCGCGATCGGATCAAGCGCCGAGCACGGCTCATCCATCAGGATGACTTCCGGGCTGACGGCGACCGCACGTGCGATGCACAGGCGCTGCTGCTGACCACCGGAAAGACCGGTTGCCGGCGACTGCAGGCGATCTTTGACTTCTTTCAGAAGGCCGGCACGTTCGAGCGAGGTCATGACGATTTCGTCAAGCTCGTCACGCGAATTGACCAGACCATGAATACGCGGGCCATAGGCCACGTTGTCATAGATCGATTTCGGGAACGGGTTCGGTTTCTGGAACACCATGCCGATGCGCGCGCGCAGCTGAACCACGTCGATGCGCTTGTCATAGATATCGCGGCCATCAAGGGTGACTTCGCCCTTGATGGTGACACCGTCAATGGTGTCATTCATTCGGTTCAGGCAGCGCAGGAAGGTGGATTTACCACAGCCCGACGGGCCAATCAGCGAGGTAACCTGTTGTTCAGCGATATCGAGGTTGACCTCATAGAGGGCCTGATTGTCGCTATAGAAAAGATCAAGGTTACGCGCGGTCATTTTCGGTTTTTCGACCGACGGCTCTGCCGTCATTGCGCTCTGGGATACAGCAGCCATTTTACCACTTCCGTTCAAATTTTTTGCGCAGATACACAGCCAGTCCATTCATCAGGACAAGGAATGCCAGCAACACCATAATCGCTGCCGAGGTTTTCTCGACAAAGGCACGTTCCGGGCTGTCCGCCCACAGATAGATCTGGACCGGCAGAACCGTTGCCGGGTCAAGTGCCCCGCCCGGGATATCAACAATAAAGGCGACCATCCCGATCATCAGAAGCGGTGCTGTTTCGCCCAATGCCTGGGCCATGCCAATGATTGTGCCCGTCAGAATGCCCGGCATTGCCAGCGGCAAGACATGATGGGTCACGGTCTGAACCGGGGAGGCACCAAGGCCCAACGCGGCCTGACGGATCGACGGCGGCACCGCCTTGATCGCCGCACGCGAGGCAATAATGATCGTCGGAAGCGTCATCAGGGCCAGAGTCAGACCACCGACAACCGGGGCCGAACGCGGCAGATGCATGACATTCAGGTACACCTCAAGACCCAGTAGACCAAAGACGATGGACGGGACAGCGGCCAGGTTGTTGATGTTGACCTCAACAATCTGGGTGAAACGGTTCTTCGGTGCGAACTCTTCAAGATACACCGCCGCCAGAACACCGATCGGGAAGGACAACGCCAAGGTCACAAGCAGGGTATAGAACGAGCCAACCGCAGCGCCCCAGATCCCGGCCAATTCCGGTTCGCGGGAATCGCCGCTGGTGAAGAAGCGGGCATGGAACTGTTTTTCCACCGCACCGGCTTCGACCAGTTCGTTATACCAGCCGACTTCCTGATCGTTGAGGCGACGGTCGCCTTCATCAACGGTCGGGTCGATATAGCCCTTGTTGAGCATATCGAAATCGTCACCCGAGATCAGCCAGATGGTGCGCGTCTGCCCGATCAGGCTCGGATTTTCGAGAACCCGTTCGCGCAGATCATAAGACGCGCCACCTGAAACGATGCCATACAGGTTGCGTTTCTCGCTGCGTGAGGTCACGTCCGGGAAGCGTTCGCGCAGGGACTGCTTGATCAGACCATCAAAGTTTGCCCGCCCGATCACGTCCGGATCGCCGGTCCCTTCCGGGTCGATCACAGCCGGGTCGAAGGTCACTTCGAGCTGGACATAGGTCTGGTAAAAGGCGCTGTAGCCTTTCGAGCCGATCGAGAATGCCAGAACGAACAGGGCCAGAAGCGCGATACCGATCGCAGCAAGGCCATACATTTTAAAGCGGCGTTCAGCAGCGTAGCGTTTTTTGATGTTGCGGGCGATTTTCGGGCTGTCCCAGTCAACCGGCTTGCGCAGATTGTCAGAGATCACCTTGGCCGCAGCTCTGTCTTCCATAAGAGATGCCATATCAGTCATATTTCTCGCGATACTTCTGAACAACCTTAAGGGCAAATACGTTCAAGCCCAAGGTGACAAGGAAAAGAACCAGCCCCAACGCAAAGGCCGAGAGGGTTTTGGCACTGTCAAACTCCTGGTCACCGACCAGAAGGGTCACGATCTGCACGGTTACGGTTGTTACAGCCTGAAGCGGGTTTGCCGTCATGTTCGCCGCAAGACCGGCCGCCATCACAACAATCATGGTTTCACCAATCGCACGCGACACCGCGAGCAGAACCGCACCGACAATCCCGGGCAAAGCCGCCGGGAAGATCACGTTACGAATGGTTTCGGATTTGGTTGCGCCCAGCCCATAAGAGCCATCGCGCAAGGATTTCGGCACCTGCGACATCACGTCATCAGACAGCGAGGAGACGAACGGAATGATCATGACACCCATGACCAGACCGGCGGCCAACGCACTCTCCGAGCTGACATCAAGACCGAGCAGCGCGCCATTGTCGCGCAGGAAGGGTGCAACAGTCAGGGCCGCGAAGAAGCCATACACAACGGTCGGCACACCGGCGAGAATTTCGAGTGCGGGTTTGGCCACCGCACGGAATTTCGGGGAGGCATATTCGCCCATATAGATCGCCGAGAACAGGCCGATCGGCACGGCAACACACATCGCGATCAGGGTGATCAGCAAAGTACCGACAAAGAGCGGGATCGCCCCAAAGGCGCCTTCGGATGCAACCTGGTCGGCGCGGATCGCGGTTTGCGGGCTCCATTCCAGACCAAAGATAAATTCGAGCGGACTGACCTTGGTGAAGAAATGCAGCGCTTCGAACAGAAGCGAGAAAACGATACCAACCGTTGAGAGGATGGCAATCGCCGAGCAGGCAATCATCATCCAGCGTGCGATGCGTTCAATATTGTTGCGCGCGCGCATCTCCTTTTCGATCTTGCGATACGACATCGCAAGACCCAAGGTCGCCGCCGAAAGAACCAAAACAACAAGTGCCGCATTGGCGATCGTCTGCAGATTGCCAAGACGACGACCGGCGTCGACGATTTCCGGCGAAACAGACAAATGCTGGCCATTGCCCGCGGCAATCAGTGAAATACTGTTCAGCGCCAGCGACAGACGTCCGGAGTCATTGACGATTTCGGCCGGCAGCTCGGAAACAATGAGCGCCTCGATCACCGAACCCTGAAAAACGTACCAGATCAAAAGCAAAACCAGCGCGGGAAGTCCGCACCATGCAGCTGTGTACGCCCCGTAATGTGCCGGCAACGAGTGAAGATTGCTGTGTCGGCCGCCCGAGATGGCGACAGCCCGCTGGCGCCCAAAATAAAAGGACAGCGCACAAAGTGCGGCAATCGCGAGCAACAGGAAAGACAGGGACATTATGTTAGATCCGTTCGCCAGATGAGCCTGCAGAAATCAGTTCGTGAGGCCAATAGGACAGAAACAATAAACAAATCAAGGCAAGAAACAAAGAAACCGGTGGCGACTGTTGCCGCCACCGGTTGAAAGATCGCGTTACATGCTCAGCGGCGAAAGGTTCATCGCTGCATTGCGGACTGCTTCACGCTCAGCTGCATCCATCGGGATGAGGCCACGGTCAGCAAGGTAACCTTCGTCACCAAATGCTTTGTCGGCGGTGAATTCAGCCAGGTATTCTTTCATGCCCGGGATGGTGCCAACGTGCGCGTTCTTCACGTAGAAGTACAGCGAACGGGAAACCGGGTAATCGCCAGCAGAGATTGCTTCGAAGGTCGGAGCAACACCAGCGATCATGGAGCCCTGGAGTTTGTCACCATTCTGGTCAAGGAAGGAGAAGCCGAAGATGCCAAGCGCATCGTGGTTGGCTTCGAGTTTCTGAACGATCAGGTTGTCGTTCTCGCCAGCTTCAACGTAGCCGCCGTCTTCACGAACGCCAGCGCAAACTGCGTCGAACTGGTCTTCGTTGGTTTCTTCCAGAGCGGCGATAACCGGGAAGCTTTCGCAAGCCTCTTCGAGTACCAGCTCGGTGAAGGCATCACGGGTACCGGAGGTCGGCGGCGGGCCGAGAACTTCGATTTTAACGTCCGGAAGGCTCGGATCGATTTCTGCCCAGGTGCTGTACGGGTTGTCGATCAGCGACTGGCCGTCTTTGGACGGAACGGTTTTAGCAAGAGCAAGGAAGATCTGCTCTTTGGTCAGGTCGAGCTGCGGGGCAGCGTTGGAGTTCGACAGAACGATACCGTCGTAACCAACTTTAACTTCGGTAACTTCCGAAATGCCGTTAGCAGCACATTTTTCAACTTCGGACTTCTTGATGCGACGCGAAGCGTTGGTGATGTCCGGATGCTGTTCGCCAACACCGGCGCAGAACAGCTTCAGACCACCGCCAGAACCGGTCGATTCAATAACCGGCGTTTTGAAAGAGGTGGTTTTACCGAATTCTTCTGCAACGGCGGTTGCAAACGGGAAAACGGTGGACGAACCAACGATACGAATCTGGTCGCGTGCTTCGGCAGCGCCAGCAACGGCAACGCTCATAAGCGCCGCAACAGCAAGAGTCTTCTTCATCATAAATTCCCCAATGGTTGTTCCACTTCGGAACGGTGCAACGATCTGCGAGGCGGACTCTACCGCTGGGTGCTTACGGTATTGTGTCGCTTTTGTTAACGTTATGTGACAACGTATCAGAGCAGTAAAAACCGCTGTTTCGCCCATTTAAAATCAATGACTTAGCTGTTTTTCATGCGCACCTGAAAACACTGAATTTTCATTCCAACACGCAAATTCGGCCCAGTGTTACGTCGGACTGTCACAAAAACTGTAACAATTGCCCGATCAGGCCATTTTGGGCCTGCCGAATGCCGTGAATTGGCGATATTTCCCAGCAAGTACTTTACATAAGCGCCATTCCACGCAACTGTTGCGACAGCAGGGACCAATAAGAGCCGGGCAGCGATGACGCGTCGGCACAAGCAGGAGCAAAAAATGAGCAACGCCTCACTCGACGAGATTCAGGAACTGATCCAAAAGCTGTCTGGCGAACTGGGCGACATGTCCGAAGCCGCATCGCGTCATATTGATGATCTTCATGTCGCGGTGAACAATGTGGCATCCCACGTTCTCGCCATCGAAGCGGTTCTGACCCAGGTCGCGCAGAAAGTTGATATCGATGAGGCCTCTGCCGTTCAGTGGATTCGCGACAAGACCGCGGCCTATGCCGAAGACAGCAGCGAAAGCTCGGCCGCTGAGGGCATTGTAAAAAGCCTGCTGGGTAACGAAGAAGAATAAGACGCCATCTGGCGCACCATCCCAAACGGATGGTCAGAAACCAAAAGGACGGCAGAGGTTTCCCTGCCGTCCTTTTTTGTTTTGGGCTTTTGAAGCAACAGTGGCCTAGCCCGCCATTTCGGTCGCCTTCATGCGGTCGCGCAGTTTTTCCGGCACCGGACCGCCCGCCGCCCAATCAAGCAACTGCACGGTATGGAGCACTTTGAGATCGTCGGTTTCGATCTGCACCATGCAGCCGATATTACCTGTGGCGACCAGATCGGGCTGGGTCGCGCGGATATTGCCGCGTTTGCGTTCCTGAAGTTGGCCTGCGATTTCAGGCTGGAGCAGGTTATAAACCCCAGCCGAACCACAGCATAGATGGCCTTCGGCGATTTCAGCGACCTCAAAGCCAGCCTGTTTGAGAAGATCGCGCGGCGGTCGTGTGATCTTCTGACCATGCTGCATCGAACAGGCGGAATGATAGGCCACACGCGGATTCCCATGCGTCGCCCCGGCAAAGACCGCGCCATCAATATCAAGGCCAGCGAGATATTCGGTAATATCCTTGGCAAGACCGGACACGGTTGCCGCCTTGTCGGCATAGGCCGGGTCATGGCGCAGCATATGGCCGTAATCCTTGATCGTCGTGCCACAGCCCGAAGCGGTGATGACGATGGCATCAAGCCCCTCACCCGCGATTTCAGCCGACCAGGCATCAATATTGCCCTTGGCCTGGGCATGCGATTGCTCTTCCTTGCCCATGTGATGGACAAGCGATCCGCAACAACCAGCGCCCTTGGCAACCACCACCTCGATCCCGAGGCGTGTGAGTAGACGAACTGTCGATTCGTTGATTTCGGTTTCCAGCACCTGCTGGGCACAGCCAATCAGGATGGCAACGCGGCCTTTGCGTTCGCCAATCGCCGGGATGACCTGGGGTTTGTCGACCCAGCTTGGCGGATGCATGTGACGCGCGCCCATCTTGACCATGCCCTTGAGCCGGCCGGGCATCAGACGCGCGAACGGTGCGGCAAATTTCGCCCCAATCAGCGACATGCGAAACAGGGTCGGATTGGGCACGACAATCGACAGCAGCTTGCGCAGCAAACGATCGCCAAGCGGGCGTTCATAGTTTTCTTCGATATGGGCGCGCGCATTGTCGATCAGGTGCATGTAATCAACACCGGACGGACATGTGCTGGTGCAGGATAGACAGGACAGGCAGCGATCAAGGTGTTTGACCACCTTTTCGGTTGCCGGTTTGTCATTTTCCAGCATGTCCTTGATCAGATAGATGCGCCCACGCGGGCTGTCGAGCTCGTCACCCAGTGTCACAAAGGTCGGGCAGGTCGCGGTACAGAAACCGCAATGCACGCATTTGCGCAGGATCTGTTCGCTTTCGGCAATCGCCGGGTTTTCAAGCTGCTCTGCGGTGAAGTTGGTTTGCATTACGCGCCCTCCCCGTTGTGTGACAGCGCGGATGACGGCGCAATCCGCCCGGGATTGAGGATGCCATGCGGATCGAAGTTTTCCTTGATCTTGGCATTGATGCGCGCAAGGGCAGGGTTTTCGGGATGGAAGACCGGGATGGTTTTGCGCAATTCGCCAGGGGCACGGACCAGATCGGCCTGCCCGCCCGCCACAGCGGCGATATCGCGAATGGCAGTCGCCTCAGAAGCGTCCGATCCGGAAACCTGCAACCAGACACGGCCGCCCGCCCAATCCATCATCGCCCGTCCGCCGGTCTTTTCGATCAGCCGGGCACAGACATCACCCCCGCTTGCCGGTGGGACAGAGACGCGCCAAAGCATGCTGTCTTTGTTATCAGCTGCCGCGAAGGGGGCAACGTCGGAGACGACCTTCCAGATACTGTGGCTGTGACTTTCCGGGACTTCGTGGCATTCGCCAAAATCAGCCAGTGCGCGACACAGCGCATCGGCCCGCCATGCGACAGAGGGTTGCGGTCCTTCGATGCGGAGCGCCACAAGACCGCTGCCATATTCCCCCGCAAGCGGCACATCAAGATGCGGCGCGTCTTCGGGCGCAATCCAGGCCGCGGCCGAAACTTCGTTTTCACTGCGCATGGCCAGTGTCATGGCCTTGCCCGCCGCGCGCGGATCGCTACAAGCAACAATGACGGTGGCGGATGTTTCGTCATTTGGCATGACCTTGAGCGTCACGGTGTGCATGACACCAAGGGTGCCGAACGATCCCGACATCAGTTTGGAAAGATCAAAGCCTGTGACGTTTTTCATCACCCGACCGCCGGATTTGAAATCCTCTGCCCGGCCAGACACGGCTTCGAACCCCAGAACATGATCGCGAGCAGAGCCAACCTTGATCCGGCGTGGCCCGGCAATGTTGCACGCCACCAGCCCGCCGATGGTGCCGGCGTCAACACTGGCACTGCCATCCAACAAGGCGGGGAAATTGCCTGGTTCGAAATGGAATTGCTGATTTTTCTCGGCCAGGGCCGCCTTGATTTCTGCAAGTGGGGTTCCGGCGCGCGCAGATATCACCAGTTCTTCGGGCTGATAAAACAGAATGCCTGACAGTTTGGAGCAATCCAGCACCGCATTCGTCTGAACGCTGTGGCCATAGGCGCGTTTGCTGCCCGATCCGATGATTTCAAGCGGGGTCTCTGATCCAAGCGCCCAACTGACTGCATCGCGCAGCTCGCCCGGCGTGGTGGGGGAAAGTACGTCCACCATAACTCTCTCTCTTTTCCTCTCCTGAGCCTGATCAACCGGATTTGCGGGAGCGGGTTGGCAGGCCTTTTGTTTTGTCTTGTTTGGGTCTTTTATTCGTGCGCTGATCCTAAAAGCGCGGGATATCCGGGAACTTGTCGGCCACCGCCTTGGCATGCAGGGTTTTGAGTTCCCCACAGCCATGCAAGGTCGGGAATACCTTGCCGGGGTTGAGCAACTGGTCCTCGTCAAAGGCCATCTTGATGCGTTCCTGATGCTTCATGTCATCGATTGAGAACATCTCGCCCATCAGGTCGCGCTTTTCGACGCCGATGCCATGTTCACCCGACAGAACCCCGCCGACCTCGACACAGAGTTTGAGGATATCGGCGCCAAACGCCTCGGCCTTTTCAAGGTCGCCGGGTTTGTTGGCATCAAACATGATCAGCGGGTGCAAGTTGCCATCCCCGGCATGGAAGACGTTGGCAACACCCAGCCCATGCTGTTTCGAGAGGTTTTGCATGCCAGTCAGCACTTCGGACAGTCGACCACGCGGGATGGTGCCATCCATGCACATGTAATCGGGGGAAATACGGCCAATCGCCGGGAAGGCATTTTTGCGGCCCGACCAGAACAGCAGGCGTTCTTCTTCGTTCTCGGAAATGCGCGAATAAACCGCACCGCAATCCTTGGCAATCTTGCCGACCCGATCAATCAGGTAATCGACTTCGACCTGCGGGCCATCCAGTTCGACCAAAAGGAGCGCTTCGACATCCAGCGGGTAGCCGGCCTGAACGAATTCCTCGGTCGCCTTGATCGCCGGGGCATCCATCATTTCAAGACCGCCCGGAATGATCCCGGCGGCAATGATGGCCGCAACGCAATTACCGCCTTCTTCGGATGAATTAAAGCCGAGCAACAATGCACGTGCGGTTTCGGGTTTGCGCAGGATGCGCACGGTGACCTCGGTCACGATGCCAAGCAGTCCTTCGGATCCGGTGACGATGCCCAGCAGGTCATAACCCGCTTGATCAAGGCCCTTGCCGCCGATGCGCAGGATGTCACCTTCGATGGTGACCATCTCGACACCGAGCACATTGTTCGTGGTAAGGCCATATTTCAGGCAATGCACCCCGCCGGAGTTTTCGGCGATGTTGCCACCGATCGAACACGCAATCTGGCTTGAGGGATCGGGGGCGTAATAGAAACCTTCGTGTTCGACCGCGCGCGTGATGCCGAGGTTAGTGACACCGGGCTGCACGACAGCCGCCCGGTTGTCCCAATCGATGTCGAGCACGCGATTGAATTTCATCATACTAATGGTAATCGCATCGGCCATCGGAAGTGCCCCACCGGACAAACCGGTGCCTGCACCGCGCGGAACGACACGGACTTTATTGGTATGACAATATTTCAGGATGTCTGCGACCTGTTGTGTGTTTTCAGGCAACACAACAATCATCGGCAGTTGGCGATACGCCATCAGCCCGTCGCATTCATAGGGCCTGAGCTGATCATCATCGACAATTACCCCGCCCGGTGACGGGATGATATCGCGCATGGCCGCAATAATGTCCTTGCGACGGGCAAGTGTGTTCTGATCAGGCTCAGGCATCCTAAGCATCGGTGGTTACTCCTCCAATTCGACCAGCAAGTCCTTGGCTTCGACCTGTGTACCGGCAGGCGCGTGGATTGTGGCCACGGTGCCGTCCTTTTCCGCGTGAACCGCGGTTTCCATTTTCATGGCTTCGAGCGAGCACATGACATCGCCCGCCGTGACCTTCTGCCCTTCGGAAACGTGAACTTCGACCACAAGACCCGGCATCGGGGCCGCGATATGCAGTTTGTTGCCATCTTCGGCCTTTGGTCGTGCCTTGCCCGAACCGGCCAGCGTTTTGTCGGCGACCTTGACGGTACGGGGCTGACCGTTGAGTTCGAAGAACACGGTGCGGTTGCCTTCCTCGTCGCCGGCTTCTGATGTTGTCAGGTAGCGGATGACAAGGGTTTTGCCCTTTTCCAGATCGACCGAGATTTCATCGTTCTGGTTCATCCCGTAGAAGAAGACCGGGGTCGGCAGAACCGAAACGTCGGCGTTGTGGCTGCGATGTTCGGCGTAATCAAGGAACACCTTGGGATACATCACATAGGATGCAACCTCGGCATCGCTGATGTTGCGATGGGTCTTTTTCTCGATTTCCTTGCGGGTGGCTTCGAAATCAATCGGCGGCAATGACTTGCCCGGACGATCTGTGAGCGCCTCGCCGCCTTTGAGCACCTTGCGCTGAAGGGCGGGCGGGAAGCCGCCAACCGGCTGACCGATTTCACCGCGGAAGAAGGAAATGACACTGTCGGGGAAGGTAATGTCCTTTTTGGGATCAAGAACGTCTTCCTCAGACAAACCCGATGTCACCATCATCAGCGCCATGTCACCAACGACCTTGGAACTTGGCGTGACCTTGACGACATCGCCAAACATCTTGTTGACCGCAGCATAGGCCTTGGAGACTTCGGGCCAGCGATCCTCGATCCCCAGTGCACGGGCCTGTTGACGCAGGTTGGTGTACTGGCCGCCCGGCATTTCATGGACATAAACGTCTGACGTGCCGCTGCGGATGTCGCTTTCGAAACCGGCATAGTAACGACGGATCTGTTCCCAATAGGTCGAGACTTCCTTGAGCGCCTCGGTCTTAAGCCCCGGATCGCGCGGCTGACCGATATAGTTGTTGGCGATTGATCCAAGGTTGGGCTGCGATGTCAGACCCGACATGGAATCCATCGCCGCATCGACCGCATCAACACCGGCATCGATTGCTGCAATCACGGTTGCCGCCGAGATACCGCTGGTGTCGTGGGTATGGAAATGGATCGGGATATTGACCGTGTCCTTCAGCGCTGTGACCAGTTCGGTCGCCGCCGCCGGACGAAGCACACCCGCCATATCCTTGAGACCGAGAATATGCGCGCCAGATGATTCCAGTTCGCGGGCCATATTCACATAGTAATCAAGGTTATATTTCGGGCGGTCCTTGTCATAGATATCGCCGGTATAACAGATGGTCGCTTCGCAGAGCTTGTCGGTTTTGAGAACCGATTCCATCGCGACCTTCATGTTTTCAACCCAGTTGAGGGAATCGAACACGCGGAAGACATCCATGCCGTGTTCGGCGGCCTGCTTGACGAAGTAATCCACCGCATTGTCGGGATAGTTCGTATAGCCAACCGCGTTAGACGCACGCAGCAGCATCTGCGTCAGGATATTGGGCACATGTTCGCGCAGCTTGACCAGACGATCCCATGGGTCTTCCTTAAGGAAGCGCATGGCAACATCAAAGGTCGCCCCACCCCAGCATTCGATCGAAAACAGTTCCGGCAAACCATGCGCGTAATAGGGCGCAATTTCGAGCATGTCATAGGTGCGCATGCGGGTTGCCAGAAGCGATTGATGGGCATCACGCATGGTGGTGTCGGTCATCAGGACGCGTTCCTGATCCTTCATCCAGCGCGAGAAGCCTTCGGGCCCCAACTGATCAAGCTTTTGCTTCGTACCCGGACGGATTTCACCAAGATCGATTGATTTTGGCATCACCGGGTCATGCAGATTGGTCGGCACCACCCGACCTTCGACTTCCGGGTTGCCATTAACAGCCACTTCCCCGATGAAGCGCAGCAGGCGGGTCGCGCGGTCACGACGGCGCACGAACTTGAACAGGTCGGGCGTTTCATCAATGAAGCGGGTGGTATATTCCCCGGCGCGGAATTTCGGGTGGTTGATCAGGTTTTCAAGGAAGGCCAGGTTGGTGGCAACACCGCGAATTCGAAATTCACGCAATGCACGGTCCATGCGGTCCACCGCCTCGCGCGGGGTGCTGCCCCATGCGGTGACCTTTTCAAGCATACTGTCATAGAACGGCGTGATCACCGCCCCGGAATAGGCCGTACCGCCATCCAGACGGATGCCAAACCCGTTGGCCCCACGGTAAACCTTGATGATCCCGTAATCGGGGACAAAGTTGTTTTCCGGGTTTTCGGTGGTGATGCGGCACTGAAGCGCGTGGTCACGCAGCTTGATCTTTTCCTGCCACGGGATGCCGGTTTCGGACGGGAAACCGATGCGCCCGCCCTGGGCAATCAGGATCTGTGCCTTGACCAGGTCAAAGCCGGTGACGCATTCGGTGACGGTGTGTTCGACCTGAATGCGCGGATTGACCTCGATGAAATAGAATTTGGATGTATCAACATCCATAAGGAATTCGACCGTGCCGGCATTGACATAATTGGCGGCCTTGCCCAGACGAATGGCAGCGTCACAGATTTCCTTGCGCTGGTCATCATCAAGGTACGGGGCCGGGGCGCGTTCGACCACTTTTTGATTTCGGCGCTGAACCGAACAGTCACGCTCATAAAGATGCACAAGGGTGCCGTGGGTATCACCCAGCAGCTGTACCTCGACATGGCGCGCACGGCGGATCAGCTTTTCAAAATAGACCTCGCCATTGCCAAAGGCGGCCTCGGCTTCGCGGCGTGCGGCCAGCACCTGACCGGCCAGATCCTTACCATTTTCAATGACACGCATGCCACGGCCACCACCGCCCCAGCTTGCTTTGAGCATCAGGGGATAGCCGATATCCTCGGCAATGCGGGTGACCTCAGCCATATCTTCGGGAAGGGCGCTTGAGGCCGGCATGACCGGGACACCGGCACTTTCGGCCAGATTACGCGCAGAGACCTTGTTGCCAAGGGTGCGCATGACGTCCGAGTCCGGACCGATGAACTGAATGCCGGCCTCGGCACAGGCATCAGCAAATTCGGGGTTTTCCGACAGGAAGCCATAGCCCGGATGGATGGCATCGACATCGGCATCACGCGCAACACGCAGGATGTCTTCGATATCAAGATAGGCGCGAATGGGTTTGTTGCCCTTACCCACCGTATAGCTTTCATCAGCCTTGAAACGGTGAAGGGCGAAACGGTCCTCGTCAGAGAAAATCGCAACTGTGCGAATGCCAAGTTCGTTGGCGGCTCGCAGAACACGAATCGCAATTTCGCCACGGTTGGCGACCAGAAGTTTACGGATACGCTTTGGTGCTGAACGCGTCATGGACACCGGGCTCCTACCACATTTTCCCGGCAGGAACGTGCCTGTGCGCGCCTGCCAAAACCAAGTGAAACGCCACGATATGGTCCTTGAATGCGTTGCGGTGCGGGGATGCCTGCAACGCCATACCTTTTGTGGCGATACGGGATGCGGCACGCGGAGATCTTGTGCAATGCATCCAGAGCTTTCGGCGCCCGGTGGGCAGGCGACGGTTCTGGTATATGCGCATTGCCCTCTCCCTGTCAAAGCATGATCTCATGAATTGGTAATACCAATTTTCGGATATCGCGACCAGTTTCTTTTCACCATACGGAACAGGTCACGCCCCCCTTCTCAACCCGGGCTACCGGAAAACCGCGATCTTTCAGCGACTTTTGGCGCGAATATGCTATTGTCCGCCGTCAGAAAAACTGAAAATCCCGAAACGGTTACGCCCATGCCGAAGCTCAATCTTCGACTAAAGTTTTTGCTGCTCTCGATCCTGCCGCTGGTTCTTGCAGCTTCCGCGATCTCCTGGCTGGTCTTTGCCCAGGCCGAACGTCTGGCCGAGGCCGAGATCAGGACCTTTGAACGCAACATCCTGCAGGCCCGGAAAGACGAGCTTAAAAGCTATCTCGAGCTCGCGATGGCCTCGATCGATCACATCTATTCCGTGGCAAGCCCGCTGGATGCGGTGTCCAAGGAACGGGTCAAGGCGATCATCGAGGACCTCAGCTATGGTGAGGATGGCTATTTCTTTATCTATGACCGCGATGGCACGGCCCTCGTTGACCCGCCAGAACCCTGGCGCTTGGGGCGGACATACTGGAACCTGCGCGACATCAACGGCAACACGGTCATTCAGGGCCTGATTTTCAATGCGGAAAAGGGTGGCGATTTCATGCGCCACGTCTGGGAAAAACCCTCCACCGGCGAGCCGACCGAAAAGATCACCTATTCCCTGATGCTTGATAAATGGGACTGGATGATCGGCACGGGGATTTATATCGACGATATCGCCGAACAGGTCACCGAGATCGAGGCGGAGGTTTCCACCCATATCCGCGAAACCACCATTTCCATTATTGGCGTGACCATTCTCGCAGTTCTGCTGGTGGGGATTTCGGGCACGGTTGTCACCCTTTCGGAACGCAAACTGGCCGACTCAAAGCTTAAGGAACTCACCCACCGGGTGGTGGATGTGCAGGAACAGGAACGGCTTCGGGTATCGCGCGAGCTGCATGACGGCATCAGCCAGATATTGGTGTCAGTCAAATATGCGGTCGAAACCGCGATTGCGCGCATCACGCAAAAACGCGACAACGCCATGGAACCGATGGAAAAGGCAGCCAAACGATTACAGGACGCCATCCATGAGGTCCGGCGCATTTCACGCGACCTGCGCCCGGCGGTGCTTGATGATCTTGGCCTCAAACCCGCGATTGAGAGCATGTGCGCCGAACTGCAAGACCGGTCGGGCATCCTGATCGAGGTGAAATGTGAAAACATCGACGCGCAGCTTGATATCGGCAAGAAGACGACGCTGTATCGCGTCTTGCAGGAAACGCTGACCAATATCGAACGCCATGCCGATGCGACGGTTGTAAAGATCTTGATCAAGCGCGAGGGCCAAAGCATCATCATGCGCATTGCCGATAATGGTGTGGGGTTTGAAACCAACCGCTATATCCGTAACCGCGATCCGCGTGCCGGCATTGGTTTGCGCAACATGCGCGAACGCATGGAATTCCATGGCGGCGGGCTTGCGGTGCGTTCCGAACCCGATGATGGTACGAAAATCACTGCATTTATTCCCGCCAACAGCCAGAATGCCCTACCCGATGATGCAATCAGCGGTTAATCTGGCCAAAGCACAACCCGACAGGACCCCGTTCGATCCATGACCAACGCCACCATTGTCAAAGAAACCTATTCCACCGATCGGCCATTGCGGATTTTGCTGTGCGACGATCACGCGCTTGTCATGGATGGCATCCGGTCGCGTCTGGAATGCTTTGAACATATCAATATTGTCGGCGAAGCGGGCAACGGAGCCGAGGCACTGACGATGGCGGGAGATCTGCAGCCCGACATCGTGCTGATGGATATTTCGATGCCGGTGATGAACGGCCTTGAAGCGGCCGAAAAGTTCCGTGAAACCCTGCCCGATACCAAGGTCGTCATCCTGTCGATGCATGAAAACCCGGAATATCTGCGCACCGCCCAACAGGCGGGTGCGAAGGGCTTTATCCTTAAAGACGTATCATCGAACGACATGGTGCGCGCGATTGAAACCGTCGCCAATGGCGGCGAAGCATATAGCTCCACATTCGATCGCATTACCGATGGTGAAGATATCGAAAGCGATGGTGTGCCGCTGACATCGCGTGAACGGACGGTCTTGCGCCTTCTGGCCAAGGGGGCCAGCAACAAGCATGTGGCCCGTGAACTTGATATCAGTGTGCGGACCGTTGAAACCCACCGGCGCAACATCAAGCGCAAGCTTGATATCGACAGCTCGGCGGGTCTTGTGCGCTATGCCATTGAAAAGGGTCTGGTAACCCTTGATTCCACCAACTGAAATCACAATCTGGATCACAGTCGCGATCAGATCAGCATGACTATGCATTGATTTCACATTCTGCTACGGTAGATTAGGCTGTGGATTGGAGGAACTACAACTTTCCGGTCCAACCGTTGCCGGGATTGGTCCGGCCATCCAGATCAGCCCGACGTCATGGGTAAAAAGCGTGAACCACACAGCAAGCTACACATTCCGACCCGAACTTGCGCGGTGCCGCGAATGCGGCGTGCGGAAATTTGCTTTGTTCAACAATCTGACGGACGAGGACTTCAAACTCGTCCATATGCCGGTTGAAGACATCACGCTGCCCAAACGTGACACGCTTTATAATGCTGGCGATCAGGCGCAATCGATCTATACCCTGCGGTCCGGCCTGATCAAACTTGTGCATTACCTGCCAGATGGAAATCAGCGTGTTGTTCGCCTGGTGAAGCCGGGCGGCACCATCGGACTTGAAGCCCTGGTCAGTGATTGCTTCACCCATCACGCCGAAGCGCTTCAGGACAGCAAGCTGTGCCGTATTCCCATTGCCGTGATTGAAAAGCTTGATAGCGAAAGCCCGCGTTTGCACAAACAGGTGCTGAACCGCTGGCATCAGGCGGTGATGGAATCGGATAACTGGCTGACCCAGATGTCGACCGGGACCGCGCGCGAACGCGTCGCCCGCCTGTGCCTGTTTTTGCATGATGACGTGACCGATACCTGCACCTTGCCGGGGCGCGAGGATATTGGCGCGATGCTTGGCATCACCACCGAAACGGCCAGCCGGATCATTGCCGATTTCAGACGTCATGACATGCTGGAATTCAAATCGCGCAATGTCTTTGGGCTCAACCTTGCCGGACTTCGCGCTGTAGCCGGGATTGAGGACACCACCGGTTCAGATCGCTTTGAAGACTAAGCAGTTGTTCGCAGAATTGCCAATAGGCTATCTAAGCGCATCCTGCAGATCCGTTTGAAAAGCAGAATTCGGTCCGCAAGCCTTTGAAAGTCTTTCATATTCCTGCGGGGTATCTATTTTCCTGTGCTGTTCGCGGCTACGACGGCGAATGTCATTCAGCCGTCTTTTGAAATCGCGCCCATATTCCGAATGAAGCCGACGCATGGCACCGGGCACATTGTCAGCGGGCATGGGGAACATCGCCTCGACCTTACCAACGATATCGTTGACCAAATCATCCAGGGCCACGCGAATATCATCTTCCATACCCTGATTGATTTTGACGTGTTCACCTTCGTGGGCGTAGACGACGTCATATTCACAGGTACCACGTTCCAATTCGGCCGGGATATAGACCAGATGCTTGACAACATCGACCTTCGGATTGACTAAAACGGGATCAAGACAATAACGCCCGGGACTGACTTCGCGTGGCTCAAAGCGCATATCAAAGGATGCGTTGACCTCGTATTCGGTCAGTCCGGTGACGAGATAACGCGAATCACCCCCGGCACGGCTATTGAGCCAGCGAATGGAGCGATAGCGATCAAGCATCGGGTCTAAGCGGTTAAATTCGAGGAAGGCCTTTGGTGCGCTGATCGGCGCACAACTGCCCTGCGCGCGTGCGACGTCGGGAAGCAAAAGCAACATGGTCAGACAGCCAAAAACAGCACACAAGATGCCGCCTTTTGCAATCTGTCCTGTCGTCTTTTGCCCGAACGCTGGCAAACGTTGCTCCTGCCTTTAATGAAAATGCTGCGCGCAGAACAGCCTGCACGCAGCGTTCATGGATCTGTCTTTACGGTGGAATGTCAGACGTGGCTCACATGGTCGGCACAGTCGACACAAAGCGGCGTGGTCGGATCAAACTCAAGACGCTTGGCTTCGATCAGCTCGCCGCAATTGTGGCAATGCCCATATTCGTCGTCATCCATGCGTTTGAGGGTCTTTTCGATCCGCTCCAACTCGACCGTGCGGCGACGTTCCTGTTCAAGATGCATTTCCTGATTTTGCAGGGCATCCATACGTGACAGACGACCAACGACCTGCTGATCAAGTTCGACCGGCTTGCGGTAGTCTTCTGAATGCGTGGAATGCGACAGAATTTCCGCCCGGCGTTCCTCCAAACGGGTGCGCAATTTCGCAAGATCAATGTCTTTTCGATCTGTCATCCGAAACCTCGTTATGTGTTGTTGTTCTTAGTATTGATATAAGTACATTGGTCCGGGTTTCGCCAATACATAGGTCAAATTATTCAAAGATTTTGGCCGGTCAGGTGCAATTGCCGCAGGCATCGACGAGTTTTTCAAGCGCTGCCTTGGCCTCGTCATCATCAAGGCCTTCGGATTTGATCTTTTTCTGGATTTTGCAACACAGGGCCGGGCCATCCGGGAACGGCTTGTCGGTCCAGAACGGGGCGGTCGTGCCGAAATATCCGGCCTGATCGAGGAACGAGACGCCGTAGTAATAGGCCGCCCCGACCGAGTTATAGAAGGTCGGATCATCAATGAAACCACCATCGGGTGTCATGGATTTGGTCAGACACCAATGAAGCACCAACGCGATGTCTTTGGACGCGGCATTTTGGGTATCGGCATCCACCTTTGACCAGCCAAGATCAAAAATCTTGGTGACATCGTAATTGTTATGGTTGTTGAAATCACCATTGTGCTGCCAACCGAACGGATAGGCATCATCACGGATCGCAAGCGTGGTGTTGAAAATCTGCGTCCACAGATCGACCTTGCCGTGCTGATAGGAAATATTGTGGAAGGTCAGGCTGAGATCACTGCTTTCAAGAACACCCTGATCAGGGGTATCAAACCAGCCGCCCCAATAGCCGCTATCCTTGTCCTGCCAGTCATCAAGCCATGTTTTATAGGCGTTGATATAATCATCGCTCAGATCAAAGCCCTTCACATTGGCTTTGAAGTAGTCGCGGATTTCGCTTTTAAAGCACATCTGAGACAGTGCTGCGGTAACGGCGCCTAGCGCATCACGGCGATCAAGACCATCGGCAAAAATGCGGGATGTTTTGTGACCATCAAGCCAGGCAATCATTTTGTCGGGTGTTGCAATTGGTGCCATAAATGCGAACGGATATTCGGGCGCCTGCCCTTCGTCGGCCAAGGTATTGACCGCATCAATCATCGCATCGACTTTCAGGAACCATTGATCGTAGCACGGCCCCCAGGAGCCATCGCTTGCGACCTGTTTTTCGGCCCATGCCTGATCCGGGTTTTCAAGCGAGCTGGCAAAACCATCAAGCTTGCTATCCAGCGTTTTCCAGTCGGCGGTATATTGCAGCAACCATTTGCATTCGATCATTTGCTGATCAGATGCCGCCATGCTGTTACCGGTTTTCTGGGCTTTGATCAGTTTTTCCTGCAAGGGTGCGAGCTTTGCGGCATAGGCCTTTTGCTGCGCGATATAGTCGGGATCAAACGTGCAAAACTGTTCTGTGATCAACTTGGTGAAATCTGTCAAAGCCCGGCCCCCTGATGCGTGTCCCTGTTATGCCTGCGCAAAACAATGACAAAAACCGGAGCATATCCAAAGCATTATCGACAGGGCGTTTATACGACTGCACTGAATTCGGATGGCGCGATGTGACGATAAGGGTTTTGGAAACTAGTCTTCGAGCAGCCAGTTGCGGATCACACGCAGCGCCTGATCCGGATCTGTTTCGACAATTCTTGCGGCAACATTGGCCTTTTTGCGATCAATCATGCCCTCAATCCCGGCAACACTGAAACCTTCCGCATGATCCGTCGCCGGGCGGGTTGAGACATCTGTTGCTGTCCCCTGCAATCTTTCGCGCAAACGCACATCCGTTCCCGATTCGTAACGTGGAATCGGCGCAGCAGGCTTTGGACCGGGCAAAAAGGATGGTCCGTCTGCCATCTTATCGGGGTTATCAGTTTGCGTCATGGGCACAACTTTCGTCCTATGCTTTGCGCAGTTTAACATATCGTCGCAAAACCACTGACGACTAATCCCCCATCCCGGCAGAAATAGACGCCCACAATTCCGCAATGTCCTTATATAAGAGTGAAAGAAACTTTGATTTCCGGGCGTTTCAGGTGCTACCTTTTCTTTTAACTAATTAAAATAATTAGGGTGGAGGCCGTCCATGGATCAATCATACGTCTTGTTTTTGATCGAAGCGTCGCCCCGACGAAACCTTCCAAGGGCTACCTGAAAAGTGTATTTCGGCAAGTCTGGCGCGCATTGAACCGATACAAGAAACTTATGATTGTGAATTTTATACTTCCACAATGCGTCATGTATATCTAGGTTGGAAGAATCTGGACTCCACCCCTTTCGGGTAGCGGTCGCAATACTTTTGATATGAACACACAAACCCACGGGGGCAAAGGTTTTTGTGAGGCATAATACGTTTATCCTGATTGTTGCACTGACCGCGATGCTGACAAGCATTGGCAGCACGCACGCGTTCGAATTCGGTGAGTCACCAGAGCTTGCCAAGCAGGTTGAAAACGGAACCCTGCCACCGGTCAAGGACCGCCTGCCGACCACGCCGATGATCGTCTCGCCGACCGAGCGCACAGGCACTTATGGCGGTACGTGGAAAATGGCCCAGCGCAACAAGCGCGACCATGCCCTTTTGATCCGAAATATCGGTTATGAGCCATTGCTGCGCTGGACGCCGCAATGGTCATCAACCATCCCCAATGTCGCGCTGTCCTTTCAGCCGAGCAGCGATGCAACGGAGTTCTTTTTCCGTCTGCGCCCCGGCATGCGCTGGTCGGATGGTGCCCCGTTTACTGCCGAAGATATTGTTTTCTGGTACGAGGATATCCTGAACAATCCGGCATTCGGGGATGCGGTTCCTGAATGGTTGATGGCAGGCGGCAACAAGGTGCAGGTCGATGCGATCGACGCCCATACCGTCGCGTTCCGGTTCAGCGAACCCTATGGACTGTTTCAAACAGCACTTGCGCGCCCGGAAGGGGTCGAACCGGTAAGTTACCCGGCGCATTTTCTGAAACCGCTTTTGCCGAAATATAATGCCAATGCCGATGCCATCGCCAAGCAGATGGGCTATGCGGGCTGGAAAGAACGCTTTGTTGATGTGTTCGGACAACCCGGAACGATTGATGACCCGTCACGCTGGCACAATCCGGATGTGCCAACCCTGAATGCCTGGGTTCTCGATGGGGTTTACGGCGAAGATGATCCGCTAATCGCCAAACGCAATCCGTATTACTGGAAGATTGACCCGACCGGCCGCCAGCTTCCTTATATTGATCAGGTTTCCATGACCCTTGTGCCGTCCAAAAGTGCGGCCGGGGAAGCAGCGATTGCCGGCAAGGTCAATATGCAGGAACGCCATGTCAGCAAACATGCCGATGACGTCCTGTCCAAGAACAAGGATCTGTTGCCGTTCACACTGGTGGAAAGCGACATGAATGTCCTGACCTTGTCACTTAACCTCAATGACAAGGACCCGGTGCTGCGCAAAATCTTCCAGAACAAGGATTTTCGCGTTGCCCTGTCATATGCAATCAATCGCGAAGCGATTATCGATCGCTTCGTGCCCGGCGCATTGCCCCATCAGGCAGCACCGCGCCCCGAAAGCCCGCAATATCATACGGTTCTGGCACGCCAGTTCATGGCCTATAACACCGATCTGGCGCAGACCTTTCTGATCAGGGCCGGGCTGACGGAGCGCAATGAAAACGGCATCCTGATGCGCCCGGATGGCAAACCGCTTTCGTTTTCCATTGATACCGAAGGCGCAGAACGCTTCGAGATGCTTAATGCTGTCACGCGCTATTGGCGCGAGCTTGGCGTTGATGTGACCGCACGCAATCTGCCGCGAGACGAGTTTGTCGCGCTTCGCGAAACCAATGATCATCAAGCCAGTGCCTGGGGGGGTGATGGCGGCCTGGATGCCATGGTGATCCCGATCAATTACCTGCCCATGTCGTCTGAATCATCCTGGTTCGCCACCGGCTGGGCCCACTGGTATCTTAATCCCGAAAGCCCGGATGCGATCACACCGCCCGATGCGGTGCAAAAGCAGTTGGCACTTTATGATCAGCTCAAGGCAACAGCAAATAGCGAAAAACAGAATCAACTGATGCGCGATATTCTCGACATGAGTGCAGATCAGTTTTACGTTATGGGGATCGCCTTGCCGCTAAACCGGAAAGGTGTCGTCGCCCGGGACTTCCACAACGTTCCCAAGGTGATGCCGGCTGCCTGGAGTTACGCAACCCCGGCGCCGACCAACCCAAGTCAGTACTTTATTCAGACCGAGTAAAGTTCACACACAATAAGCACCATTCGGAACGGGGAGCCGAAGTCATTTGAGGACGCTGTTTGACCGATTGATCGGCAGTCTGGTTTTCAAGATCGCAATTGCGATCATTGTCGTGGAAACCATCCTTCTTGGTCTGTTTGGCGGTTATTATGTGCAGTATTTCGGGGCCGAGATTGATCGTCGGATTGCCGAGCAGATCAGCACGCCCGGACGGCTCATCCAGCATGAACAACTCAAGGTCTCGGTCCTGAGCGATCCCGAGCAGATGAAACTTCTGCTAGGCCCGCACCTTCAGCAGGCGTTGGCGATCGGGTTTGACGGCACGATCTATCATTCGACCGATCCGCTGATGATCGGTGCGTCGATCAATGCGCTAAAAGGCTTTCCGGTGGATGAGCTGCGCGCGGACATGACCGAGCAGACCCTGATGACGGTTGATGACGAAACCGGCGAAAGCATGGTCAGCATCACACCGATCTTCAATCTGAATTCCAACCAGCCCTTTATGTATGTCTATCTCAAGGTTTCGACCAAGGGGCTTGAGGAAAGCCAGCGCCAGATGCAGTCGGTGCTTTTGATCGGGTCGGCGCTTTGTCTGCTTTTGACATCGGCGCTGATCTTTCTTTTCACCCAGCATACGGTTCTCAGGCGCCTGATTACGGCAGCCCAGTTCGTCAACAAGATCCAGATTGGCAAGCTGAGCTCGCGACTTATCCCGATGGGGCGGGATGAAATCGGAACACTGGAACGTGGCCTGAACGCGATGGCCGAAAGCCTGGAGCGCCGCACCCAGCAGCATCAGGCTGCACAGGATGCGTTGCGCGACAGTGAGGAACGGTTCCGCGACTTTACGCTTTCATCTGCCGACTGGTACTGGGAGATGGGCAGCGACCTCAAGATCGCGTTTGCGTCCTACAAGTTTTACCAGCTGATCGAGGAAATCAACGGGTCGCCTCAGGGTCAGACCTTTGACAAGCTTGGACTGCATCCCGAACATCCCGAGGGTTGGCAGCACCTTCAGCGCCATCTCGATCAGCATACGGCATTTTATAACGTCGAGTTCTCCTGGACATCGCGCACCGGGGAAAAACAGTTCGGACGCATCAATGGCGTTCCGGTCTTTGCGCTGGATGGCAGCTTTAATGGCTATCGCGGAACGGGCAGCAACATTACCGAGCAAAAGCGTGCCGCTGAAGAACAGCATGCGCTGCAAAGACAGCTTGCCACATCGCAAAAACTTGAGGCGGTTGGCCAGATGGCCGGCGGCGTTGCCCATGAATTCAACAACTGCCTTGCCGGTATCCTGAGCTTTGCCGAAGTCGCACGTGCCAAGATTGATGATCCCGAACGGGTCAAGGAATATATCGGTCACGTCATTTCGCTTGGGGAGCGGGCCACAGGTGTTGCTGATCAGCTTTTGATGTTCTCGCGCCGCCGGATTGACCAGCCCAAGAATGTCCGGGTTGAAAGCATCTTTGCCGAGATGGAAAAGCTTCTGGTGACGTTGCTTGAACATCGCATTGATCTGCAGATCTGGTCCGATGAGCCTGAACTTTATACCAAGGTGGATCCGACCCAGCTGTCGGCCAGCATCCTGAACCTTGCCATCAATGCGCGCGATGCCATGCCCGAGGGCGGGACGTTACAGATTTCATGTCGCAGTGCAGACATCCCGCCAGCGGGCAAGCGCGACACTGATGACGATGAAGACATCTATCCGCCAGAGGTCGAAGGGCAATTTGTTGTCATCACGGTGCAAGATACCGGAACCGGCATCCCCGAAGATGTGATCAGCCATATTTTCGAGCCCTTCTTCTCGACCAAGGAGCCGGGCAAGGGCACGGGGCTTGGGCTTTCGATCGTCCATAGCTGGGTCGAGGAGTCGCATGGCTTTATCAATCTTGAAAGCGTCGAGGGCGAAGGCACGACCTTTTCGATCTATCTGCCGCGCACCGAACCGGGCAACGAGCCCGTCCATGTTGTCGATGAAATCGGTGAGTTCCCGGGCAATGGCGAACGTGTTCTGATTGTCGATGATGAACAGGCGCTCAGAACAACCGCCCAGATCATTCTTGATGATGCCGGTTACAAGACGGAAACCGCCAAAAGCACCGAAGATGCTCTGGTGATCCTTGAACAGAATGCCGAAGACGCGCCCTTTGACGTCATTCTGACCGATGTTGTCTTGCCGGGACGCAGTGGCCCACAACTGATTATCGAAGCACTGCGGCAAAATCCGCGCTATGGCGTGGTCTTCATGTCGGGCTATCCGGCGCGGTCGCGCAAGGAGCTTGATAATCTTCTGGGCAATTACGTCTTTGTCAAAAAGCCGTTCCGGCCGGGCCAATTGCAAAAAGCCATTCAGGATGCGCTGAAACTGGCATCGGATCGCCCAAAACCGGACTGACAAACCAATTTGAAGCCCGATTCCCCAACCCTGACCACCGTGAAATGACGCCCATTTCGCCGATTGGTTAAAAAAATCTTACCCGCCTATATTAGCCAAAATGCTTGCAAACCAAGCCATTGGCAGCATCGACCCTATTGTGGCACTGGATAGTGTGACAACCGTCACTTATATCAATAGCACAAGCTCATACCGTGAGTTTCAGAGAGATTTTAACCACCCCGGTTGATGAAGGGCATTGCCCCGCCGGACAAGTGATGAGGTCAGGATGATCGACTCAGTACAAGGTTCAGGACTTGGTCCCGCAGCAAAGGCTGCAAATGATGCAATTACGCCCAATGGTGGTGCAGAGCCTTCTCTGCCTTTCGCAGCCGCAGAAGGCGCGATCAACAAGGCAACCGGACTGGCCAAGGTTATCGGATCAATCGTGACCGAGCACCAGCCGCTTGAAACCAGCGGCAACCGTGGCACCAAAGTTAATATCCTAACGTGATTTTTCCCTCTCGTTAGCTTCCTCCGGGGTGGTCTTTGATGACCACCCTTTTTTCTGTGCGGATTCTGCGAAATTGGTAAATCGGGCCGGTCGTGCGCGATCATGACAAATGCCTGACCACGTGATAGGATTGGCGCATTTTCAAACGTGGATGATCACATGGCGACCAACAGAATTGGCGGGACAGGCTCTTCGCAAACAGGCCTTCAGGATGCGCGCGCGCGTCCGCAGGGTGGCTTGCCCTCGCGTGGCCGGGTCGGCGCCAATTCCGATCAGCCATCCTCTGACAGTTTCATCGCATCCCAGCTTGCCCGCCTGCGCAACCTGATCGCCACCGATCAGATTGACCACAACGCCCGGCGCGGGACGTATCTGAACATCTTGCTGTAACCGGCACATCTGCCTTCAATACCCCCAACGAAAAAAGCCCCGTACCGAAGTACGGGGCGAGTTCATTTGTCCAGGTGTGTTGGACAAGGGAGCTTGCGCAAAAGCGTGAGGGATCACGCAGTTGCCTGGTTTTCGCTCTCTGAGCGAATGGGGTGTTCCAGCTTGTCGACGATTTCTTTTGGCACGATCTGCCAGAAGTTGCCGCGTTCACGGTCCCAGTTATCGAGGATGGTGCGGGCAAAACCGCTTTCGGTTTCGGCCACATGTTCTTCGATCAGGGAACGGCAATGTTCGTCCCAATGCTGGGTTTCAATGCGCTGATAGAGGATGGAGCCATCATTGACGACATCGGCAAAGGTGCCTTGGGTGTCATAGATGAACGCCATACCACCGGTCATGCCCGCCCCGAAGTTTTCACCAACGGAGCCAAGAATGACAGCCGTGCCGCCGGTCATGTATTCACAACCGTTCGAGCCACAACCTTCGACCACAACGGTCGCACCGGAGTTACGCACACAGAAACGTTCACCGGCCTGACCGGCGGCAAACAGCTTGCCCGCAGTCGCACCATAAAGAATGGTGTTGCCGATGATGGTGTTTTCGTTGGTCTTAAGCGAGCTACTTGGACGCGGACGCAGAACAATCGTCCCGCCCGACAGCCCCTTGCCGACATAGTCGTTGGCATCGCCCTGCACTTCGATCTTGAGCCCCTGCACGGCAAAGGCACCAAGCGACTGACCAGCCGAGCCGCGCAGACGGACATGGAGATGGCCCGGTTTCAGGCCGGTCATGCCGTATTTCTGCGTGATCAGGGACGACATCCGGGTGCCAATTGCACGCTGGGTGTTCTGGATGTTGTATTGCAGCTGCATCTTTTCGCCGTCTTCAAGAAGCGGACGGGCATCCTTGATCATCTGGGCATCAAGGGTGTCCGGGACTTCATTGCGGCCTTCGATGGTGCAGAAGCGTGCATGATCACCGGCATCGGCCTGTGCCAGCAACGGGTTCAGGTCAAGGTCAACAAGGTCCTTGGCGCCACGGTGAACCTGCTGAAGCAGATCCGATCGGCCAATGACTTCTTCCAGACGGGTATAGCCAAGCTCGGCCAGAACGTCTTTGACTTCCTCGGCCATGAAGGTGAACAGGTTGACCAGTTTGTCTGCGGTACCGACGAACTTGGCACGCAGGGCCGGATCCTGGGTACAGACACCGACCGGGCAAGTATTGGAATGACACTGACGGACCATGATGCAGCCCAGCGCGATCAGGGATGCGGTTCCGATACCGAATTCCTCGGCACCGAGCATCGCGCCCATGACAATGTCACGGCCGGTTTTGAAACCGCCATCAACACGCAGTTTGACCTTGTCACGCAGGTTGTTCAGCGTGAGCACCTGGTTGACTTCCGACAGGCCCATTTCCCACGGAACACCGGCATATTTGATCGAGGTCTGCGGGCTTGCACCCGTACCACCGTCATACCCGGAAATCAGGATGACGTCGGCTTTTGCCTTGGCAACACCAGCGGCAATCGTACCGACACCCGAACGCGATACCAGTTTGACGCAGACGCGGCAACGCGGGTTGATCTGTTTGAGGTCATAGATCAGCTGTGCGAGATCTTCGATCGAATAGATGTCATGGTGCGGCGGCGGTGAAATCAGGGTCACACCCGGCGTTGCATGACGCAGCTGGGCGATTTCCACCGTGACCTTGAAGCCCGGCAGCTGACCACCTTCACCCGGTTTTGCACCCTGGGCGACCTTGATCTGGATTTCTTCACAGTTATTGAGGTATTCGGCCGTGACACCGAAACGACCCGATGCCACCTGCTTGATCGAGGAACGCGCATTGTCACCGTTCGCACGCGGACGGAAACGTTCGCGCGATTCCCCGCCTTCACCGGAGTTCGATTTCGCACCGATACGGTTCATGGCGATCGCAAGCGCTTCGTGCGCCTCGGTCGACAATGCACCGTGGGACATGCCCGGCGTTACGAAACGTTTGCGGATTTCGGTGATGCTTTCGACCTGATCCTGACGCACGCCTTCGCGGTCAGAACGGAAATCAAGCAGATCACGCAGATGCAGCGGTTCACGCGAACGCAGACCATCCGAGAATTTCTTGAACGAATGGTAGCTGCCCGTGGTCACGGCAGACTGCAGGGTATGGATCAGCGGACCAGTCCAGACATGGCGTTCGCCACTGCGGCGGTATTTGTAAAGACCACCGACCGGCAGAACCACAACATTGCCGTTAAAGGCTTCCTTGTGCTGGGCGATGGTGCGGCGCTGAATACCCTGAAGACCGATACCCGAAATGCGCGAAGGCATGCCCGGGAAGAATTCAGCCACCAGCGATCGCGACAGACCGATGCTTTCGAAGTTATAGCCACCACGATAGGAGCTGATGATCGAGATGCCCATTTTCGACATGATCTTGAGCAGGCCGGCATCAATGGCCGCCTTGAAGCGCTGCATGACTTCGGCGGTGCTGTTCACATTCGGGAACAGACCACGGGCATAACGGTCCAGCAGACCTTCCTGCGCGAGATAGGCGTTAACCGTGGTCGCACCAACACCGATCAGAACGGCAAAGTAATGCACATCCATGCATTCTGCCGACCGGACGTTGAGCGAGATATAGGTGCGCAGCGACGTCGTGACGAGGTGGCTGTGAACACCACCGGCGGCCAGGATCATCGGGATCGCCGCACGGGTTTCGGAAATGCCTTCGTCGGTCAGAATGACGTGCAGGGCACCACCACGCACAGCTTCCTCGGCTTCGCGTTGAATGCGCGAGATCGCTTCACGCAGCGCCATCTTGCCACCATTGATGTCAAAGGTGGTGTCGATTTCGACGGCACTGTCGCCCATATAACCGCGCATCGCGTCATATTCGGCGTTGGTCAGAACCGGGCTTTCAAGCTGAAGCAGATCACACTGGCTTTCATCCTCGTCAAGGACGTTCCCCAGGTTTCCCAAACGGGTCTTCAGGCTCATGACGCGCGCTTCACGAAGGCTGTCGATCGGTGGGTTGGTCACCTGCGAGAAATTCTGACGGAAGAAGTGATGCAGACCGCGATACCGATCCGACAGGATCGCAAGCGGGGTGTCATCACCCATCGAGCCGATGGCTTCCTTGCCGTCTTCACCCATCGGATGAAGGATCAGTTCAAGGTCTTCGTGGGTCAGGCCCATCGATTTCTGCAAGCGCAGAAGACGTTCTTTTTCCAGATTTGCCGGTTCAGCCTGTTCCGGTGAAATCAGGTCATCAAGCACCTTGGTGCGACCAACCCATTTCGACCAGTCACGACGTGCTGCCAGCTGATCTTTCAGCTCGGCATCATGCAGAAGCACGCCTTCTTCGAGGTTGACGGCAATCATCTGCCCCGGGCCGAGGCGGCCTTTTTCAACGCAGGCTTCTTCGTCGATATGCACCATACCGGCTTCGGAACCGGCAATCAGAAGACCATTGCCCGTCACCGCATAACGCAGCGGACGCAGACCGTTACGGTCAGTACCACCCATCAGCCATTTACCGCCATAGGCCGCAAGCGCCGCGGGGCCGTCCCACGGTTCCATCACAGCGTTGCAATAGGCATAAAGGTTTTTATAGCTGTCGGGCGTGGAGGCCTTTTTCGACCAGGCTTCCGGCACCATCATGGTTTTCACCATCGGCAGGTCACGACCGGCACGCACCATCAGCTCGAACACGGCATCAAGGGCCGCCGAGTCAGACGAGCCCGGCTGAATGACCGGCTTGAGGTCATCGATGCTGTCGGCATAGGCATCATGTGCCATGCGCGCTTCGTGGCTTTTCATCCAGTTGACGTTACCGCGCAGCGTGTTGATTTCGCCGTTATGGGCAAGAACACGGAACGGCTGTGCCAACGGCCAGCTCGGGAAGGTGTTGGTCGAATAACGCTGGTGATAGACGCAGAAGTTCGAGATGAAGCGTTCATCACGCAGGTCGGGATAGAAGGTATCGACGTCCTCGGCGAGGAACATGCCCTTGTAGATCACCGAACGGCACGACATCGAGCAGATGTAGAAATCCTTGATCGCCTCTGAAAGCACGGCCTTTTCGATGCGGCGACGGATGGCATACAGATCGATCTCGAACTTTTCTTCGCTGACATCTTCGCGCACGCCAATCAGGACCTGCTCGATTTCCGGGCGGGTCTGGTTGGCTTTTTCACCGATCACCGACACATCGACCGGCACCTGACGCCAGCCCAGAATGCCGTAACCCTGCTTGAGGATTTCGGTTTCGACAATCGCACGGCAACGTTCTTGTGCGGCCATGTCGATACGCGGCAGGAAGACCTGACCAACAGCGATCAGGCTGTCGGGGGCTTCCTGGTTGATGACTTTGAGATAGGCTTTGAAGAAATCCTGCGGGATCTGCAGGTGGATACCCGCCCCATCACCGGTTTTGCCGTCGGCATCAACAGCGCCACGGTGCCAGATGGCCTTGAGCGCCTCGATCCCGGCTTCGACAACTTCGCGACGCGGTTTGCCGTCAATCGCCCCGACCAGACCCACACCACAGTTGGCGTGTTCTTCTGCCGGATCATACATCCCGCTGGCTTCAAGATGAGCCGCGTTCTTTTCAAAACGGGCGATATCAACGGCGCCCTTGCTGTGAACGATTTTGTTCATAACTCTCTCTCCTAATGCGGCAGCGGGATTAAGCGGCAGCTTCTTTGCGCGCCAGCAAATATTGATCAATCCGGTCAGCCGCATCACGGCCATCTCGAATTGCCCAGACCACAAGCGATGCACCACGGGCAATATCACCAGCAGCAAACACGCCATCCAGATTGGTCATCATGGTGCGGAAGTCGATTTTGACAGTACCCCAGCGCGAAACACCAAGTTCCGGCGCATCAAACAGGGTCGGCAGATCTTCGGGTTCAAAACCAAGTGCCAGGATGACCATGTCGGCATCCATGGTGTAGCTTGAGCCTTCGATGATTTCCGGGCTCTGACGGCCACCGGCATCCGGGGCACCAAGGCGCATCTTGACTGCGCGCACACCGGTTACCTTGTCATCACCGACGAAAGCTTCCGGGTTGGTCAGCCAGACGAATTCAACACCTTCTTCCTCGGCATTGGCGACTTCGCGCTGCGAGCCCGGCATGTTTGCCCGGTCACGACGATAGAGACATTTGACCGATTTCGCGCCCTGACGGATCGCGGTACGAACACAGTCCATGGCAGTGTCACCACCGCCGATAACCACGACATTCTTGTCCTTGGCATTCAGGGTGCCGTCTTCATAAGCCGGAACCTTGTCACCGAGGCTGTGGCGGTTGGACGTGGTCAGATATTCAAGGGCGGGATAGACGTTATCAAGACCGGCACCCGGCAGTTTCAGATCACGTGCCTTGTAAACACCGGTCGCGATCAGAACGCTGTCATGTTTCTTGCGCAGGTCTTCAAGGGTCGCGTCACGGCCAACTTCGAATTCGGTGTGCATGACAACACCACCTTCTTCGAGAAGTTTCACGCGGCGTTCGACCACATCCTTTTCAAGCTTGAAGCCCGGAATACCATAAACCAGAAGCCCGCCCATGCGGTCATAACGGTCATAGATATGAACTTCATATCCTTTAAGGCGCAGCTGTTCAGCTGCGGCCATGCCGCCGGGGCCACCGCCGATGATGCCAACCGACATGCCGTTTTCCTTGGCCGGGACCGGCGGTTTGACCCAACCATTCGCAAAGGCGGTATCGGTGATGTATTTTTCGACCGACCCAATGGTGACGGCACCATGGGTCGATTGTTCGATCACGCAGTTGCCTTCGCACAGGCGGTCCTGCGGGCAAATGCGGCCGGTGACTTCGGGCATGTTGTTGGTTGCTGCCGAGATGGCATAAGCCTCTTCCATGCGACCTTCTGTGGTCAGGCGCAACCAATCGGGAATGTTATTATAAAGCGGGCAATGTGCCTGGCAGAAGGGCACACCACACTGCGAGCAACGCGCGGACTGGTCCGCTGCACTCTGGTCCTCGAACGGTTCATAAATTTCGTTGAAATCCGTGCGGCGCTCGGACGCCTCTCTTTTGTGCGGATATTTTTGTTCAATATGAACAAACTTCAGCATCTTTTCTGTCATGACGGCCCTCTGGAAGGGTTTTATGTTGCGGGTTTCGCTCTGTATACGTGTCGATGTGGCAAGAATCCAGCACAAAATACCATTTAGGTCAATAAAGCTGACTTAAATATCCGGATTAATTTTGCGGCCTTTCCGAGAAACGCCGACCAAATCACCGTAAGATTGTTTCAATAGTACCATAATGGTACTATTTATGCATTTCGCCAAAATGGGCTAAACTGCTATAAGCGATCAGTTTTTGCAGCGAACAGGCACCGAGGCGGGCGTGACCCTACAGCACATCATTCTTCTGGCGATCGTTCAGGGGATCACCGAATTTCTCCCCATCAGCTCATCTGGCCATCTGGTCCTGGCCCCTGCCATCACCGGCAGTGCGGATCAGGGTTTGTTGGTAGACGTCGCGGTGCATGTCGGCACTTTGGCCGCTGTTTTGATCTATTTCTGGCGTGATGTGTTCGCCATGCTCGGCGGATTCGTCCGGCTGTTTACCGGGCGAATCAATGCTGGCGCCCGCCTTGCCATTCATATCGTGCTGGCCACCATCCCGGTGATTGCCGTCGGATTCTATTTCAAGGTGTCAGGGATCGAAGAACAGCTGCGCTCGATCGAAATCATTGCATGGACCACGCTGGGCTTCGGGGTGTTGCTGTGGATTGCCGATAAGGTCGGCATGACGATCAACCGTCTGGAACATATGCGTTGGGGCGGTGCGTTGTTTATCGGCCTTGCACAGGTTCTGGCCCTTATCCCGGGGACAAGCCGGTCGGGCATCACCATGACCGCTGCGCGCTTTATGGGCTATGAACGTTCCGACGCTGCGCAGTTTTCGATGCTGATGTCGATCCCGGTTATTCTCGGTGCCGGTTTGCTGGCAGGGATCGATCTGCATCAGGCGGGTGACATCAACCTGACCCAGGACGTGCTGTTGGCAGCGGGCCTGTCCTTTATCACCGCACTCATTGCGATCGCCCTTTTGATGAGCTGGCTGAAACGATCCAGCTTCACCCCATTTGCGATTTATCGCATTTTGCTGGGTGGCGGGCTTCTGGTGTGGATTTATGTTTATGGCGGCGCGCCCCTGCCCTTCATGAGCTAAGACGCCAGACGTTTTTTCCTGACACCAGAACAAAGTGCCCCACATGTATCTGCGCCCCCTTAATCCGGTCACCGATGGTCCGGACCTGCATGTTATTTTCGGTGACGACGATTGTTGCCTTTGGCTGCCCGATCCTGCATTTCCCGATTTGGAAACGACCATTGCCAACCTTAGAAGCTGGACAACGGGTTATGAGACAACATCCTGGGTTGTCTGCGAAACCCCCGATGGACCCGCGCTTGGTCGCATCGCGCTTTATAATACCGGGCGGGACAAGGATATCTGGGAAGCGGCCTGCATGATCAATCCGGCTGCGCGCGGGCAGAATTATGCCGCGCGCGGACTGGCAGCAGCGATCGAGGATCTGTTTGCCAAAACATCGGCACGCCGTATCTTTGCCGATATTGACCCGGACAATCACGCATCCCAAAAGACGTTTGAAAAACTGGGCTTTACCCGCGAAGGCATTTTGCGCGGCGAATGGGAAACCCATATCGGCATCCGCGATTCCGTAATTTACGGATTGCTGCGCAGCGACCACCACCCTGAAATCGCCAACAAGCCGAAATTGCTTGGCCGAGGCTAGTCCTGCCAGATCGGGCCGCCGGAAAGGACGATTTGTGCGCGTGCCGGGTCTTCGGGGGCGTATTCCGAATCCTCGACAAAGCGCATCAGGAACGGCTCGTGCGACAGCAGAAATTCAAGGGCGCCACACTGCACTTCGTTTGATCCGATCCCGGCTTTGAGGTCATCAAGCCCCATGCCGGTTTGCGCGATCAGACCTTGCAGCAATTCCTCATCCCCGGCGATATGGGCAATGGCACGAATGGCAAGCGTTTCAGCTGCGTCCTTGTTCATGGTTTTGACTGCCTGCGTAAGCGTGTTTCTATTTAAACCATTGGGCTTTGGCCATGGCGCGCCAGATGACCAGACCGGCGATCACAATGACGCCTGCGGCGATGCCGCCAAGACCATTGCCCGCCATCAGAACCAAGCCCCAGAAGCCGACCGTACCAAAGCCGATTGCGAGGCTGAGGAAGGCGGATTTGGTCAGGGTGTCCTGATTTTTCTGGGCCATTTCGGCGCGCTTGATTTCATCGACGATCTCATACCAGGCCAGCTGCTGCCAACGGGAATATTTCAGCCCCTTGCGCGGTCCTTTACGCAGGAATTCATCAAGCTGTTTGACGATATTGGCAGCACGCTCTTCGGGGGCAACATATTTGCCCACTCGTTCTTTCTTGCGTGGGCCTTCGTCTTCTTCATCAGGTAGGAGCATGGTGGCCTGGCATCTGGTTGCGGCGATGCATCATGGATAGGCGACATCTGCTTTACATCCGGTAAACATCACCGTGACGCGCGTTTCTGCCAGCGGCGCAAAACCGCCTTTTCAATCTCGACCAGGACAAAGACGCTAAACCCGACGCCCACCGCCATGGCCCAGCCCAGCGGCGGGATGGCGACACTTTCAAACAGATACTGCATCGGTGGCGCATAGGTGTAGATCAGCTGGAAAATCACCACCAGTGCCACCGCGATCAGCACCGCGCGACTGCCAATCAGACCCTGTCGGTTGACGGCCGATGCGGTAAGGAAGCGGGCATTGAACAGATAGAACAGCTCAAACATAACAAGCGTGTTGACCGCCACCGTGCGGGAGACTTCCAGATCCGCACCGCGGTTCTGGAACCAGACGCACACCCCGAAAACCCCGATCACCAGAATGAGCGAGACAAAAACCGTCCGCCAGATCAGAAAGCCCGACAGCAACGGCGCATCGCGCCGGCGCGGTTGACGCTTCATGACATTGTCTTCGGCGGGCTCAAACGCGAGTGCCAAAGCCAGTGTCACTGCCGTGATCATATTGACCCAAAGGATTTGCGGGGCGGTGATCGGTAGCAACTGCCCCAGGGCCAGGGCCATAACGATGGTCAGGGCTTCCCCGCCGCTGCTGGGCAGGATGAACAGGATCGATTTGACGAGGTTGTCATAGACCGTGCGGCCTTCCTCCACCGCAGCCGCGATCGAGGCAAAATTATCATCGACCAGCACCATCTCGGCGGCCTCCTTGGCGGCCTCGTTGCCCTTTTGGCCCATGGCAACGCCGACATCGGCACGTTTGAGTGCCGGGGCATCATTGACGCCATCGCCGGTCATGGCAACGACATGGCCTTCGGCCTGCAGGGCCTTGACCAGACGGAGTTTATGTTCGGGGCTGGTGCGGGCAAATACGTTGGATTGGCTGGCGACATCACGCAAGGCGCCATCATCAAACCCGTCAAGCTCATGCCCGCTAACCACGCGTTCGCCGTCGCCCAGACCCAGTTGGCGGGCAATGGCGCCAGCGGTGATGGCATGATCGCCGGTGATCATTTTAACCGCGATCCCGGCGGCACGGCATTTGGCAACAGCGGCGATGGCTTCTTCGCGCGGCGGGTCGACCAGGCCATAAAGACCGATCAGCACCAGATCCTGTTTGACGTCATCAAAGACCAGCTGGTGATGGCCGTTATGGGTCGGGCGGAAGGCCAGTGCGAGAACCCGCTGGCCGTTTTCGGCCATTTCCTGCATGCGGGCTTCCCAATAGGGGCGGTCAAGGACCTCCTGAAACTCTGGTCCGCCTTGCGAGCTACACATGCCCAAAATACGTTCCGGCGCACCTTTGACATAGATGAAGCCATGGCCTTCGGCATGGTGATGCAGGGTCGCCATGAAACGATGTTCGGATTCAAACGGGATGACGTCATGACGCGGCAACAGACGGTTTTCCGCACCTGGCTCAAGTTCTGCCTTCATGGCAAGGGCAACCAACGCGCCTTCGGTCGGATCGCCATCGACCGACCATTGACCATCCGTTTCATGCAGACCCGCATCACTGCACAGCAACGCCCCGCGCGCCATTTCGGTCAGGCCCGGATGATCATCGAGCGTGACCGGTTTGCCATCCAGCTCAAACCCGCCTTCGGGGCGATAGCCGGTACCGGTCACGGCATAAAGATGCTTGCCGGTGGCAAGCGACTGCACCGTCATTTCATTGCGCGTCAGCGTGCCGGTCTTGTCCGAGCAAATCACACTGACCGAGCCAAGTGCTTCCACCACCGGCAGGCGGCGAATGATCGCACGGCGCGATGCCATGCGCTGTACGCCGGTGGCAAGCGCGATGGTCATGATGGCTGGCAGACCTTCGGGGATGGCGGCAACTGCCAGTGCGACCGCCCCGACAAACATATCCGCCGCCCCACGACCATGCACCCAGACGCCAATGGCAAAGGTGACAAAGGCGACCGCCATGATCGCGGCACTGAGCTTGCGGCCAAAAGTCGACATTTGCCTAAGAAGCGGCGTGGTCAGTGTGCTGACCTCGGACAGAAGCGCACTGATGCGGCCGATCTCGGTTTTGGCCCCGGTGGCAACAACCACGCCACAGCCCTGCCCGTGGGTGACCATGGTACCGGAATAGGCCATGGAAAAACGATCCCCAAGGGCTGCGTCCTCGGCCACCGATGAGACGGCCTTATCAACGGGCACAGATTCGCCTGTCAGAATGGCTTCCTGAATTTGCAGACCCTTGACCCGGATCAGGCGCAGGTCCGCCGGGACCTTGTCGCCCGATTGCAGATGGATGATATCGCCGGGCACGACATTTTCGGCGGGGATTTCGGTTTTGCGCCCGCCGCGTTCGACGATGGCGGCCAGCGACAGCATATTGCGGATCGCCTCAAGCGCGCTTTCCGCCCGGCCTTCCTGAACAAATCCGATGATGGCATTGATCACCACCACCGCCAGAATGACAGCCGTATCGACCCAATGCGCCAAGGCCGCCGTGACAAGGGCTGCCAGCAGCAGGACATAAATCAGCACATTGTTGAATTGCGCCAGAAAGCGGATCAGTGGCCCGCGCCGACGTGGTGGATCCAGACGGTTGGGGCCATATTGCGCCAGACGCGATGATGCTTGCTCTGCATCAAGGCCTTGCGGGCTTGTCTGGAAATCCTCCAGAGCCTGCTCGGCTGGCAAAGCGTGCCAGGGCCGGTCTGCTTGCACCGGGTTTTGGGAAATCTCGGCAGGTTTGGCGACGACTTTGTTCATGGCAATGCTGGCCTGTTGATGGCGCGATCAGCACATCACAAATCCTATCGCACTGCAACATTACTTACAAGCAGCCCAAACCGATCATCAGGTGACGAAAAGTGCTGCAGCCGCAATGACACCAAAGGCAATCATATGAACCATCATCATTCTCCTGCGTTCGCAATGAACCAAACATCCACAGCAAGACTGCGGATCAAGCATCACAGCGTGAAATACAAAGCAGAGGATTTGAGGGCGGGAATTCGACAATTTGATGCCGGGACCACGAATTGGTGGACCGGTGCGCTGGTGCGGGCGGCCGGACTTGAACCGGCAAAGCCTTAGGGCTGACGGATTTTAAGTCCGCTGCGTTTACCAATTTCGCCACGCCCGCGACGCGCGTTGGAACCGGTCAAGGCCGGTGCAAAGCGTTCTAGCGCGGCTTGGTTTTTGACGCAACATTCTATTGGTCCTTGCCCTCGCCTTTACGCGCCTGTGCCCGCATTCGAACTCACAGGCATCAATAGGGCAGAACTGCCCGTCTTTCTCCACATTCCGTGCATTTTCCTCTGTCAGGCTAAGTCGCTGACCCGAACAGAGATGTTTAACGTCAGATGCACAGGCCTTTTCAAACTGCCGTGGTTGCCACGGTCTGTCTGGCGGCCATCGCCTATGTTGTTCGCCGCGAGACAAACCAACCGCCCATTATCGCGCCGGCCTTGGCCAGCGATGATGGCGCGCGCCCGGATGCGCCGGTTTTGCGCAACAAGACCACCACGCGCAGCGCAAACCAGCGCCGCCACATGAACCGCCTTTATGACAAGATGGACGAGGACCTTTATGACAGCCGGGTCGCCCCGCTGCTGTCTGAAAGCTTCCTTGCCCCACCGCAACAAGCGACCGAGCATCTGCAATTTGGCGCCGGCACGCCGACGCCAAGCGAGATTCTGGCCGGTCGCACTGCGTTGTCATCACTTGCACGCAGGATTGATTTTGACAGTGCGGCGGGTACCTTTCCCGCCCAATCGCGCAGCGCCCATGCGCCGATCAGCATCTGGCTTGCGGGCAATCATTCAGAACTTGAAAACCGCATTACCGGGTCGGGCTATGACCCGGGGCTTAGTGGCGACACCATTTCGATTGATAGCGGGGTTGATTATCTGGTGGATGACGGGTTGGTGCTTGGCCTTGGTATTGGCTGGGGCAGCACGGTTGGAGAATCCGGTACCCGGCAATTGCATTACCGCGAGAACAACCTGGCCCTGTCGCCCTATTTCGTTTCAAGGGTGACCGACTGGTTTAACCTGCGTGGCAGTATCAGTTTGGGGCAAAGCACCATTGCCCAATCGCCGATTGGCACGGTGCCCGATCATGTGCACTACGCCGAAACACTTGATAGCACCAGCATTTCAAACAGCATCGGGTTTGGGTCTAATTACGAATTCGGTGCGATGCCGCTAAGCATTCAGCTTGATGGCGACGTGATCACGGCACGCGAATATGTTGACGCCGCGCGCGCGACAGACGGCGGACTTGTGGCCGGCAGCACGGCAACCACCCAGCTTTTTGATGCCTCGGTCGAGGCGCGCTATCGCCTTGCCCTTGGCAATCACGAGATCATCCCGTTTGCCGGACAGGAAGAAACCGTCTCGCTTCTCAATCAGAATTACGGGCGCAGCGGATCGACGCGCTACTACGCCGGGTCGGAATATGCCTATGACCCGCTAAACTTTGACCTCAGCATTCAGGGTTTTCGCGATCATGCCACCGGGGCTGAGGACATTACCGGCATTCGATCGGAATTCTCGTTGGTCCATGATGTGGCGCGATCCTCGATGACGCTTGAACCGTTTGTCAGTGTCGAGAGTACCAATCTTTATCTTGATACCGGTGGCGGCATTACGCAGCAGTGGGGTCGCTTCCCTGCCAGTGTCAGTTTCGAGCTACGGCGCAAACTGACCTATGAAGTTGCGCATGGGGATTACACCGGGCTTCTCACCATAGATGTGCCGTTCTGACGGTAATACGCCAGCAATCGCATGATGTCATCATCTTGCTATTGGCGAGATCGGCGCTGGCAGGTAGGGTGCAAAGCAATTGAAAGTTACCCCGCAATTCCATCAGGCCCGCGCCATGACCAAATCAGATCAGATTGCCGAAAACACTGCCGAGGACATTGATCCGACGCCGCCGGTTTTCGACACGGCCTTCCAGAAGCAGTTCATTGATTTGTTGCTGTGGCGGCGTGATGTCCGGCGTTTTCGCACCGATCCGATCCCCCGGGAAGACATCGACGACCTGATCAAGGAAGCCTGCCTGGCCCCATCGGTTGGCAATTGCCAGCCGTGGCGTTTTGTGAAGGTCAATGATCCCGATCGCCGCAAATCAATCCGCGACAGTTTCGAGCGCGCCAACAATGAAGCACTCAATGACTATCACGGTGAGCGTGCCAAGCTTTATGCGTCACTGAAGCTGCAGGGTATGGATCAGGCACCGGTGCAACTGGCGGTCTTCGCCGATGAAGAAACCGAAGCCGGCATGGGATTGGGGCGCAAGACCATGCCCGAGATGCTTGATTATTCGGCTGTGGCAGCGGTGCAGTTGCTGTGGCTGGCCGCGCGCGTCAAGGGGATCGGGGTTGGCTGGGTGTCGATCCTTGAGCCTGATGTTGTCGGCAAAACACTTGATGTCCCCGACCATTGGCGCCTGATTGCCTATCTTTGCATTGGCTATCCGGAACAGGATCATGTCGTGCCCGAACTGGTACGCGAAGGCTGGCAGGATCGCATTGATCCCGACGCGCTGACACTTGAACGCTAGAGCGTGTTGCATCAAATTCTCTTCACTTTGCCGAGGACATCCTTCTGTCCGGCAAGGAAAGGTCCGCTGCGCGTAGCGGGGCTACGGTCAAGGACCTTGACGCTTCGGGGCGGAAGGATGTCGCGGCCCACAGGGTTTGTCTTTGGCGGCGTTTCGCGGCGTTACACCGTTTGACCGATACGCCGCATCGCTCTGCTCGCTGTGCCTTGCCAAACCACACGCCAAAAACAAACAAAGCGAGGAGAATTTGATGCAATACGCTCTAGGAACACGACATGTCTGGCGATGAAAACAAGGCGAACACCCCCAAACAGCCCCCGCAGAAAAAGGGGCTGTCGAGTGGCGTCTATTTCAAGATTCTCGGCTATATCCTGACCGCAGGTTGGGTCGGGTTCATTCTGGCGGTCTCCGGTGGGGATTCAAACCACCCGCTGTTTGATTACATCTTTATCGTCCCACTGGCGGGCTGGATCATCGGCATGCTGGTGGCCCGGGTTATCGCCAAAAAATCAGCCGAAGACCAAGCCTGATCAAGGGCATCTGCACAAATGACAAAGGCGCCGATCACGGCGCCTTTTCCTATTTGCGGTTATGGTCATTGCGGTTGCGCGTTCGCTCGTCGCGGTAGCGGTCATTATCCGAAAAACCGCCCATTGTCATGATCCCGATACCCAGGCTGATGCCGCCAAAGGTCACGAACAGGCCAAAGAACAACAGGAAGATAAAGATCGGTGCATCACGCGATGACATCGCAAGGCTGTAAATCCCGCCAATATCGAAAAACAGAACCAGTGCGCCAAAAACCAATGCACCAAAACCGCCATAGGCGGTGTGTTCGATCATGAATTTGACAATCGACCGCGCTTCGCGCGCGGCCTGACTGTTGCGGCGATCTTCATGCTGATCTCGGTTCTGGTCGGTCATGTTCTCTTCCCGTCAAAAGGTCAGAACAATTCTAGGCATCACGCGTGACGGTTACCTTGACCAAACGCAATCAAACAGCGCCGGTGTCTTCGATCACGTCCTTTCCGCCCTCGATGATGGCAAGGCGAATACGATCTGATGCCTGGTTGACGTCATCGGGCTCCTCGCCGCGGACGACCAATGTCGTACCAAGCTTGCCTTCGCGCAGGAACGGATAGGACCCGATATCGGTTGCCGGAAAATCACCCTGGATTTCAGCCAGCACCTTGGCGATCGAGCCTTCGGGGATGTAACCCCCGACAGAGCGCGAGACCATGGGTTTGCCGCCGATCAACTGATGTTTGATGCCCTGGAACATGGCCTGCATGATCATCGGCACACCGGCCATGACATAGACGTTCTCCATGCGAAAACCCGGCGCCTTGGAAATCGGGTTTTGGATCAGTTCCGCCCCGACCGGAATGCGCGCCATGCGCAGGCGCGCTTCATTCAGGTCTTCAGGGTTGTCGTAGTGGCTTTTAAGCAATGCGTGGGCGTGTGCATTCAGTTCGATATCAACGCCAAATGCCTTGGCAACGCATTCAGACGTGATGTCATCATGGGTCGGGCCGATGCCACCGGTGGTAAAGACGTAATCAAACTTTGCCCGGCATTCATTGACCGTGGCAATGATGGTGTCTTCGATATCGGGGATGACACGGGTTTCGGCCAGCCGCACACCCAGCGTGTTCAGTTCTTCTGCCAGATAGGGCAGGTTCTTGTCATGGGTGCGGCCAGACAGGATTTCATTGCCGATAATAATCAGACAGGCACGGACCGGATCAGACATCATATCCCCACAACATCATTCAAATTCTTTTGCCCTGAACCATACGCCGAAAACGCGCGGGTGGCTCACAGGAAATCGCGCAGCATTGCGACAAGCGGCACATCAGCCGGCGGCATCGGATAATCACCCAGGCGCACCGGGCGCACCCATTTCACCTGCTGGCCTTCCATCGGTGTGATGTCACCTTTCCAGACACGGCAGAGATAAAGCGGCATCATCAGATGGAAGTCATCATAGGTGAAGGACGCAAAGGTAAAGGGTGCCAGGCAGCTTTCAGTGATATCAATGCCAAGCTCTTCCTTGAGCTCGCGCACAAGCGCCATTTCGGGGGTTTCCCCGGCCTCGACCTTACCGCCGGGGAATTCCCAAAGGCCTGCCATGGATTTGCCTTCCGGGCGCTGGGCGATCAGCACGCGATGATCAGTATCGACGAGTGCCACCGCACTGACGAACACGGTTTTTTCCGGGATTTTGCCCTGGCGCAGGTCAACCGACATGCAGCCTTTATCTGGTTGTTCTATTGTCATGGCACTGTTTTATCGCGCCATCAAACCTTCGCCAAGAGCAGAAAGCACCGCCTCGTCAAACTTCGATGTCATCAGGCGCCAATCCGTTGAGGTATCGACCATAAGCCGCTTCATACCCGGCTTCGAGATCGCGGGTATAGCCTTCTGAGTCAAACAGTGGGCAGGTCTTATTCTGATCCTTCACCTTCTGTTTCAAGGCCGCAATTTTTTCGGGGTTAAGCGCCAAATCAAGAGCAATGGCCTCGTACTCGGCTGCGTCCTTTGCAATCAGTTCCGGCAGGTTTGCAGCCCTAAGGATACTTGCAGCCACCCGGGCAGCAAATTGTTCGCCGGGCAGAGTGACAAGCGGCAAACCGGCCCAAAGCGCGTCACTGGCTGTGGTGTGGGCGTTGACGTTAAAGGTATCAAGCAACAGGTCGCCATGTTTGTGCCGGGCAAGGTGTTCCGCTGGCGACAGTTTTTCAGCAAAGACAAGACGATCCGGACCGACACCACGTTTTTGTGCCTCGTTGCGCAAGTTTTGCGCCGCGTAGTCATTGCCCTTGAACAACCAGAGCACCGACCCATCGACCTGTTTTAAGAGCCGCATCCAGATATCAAATTCGGTGGGGGAGATCTTGTAGGTGTTGTTGAAACTGCAGAAAACGAACCCGTTATCCGGCAAGCCGAAATCAGCGCGCGTTGTGTTCGTCTCGGGAATGCTGCGCTGATCATCGTTGGGCTGATAACAGTGCGGCAGATAGAGCGGTTTTTCCGCCAGATACTGTTTATGCGTTTCAGGAACCGTAACCTTATCAACGACCATATAATCAATGAATTCGGCCCCGATGGTCCCGGGATTGCCAAGATAGTTGATCTGAACCGGGGCAGCACGGCGTGCAAAAATGCCGATCCGGCCCAGTTTCGTGTGGCCCTTGAGATCAATCGCAATATCGATCTTCTTTTCGCGCGCAAGTGCGACAATCGCATCATCCGACGCCCGTTCAACATCGGAAAAACTTTCAAAGTATCCCTTGGCTTGATCAAGACTTTGGCTGTCCTTGATCAAGCCGTATGAGAAGGCGTGAATTTCAAACTTGTCGTGATCGTGATGGCGCAGAAGCCCCATCATCAGCGAAAGCGTCGCGTGATCCTGAAAATCGGCCGAAAAATAGCCAATGCGCAACTTACCTGGTCGTTCGGTTGGCCGGGGCAATTGCCATGGGGCGCCGCGACCAAAATTCACCATCACGAGCCTTTGGCTGCGGACCAATTGGCGCTCCGGTGCATCTTCGAGTTTCAGCAGCGGAAATGGTGAAACGACTTCCCCCTCAACGCCGAGCGTGCTGGCAGCCCGCGAAAACGCGTCAAACCCGGACCAGTCGCACATCATCGCCATCGTGTAATACTGGCTGGTCAGAGCACTTTTCATCGTGGGGGCAAGAGAATACGCCTTAGCATAGCCTTGGGCAGCGGCCTGTAACTGCCCCTTGATGAAGAAAGCTTTGCCCATATTGCTATAAGCGTCTGCAAGTTTCGGGTCGAGCTGAAGCGCCTTGGCAAAATACTGTAGCGCAGTATCGACCTGCCCCACCTTAAGCAGAACATTGCCAGCACTGTTATAGGCCAGCGCATAGTTTGCATCGCAATTGACAGCATTCTGAAAACATTGCAGCGCTTCGTTAAACTTGCCGATGCTTTGATAAAACGTGCCAAGATTTTGGTGCGATTTCGGGCTTTGAGGCGCAAGTTCCACGACCTTCTCGAAACAACGAGCGGTCTGAACATGGTCCTTTTTCAGAAAATGGGCATTTGCCAAGAGGTCCCAAAGCACGACCGAATTGGGGTTTGTTTTCAGGTGTTCGTCGCATATGGCAATAGCCAGATCAGGCTCATTGCTGCGCATGGCCTTTTGAACGCGCGATACCACATTTTCCAGAGCCGCACTCAAAACTTCTTCCTCATTCCCGGTACAAAACTCGCCAACATGTTACGAACTGACAAGGTCAATGTCTGCAGGCGCCTTACCCGCGAGATAGCGTTCATAGGCTGCGTCATAGCCCCGCTCCAGATCAAGGGTATATGATCTGGTGTCAAACAGCGGGCAGGCTTTGACGTTTTCTGTCACCTTGGCTTTCATGGCAGCCAGCTTTTCCGGATGAAGCGCCAGATCAAGGGCAATCGCCTCGTAGTCTTCTTCGGATGTGGCAATCAGCTCAGAAAGGTTTGCGGCCTTTAAAACGCTTGCAGCCACACGGGCGGCAAACTGCTTCCCGGGCAAGGTAACCAGCGGCAACCCGGTCCAAAGCGCATCACTTGCCGTCGTATGCGCGTTCACATTGAAGGTATCCAGAAACAGGTCGGCGTGTTTATGGCGGGCAAGGTGCTGTGCCTCTGGCAGGAAGCCTGCAAACACAAGGCGCGCTGGATCCGCACCCCGATTGCCTGCTTCTTTTCGAAGGTTGTGCATTGCATCTTCGCTGCCTTCGAACAGCCACAGCACAGAGCCATCGACCTTATCAAGAAGTCGCATCCAGATATCAAATTCACGCGGTGAAATCTTGTAATTGGCATTAAAGGAGCAGAACACAAAACCGTCTTCCGGCAAGCCAAGCTCGCTGCGGGTTTGCGTATTTTCTGGAAATTCCCGACCGCCGTCATTTGGTTGATAGCAGTTCGGCATATAGATGATTTTTTCGGAATAGGCGTTTTTGTAGTCGTCGGGGACGATGGTGTGATCGGCGATCAGATAATCGATATAATCCGCCCCCAACGTTCCCGGATAGCCAACATAGTTGATCTGGATTGGTGCCATGCGAGGGGCAAATAGTTGCGGTCTTCCGTTCTGGGTATAGCCTTTGAGATCAATCGCGATATCAATCCTCTGCTCGCGCGCATGCTGAACAATTTCGGCATCGGACGCATTGCGGACATCCCAGTTGTAATCAACCATTTTCTGGAGCTCACCGCGGCGCCACCCGTCTGTCACACTACCATAGCTGTAGGCGTGAATTTCAAAGCGGCTTTTGTCATGCGCAGCAAAAAGCCCCATCATCAGGGAGAGCGTCGCGTGATTATGAAAATCAGCAGAGAAATAGCCGATTTTCAGTTTTTCCGGACGCGATGCAGGGCGTGGAAACTGTTTAGCGGGATCACGCGTGGCAAGTTCCTGTGCCCGGTTTTCCGAGCGTTTTTTCTGCGCATATGGATCGTCCTCGAAATGCAGCAGGGAAAACGGTGAAACGGAATTTCCCGGCTTTCCCAGCGGCCTTGTATGTTGCAACTCGGGGGCAAGCGGCGCCCAGTCGCAGATTTGCGCGCGTGCATGAAGAAAATCGGAAAGTGCGGTCATGCTATCAGGTCGAAGTTTCGCAACCTTTTCAAACGCCTGCTTGGCCGCCCCGCGCTTATTCTTGCGATACAGGATAATACCGAGATTCTGGTATGGCTTGGCCAAGTCCGGATCGTATTTTATTGCTTGGACACAGAATTTTTCGGCTTCGTCAAAACGCCGCATTTCCAAGAGAACGCCACCAATGGCATTCAAAACCCCGGCATTCTCAGGTTCTATGTAACTGGCATTCTGAAAGGCTTGCAGGGCCAGTTCGTACTTGTTCTGCTCGGAAAACAACGTCGCAATATTGACCCAGGCCATGCCGAAGTTTTTATCAAGCTCGATGGCTTTGCGCAGACATTTTTCTGCTTCTACCGAGTTCTGACTTCTGGAATAGCCAAGCCCCAAAAGGTTCCACACCTGGGCACTGTTAGGTGCATCCTCGACGAGTTTTCTGGCGAGCTCGATACCCTTTGCATATGCACCTTGATCAATGAATTCTCTGGCCTTCACAAAAGCCTGCTGGGCAGACATACCAGCACCCGATGCGGCATCACGCAACTTTTCAAGCGCTGCTTTGGCGCGCGTGTTTTTCGGGTAGTCCTGAAGAAACAGTTCATAGAGTTTAATGGCCTCGTCGATCTGGCCCTGTTTTTCCAGTTTTCTGGCACGCTTGGACAGTTGATCAAAAGAGGACACCTTGACTGAATCTCCGTATTTGTAATTCGCGTAAAAAGTTTAAAAGCAGGCCATTAAGGACTGATAAACGCAGGTGCCAACAATACACCTGCAATGCGCGCCTTTATAAGCATTGATGACCGAAACCAGGGACACACTTGTGTGATACGCAGGCCCCGTCGAAAAAATTGTTTTAAACGGATCATGATCGACTAACGTATTGAAGATACAAAGTTTGAATTTGCACTGGTCCGTACCCCGAATGCTTGCCAAGAAATTCCTGACCGTGACCACCAACTCACTCGTCGCAATGGTGCTGCTGGCAGGCTGTGACAAGCTTGGTGCTTATAACCACTGGCAGTCCGGGGATATCAAACCCGATGTGGCGGCCCTTTCCTATGGTCCGGATGCGCGGCAGCTTCTTGATCTTTATCTGCCAAGCCCATCAATGCAGCCTGCGCCGCTTTTGATGTGGTTTTATGGTGGGTCCTGGGATTCCGGGGATCGTTCGAAATATGCCTTTGTCGCCAGGCGCTTTGCCGAGCTTGGCTATGCGGTTGCCATTCCTGATTACAGACTGGTGCCTGATGTTCATTTCCCGACCTTTATTGAGGATGGGGCATCTGCGCTTGCACAGATGAAGCACTATGCCGGGCAGAAACCCGATCAGATCAAGGATGTGCCCTTCATGCTGGCCGGGCATTCTGCCGGGGCCTATAACGCCATGCAGGTCGTGGCTGATCCCAACTATCTGCAATCGGTCGGGCTGGGTGCAGGTGACATTGCCGGGATTATCGGCCTGTCAGGGCCGTATGATTTTTATCCATATGATGTTGCCGCGACTCAAAATGCGTTTGGCGATACGCCGGCACATGACAGCCAGCCGGTCGAGATGGACCTGGCACATATGCCACCGCTTTTGCTGATTACAGGCACGCGTGATCATACCGTGCTGCCGCGCAATTCACGCAGACTGGCGGAACTGGCACCAAAGGCCGACCTGATAGAAGTATCTGATACCGGCCATGCCGGAACGCTGATTGCGCTTGGGTTTTATCTGACAACCGATGATGCAGTTCTGGGGCCGGTCAAACAGTTCCTGAGCGATACCCTACCAAGCACGACACTTGCGACAAGCGACTGACAAAGAAAAAGCGCGCATCCCGGAGGAAGCGCGCTTTTTTCCAACATCTTGCCGATCTCGATCAGTTCAGCTGACCGTGGCAATGTTTGTATTTCTTGCCGGAACCACATGGGCAGGCCTGGTTCCGCGCCACACGCCCCCAGGTTGACGGATCGTTGGGATCAATATTGCCTGATGCCTGACGCGATTGAACTGTGGCGCTGTCCGAACCCTGTTCGGCTGCTTCAAGTTCGTCACGGTTTTCGTGCATTTCCTGCTGCGGACGGCGCGCCTCAAGATCTTCGGGGCGCGGGGTCGATTGCAGTTCGACATGCGACAGCATCTGGGTCACGCGTTCTCGCAAGGACACCAACATGCCTTCGAACATATTAAACGCTTCGCGCTTGAACTCGTTGAGCGGATCACGCTGACCATAAGCGCGCAGGCCAATTCCCTGACGCAGGTGATCAAGGGCGAGTAGATGTTCTTTCCACGACTGATCAAGCAGCTGCAGGACGAGGCTTTTCTCAACCTGGCGCATGATATCGGCACCATAGTTGGCGACCTTGGCTGCCATTTTCTCGTCGGAAGCCTTTTCAAGGCGTTCGCGCATGACTTCCTGATCAATGCCTTCTTCCTTGACCCAATCTGCAATCGGCAGATCAAGGCCCAGAAGACGGGTGACTTCTTCGTGCAGGCTGGTGGTTTCCCACTGCTCCGGATAGACCTTGGCCGGGCAGTATTTGTCGACCATGTCTTCGATGACTTCGGCGCGCATGTCGGCCACGTCTTCGGCAACGTTTTTGGCCTGCATCAGATCACGGCGCTGTTCATAAACGACCTTACGCTGGTCATTCATGACATCGTCAAACTTCAGAACGTTCTTACGAATGTCAAAGTTACGCGCCTCGACTTTCTGCTGGGCTTTTTCGAGCGCCTTGTTGATCCAAGGATGGTAAATCGCTTCACCTTCCTGCAGACCCAGTTTCTGGAGCATGCCGTCCATGCGCTCGGACCCGAAGATGCGCATCAGATCATCTTCAAGCGACAGATAGAATTTCGAACCACCCGGATCCCCCTGACGGCCGGAACGGCCACGCAGCTGGTTATCCACACGACGTGATTCGTGGCGTTCAGTACCGATCACAAACAGACCGCCCGCCGCCAGGACCTTTTCCTGATCGGCTTTGACCTCTGCCTTGATCTTTTCGATTGCGGCCGCACGTTTGGCTTCGTCGGTGACGTTTTCCAATTCATGCTCGACACGCATCTCGACGTTGCCGCCAAGTTTGATGTCGGTACCACGACCGGCCATGTTGGTCGCAATGGTGATCGCACCCGGTGCACCGGCCTGGGCCACGATCAACGCTTCGCGTTCATGCTGCTTGGCGTTGAGAACCTCATGCGGGACTTTCTTCTTTTTCAGAAGGTCCGAAAGGATTTCCGACTTCTCGATCGAGACGGTACCGACAAGGGCTGGCTGGCCGCGTTTGTGGCAGTCTTCGAGCTGCTCGGAAATCGCCACCCACTTTTCAGTGGCGGTACGGTAAATCTCGTCATCGGCGTCAATACGGGCAATCGGGCGATGGGTCGGGATTTCGACAACCTGGAGGTTGTAGATTTCTTCGAATTCCTCGGCCTCGGTCATTGCCGTACCGGTCATGCCGGCAAGGGTCGGATAGAGACGGAAATAGTTCTGGAAGGTGATCGATGCCAGAGTCTGGTTTTCGTTCTGGATCTTGACCTTTTCCTTGGCTTCGAGTGCCTGATGCAGGCCATCGGAATAACGGCGGCCTTCCATCATACGACCGGTGAACTCGTCAATGATGACGACCTTGTCGTCCTTGACGATATAGTCGGTATCTTTCTGGAACAGCTTGTGCGCACGAAGGGCCTGATTGACGTGATGGACCAGATGAACGTTGGCCACGTCATAGAGCGTGCCTTCGGTCAGGATTTCCATTTCCATCAGAAGCTGTTCGGCGTGTTCGGTGCCTTCTTCGGTCAGGGTGACGGCGCGTGCCTTTTCATCCTTCTCGAAATCTTCATCGACCAGTTTCGGGATCAGCGCATCAATCGCACGATACAGTTCAGAGCTGTCTTCGGCCGGGCCGGAAATGATCAGCGGGGTACGCGCTTCGTCAATCAGGATCGAGTCGACTTCATCGACGATGGCAAAGTTGAACGGGCGCTGCACCATGTCTTCGAGACGGAACTTCATGTTATCGCGCAGATAATCAAAGCCGAGCTCGTTATTGGTCGCATAGGTAATGTCGCAGGCATAGGCTTCGCGGCGCTGGTCATCGGTCATGCCATGCATGATCACGCCAACAGTCAGGCCGAGGAACCCATAAACCTCGCCCATCCATTCCGCATCACGACGCGCCAGATAGTCGTTCACGGTCACAACATGAACGCCCTTGCCTTCAAGCGCGTTCAGATAAACCGGAAGGGTCGATACAAGGGTTTTACCTTCACCGGTTTTCATCTCGGCTATTTTGCCGGATGTCAGCACCATGCCGCCCAGCAGCTGCACATCATAATGACGTTCGCCGCGCACACGTTTGGATGCCTCGCGGATGGTGGCAAAGGTATCAGTAAGGATATCGGTCAGAGTCTCGCCATTCTTGAGACGGTCGCGCAGCCAATCGGTCCGGGCGCGCAGTTCATCATCAGAAAGCTTTTCGACTTCGGGTTCCAGGGCATTGATTTGCTCGACCGTGGCCCGCAGGGCTTTGACTTCACGATCGTTAGCTGAACCGAAAATTTTCCGGGCAATAGCGCCGAGCATTAATACGTTCCTGAACAAATAAATTAAGACACAATGACCCCGGCAGAAACCGGAGCCCGATCACAGATAGAACCCTGTCTGCCATCTGTCAACGGAACGAACCAATATCGGGAATGAACAGCCGGAAATTCCCGGTTTTTGCGCCGGATCGCAGGCAAATCCCGGCCTCTTCACGTTTTCGTTTCCTGCGATTGAACCCTTCTTGCTTGAGAAATGCGAAGAATGGTCGTATTATTCGCCTCATAGTTTTACACCCTAACAGAGCATGTAGCTCTTTTTGGCGCGCGGGGATGTCCCGGATACGCTGCCAAATCACATCCTCAGGAGGAGGATTATGGTCGATTTCTCCGCGCTTAATCCGTTTCGACAGGGCCAGTCTGCCCTGCAAGATGCGCGTCAGCCCTTTGGTAAAACCAGCCCGGATGCCGGCGATGCCGCCGCGCAATCGCGACCTGATGCGCGCACCCGTATTGATCCGGTGGCCCTGTCTGATGATGCGCTTGCCGCCCATAATGACGGGCAGAAGATTGCCCCGGCAGCCGGTAAATCGCTTTCTTCCGAACCGCTGACAACCGACGAATTGTTTGAGCGCGTGCTTGATGCATCACTTGAACTGATCCGCGGCAGTGTCGAAGAAATGTTTGCGCTTTCGGGCATGTCCGAAGAAGACGCCATTGCCGCGACTGATGCCATGTTCAATGGCATTCGCGACGCCGCAAGCGAGCAGGACCAGTTCGAATTTTCCTTTGATCAGGCGATCGCAAGCCACAGCAAGACCGCCATTTCATATGCGGGGGCCAACGGGTCAGCCGTCGGGGTGTCCGAGTCCGCGATGATGGCGGTTCAGTCGCTTGATATCAGCATCAACAATGAAACCGGTGAGTTCTCGTTCAATTACGAGGCCGCCAAGGTTGAGGTCGTCCGCACCGAAGCGGTTGCGATTGGCAACAGCATGGGGGCGGCTCTTGGCGCCCTTGGCAATGTCATGGATGGCCTGGGCGGCGGATCGCTGGTTGATATGCTGGGCAATCCGGCCAGCGCCGAAGACGGTGGGCTTCTGTTTGATATCAATGATAATGGAGTCGCCGAATTCATCCGCGAACTGATGAATGCAACGGTTGGCAGCGACGATACGTCTGGCGAGGGCGAAGACGGTGCCACCGCCGGTACCGCCCAAACCAATGGTCAGGCGATTGCCGCCGAACGGATGGCAGCCCTTAATGCCCAGATCACCGAACAGTTCATGGAACAGGCAACCCTGATTGTGCGCAGCATCAATCAGCCTGCACCGGAAGCCGGTGAAGGTAGTGGTCCGCTTCAGCTGACGGTTGATATGATGATGCCGATGGGCCGCTTTGGTCAGGATGATGGCAATGCGACCTTCACCTTCCCGAATGGTGAAACCGTGCCCGTCATTGACCCGACACAGGAACAGGATGTTCTGATTTAACAGCCACGGGATGTCAGGCCGGCATCCCGCAGCCCTTCAGGAAGGAGGCGCTGAATGTTTGAGCACACAAACCTTACCAATCCCACCGCAGCGGATAATGCCGCCGGGATCGCAGCACTGCGCGCCACCGCCAACAGTGCGGTGACCGCGGTCAGTGCAGATGCGGATACCGATACGGATGCGCAACGCGATGCGGAACTTTCCCAACAGCGCGCCATTGTCGATCAGATTGATCTGAGCATCGAGGCCAATGAACGGATCGAAAGTGCGCTTGGCGAATTTCAGCGTCCGGTCTTTGAAATCGATACGGCTCCGCTCGAGGCCTTCAACGCCCTAAAGCCCGCTCTCGACGAAGCCCAGACACGCATGAACCACGAAGCCTTCATTGTGCTTGCGATGATGGGCATTCCCCCGGCAAAGGCACGGGCGATCGCCAATGCCATGACGGGTGGTGATCCCGGCGAACTCAAGGCAATTGGCGCAACAGGGGCGCAATCAGAGATCTCGATGCAGGATCTTTCGATCAACATCGCCCAAGGCAACAGCGCGATCAATCTCGGTCAGGTTTCCATCACCTCGCGCAGTGTCGAGATTGATTTCAGCGCCATTGAAACCCGCTTTTCAAGCCTTGCGGGGGCCCCGGATATCTCGATCTCGGAATTTCATGCCCATATCGAGATGATCCGTATCGAGATTTCCCAGATGTTCCAGCAGGACCCGTTGATCCTGGACCTGGATGGCAACGGCATCGATATCACCAGCGTCATGGACGGCAAGCGCTTTGACATTGATGGCGATGGAACGCTTGATCAGACCGCTTGGGTTTCAGGCAATGACGCCCTTCTGGCACTGGACCGCAATGGCGATGGCAAGATCAATGACGGGCGCGAACTGTTTGGCGATCAGAACGGCGCCAAGGATGGTTTTGCGGAACTGGAAAAATATGACGACAACCTGGATGGCGTCATCGACGAGATGGACGGTGTGTTCAGTTCGCTTGTGTTGCTGCGTGCTGATGGCAGCCAGCAAACTGTTGCGGATGCCGGGATCAAATCGATCTCGCTTTCCATGATCACCCCACTTGATCAGCGTCTTGTCGGTGGGGATCTGGTAGCAGGGTCATCCTTTGAACGCGAAGATGGCAGCACCGGTCAAGTCGGCGAAGTGTTCTTTGACGTTCAGGCCTGAGCAACTTCCCCCGAGAGATTTCATCTAAGCGTCATCTTGTGGCTGTGGCCTCGCACGGCCACAGACGGGCTTCCTTTTGTCCTGTCGGGTTTCAAGTCAGCCGGACCATTCGCACATGTCAAAGTTGATACTTAAGCGTTTCACATTTTGGACAGAATGCTTTGCCAAAAGGTGGCTGATCCACGGCGAAGCCTTGTGCAGGCAACACTTATGTGTTTTACCCGTGGACAGAGGCATCGGGCAAAAAGCCCGTCTGAAATCAAAGTCTGGAGAAACTATGCTGCGCAAATCCCTTCTTGTTGCGTCCCTGGCAACCGTCATTTTTGCATCCCCTGCCATGGCGCAGGACACTGCACCGGCAGAAGATCCGGTTCTGGCGACGGTCAATGGTGAAGAAATCCTTGAATCCGAAGTCCGCGCAACCCAGCAGGGCCTGCCGCAACAGTATCGCCAGCTTCCGTTTGAAATGCTCAAGGCGGATCTTCTGACCCGCGAAATCAACCAGCGCCTGCTGATGGATGCCGGTAGCGAAGCCGGTCTGGCCGATGACCCGGAAGTCAAAGAACAGATCGCAGCGCTTGAGCGCCGCCTGATTGCTGAAACCTATCTGGATCGCGCGCTTAATGACGCGATCACCGATGAGGCCGTCAACGCGAAATACGACGAATTCATCGCCACCAACGAGCCGGAGCCGCAGGTTCACGCCCGCCACATCCTGCTTGAAAGCGAAGAAGACGCGCAGGCTGTTATCGCAGAACTTGATGACGGTGCCGACTTCGTCGAACTCGCCAAGGAAAAATCGACCGGCCCGTCCGGCCCGAATGGCGGTGATCTTGGCTTCTTTAACCGTGCAGACATGGTCGCACCGTTTGCCGAGGCAGCCTTTGCCATGGAAACCGGCACCTATTCCAGCGAACCGGTTCAGACCCAGTTCGGTTGGCACGTGATCAAGGTCGAAGACAAAAAAGAAGGCACCCAGCCGTCGCTTGACGAAGTCCGTCAGCAGCTGGTCGCCGAAGTAAGCCGTGATGCCTTCAACGCGCTGGTCGAAGACCTGCGTGCAGATGCCGATATCGTCAACAATGTCGAAATCGAAGCTGAAAAAGCAGCAGAAGAAGCACCGGCTGAATAATTCGGAAAACAGGGCAATCAATCTGATTTGATCGCCTATGTCTTTCCAACATCATCAAACGGGGTGTGGCCATGGGCTTCACCCCGTTTTTTGTCGATCATTTTTGATCTAGAGCATTTTCCGTTTAGATCGAAACGGAAACGGCTCTAACCGATGCATTCTGCTGCTTGCTTTTCGCCACCGTTGCGGCAGGATGGGCCAACTTGTCCAATAAAGGAAACTGCACAGATGGTTGCGACTGCCATTTCCCCGCTTGCCCCCGCGGCATTCCCCGATCTTCCGGCCGTTGCCGGTGTCAAACTGCACACCGCAACCCTTGGCATTCGCTATAAGGGCCGCCCGGATGTCCTGCTGGCAGAACTTGAACCCGGCACCCAGGTTGCCGGTGTGTTCACGACATCAACCACGGCATCGGCTGCCGTGCGCTGGGGGCGCGAGGCGCTGAAGGGCGGGACAACACGTGCATTTTTCGTCAATGCAGGCAACTCGGTCGCCTTTACCGGCAAGGCTGGCGAGAAGTTCGTTGCCGACAAGGTTGAAACGGCGGCCAAGGCGCTTGGCTGTGAAAAGACCGAGATTTTCACCGCATCAACCGGCGTGATTGGCGAGCCGACCACCGCAAACCGCATTACCGATGCGATGGATGACATTCTGGCCAATGATGCAAGCTGGCTGGATGCGGCCAAGGCAATCATGACCACCGATACCTTCCCCAAGGGGGCCTCGGCCACGGCAACCATCAATGGTACCGAAGTAACCATTGCGGGCTTCGCCAAGGGATCGGGCATGATCGAGCCGAACATGGCGACCATGTTGGGCTTTGTGTTTACCGACGCCGCCCTGCCGCATAGCGTTTTGCAGACGTTGCTGGCCGATTGCAACAATCGCAGCTTCAATGCGATTACGGTCGACAGTGATACGTCCACTTCCGACACCGTGCTTCTGGCCGCGACCGGCAAGGCCGGCAACGATGCCATTTCCGATGCAAATGACCCGGCATTGGCCGCATTCAAAACCGCACTGGAGAGCGTACTGCGTGATCTGGCCCACCAGATCGTCCGGGACGGTGAAGGCGCAACCAAGTTCATCACCATCAATGTCACCGGTGCCGTGAACGAAAAAGAAGCCAAGATTGCCGCCAAGGCGATTGCCAACTCCCCGCTGGTCAAAACTGCGATTGCCGGTGAAGACGCAAACTGGGGCCGTATTGTCATGGCGGTCGGCAAATGCGGTGTCACCGCAGACCCGAACAAGCTGACGATTTCAATCGGCGGCATTGCGCTGGCCAAGAATGGCGAGCGGGTCGAGGATTATGACGAAGCCCCGGTCGAAGCCCATATCAAGGGCCAGTATATCGACATTGATGCCGATCTTGGCTTTGGCGATGGTGCGGCCACGGTGTGGACCTGTGACCTGACCCATGGCTATATCTCGATCAATGCAGATTACCGCAGCTAGGCGATCAAACAAACCTCGGAATTACAAACGCCGCCTTCAATGAGGGCGGCGTTTTGCATTTCAGAGGGGTGTGAATGCGCCACACAGGCTATTTCTTGCCGGGGATATAGCCATTCAGAATAAGACCAACATTGGCCCCTTCGAGCTCAGCTTCGCTGAGATCGGTCGCGCCAAAGGCCACCCCGGCGATGTTCGCCTTGGTCAGGTTAGCACCCTTCATCTTTGCTTCGCTAAAGACCGAATTGCGCAAATCTGCCTGCTCGAAATTCACATCCGACAGGTCCGCATTCCAGACTGTGCCGGTTTTCTCGCCCTTCTTGTCGCGTTGATCGACACCGCCAAAATGAACGCCCTGGAACACACCCTCGGAGCAGTCAGATCCCGCCATGCGCACGCCATCAAGCACCGCCCCATTCATACGGATTTTTTGCATGTCGGCTTCGCGCATCGAACACATGGCAAGGATGGTGTCGATAAAGATCGTGCCGCGCATAATGCATTTGTCAAAGACCGCGCCAGACAAATCCATGCCGGAGAAATCCATCCCCGACAAATCACGGCCCGCCGCAATCATCGGCATGCCGGTTTTGCCGCCGGTTGACAGCCACTCGCTATGGCCATTGACCAGTTCGCGGATATCATCAGCCAGCGGGGCGCTGGGCGTACCACCGCCAATGGAATAGGACGTATTGGCCTGCGTCAGGTCGACATCCTGCAAATCGACATTGCGCAGGTTTGCGCCACTGAGATCCGCACCGACCATTTCCGACCCGGCAAGCTTCGCCCCCTTTAGGTTGGCATTGCGAAGTTTCGCGCCATTCATCTTGCAGCCGGTCAGGTCAGCGCCTTCGAGGTTGACGGCAAACATGTTGGCGTCGCTCATATCGGTGTTGGCAAGGCGCGCGCCCGACATGTTGGTGCCCGCCATATTGGCACCCCACATCATCGCCCCTTCAAGGTCGGCGTTTGACATGTCGGTTTCGCGTTTGACCGTGCGTTCGCGCGCACCTTCGAGAACCACCATGATGCCCGCACGCAAATCAATGCCATTCAGGTTGGCATTGCGCAAATTGGTCCGCGCCATATTGGCGCCGCGCAGATCGGCACGCTCGAACGTGGATCCTTCAAGATCGGCCTCGACAAAGTTGGCGCCAAACAAATCACAGAAATCAAAGCAGACATCGCGCGCAGAGGCCTGGATGAAATTTGCCCCCGGCAGAACCGCCTCTTTGAGGCTGATCTTGTTCATCTTGATGCGCGAAAGGTTGCCATTGCGCAGTTGCATGCGCGTGCCGCCCGGCTTTTGATTGAGATATAATTGATGCTTCTTGATCGCATCAATCAATTCCGAACGCGATGACATGTGGCAGATAGCCCCCGAACTCTAAATAAGTTTTTTATTATTGAGCATTATAGAATGCAGCAGTTTCCCTGCAACGCAATATGTTTGGCATGTTGCGCAGAAAACCGTTTGCAAATGCGGGGTTTTCGTGCCGGACCCTATCCGGATGCAGAGGGTATAACCGCTGAACCGGGTATGAGAACCTAGACCTTTTCGGGGATAGTCCCGGTCAGAATCGACCCGGTATTGGCGCCTACAAGATCGACTTCCGAAAGATCGGTATCCCCGAAGGCAGCGCCGGCGATGTTGGCCTTGCACAGTTTGGCTTCTTTCATCCGGGGTTCGTCGAAAACAGAATTGCGAAGATCAGCATTGGAAAAGTCGGTCGATTGCAGATCGGCTCGCCAGACTTCACCGGTTTTCTGGCCTTTGACATCCCGTTGTTCGACACCGCCAAACTTGACCCCCTGCAGCACAGCCTTGGAGCAATTGGCGAATGACATTCTGACACCGTTCATGATCGATCCGCTCAGCCGGGCACGGGTCAGATCCGCGTTCCGCATTGATGCCATCACCAGAATGGTATCGACCAGAAGCACACCGCGCAGAATGCAATCATCAAAGCAGGCCGCCGAGAGGTCAAAGCCGGTAAAATCAAGCTCGGTCAGATCACGCCCCGTGACATCCAGCCGCCCCCCGGCCGCCCCGCCACTTGTCAGCCATTCGGTATGGGCGTTCAGAAGAATACGGATGTCTTCGGGCATGGGTGTCGCCGACTTGCTGCCAATCGAATTGGATGTATTGGCCTGTGACAGATCGACATTGGACAGATCGACATTGCGCAGATTGGCACCCGAAAGATCGGTTCCCAGCAACAGGGTATCCTTGAGCCTGGCCCCCTTGAGGTTGGCGTTTTTAAGCTTTGCCCCCGAAAGGTTACAGCCCGAAAGATCCGCCCCCGCAAGGTTGACGGCAAACATGTTGGCGTCACTGAGATCGGCATCGGCAAGCCGGGCGCCGGACATATTGCTTTCTGCCAGATTGGCGCCTGACATCATCGACCCTTGCAGGTCGGCATTGGTCAGATCCGTGTTGCGCTTGACCTTTTTTTCGCGTCCGGAATCAACAATCACCATCACGCCGGAGCGAAGATCAGCCCCCTTGAGGTTGGCATTGCGAAGTTTCGCGCGCGCCATATTGGCCCCGCGCAAATCGGCCCGCATGAAGCTCGACCCTTCAAGGTCGGCCTCGACAAAGTTGGTTCCAAACAGATCACAGAAATCGAATTTGACGTCGCGGATTGCAGCCTGAATGAAGTTGGCACCTGGAAGCACCGCATCTTCGAGACTGATATTGCTCATCTTGATGCGCGACAGGTTGCCATTGCGCAAATGCAATCGCTTCCCGCCAGGCTGCTTCATCACATAGAGCTGATGCTTCTTGATGGCATCGACCAGTTCCGTGCGCGTTGTCATTTAGATGATCGTATCCCCGGTCGATCTTGAACGGCTTGTATGCGCGTCATTCTTGAAATCGTTAAAATTGTACCGAGGTTTTGCACGCTACATTCTGACAAAATATGACAATCGGCCCAAAAGTCACGAACAGTTAAGTATATGAAGCCTCACGACTTATACCGTTGTATGGTTTTTACACAGGTTATTTGCACATAATGATCACAAACACCGATCCTGACCAGAAAATCTGTCAAAATGTGGTCCACCCTTATGTCGAGTCGTTTGTTATTATGGCCTTTGTCCGATGGTCTTGTTCTGGAAGCCAAGGGGTCCCATCTGCAAAATGTGTTTGAAAAGAAACCGGTCCAATGCACCATATTTTATTTGTCGATGATGATGCCAACATCCTGAACGGCTTTCGCCGACGCCTGTGCAGTGCACGACCGCAATGGAACATGCATTTTGCCAATAGCGGGGTCGAGGCCCTTGAGCTTGCCGAAAACCATGATTTCGATGTCATCGTTTCGGACATCCAGATGCCCGGCATGGACGGGGTGACCCTTCTTGAAACGTTGCAAAAGTCCCATCCCGATGCGGTGCGGATCATTCTGACCGGTCATGCGGACAACGCATCCTATTTGCGCACCATCGGCCCGGCACACCAGTTCCTAAGCAAGCCGTGCGACAACGACACCCTGATTGAAAGCATCGAGAACGCCCTTGGCCTGCGGCAGTTGTTGCGCAGTCCCGAGCTGCGCACGCTTGTCGCGGATTCCAAAAGTCTCGCTTCCCCGCCAGACACGTACATGCGCCTCGAAACAGCCTTTTCTGATCCCAACTACTCGCTTGAGACGATCAGCAAAATTGTCGAATCCGATATTGCCCTGACGACCGAGGTGCTCAAGCTGACCAATTCATCCTATTTTGCCGTCACGCAAAATGTTTCATCGGTGGCGCATGCCGTGCGCATGCTGGGCATGGAAACGCTCAAGGCGCTTGCGCTGTTTGTCGGGCTTTATCGTGGTTTTGAAGGCCCGGCCAGTCAGGCTGCGAACCTTAAGCGCCTGTGTCACCGTTCCCAGCAGATCGGGGTAACGGCCGCCCTGATTGCCGAATATGAACGCCTGCCGCGCGAGATTTGCCACGCCGTTCCGTCGATCGGGATGCTAAGCCACATTGGCTCATTGATCCTTTACACCAACCGGGCCGATGAGATGCAGGCGGTTGTCACGCGGGTCGAAAAGGAAGGCATTCCAATAGACCAGGCCGAAACCGAACAATTCGGCGCCGGGCACGCCGAAATCGGTGCCTATTTGCTGGGCTTGTGGGGCTTCCCGGCCCCGGTTATTCAGGCGGTTGCCTATCACCACCGGCCAATGGATCTTCCGCATCAGGAAATGACCGCCCTGACGGCGATCTATGTTGCGCAGCATCTGACCCGCGAAATTGCCGTCCGCGATGCGGGACAGGTGGTTCAAAGCAGCATTGATACGGACTATCTCGCGCGCATTGGAAAGGAAAGCCATCTGGAAGAATGGGCCAACATCGCAGCAGTTGTATCGGACAAGTACCGGGAACTGACCAACAGCTAAGCTCGCGCATCCTTTTGCCCCGTAAGTAGAAAAAAAGCGGCAAAAAGGTCATTACCCTCCACATATGCGGACTATCAAAGACCCTCTGCAGGCCCCATGTATGGAACATGGAACACACGCATGAGGTGAAAATGAGCGTCATCCTTTTTGTCGATGATGACAAAAACATTCTGGATGGTTTGCGCCGCCGGGTGCGATCAACCCGCCCCGGCTGGCAGGTGCATTTCGCGCATGACGCGGAAAGTGCGCTGACCAAGGCGGACGAGATCGACCCGGATGTTGTCATTTCCGACATGCGTATGCCCGGAACGGATGGCGCGGGCCTTTTGACCATCATGCAGGAAAAACACCCGCATACCGCGCGCATCATCCTGTCAGGCTTTGCCGAGGAAGAGGCGATTTTGCGCACGGTTGGACCGGCGCATCAGTATCTGGCCAAACCGTGCGATGATCAGATGCTGATTGAAACCATCGAAAACGCGCTTGATCTGCGCAATCTGCTGACCAAGCCGGAACTGCGTGCACTGGTTGGCGGGATTGATGCGCTGGCTTCACCGCCGGATACCTATACCAACCTTGTCAAAGCGCTGGAAAACCCGCTTGTCAGCAACGATCAACTGACCGCCATTGTTGCATCCGATATCGCGCTGACCGCCGAGATTTTAAAACTGACCAACTCGGCCTATTTCGCCATCAGTCAGAAAATCACGTCGATCTCGCAGGCCATTCGCATGATTGGCGTTGATACGCTCAAGGCGCTTGCGCTGTTTAACGGCCTGTTTCGCAGTTTTGACGGCCCCAAACCCGCAGTCGACCGGATGATGCAGCTTTGCCAGCGCAGCCAGCAGCTTGGCGTGGTTGCAACCTTGATCGCCGAGCAGGAAAAACTGCCCAAGGAAGTCATCAGTGTGATGCCCGCCGTCGGTATGCTCAGCCATACCGGAAGCCTGATCCTGTATGCGTTTCGCGCCAATGAAATGGCCGAGGTCGTCAAACGGGTCGAGGCCGAAGACATCCCGATCTATGTCGCCGAGCGCGACCAGTTCGGCGCAGCACATCCGGAAATCGGGGCGTATCTTTTGGGGCTTTGGGGATTTCCAAGTGCGATGGTGCAAACGGTTGCCTATCACCATCGGCCACAAGACACCCCACATACCGAAATGAATGCGCTGAGTGCGATTTATGTTGCGCAGCATCTCGCCCGTGAAGTCGCGATTGAACAGCGCACCGGTACGGCGCCCGAAAGCCGGATTGATCTGGAATATCTTGACCGGTTGGGCAAACGCGACCGCCTGCTCGTCTGGCGCGAAACCGCCCGGCTTGTGGAACAGAAATACCGCGAGATGGACAAGTAAGGGAGAGAGATGATGACACAGAATCCCCCCGTGCTCTTTGTTGATGACGATGAAAACCTGCTGATGGGGCTTAAGCGCAAATTGCGCGGCAAGTTCGAATTCGACACCGCCGTTGGTCCGTTGCAGGCCCTTGATAAAATCAAGGCTGGCCAGAAATATGCCGTCTGTGTCGCCGATATGCGCATGCCCGAAATGGATGGCGTGCAGCTTCTGGCCGAGGTCGCCAAACTCAGCCCCGATACCGTCAATATGATGCTGACCGGTAATGCCGATCAGCACACCGCGGTAGAGGCGATCAATCACGGTCATATATTCCGGTTCTTCAACAAGCCCTGCGAAGACGAAGACCTGATTGCCGGTGTAAAGGCCGGCTTGCGCCAGTATCAGTTGATCACCGCCGAAAAGGCCCTGATCGAGCAGACCCTGGCGGGCAGCGTGAAGGTCCTGACAGAGGTTCTCGCACAGCTTAATCCGGCGATCTTTGGCAAGGCCATGCGCGCCAAGGTCTGGTGCGATACGATTGCCAAATCGATCGGTTATCCCCATCCGTGGGAATTGGGTCTGGCGGCCCTTCTCGCACCGATCGGGTATGTATCCCTGCCGCCGGAAATCCTGGCGCGACTGGGCGAGGAAAAGCCGCTGCAGCCACTTGAGCGCGATGTTGTCCGTCGCACGCCCGAAGTGGCGCAAAAACTGATTTCCAATATTCCACGTCTGGAACAGGTCGCCGGCATTGTCTATCTGCAAAACCGGAATTTTGACGGATCGGGTTTCCCGGCCGAAGGCCCGGTGGGGACGGAGATTCCGTTGGGTGCGCGTGTGCTTCGGATTTTCAATGACCTTGGCAAGATTGTGGAGAGCGATCTTGTGGTGAAACAGCATTTTGACGAGCTGCGCCATCAGGCAAAGCGCTATGACCCGGAACTGCTTGATAAGATCGAAGCCCTGCTGGCCAAGGAAGACCCGTCCTATGACAAGGTCGCCTACCCCAAAGGGACACAGCATGACATTTACCTCAAGAACCTGCGCATGGGTGATTTCCTGCTGACTGATATCGAAACCCGTGACGGGCATGTGCTTTTGACCCACGGCAACTATGTTTCGGAAATTCAGCTGCAGCGGTTGCGCGTATTTCAAGAGCTCCATCAGTTCCATGAACCCATTCGCGTGCGCCGCGGTGGGCAGGGTAATGAAATGATCCCCGGGGAGAAATAATGACCCACGATCAGGACGATACCGAAGCACCCAAAATCCTGAGCGGTTCGGCCGAGGTCGCATCGGGTTCGGATTTGCTCGATGCCGCCAAGGAAATTGACGCGCCCGAAGACGTGCGTGCGCGTTTCATGGCGCTGCTGGCCGAACAGAAGCGTCGCAAACAGGAAACCACACAACGGCTCAAGACCATTCTTGATAGCGTTGTTGAAGGCATCCTGATTGTGGATGCGACCGGCATGATCCAGGATTTCAACAAATCGGCTGCTGAAATCCTGCGCGCCACAGGCGATGAATTACTGGGGACATCGGTCGATGTCATGTTCATTGATCGCAAGGCCACCGTGCGCCACAAGCTTCTGAACCGCTGCATCAATATCAGCAGTGGCGTTCTGAAATATGACTATACGGAAACCATGTCCCAGCGCCTTGATGGCGACAGTTTTCCGATGGAAATTATCGTAAGCCCGGCAAATTTCAGCTCGGAAATGAGTTATCTGTATATTTTCCGGGATATCACGCGACGCAAGACCGCCGAAGAAGCCCAGAAAAAGCTTGAGGAAGACCTGCGTGAGGCGCTGAAGCTCGAAGCAATCGGGCATCTGGCAGGTGGTATCGCCCATGAGATCAATACGCCCAGCCAATATATCCGCGACAATCTGAAGTTCCTAAATGACAGCTACGGGTCGCTGTCGCGCATGCTGGGGCTGGCATTGCAGACACTTTGGAAAAACCGCGCCCATCTGCCACCCAACACGTTTGAGGATTTCGCCCGCCAGATGCGCGATTCCGATCTGGAATTCCTGCTTGAGGAAATCCCGCACGCCACCCAGCAGTCGCTTGATGGCATCAATCAGGTGGCGCGCATCGTGCTGTCGATGAAGGAGTTTTCCCATCCCGGCGGGGAAGAAAAAACCACCACCGATATCAACCGGGTTCTGTCAAACGTGATCGTGATTTCGCGCAATGAATGGAAACACAATGCCGACATCACCGAAAAGTTCGATCCGGAAATTCCGCATATTCCGTGCCATATCAACGAGGTCAATCAGGTCTTCCTCAATCTGATCGTCAATGCAGCACAAGCCATTCAGGCCGCCGGGCGCAAACCCGATGAAGGCCATATCACGGTCAAGACGATGTCCCTTGATGACAGCATATTGATTTCGATTTCCGATAACGGCACCGGCATTGCCAAGGAAGACCGGTCAAAGGTCTTCAACCCGTTCTTTACCACCAAGGAAGTCGGCAAGGGCACGGGACAGGGATTGTCGATCACCCATGATATCGTCACCGTGCGTCATGGCGGGCGGATCTGGCTTGAAACCGAGGTCGGCAAGGGCACCACGTTCCATGTGCTGCTGCCCGCCGAAGACCGCACCGGCAACAAGCCCGACGAAAAAGCCGAGAAAGCCTGATCACACTAGCGCGGGGCAAATAGGATGATGCCCGCCCCCAGAAGGCACACCAGCAAGCCGGTGACATCCCAGCGATCGGGCATGCTGCGTTCGACCACCCACATCCAGAAGATCGAGGCGGTGATATAAACCCCGCCATAGGCGGCATAGGCCCGCCCGGCAAAGTCGGCCTCAACCCGGGTCAGAAGCCAGGCAAAGATAATAAGCGAGACCACACCGGGCACGACCCAAAGGATCGATTTCCCAGATCGCAGCCAGGCCCAGAAGGCAAAACATCCGGCAATTTCGGCAATGGCCGCAAAAATATAGGCCGCAATGCTTTGCATTCGTTCCCCGTTTGGTGATTGGCCATCAGAAGGCCGGGCGTAAGTCCCCGGCATAATTGCCCGCCCAGTTGGTCAGAACCGGGGTCAGATGGTTTTTAAGCACCTCCGCCCGGGCATCGTCGATCACGCCATGTTTGCGCAAGATCGCGCCCATCGCAACCTCTGCCCCGCGCTGAGTGCCATCATCAATCTTGAGCGCGACACCAAGCCCCTGTTTGGGGAAGGCTGCACAATAAACGCCCTCTGCCCCGACCTTGACCAGCGCGTCCTCGCCGCATTCTTCCATAATCGCACTGCAGAACCGGCCGGTCCCCGCCACCATGAACGGCGCTTTGGCGCAGCCCGTGCGGATGCGTTTGATAGCATCACTGCGCGTTTCGGAAAGTTCCGATGGATCGGCCATGCGCGCCATGGCAAGGCCAAGATCACGCAGGCGCATGCCGATCACCGGAATGCCGCAGCCATCAATACCGCGCGGGGAGGCGGACAAATCACAATCACCCATGTCTTCGAGCACCTTGATCAGGCGCTGCTGCACCGGGTGCTGCTCTTCAATGTAACCGACGGGATCTTCGCCAAGATGCTGCGCAGTGGTCAGGAACCCGGCATGCTTGCCCGAGCAGTTATTATGCGCCTTGGTCAGTTTGACATGATCAGACGCCTGCTTGATCGCGGCATTAAGGCTCAGCGAGTAATGCGCTGCGCATTCCAGCGCATCAACCGACAGTCCGATTTGTTCCAGCCATGTGGCGACCGTATTTGCATGCTCTTCCTCGCCATTATGCGAGGAGCAGGCAAGTGCGATGTGTTTGTCTTCAACACCAAAGGCATCGGCTGCACCGCTTTCAATCAGCGGAATCGCCAAAAGCGGCTTGATGGCGGAGCGCGGATACATCAGCGTATCAATATCGCCGCCCTCATCAATCACCGTGCCATCTGCTTTTATCACCACATACCGGCCACGGTGAAAACTTTCGACCATGGTGCCGCGGGTGGCTTCAACGAGAATCGGATTGGCAGCAGGTGACGCTGGAGAATGGGGCATTGCGGGGCGCTCCGGGACTGGATGGACGTGGTAGCGGGGTATGAACCCCGATCATGCTATGCCCGAAATATGGGAATGAAGGCAAGCAAGACCAGCCTTTCACCCATATAAAAAACGCCCTGCCAAGGCAGAGCGTTGATCATTGCAATATCATGATTTAAGCGCTTAGCAGGCGCTCATGGAATTGCCGAGAACCCGGTTGAGCTGTTCGAGAACGACTTTCGGGCTGGCATCCTTGCTGATGAAATCAGCAGCCCCCAGCGCGTCGGCCTGTGCGCGGGTATCGGCGTCATAGTGGGCCGAGAAGAAGAAGACCGGCACATTGTCGCTGTTGGGATAACGGCGGCGGATTTCGCAGAAAGCTTCAAAGCCGCTCATGCCCGGCATTTCGATATCCAGAATGATGGCATTCGGACACATGCCGTCAAGCTGATCGATCAGATCATCGGCACAATCAAAACCGGCCACGTCATATCCGGCCCGGCGCAGCACGGTTTCAAGGGCTGCCTTGGCGCTGGGACTGTCGTCGGCGAACGCAACAAGTCCATCAGGACAAAATTGCGACGGCATGGCGCTGAGCGCGTTCATGGATGGCGATACTCCGAGAATTGGGACAAGTCCAAACTGACAGATGAAAATGTCAAATTGGTTAAACACGCCAAATTTTTGCCACGCAATGTTCTGTCTTCACCCCGATCTTGCACCTGTTCCGCGAAAGTATCAGGCCGTTATGAACCACACCCGCCAGAGCCGAAACCGCGACTGATCCGACAAAACCCCAATGTTTCCGGTGATATAACGTTACGGAAACCTGATTTTTCGGGTGGCATATCCGCCTAAATAGGTATTTCCATGCCTATTTACGGAATTAGGAGCAGGTGCTATAAACCGCCATGTCGCGAATGTGACCGGAAAACATGGTCGGGAATCCGGTGCGGGCCTGCGTTAAAGCAGTGTGGCCAAACCCGGAACTGCCCCCGCAACTGTAAGCGCAAAGGCCCTTTTTGCAGGCATTTGCACGAGTCAGAATACCGATGGTGTTTTCTTGGTATGAATGGGCCGGGCGGGGTGTACCGGGTACTGGGAATCCGTAGTAGAATAGAATTTGGCAACGTTCCGTGCCCAACGCCATATGGAGACCCCATATGGAGTCGCATCAAGGCCGGGATGAACCAAGCCGGGAGAAACCATGTCCGACCCGCTAAAGCTCGCATCCGAATTTCCATCTGCTGACTACGCCAGTTGGCGCAAGCTTGCCGAGGACGCCCTTAAAGGCGCGCCGTTCGAAAAGAAGCTTGTCACCAATACGCTAGATGGTTTTTCCGTTCAGCCGATCTATACCGCCGATGATCAGGATGACGCGACCCGGCTGATCCATGAAGTTCTCAATGCCACGGTCGAGCCGCGCGAAACCGTTACCGGGTGGGACATCCGCCAGCTTCATACCCATCCCGATCCCAAGGCGACCAACGCCGCGATCCTTGAAGATCTTGAAAACGGTGCCACATCGATCACGCTGAAACTTGATGCCGCTGCCTGCGCCGGGCGCGAAATCAGTTCTGCCGAAGTCGGCGTGGACGGGGTCGCCATTCATTGTCTGGCCGATCTCGATGCCGCCCTTGATGATGTATACACCAACCTTGCCACCATCGGCCTTGATGGCGGTGCCGCCGGCGTTCCGGCCGCAGCCCTTTTGGCAGCACATATTGCAAATACCGATGGTGCGGATGAAGCCGCCCCGGCCTTTAACATCGATCCGATCGGAACCCTGGCCACGACCGGCACCCTGCCCTGTGGCGCCAAGGAAGCGGTTGATCACGCGGCAAGCGTTGCAGTTGAGCTGATTGATCTGTTCCCGCTGGCGGCTGCGATTTCGGTCAATGGTGCCCCTTATTATAATGCTGGTGCCACCGATGGTCAGGAACTGGCCTGCCTGTTGGCAAGCGGGGTGACATATTTGCGTGCCCTGACCGATGCCGGAATGGCGGTCGATCAGGCCGCGGGCGCGATGGTGTTTAACGCCGCCATCGGCACGGACTTTTTTGCCGGAATTGCCAAGCTTCGTGCCCTACGCATGATGTGGAGCCGCGTTCTTTCGGCATCGGGTGCCGAGGATGCGACGATCACAATCAATGCGGTTTCCACCGAAATGGCAATGACCAAGGTTGATCCGTGGGTCAATATGCTGCGCACCACAGTCACAAGCTTTGCTGCCGGTCTTGGCGGTGCGGATAGTGTGACCTGCCTGCCCTATGATCATCTGATTGGCCTGCCCGATGGCTTTGCGCGCCGTATTGCGCGTAACACGCAGTTGATCTTGCAGGAAGAAAGCAATGTGCACCGGGTGATTGATCCGGCAGGAGGATCGTGGTTTATCGAAAACCTGACCAAGGAACTGGCAAAGACCGCCTGGTCGAAATTCCAGTCGCTTGAATCGTCGGGTGGCATCCTGAGTGCGCTTGCCAATGGCAGCCTGAAGACCGAGATCGAGACTGTCTGGAACGCACGTGAAAAACGCCTTGCCACCCGTCGTGATCCGCTGACCGGTGTTTCGGAATTCCCCAATATCTCTGAAGCCCAGGTCGCGTGTGAAGCCCCCGATCTTGAGGCGATCATTGCCGATGCCAAGGCCCGCCAGACCAAGTTTGACGGCACCGTCGGCAAAAGCCTTTCGGCCATGATCGAGGCGGCGCGTGCCGGGGCCACCATCGGACACATGTTTACCGATCTTTATGGCACCAGTGCCGCGACCCGTATCGGCGCACTGCCCGAGCACCGTCTTTCGGAAAGTTATGAAGCACTTCGCAAACGCGCAGATGGCCACAAGGCAAAGACCGGCGCCTTCCCGCAGGTCTTCCTGGCCAATCTTGGCAAGGTCGCCCAGCACACCGCACGCGCGACCTTTGCACGCAACTTCTTTGAAGCCGGCGGGATCGAAGCCATCACCAATAACGGCTTTGAGATGGCCGATGCGCTTGCATCCGCCTTTGCCGATAGCGGGACCAAGATCGCCGTGATTTGCGGATCGGACCCACAGTATGCCGACATGGCAGCCGACGTTGCCAAGGCACTTAAGGCCAAAGGAGCCAGCCTCGTTTACCTTGCCGGACATCCCGGCGATGCGAGGTCCGAATACGAGGCCGCCGGCATTGATGAATTTGTCTTTGTCGGGGCCGATGTCCTTGGCATTTGTGGCACCGCACTTGATCATCTTCTTGGCAAACAGGGGGAGAAATAACCATGACCCGCATTCCTGATTTCTCCGATCTTCCGCTGTTTGATGGCGCGTCCGCCGGTGCGAAAGACCCGTTTGAAAGCACGCCCTGGACCACGCCAGAAGGGATTGATGTCAAATCATCCTATGGCCCCAAGGATCTGGACGGGATTGATCATTTAAACACCATGCCGGGCATGCCGCCGTTTTTGCGCGGTCCTTATCCGACCATGTATGTGCAGCGTCCCTGGACGATCCGCCAATATGCCGGTTTCTCGACGGCTGAGGAATCCAACGCGTTTTATCGCCGTAACCTTGCCGCCGGGCAAAAGGGCCTTTCGATTGCCTTCGACCTGGCCACCCACCGTGGCTATGACAGTGATCATCCGCGCGTTGCTGGTGATGTCGGCATGGCCGGTGTGGCGATTGACAGCATCTATGACATGCGAACCCTTTTTGATGGCATCCCGCTTGATCAGATGTCGGTTTCCATGACCATGAATGGTGCGGTTCTGCCAGTGATGGCGCTCTATATCGCAGCGGCCGAAGAACAGGGTGTGAAGCACGAACAGCTTTCTGGCACCATTCAGAATGACATTCTGAAAGAATTCATGGTGCGCAACACCTATATCTATCCCCCAAAACCATCGATGCGCATCATTTCGGACATCTTTGCATTTACCTCGCAAAACATGCCGAAATTCAACTCGATCTCGATTTCCGGCTATCACATGCAGGAAGCCGGTGCGACGGCCGATCTTGAGCTGGCCTATACGCTGGCCGATGGCATCGAATATGCCCGTGCCGGTCAGGCGGCGGGTCTTCCGATTGATAAATTTGCGCCGCGTCTGTCGTTCTTCTGGGCGATTGGCATGAACTTCTTCATGGAAATCGCCAAGATGCGGGCGGCCCGCATGATCTGGGCCAAACTGATCAAACAGTTCGATCCGCAAAACCCCAAGTCACTCTCGCTGCGCACCCACAGCCAGACATCGGGCTGGTCGCTGACAGCCCAGGACGTGTTTAACAACGTCATCCGTACCTGCGTTGAAGCCATGGCATCGACCCAAGGCCATACCCAGTCGCTGCATACCAATGCACTGGATGAGGCATTGGCCCTGCCGACCGATTTCTCGGCCCGGATTGCCCGTAATACCCAACTGTTCCTGCAACAGGAAAGCGGCACCACCAACGTTATCGATCCGTGGGGTGGCTCATATTATGTCGAACGCCTGACCCGCGATCTGGCGGAAAAGGCATGGGCCCATATCGCCGAGGTCGAAGAACAGGGCGGCATGGCCAAGGCGATTGAAGCCGGCATCCCGAAAATGCGCATTGAAGAAGCCGCTGCCCGCACCCAGGCCCGCATCGATAGCGGCCGTCAGACTTTGGTGGGCGTGAACAAATACCGTGTCACCGATGATCGCCCGGTTGATGTGCTTCAGGTTGATAACGCCGAAGTCCGCCGCCAGCAGATCGCCAAACTTGAACGCCTGCGCGCAGAACGTGACAACGGCGCTGTTGAAAGTGCGCTGACGGCGCTGACCAATGCCGCCGATAGTGGCAATGGCAACCTGCTTGAGCTTGCCGTCGAGGCGGCCCGTGCGAAATGCACGGTTGGCGAGATTTCCGATGCGCTTGAAAAGGTCTATGGCCGTCATCAGGCGGTGATCCGCTCCATCTCGGGCGTTTACAAGACCGAGGTCGGGGCCGATAACGAGGCGCTTGCCAAGGTGGATCGCCTGATCAACGAGTTCGAGACCAATGAAGGCCGCCGTCCGCGTATCCTGATCGCCAAGATGGGTCAGGATGGTCATGACCGTGGTCAGAAGGTCATCGCCACCGCCTTTGCCGATCTGGGCTTTGATGTCGATATCGGCCCGCTGTTCCAGACCCCGGAAGAAGCCGCCAAACAGGCGGTCGAAAACGATGTTCATATCGTGGGTGCCAGTTCGCTTGCGGCCGGTCACCTGACCCTTGTGCCGCAGCTGCGTGCGGAACTCGACAAGCTTGGTCGTGAAGACATCATGATTGTTGCCGGGGGCGTGATCCCGCCGCAGGACTTCGACAAGCTGTTCGAAGCCGGGGCCGAGGCGATCTTCCCGCCCGGAACGGTCATTGCCGAAGCGGCGGGCGACCTGCTAGAAAAGCTTAATCAGTCTGGTGAGGAAGCGGCCTGACGGCCACTTTCCTGCCACGACGTAACGCTTTGCTGGCACAAGACGCGCCACATTCAAGGAACGCCTGGTGAAAGAAACGCTGCGCACCATACCTGCAGGCTCGGGCGGCACGGTCAGCCCGCGCAAGGCCGTGCGCAGACGTGTGCTTTCGACCGATGAAATCGTCGACGGGGTTCTGGCTGGCGACCGCACCATTCTGTCGCGTGCCATCACGCTGGTCGAAAGCCGCAATCCCAAACATTTCGAACAGGCGCAGGCGGTTCTGGCCAAGCTCATGCCCAATACGGGCGGGTCACAGCGCATCGGCATTACCGGTGTGCCCGGTGTCGGGAAATCGACCTTTATCGAGGCATTTGGCAAGAACCTGACCAAGGCCGGTAAAAAGGTTGCCGTCCTTGCGGTTGATCCGACCAGTGCACGATCAGGTGGTTCGATCCTGGGGGATAAGACCCGGATGAACGAGCTTTCGATTGATCCCAATGCCTATATCCGCCCATCGCCGAGCAGTGGCTATCTGGGTGGGGTCAATCGCATGACGCGCGAGACCATCCTGCTGTGCGAGGCGGCCGGGTTTGATGTGGTTCTAGTCGAAACCGTGGGCGCCGGGCAAAGTGAAACCATGGTCGCCCAGATGACCGATTTCTTCCTTGTTCTGATGCTGCCCGGTGCGGGGGATGAGCTTCAGGGCATCAAGAAGGGCGTTCTTGAAATTGCCGATCTGATCGCGGTGAACAAGGCCGATGCCGATCCGGCCAAGGCGCGTGAAGCCAAACGTGAATATTCATCCGCCTTGCGGATCATGCAGCCCAGCAGCAAACATTGGCGCCCGCAATCGGTAATGGTGTCGGCGCTGATCAATGACGGGCTTGATAACATCTGGGATCTGATCAACCAGCACCGCACGGTGATGGAAAAGGAAGGCGAATTTGTCGCCAAACGTGCGCGCCAGCAACATGACTGGATGTGGACGATGCTGCGCGACCGGTTGCTTGAAACCTTTACCGCACGTGATGACGTGGCAAACCGACTTCAGGCGCTTGAGGCGCATGTGCTTTCTGGCACCACCAACCCGACCGCAGCGGTTGAGGAATTGCTGGGCCTGATCAAAACGGCTGCGAAATAGGCAAAACAAAAGGCCGCACAAATGCGCGGCCTCGTGAAACAATACCCTAAAGCTGACTTACTTGGTTTCAGCTGCCTTGAGCTTTTCTTTCAGAACTTTCAGCTTCTCGACCGCATCGTTGATTTCCTGATCAAGATGCTTGAGACCTTCGCGCTTTTCGCTCGGTACGGATTCAAGTTCATCCAGAGCTTTCTCTACGATATACAGCATCCTACGATCCTCCTTATTTTGATGTCGGCGACGTCACCTTGGCGCTTGTGCACCAGCGAACGTTCACGCTGATTAGCATAACACCAAGCATGAACCAACCGATGTGTAAATTCAAAGACATGGATCAAGAATGATCCCAAAGTATCAGTGAGCCGTCTGTTCAAGACGTTCTTTTAAGACCTGCAGGCTTTGGGATGTGGTTTGCAAAATCTGATCAAGGCCGGAGAGTTTTTCGCGGGTTTCGCGTGAAACGGCTTCAACTTCGTCAAGCGCGCTTTCAAAGATATAGAGCATGTTTGTGCCCTTTCATTGTTGTTTTTGATGATTTAAAGCTACCGCCCAAATTCGCTGAAACCGTGTCAGCAATGCGCTATTTCTGCCGCATTTCGCCCGTTGCTCGCGCAGGACGGCAAGGCTGATCTGTGATTTTTCACCGACAGGTTTGGGCGGTTTATGGTAAAACCCGCCAACTGATTTTCTGAGACTGGATCAAAACCGCGATGACGCATCTGGTGCTGGCACCAATGGAAGGACTTGTTGACTGGCGCGTTCGGCAATTGCTGAGTGCGACCGGTGGGTTCGACCTATGCGTGACCGAGTTTATCCGGGTGTCGCAAAACCTGTTTCCGGCCCATGTGTTTCATCGCTATTGCCCGGAACTGTTGAATGGCGGCAAGACGCTTTCAGGGGTGCCGGTTCTGGTACAGCTGATGGGCCATGATCCGGAACTGATGGGCGAAAACGCGGTTGTCGCGGTCGAGCTTGGCGCACCGGGCATTGATATCAATTTCGGCTGCCCGTCCAAGACGGTGAACAAGCGCGAAGCCGGTGCGTCGCTTCTGAAATGCCCGGAAAATCTTTATGAAATCGTCTCGGCCGTGCGCCGTGCGGTGCCAGATCACATCCCGGTCAGTGCGAAGGTCCGGCTTGGCTATTCCGACAAGGAGATGTTCCTTGATATCGCGCGCGCGGTCGAAGCCGGCGGGGCGCAGCATCTGACCGTGCATGCCCGCACCAAGATGGAAGGCTACAAACCGCCAGCCCATTGGGAATATCTGGCACGCATCCGTGAAGCCATTTCGATCGGCATGACCGGCAATGGCGAAATCTGGAATGTGGCGGATTATGAGAAATGCCGCGATATTTCCGGCTGCGACAGCTTTATGCTGGGCCGTGGTGCGATTGCCGCACCCGATCTTGCAAGCCGCATCAAGGCATTTGAAAACGGCACGCGGGTGCCGCGTGAAAGCTGGTCTGATGTTCTGGCGATGCTGCTGGCCTATTGCGATCTGATGGCATCAGACGGGGCATCGGAAAATCATCAGGCCGGACGCATCAAGCAATGGATGGCCCTGATCCGCAAAAGCCACCCGCAAGGCGAAACATGCTTTGACGAGATCAAACGCATCCGCGCGGTTGACGAACTGCGCGCCAAGCTGCACTTTGATATGTCATTACCGGAAAATCAACGGACAAATGACCTGATTGCTGCGGAATAACCGGCATCTGAGCGGAAACAACCCAAACTAAAACGGGCGGTCATCGTGACCGCCCGTTTTTATTCGATCAGATTGTCAGGCCCGGATCAGTTGCCAAAGCCGAAGTCATCAGCATCTAGATCATCCGGATCATTAATGCCCATCAGGGTGACAGAGGCATCATTGCCAAGCTCGATAACGACATTGCCATCGGTATCCATGTGCATGTCATTGAGGACCTGGTTGAAGTTGTTGTAGTTCCACTCCGACAGATCAATGATGTCTTCGCCCGGCGTGAAGTCGGTAATGATGTCGTGACCATCGGTTTTGCCGATCTGGAACGTATCCCAGCCGGTTCCACCGGTCAGGGTGTCATCGCCGGCACTGCCATAGAGATGGTCATTGCCCGAACCACCAAGCAGCAAGTCATCACCGGCATTACCCCACAGCGTATCGTTGCCCGAGCCACCATCAATCGTGACGTCGCCATAGCTTTCGATGTCGCTGGTCAGATCAACGATGTCATCGCCGTCGCCAGCTTCGATCACTTCGATACCGCTGATGCGGACATTGTCATGTGCGTCGCTGACACTGTCGCGGATGAACAGGGCATCGTTGCCGCTGGTCATCTGTAGGGTGTCGACACCCTCGCCACCGATAAAGACATCGTTCGACTGGTTGTAACCGCCGAGATTGACATATTCGCCGGTACCGTCATCACCGCCATCGTCATGGCCCCAGCCATTGCCGTTGTGATTGTAATGTCCCCAACCGTTATCGTGGCTGTGGCCATCCTCGCTCGGTGAGCCGTCATTGAGCGCGTACCAGTTGTTATCCCAGACGCCGTCCGCGTTGTATTGCAGGACGTCATCGCCGGCACCGCCATTAAGCACATCCTCACCCGCACCGCCGGTGATCGTATCAGCACCCGAACCACCCCACAGGGTGTCGTTGCCATCGCCACCATCAATCACGTCATCGCCAGCGTTGCTCCAGACGATGTCATCGCCGGTGCCGCCCAGAACAGTCACATCGCCATAAGACAGGGTGTCACTGGTCAGATCGACGATGTCATCACCGTTGCCGGCATCGATGACTTCGATGTTGGAAATGCGCGGGCTGGTGCCCGGATCGGTTTGGGTATCATCAAGGAACAAGGCGTCGTTGCCACTGGTCATGGCCAGCGTATCGGTGCCATCGCCACCATCGATGATGTCTTCGGAACGGTTGTAGCCAGACAGATTGATCTGCTCGTTGGTGCCATCCATACCCGGATCGCCAACGTTCTTCGAGGCATAACTGCCGGTCCAGCTCGCATCTTTCTGGTATTCAATATAATCGTCGCCAGCACCGGCATCGATCACATCCGACCCCTTGCCGCCATTGATGCTGTCATTGCCATCGCCGCCCCAGATGGTGTCATCCCCGTCGTCACCGCCAAGGATGTCATTGCCATCAAGGCCCGAAAGCAAGTTCGCACCGTCATCGCCAAACAGGTAATCGTTGAAGTCCGAACCGATCAGATCTTCGATCGAGTTCAGCTTGTCATTGCCGTTGCTGCTGCTTGCCGTGCCGCTTTCAAGGCTGGCGGCAACTGCCGTGGTCGAGTTGGCGTAACTTGCGGTATCGCGACCGGCACCACCAACCAGACTGTCATGACCGGCACCACCCATCAGGGTGTCATTGCCGGCATCGCCATACAGTTTGTCGTCGCCATTGCCGCCTTCGATGGTGTCATCGCCTTCGCCGCCATAGAGACGGTCGTTGTTTTCACCGCCATCAATAACGTCGTTGCCGTCACCACCAAGGATGCTGTCATCGCCAGTCCCGCCATTGATGGTGTCATTGCCAGCTTCACCATACAGCTTGTCCTGACCCTGACCACCGGCGATGGTATCAGCACCCTCGCCACCCCAGACGCGGTCGTCACCCGAGCCGCCATCAAGGGTATCGTCGCCGGTACCACCCGTAACGCTGTCCTGACCACTGCCGCCTTCGATCAGGTCATTGCCAGCGTCACCCGAAAGCGTGTCATCACCGTCACCACCATACAGGCTATCATTGCCATCCATACCGGTGATGGTGTCCTGACCATTGAGGCCATAGACCGTGTCATCGCCCGAAAGGGCGGCAATCGTGTCATTGTTGCTGGTGCCGTAAAGCAGATCATCCTGCGGCGTCGGCCCGGATGTGGACTGTTCGACACCGACAAACATGTCAGCATCAAGCTGGCTCAGCGAAACACCGACAAGGGTCAGCGTGCCCTGACCATTGAGGTTGATTACGGTATCGTTGCCGACCTGGGTCATCTGGTCTTGCAGATCATCCCAGTCATCAATGTCGAGCGAGGCCAGATTGATCTTGTCTTCATAGATGTTGAAGTCGGTCACGACCTTGTCGCCGGAATTGCTGGAAACAATGATCTGATCCGCACCCGAACCACCGGTGTAGGTGTCATCACCCGCACCGCCATCAAGCGTGTCGTTGCCAGATCCGCCCAACAGGGTATCGGAACCATCGGTTCCGGTCAGGGTGTCATTGCCGGCACCACCATCCATCAGGTCGTTGCCATTGCCACCCGACAGCACATCATCGCCATCGCCACCGCTCAGCGTATCGTCACCATCACCGCCCAGCAGTGTGTCATTACCGATGCCGCCATCAAGGGTGTCATTACCGCCGTCACCCGACAGAAGGTCATTGCCCGCACCACCGGCGATGCTGTCATTGTCATCGCCGCCGTAAAGGACGTCGTCGCCACCTTCGCCATCAAGCGAGTCATTGCCGGCAGAACCATAAATGGTGTCGGTATCCTCGCCACCGGTGATGGTGTCGTCACCTTCCATGCCGTCGATGTAATCATCGCCGCCGCCGCCATCCATGACGTCGTTGCCTGCATGGCCGATCAGGCTGTCGTCACCGGCATTACCCTCGATGACGTCATTGCCTTCATTGCCTTCGAGACTGTCATTGCCCGAACCACCAGAGATCACGTCATCGCCGCTGCCGCCCGTGATGGTGTCATCGCCTTCACCGCCAGAAAGCGTATCGTCGCCTTCCATACCATTGAGCGTGTCATCACCGGCACCGCCATCGACGGTGTCGTCACCGGCAAGCGCATCGATATAGTCATCTTCGCTGGTGCCAAACAGGACATCGTCAAACTGGGTCGGACCACCGTCATTCTCGATGCCGATGAACATGTCGGACGATACATCGTTCAGGCGCACACCGCGCAGCGTGACAGAGCCCTGATCACCAAGATCAATGACCGTGTTGCCATTCACTTCGGACAGAAGCGGGGCAAGTTCCGACCAGGTGCTGATATCAAGCGCGTCGAGCGAGATCTGATCAACACTGGTGTTGAAGTCGGTGACGACCTTGTCACCGATCAGGCTGGTGACCTGAACAACGTCGGCACCCGATCCGGTGTGGATTTCATCGTCGCCTTCGCCACCATCAAGGGTGTCGTTGCCATGACCGCCATACAGTTTGTCATCGCCGGTACCACCATCAAGATAGTCATCGCCGCGTTCGCCATGCAGCGTATCATTGCCTTCGCCACCGATCAGGGTATCGGCGCCATCGCCGGTCCAGATCAGGTCGTTACCTTCGCCGCCATCAACGGTGTCTTCGCTGATATCGGCTTCGACATTGTCAAACTGGTCGTCGCCGGCACCCAGATCGACTTCGTTGTCCTGGCTGTTGCCATAGACATAGTCGTCATGGGCCGATGCGATGACCTTTTCGAAGTTGGCCAAGATATCGCCAACCGCATCACCGCCAAAGGCACGTCCGCCTTCGCCCGGGTTGTGGGTATGGGCATCGGTGTCGCCAAGGAAGATTTCGACACCTTCGCCGGATCCTTCGTAGCTGATGGTGTCACGACCATCACCGCCGTCAAGATAGTCGCCACCAACGCCACCTTCGATGGTGTCATCACCGGCACCACCCAGAAGCGTGTTGTCACCATCCGATCCGGTCAGAACATCGTCGCCATCCGATCCGATGACGTTTTCGATGTTGCTGATCGTATCCGATCCGGTTTCATCCGACGTCGCGGTTCCGGCAGACAGATCAACCGTCGCACCATCTGCAGCAGACATATCAAGCGTATCTTCGCCGTCGCCACCATCAAGGGTGTCGTCGCCCGCAGCAGCCGTCAGCGTATCGTTACCGGCACCGGCATCAACAACGTCGTCACCTGCACCATCATCAATGACGTCTGCACCGTCGCCCGCAGCAATCGTGTTGTTTGCGCCGTCACCGGTAATGGTGTCTGCCGCCGCACTGCCGATGACATTTTCAAAGCCGGAAATGCTGTCATTGCCGGTTTCAGAACTGCTTGCCGTACCGGCCGCAAGGTCAACCGTGGCACCGCTGGTGGCATCAGTTAGATCAAGCGTATCGTCGCCTTCACCACCGGCAAGGGTATCGTCGCCTGCACCGGCCATGACGGTGTCATTGCCCGCACCGCCATCGACGATGTCGGCACCTGCACCGGCATCGATCACGTCGCTGCCTTCGCCGCCATTGATGGTGTCATTGCCTTCGCCACCATCAAGGGTGTCGTCACCGGCACCGCCTTCAAGCACGTCATCGCCGGCACGACCCGAAAGGATGTCGTTGCCCAGGCCACCGGTCAGGGTGTTGTTGTCGTCCGAACCGGAAAGCGTATCGTTGCCATCCGAACCTGTCAGGTTTTCGATGTTGGAAAGCTGATCGGTTTCGCTTGCACCAACCTGTGCCGTGCCGGTTGCAAGGTCGGCATTTACCGCACTGCTTGCATCGCTGTAATCGGCCGTATCATTGCCTTCGCCGCCAATCAGGACGTCATTTCCTGCGCCACCCGACAGCGTGTCATCACCTGCACCACCATTGAGGATGTTGTTTTTGGCATCGCCGGAAATCGTGTCGTCATGATCCGAACCGGTGACGTTTTCGACCTGATAGATCGCGTCATTCCCGGCACCACCGGTTGCGGTGTAGTTCGCCAGATCGACATTCACACCAGCGGTCGCATCGTCATAGGTGACAGTGTCTTGTTCGGCACCACCGACAATGATGTCATTGCCTTCGCCACCGCTAAGCGTGTCTTCACCGGTGCCGCCGACCAGCGTGTCATCGCCAACACCACCATCGATGATGTCGTCGCCATAGCTGCCATCAAGGTAATCGTTACCGGCACCACCATCCAGATTGTCATGACCAAGTTCGCCATTGATGGTGTCGTCACCAGCATTGCCCCACAGGGTATCGGCACCCGAACCACCATTGATGGTGACATCGCCATACGAAATCGTGTCGCTGGTCAGATCGACCACGTCATCGCCGGCACCGGCATTGATGACCTCGACCCCGTCAAGGCGTGCGCCATCGGTCGTGGTTTCATCCACGGTGGTATCGAAGCTGATCGAGCGGACGAAGAAGTCGCTGCTGTCAGAACCGCTAGAGCCATTGGCGTACGGTTCGCTTTCAAACGCGATATAGCGGAAGTCAACCGGGTTGCCGCTGCCATCGGTGGCATTGATGGTCGTGGTACCGACACCATTGCTGGTGTAATCAATCGTGCTGTCATCGAGCGTGCCGGATGCCACAAGATTGCCATCGGCATCAAAGGCCTGCCAGGAGCCGACCTCGCCACCGCCTTCGCCAGCCATCAGGTTGGAAACCTGGACCGTCGCGGTAGAGGCATCTGCACCAAGATCAACAACAACCGCTTCGCTTTCGCCGGACTGCGGATCGTGGTTGATCTGGCCACCGGCAGGACTGCCACCGTCATTGCCGATACCTTTGCCGTCAAAGTTGACGGTGTCATCAGCCGCGGCAAGGTTCAGTTTGCCATCGCCATCAACATAGGACGTACCGAAGTCAAAGGCATACAGGTCTGCATCCGACCAGACCGCCTGCACATCTGCAGAACTTGCTGAATCGGTCAGGCCAAGGGTACGGGTTTCGGTCGTCGGTGTGGTGGTTTGACCATCACCAAGTTTCGAACCATCAAGCACCAGCGCGTCACCGCCATCGGACATATCAAGGGTATCGTCACCCTCCCCACCGATGAAGGTATCGTCAGAGATGTTCTTGCCGCTGATATCAGCAACATCGCCAGTACCTTCGACACCCGGGCTGCCGGTGTTTTCGGTGGTATCGCCGCTTTCGGCTGTATCGTCGGCTTCGAAGTTCAGAACGTCGTCGCCCGCACCGCCATCAAGGGTATCATCACCGGCACCGCCGCTGAGTTCGTCATTATCAGAGCCACCGGAAAGCGCATCGTCGCCTTCACCACCCGACAGCGTATCGTTGCCAGCACCGCCATCAAGGCTGTCACTGCCCGTCCCACCGTCAAGGGTATCAGAACCGTCATTGCCCAGCAGGGTGTCATCACCCGCACCACCGGAAACCGTATCGTCACCGGCAAGGGCATCGATGGTGTCATCGTCATCGGTGCCTTCAAGCGTGTCATCATTGGGCGTTGCGCCATCGGTGATGTTGTTGAAGTCATCAGCGCTCAGTTCGCTCAGAGCAACATCAACAAAGGTCACCGTGCCACCCGCCGGCAGGTTCAGAACCGCGTCACCATTATTGTTTTCGCTCAGCAACGGAACTAGGTCGCCCCAGCTTTCGAGGCCAAGATCATCAATCGAGATTTTGTCTTCGCCACGGGTGAAGTCGCTGACGACATCATCATCGGTGCCATCGGCAAAGACGAATGTATCCGCACCATCGCCACCGGCGACCGTGTCATCACCAGCACCACCGTCGATGGTGTCATCGCCCGCGCCACCGTCAATCACGTTGTCGCCGTTCGAACCGGTAATCTGGTCATCGCCAGCACCGCTCGTGACATTTTCGAAGTTCGAGAATTGATCATCGCCGGTCTCGTCAGAGCTTGCCGTACCTGCACCAAGATCGACAACCGCATCGCCCGATGCGTTCGACAGATCAAGGGTATCGGATCCGTCGCCACCATCAAGGCTGTCATTGCCGGCACCTGCGATGACCGTATCGTCACCGGCACCTGCCAGAACAAGGTCGCTGCCTGCGCCATCGGAAATGACGTCGTTGCCAGCACCGCCATCGATCAGATCGATGCCATCGCCACCATCAATGATGTCTGCACCATCACCGGTCGAAATGGTGTCATCCGCACTGCTGCCGGTAACGGTATCATCGCCGGCACCCGTGGTTACATTTTCAAAGCCGGAAATGACGTCATCGCCGGTTTCGTTGCTGTTGGCTGTGCCGTCCTGCAGATTGACCGCAACGTCCGCGTCAACATCGGACATATCGAGCGTGTCAAAGCCGTCGCCACCCGACAGCGTATCGTTGCCGGCATCGCCAACAACCGTGTCATCACCAGCACCGGCATCAACGATGTCATTGCCTGCACCGGCATTGATGTGGTCATTGCCGTCACCGCCGCTGATGCTGTCATTGCCTTCGTTGGTCCAGACGGTGTCATCACCCGTTCCGGCATCCACCGAAACATCGCCATAGGATTCAGTCTGGCTGGTCAGATCGACAACATCATCGCCATCGCCCGTATCGATCACTTCGACACCGGAAATCGACGGAGCATTCGATCCGTCTGCATGATCGTTATCAAGAATGATCGCATCACCGGCCGAGGTACCGACAAGGGTATCAACACCTTCGCCACCATCGAACTGATCATCGCTAAGACCAAGGCCTTCGAGATCGGCGACATCACCCGTGCCATCAACACCCGGGCTGCCGGCATGGTCGGTTTCATCGCCGGCCTGTCCGGTGCGATCGGCTTCGAACTGAAGAACGTCGTTGCCATCGCCACCATCAAGGGTGTCGGATCCTTCGCCACCGCCAAGGGTGTCGTTGCCGCCACCGCCGATAACGGTGTCATCACCAGAACCGCCGCCGACAGTGTCGTCACCATCGCCGCCGTCTACGGTGTCATTTCCGTCGCCACCATCGACCGTGTCGTTACCGGTGCCACCACCGACAGAATCATTACCCGAACCACCGCCAACGGAGTCATTGCCCTCGCCACCATCAACGGTGTCGTCACCGTCACCGCCATCGACCGTGTCATCACCGCTGCCGCCGCCGACAGAGTCATTACCCGTGCCGCCACCAACGGAGTCATTGCCGTCGCCGCCGTCAACCGTATCGTCGCCGTCGCCACCATCGACCGTGTCATTGCCCGTGCCGCCGCCAACAGAATCATTGCCGCTGCCACCGTCAACGGAATCATCGCCGTCACCGCCATCAACGGTATCGTTGCCATCGCCGCCATCGACGCTGTCATCACCGGCACCGCCATCGACCGAGTCATCGCCTTCGCCGCCGCCAAGGGTGTCTTCACCCGGCGTGCCGACATTATCGATACCGGTGAAGTGATCCGGGGTCAGGTCTCCAACGGCCACACCGGACAGAGTCACCGTGCCACCGGATGGCAGGGTAATGACCGCACCGTCAGGGCCGTCAGACAGCAGCGGCTGCAGATCGGTCCAGGCAGAGATGCCCAGATCCGGCAGCGAAATTGCGTCCGCATTCAGATCGAAATCAGTGACAAGGTCGGTATCGGTTCCGTCTTCGAAGACGAAGGTATCAGCACCGTCACCGCCCGAAAGCGTATCATTGCCTGCACCGGCTGCGATGGTGTCATCACCCGCACCGCCAGACAGAATGTCGTCACCGGCACCGCCATCAAGTGTGTCGTTGCCCGCACCACCGTCGATCACGTTGGCATCGTCCGAACCGGTAATGACATCCGCGTCATCCGAGCCAGTAACATTTTCGATGTTGGCAATGGTGTCCGATCCGGTGTTGGCACCACTTGCCGTACCGGCCGCCAGATCGACATTTACACCACCGGTGGTAACCGACAGATCAAGGGTATCAATACCGTCGCCGCCATCGATGTCGTCATTGCCGCCATCAAGGGTAATGGTGTCATTGCCCGCACCGGCATCAATCGTGTTATCGCCAGACGATCCGGTGATGGTGTCATCACCGTCAGTTGCGATGACATTTTCAAAGCCGGAGATGCTGTCGCTGCCGGTTTCACCGCTGCTTGCGGTGCCTGCGCCAAGATCGATGGTCGCGCCATCGGCAGCGGAAAGGTCAAGCGTATCGTCGCCATCACCACCGATCAGGATATCGTCGCCGGCACCTGCTGCGATGGTGTCATTGTCGGCACCACCATCGATGGTGTCAGAACCTTCGCCGCCATCAAGGACGTCGTCACCAGCACCGCCATCAAGGGTGTCGTTGCCCGCACCGCCATTGATGTTGTCAGCCCCTTCGCCGCCCAGAAGGACGTCATCACCATCGTTTGACCAGATGGTGTCGTCGCCCGCACCACCATCAACCGTGACATCGCCATAGGAATGAGTGTTACTGGTCAGATCGACAACGTCGTTCCCGTCACCGGCATCGATATTTTCGATATCAACAATAGACGGGTTGGCCGCACCGTTTTCATGATCACGATCGAGAATGATCGCATCGTCACCGGAACCGGCAACAAGGGTGTCATTGCCTGCACCGCCAACGAAGCTGTCATCAGAAAGGTTCTTGCCCGAGATATCGGCGACCTCACCGGTACCATCGGTGGTCGGGCTGCCGACATGATCCGTGGTGTCGCCGTCTGCGGCAACGCTGTCACCTTCAAACGACAGAACGTCATCACCGGCACCACCATCAAGCAGGTCGGCACCATCGCCACCGGCAAGGGTATCGTTGCCCGCACCGCCATCAAGGGTGTCGTCACCGGCACCACCATTAAGGACGTTGTCACCGGTCGCACCGATCAGGGTGTCATCACCAGCACCACCGGTCGCACCTTCGATACCGTCGAGGGTATCGGTGCCATCGGTTGCGGTACCCGTGCCGTTTTCCAGATCAACAACGACGCCATCCGTCTGGTCGGAGTAGTCGACAATATCGTCGCCTGCGCCACCGATCAGGGTGTCATCGCCGGCACCGCCCGAAAGCGTGTCATTGCCCGCACCGCCATCAATGACGTTGTCGAACTCGTTGCCTTCCAGCGTGTCATCATGGTCGGAGCCAATCAGGGTCTCGAAACCATCAAGGGTGTCGTTGCCCGCACCACCGGTTGCCGTGCCGGCATCCAGATCGGCATTCACGCCACTTTCTGCGTCTTCGTAAGACAGGACATCTTCACCTTCGCCGCCGATCAGCGTGTCATCGCCGCCATTGCCAAAGACCGTGTCATTGCCTTCGCCGCCATCGAGGATGTTGGCGTTTTCATCACCGATCAGGACATCATCGCCATCACCGCCGGTGACGTTTTCGATGCTTTCAAGGGTATCGTTGCCAGCTTCGCCCGTCGCGGTGCCAGCACCCAGATCAACGGTAACGCCATCTGAGGTGTCGGAATAATCGGCGGTGTCGGAACCTTCGCCGCCGCGCAGGGTATCGTCGCCAGCACCCCCGATCAGGGTGTCATTGCCCTCGTCGCCATAGATATCATCGTCGCCAGCCTGGCCATCGATGATGTCATCGCTTTCAAGAGCGTGGATTTCATCACTGATTTGGCTGCCGGTGATGTCATCTTCGAACTCGGTGCCAAAGATGGCGTCATAGCCAAAGAAGTTTTTCTGACCAAGGTCGTCGACCGAGACACCTTCAAGGGTGATGCTGTCGCCATCGCCAAGGGTGATGACTGCATTGCCGTTTTCATCATCGGCCATCTGGTCACGCAAGTCGGCATAATCCTCGATGCCATAGGAAGACAGATCGATGATGTCTTTTTCGACGTCAAAGTCGGTTGCGGTGTCATGTCCGCCGCCCGGCTCAAGTACGATCAGGTCTTCGCCTTCGCCGGTAATCAGGACGTCATCGCCGGCACCCCCGACAAGGGTATCGTCGCCCGAACCACCATCAAGGGTGTTGACCCCGTCGCTGCCGACCAGGGTATCGGTGTAATCGGTCCCGATGACGCGTTCGAAGTTGCGAACAACATCATCCCCGCCGCCACCGGTCGCATATTCCTTGACCAGATCGACGGTGACACCGGAATCGACATTGGAGTAGTCGACGGTATCCAGCTCGCCGTCACCCCCATCAAGGATGTCATCGCCGGCATCGCCATAGACCCAGTCATCGCCTGCGCCAGCTTCGACAATGTCGTCGCCCTCGCCGCCGCTGATGGTGTCATCGCCCGCTTCACCCAGAAGGATGTCGCCGCCCGCACCACCATCGATGATGTCATCACCTGCACCACCGCTGATTTCGTCGATGCCTTCGCCGCCATCAATCACATCATTACCGGCACCGCCATCGATCGCATCGCCACCGGCGCCACCGGAAATGGTGTTGGCTTCCTCGTCACCGGCAATCTTGTCGTTGAAGTCGGAACCGACGACATCTTCGATATCGACCAGCGTATCATTGCCCTGACCAGTCGCGGTGCCCGCCGCCAGATCAACATCCATGCCCTGATCGGCACTGCTGTAATCGGCGGTATCGGCGCCTTCGCCACCATCAAGGACGTCATCACCCGCGCCACCGACAAAGGTGTCATCCCCGGCAAGGCCGGTCAGGGTGTTGTTTTCTGCGTTACCCGACAGGGTATCGTCAAACAGGGTCCCGGTGACGTTTTCAATGCCTTCAAGGACATCATCGCCGTCACCGCCGGTAACTGTGCCTGCCGTGAGATCGGCATTGATACCGGCCCCTTCGGTCGCGTAGTCGGCGGTGTCATTGCCGTCACCACCGCGCAGCACATCCGATCCGGCATTACCGACCAGCGTGTCATCGCCGGTGCCACCATCAACGGTGTCATCGCCTTCGCCGCCAATCAAGCGGTCATTGCCCGCACCACCGTCGATGCTGTCATCACCTTCAAGCGCGTTGATGATGTCATCGCCGCTGCCGCCGATCATCTCATCGGCGTTCTCGGAACCAAGCTGGACCTCGACACCGACGAAGTTATCGGCCGTCATCTGTGACGGGGTAACACCCTGCAGCGTGATGGTGTCGCCACTGTCAAACGTGATGGTCAGATCGCCATTGGCGTCCGTGCCAAACATGTTTTCCAGGGCACCATAACCGGCAATGTTGAAGCTGGTCAGGTCAATGGTATCGACCGCCGGATTGAAATCGGTAATGGTGTCGCTGCCATCACCCGGATTGAAGATCACCTGATCGGCACCTTCGCCGAGCGTCAGCGTGTCATTCCCGGCACCGGCATCAAAGGTGTCATCCCCCGCGCCACCGATAAAGGTGTCGCTCTGTCCGCCACCGATAAAGGTATCGCTGAACTCGGAACCGCGGATCGCATCGATGCCTTCAAGGGTATCGGTGCCGGTTGCGGTGCCCGAAACAGTATGGTTGCTGGTATCAACCGTAACAGCGGATTCAGCGTCGACATAGCTTGCGGTATCGAAGCCTTCGCCGCCGATCAGGCGGTCATCACCGGCACCGCCCAGAAGGGTGTCGTTGCCCTCGCCACCATCAAGCGTATCAGAACCCGCACCGCCGGAAATGGTGTCATTGCCTGCACCACCTTCGACCAGGTCATCGCCACTGCCCGACGAAATAACGTCGTTACCGTCACCGCCTGTGACAGTATCCGCACCATCACCGGTATTGATGATGTCATCACCTGCAGCACCATCGACGATATCTGCACCTTCGCCCGTCGTGATGACATCGTTGCCTTCGCCGGCATTGACGGTGTTGTCGCCGTTACCGGCATTGATGGCGTTACCGCTGTCATCACCAATGATCAGGTCGTCGCCATCACCAGTGGTGACATTTTCAATATTGGTAAAGGTATCGGTATCCGTACCACCGGTGGCCGTACCGTTGGTGAAATCAACGGTCTGATCGCCGGAGACATCGCTTAGATCAAGGGTATCGTTACCCGTGCCGCCATCGATGGTGTCGCTACCGGCACCACCGCGCAGCGTATCATTGCCCGCACCGCCCAGAAGGACGTCATCACCCGCACGCCCATCAAAAACGTCATTGCCTGCTTCACCCGACAGGGTGTTGCGACCACTGTCACCACGCAATGTATCCGCGCTGTCGGAACCGGAAATATTTTCAAAGTTCGAAATCGTATCGCCGGTGCTAACTGCACCGGTCTGCAGATCAACCGAGACACCGGACTCATCAGCAAATGAAAGCGTATCTTCACCTTCGCCACCGTCCAGAGTATCGGTCCCAGCACCACCAGAAATCGTATCGTTTCCGGCACCACCTTCAATCACATCGTTACCGGCACCACCGGTTACGATGTCATCACCGTCGCCAGCAAGCACGGTGTCATTGTCGCTGCCACCGGTAATCACATCGTCATGATCAGATGCAATGATCTGTTCGATACCGCTAAAGGTATCAGTGCCGGTGTCTTCGCCAGTTGCGGTGTTGGTTGCCAGGTTGACGTCCAGGCCCGATGCCGCGTCAGAGTAATCAAGCGTATCGGCACCGGCGCCACCAATATAGGTGTCATCACCCAGTTCACCGACAAAGCTGTCATCACCTTCGCCGCCATCCAGAACATCATTTCCGGCACCGCCGGTAAGCATGTCGTTTCCGGCGCCACCATTGATTACGTTGTCGGCTTCGTTGCCGGTGATGGTGTCGTTATATTCCGTGCCGGTGACATTTTCGAAACCGGAAACCGTGTCATTGCCATCTGCACCGGTCGCGGTTCCTGCAGACAGATCAACATTCTGCGCACCGGTTGCATCGGAATAATCAAGGGTGTCGGTCCCTTCGCCACCCGAAAGGGTGTCATCACCCGCACCACCCGAAATAAGGTCATCGCCAGCGCGGCCTTCAATCGTGTCATCGCCAGCGCCGCCCGAAAGGGTGTTGGCTGCGTCCGAACCACCGATGCTGTCATTGGCGTTCGAGCCAATCACGTCTTCGATATTGCTGAGCAGATCAGTGCCATCGGCCTTGTCAGCCGAACCGGCTTCAAGATCCACATCAACACCGGTTTCGCTGTTGCTGTAATCAATAACGTCCTGACCAGCACCGCCGTCAATCACATCATCGCCAGCGCTACCGTTGATGGTGTCGTTGCCTGCACCGCTCAGAATGGTGTTATCGGCATCCGACCCGGTAATCGTGTCATCCTGCCCGGAACCAATGGCATTTTCGACATTGAGAACCGTATCACCCGTCGTCGAGTCCGTATCGCCGGTTGCCAGATCAAGAGTAACGCCTTCTTCGGCGTCAGAGTAATCAATGGTATCAATACCGTCGCCACCATCAATCAGGTCGTTACCAGCGCCCCCGCTCAGGGTGTCGTCACCGGCACCGCCAAGCAGGGTGTCATTGCCGCCACCACCCGAGAGGATGTCATCACCATCCTCGCCAGACAGGACGTTATTCCCCTGATTGCCGGTGATGGTGTCGTCATAGTCGGAACCGATCAGGTTCTCGACACCTTGGATCTGATCATTACCAAGTCCGGAAACCGTGCCTTCTGCGAGATCCGCTGTAATGCCGTTGGTCGCGTTGCCATAGTCAACGGTATCAATACCAGCACCACCGTTCAGAACGTCATCGCCGCCGCTTGCAATCAGGGTGTCATTGCCCACGCCGGCTTCGATTGTATTGTCGCCGCCATCGCCAATCAGTGTATCGTTAAAGGCCGAACCGGTAACGTTCTCGATGCTTTCAAGGGTATCTTCGCCAGCCGCACCTGTTGCGGTTTGCGCAGCAAGGTCAACCGTCACCTCACCCGTGGCATTGGCGTAACTCGCGGTATCGCTGCCTTCGCCACCCGACAGGGTGTCGTCACCGCCAAGACCTTCAAGGATATCGTCGCCTTCGCCGCCAATCAGGATGTTGTCGGCATCAGAACCGATCAGCGTATCGTTACCTGCCCCGGCCACAATGTTTTCAACATTGCGGATCGTATCGTTGCCACTTTCGGCGAATGTTGTTCCCGCCTGAAGATTGACCGCGATGTCACCGGCCTCATCGGAATAGTCAACGGTATCAATGCCGTCGCCACCATCAAGAATATCGATGCCCGAACCACCGTTCAGGGTGTCGTCGCCAGCACCACCGAAGATGCTGTCATCGTCTTCAAGGCCGTAAATGGTGTCGTTGCCATCGAGGCCAGACAGGGTGTCCTCACCATCGGTACCCGACAAGGTGTCATCACCAGACGTCCCGACGATATCACGCACACCGATAAAGTTGTCTGCGGTGATGTCTTCCTTGCTGACACCCTCAAGCACCATCGACGTGCCTTCACCGAAATCAATGACAAGGTCACCGTTTTCGTTTTCGGACATGTTCTCGTAGAGCTCGCCGTAGGTATCAATACCCAGCGCACGAATATCGATCTGGTCTTCGCCAACTGAGAAGTCGGTGATGGTATCGGTGCCATCATCCGGCCCGACAACATAGACGTCCGCACCTGAACCACCACTCAGGGTATCGTCACCACCGCCACCAGTAATGGTATCTGCACCGGCACCTGCTGTGATGATGTTATCGCCAGCATCACCCGTAATGACATCTTCCTGGCTCGAACCAATAACGTTTTCGACACCACTGATGCTATCGGTGCCATCGGCATCGGTTGCCGTGCCTTCCGACAGGTCGATATTGACCGCACTGCCACCTTCGTAGGTGACGGTGTCATTGCCTGCACCGCCTTCGATGGTGTTGCTTCCCGCGCCACCAACCAGAAGGTCATTACCTGCACCACCATCAAGGATGTCATCCCCTTCGCCACCGAGAAGGGTGTCATTGCCTGCGCCACCTTCGATGGAGTCACTCCCGGCACCACCCGACAGGGTGTTGTTGGCGTCATCGCCGATCAGAGTATCGTCGTGATCAGAGCCGCGAATGCTTTCAATGCTTTCGAGCGTATCGTTGCCAGCCGCACCGCTTGCAGTTCCTGCCGACAGATCAACAGTGACCGAACCGTCCGCATCACTGTAGTCAGCGGTGTCAAATCCATCGCCACCCACCAGGGCGTCGTTTCCTGCACCACCCGAAAGCGTGTCGTTGCCTGCACCACCAAGCAGAGCATCGTCACCTTCACCACCGGAAATAACGTCGCTACCCGCCCCGCCGGAGAGCGTATTCGCCCCTCCATCCCCAATAAGGGTATCGTTCTGATCCGAGCCAATAACGTTTTCGATGTCGCTGAGCGTGTCCTGATTACCAACACTCCCACTTACACCGGTTTCCAGATTGACGGAAACACCACCACCCGCGGAGTAATCAACCGTATCTTCGCCGTCACCACCATCAATGACGTCCTGACCCGCACCACCATCGATCGTGTCGTCGCCGCTATTACCGAAGATGGTGTCGTTGCCTGCCCCACCGTTGATCGTGTCGTTGCCCGCCAAGGCATCGATAATCTCGGCCGAGGACGAACCCTGCAAGATATCATCACCCTCAGTCGCACCAAGGGAATCGATATCGATAAAGTTGTCCGCCGTGAGATCTTCCGGTGCAACACCATTTAGGGTCATGGTGTTATCATTGATCGTGATTACCGCGTTACCATTGGCATCGGTACTGAGCAATTTCTTCAGGGCTTCAAAATTGGGGATATCGAAGCCCGCGAGATCAATCTTGTCTTCCGCCGGATCAAAATCAGTGATCACGTTCGCATCGGTTTGCGTTGTGAAGACAAAGGTATCTGCGCCTTCACCGCCGGATAATACGTCGTTACCACCGCCCGAATTGATAACATCATCACCGGCACCACCTTCGATGATATTATCAGCCGACGACCCTGTCAGAGTATCGCCAAAGTCAGAGCCGACCACGTTTTCAATCGAAACAAGCGAGTCATCTCCGTCGGCGCCAGTCGCGGTAGAAGAGCCAAGGTTGACATTCACTGCCCCTGAGGCGTCCGCATATGTGGCGGTATCCGAACCGGAACCGCCGACAAGCGTGTCGTCACCTGCGCCACCCGCCATGGTGTCATTGCCGACACCACCATTGAGCACATCATCACCACCACGACCAGATAGAACGTCGTTGCCACTCCCACCATTCAGGATATTGGCATTGTCGTCGCCTGCAAGAGTATCGCCGGATGCGGAACCCGTAACATTTTCAAAATTGGCAATCGTATCTGAGTCTGCACCTGATGTTGCCTGACCGGTTTCAAGATCGACTTCGACACCACCCGCAGTTCCCAGATAGCTCAGCGTATCGTTGCCTTCTCCACCATCAAGATCATCGCTTCCGGCACCGCCATTGATCACGTCGTCACCAGCACCACCAGTAATGGTATCTGTGCCGGTTCCGCCGGTAATGACATCGTTGCCTTCACCGCCGTCGATCGTGTCATTGCCAGCCCCGCCCGAAACCGTATCGTCGCCTTCTTTGGCGGTGATCACATCGCTGCGGTCCGTACCGACAAGGATGTCCTTGTTTTCGGTACCTTCGAGTGAGCGGATGCCCTTGAAGTTGGCAAAGGTCAGGCTATCGGGATCAACGCCTTCAAGCGTAATGACAGCGTCACCAACCGTGATCGTGGCATTGCCTGCTGCGTCTTCACCGATGAAATCGGCGATGTCAGAAAACAGCTCAAGTCCATCAATACCCTGGATATCAATGACATCATTGGCCGGGTCGAAATCGGTAACCAGATCATTTCCGCTATCAGCGGTTACGACAAACGTATCTGCGCCTGAACCACCAGTGAACGTGTCGTCCCCGCCACGGCCATCAAAGTTATCGTCGCCTGCGCCACCATCAAAGCTGTCATTGCCACTGCTGCCCAGCATGGTGTCAGCAGCGGCACTGCCTTCAATCTCTTCAAAACCGGAAATCTGATCCGTGAAGGTGTTGCCGGTGACCGTTCCTTCTTCAAGATCGACTGTAACACCTGAACCAACGCCGCCAGCACCGGAACTGTAGCTTAGCGTATCGTCGCCATCGCCACCGATAAGGGTGTCGTTGCCCTCACTCCCGAAGACCGTATCGTTACCAGCCCCCGTATCAATGATGTTGCCTTGGGTATTGCCATAGACGACATCATCGCCGGAGCCGGAAACAACGTTTTCAAATCCTGAAAGGGTGTCATTACCATCACCGGTCGCCGTACCACCGGCAAGGTCCACAGTGACACCGCCGTTAACATCGGTGTAGTCGACCGTATCGATACCGCCGCCACCCGACAGCTCATCGTCACCGCTGCCGCCGGAAATGGTGTCATTACCGTCGCCGCCCAGCAGCACGTCATCACCGCCGCCACCGGAAATGGTGTCATCGCCCGCCATACCCGAAAGCGTGTTGGCAGCGTCATCACCGGCAATCACATCGCTATTCGTGGAACCGACGACATTTTCAAAGTTGGAAATCCTCGCCGTACCGGAATCCGTCGTCGCCGTACTGCTGGCAAGATCGACATTCAGGCCAGTGTCGTTGCCAAAGCCGACTGTATCAGTGCCTTCGCCGCCGTCGACGGTATCGTTGCCACCGACGCCACGCACAACATCGTCGCCAGCACCGGTCGAAATGACGTTGTCATCGGCAGAAGCCACAACATTATCGTCACCGGAACCGGTCGTGACGTTTTCAACACTGTCCAGAGTATCAAATTCACCTGAGTCACTGTCACGCGCCGTCCCGCTGGCAAGATTGACATCCTGGCTGCTTTCACGGGCGCTCAGATCAAGGGTGTCGCTGCCTTCACCACCGAAGATGGTGTCATTACCATCTTCGCCAACAAACAGGTCGTCGCCATCGCCGCCATCAAGGGTGTCATTGCCACCACGACCGACGAGCGTGTCATTACCCGCACCGCCCTGAAGGACGTTAACACCGTCATCGCCATAGAGTTCGTCGTCATGGCTTGAGCCGGTCGCGTTCTCGATACGATCAAGGACATCGTCGCCATCGGCACCAAACGCGGTGCCATCGGCAAGGTCAACCTGCACGCCACCATTTGCGCCGGAATAATCGACGGTATCGACACCTTCCTGACCGCGCAGGGTATCGTTGCCTGCACCGCCCGAAACCGTGTCATCACCATAGCCGCCCGAGACGACGTCATCGCCGTCACCACCGCTCAGCGTATCGTCGCCGCCATAACCATAAAGCGCGTCGTTGCCATCCGTGCCGGTGCCAACGTCATTGTCTTCGGTTTCAAAGATACGACCGAAACCACGGAAATCATCCGCAGTCAGACTGTCGCTGCTGACACCTTCAAGTGTCAGCGTACCCTGATCGCCGAAATCGATAACGGTATTGCCGTTACCATCATCGGACATCATGGTTTGCAGGGTTGCGAAGTCCTGAATGCCGAGTTTGGAGAGATCAACAATATCTTCCGAACCGGTAAAGTCGGTGATCGTATCGTTGCCGAAATTCTCGGTCAGTTCGAAATCGTCGTCACCAGCACCACCGGTCAAGGTGTCATCACCTGCACCACCGGTCAGCGTATCGACGCCCTCACCACCTTCAAGAACGTTATCGCCATCATCACCGGTGATGTGATCGTCATAGTCCGAACCAACGACATTTTCGACCATCTGGACGACGTCATTGCCCGCCCCACCGGCCGCGGTTTCATCCGCAAGATTTACCGTAACCGCACTTTCGGCATCGCTGTAGCTGACAGTGTCAACACCACTGCCGCCCTGGATTTGGTCATCGCCTTCGCCACCGCGCAGGAAGTCATTGCCTGAACCACCCGCCAGAACGTCATTGCCGGAACCACCAACCAGAAGGTCATCATCGGCACCGCCCTGCAGCATGTCGTCATTATCGCCGCCAAACAGGCTGTCGCTGCCATCACCACCCTGCAGGATGTCATTGCCGCTTTCGCCGCGTAGAACGTCGCTGCCACCACCACCTTGCAGAAGGTCGTCGCCAAAGCCGCCTTCAAGCGTATCATCGCCGTCATTGCCCTGAAGCGTGTCGTTGCCAGAACCGCCGCCGAAAACATCGGTCTCATCGCCGCCCTGGACCAGATCAGCCCCACTGGTCGGGGTGTTGTCATAGGCATTGGCGTCGCCATCATCGGCATCAACCACACCGCCATCAGCGTCAACTTCGGCATCACCGGATGTTTCGCCACTGGCTGCATCCTCGCCAGCGGTCTCATCACCGGTGGTATCGCTTTCAGCATCACCTTCGGATGCAGCACCCTCTTCGCCGGTACCGGCTTCACTATCGCCAGATGCCGGTTCTTCGGCGGTGGTTTCATCGCCGGTGGTTTCGCCGGAAGAGGCATCCGCACCGGACGCCTCATCACCAGCTGTTCCAGCTTCATCCGAACCGGTCTCGCCAGAGCCTTCTGCCGGTGTTTCTTCGCTGCCCTCGCCCGAAGTGTCGAAATCGGATTGCGGATCGGTCGTCTCACCGCCGGTTTCCGTTCCAGCTTCGGCCCCAGCCTGGGCACCGGTGTTGGTGTTGTCTTCGGTGGTCTGATCGCTGTCGGCACCGGTTTGGTCACTAGTGGTCTCTTCGCCGGAAGTGGTATCGCCATCCGAGCCATCTGTTGCGCCAGTTTCTGCGCCAGCGGTTTCGTCACCAGCCGCGTCACCACCGGACGTCTCGTCACCGGTTGCGTCGCCTACCGGCTCTTCAGAGTCGGTGCTGCCAGTATCCGTTGCGCCACCTTCAGAACCGTCGCCAGACTCTTGCGAACCCGTATCGCCGGACCCAACGGTGTCATCACCGCTGCTGCCCGCCGTGCTGTCAGAACCGCTGTCGCCAGTGGTTTCCCCGCCGGTGGCGTCTTCGCCGGATGTCTCGCTATCCGCACCAGCGCCGGTTTCAGAACCAGCTTCCGTGTCGGAACCCGCGTCAACCGCGTCACCACCCTCGGAGCCTGAAGCTTCTTCGCCGCCAGTCGCATCACCGGTCGTCTCGCCAGAACCGGTCTCATCCGTGCTATCGGTCGCGCCAGATGCGGTTTCGCCGCTGGTGCTCTCGCCATCCGTGCCGCCCGATGCTTCACCAGAAGACGCACCGGTATCCTCACCCGTCCCTTCGGAACCGGATGCATCAGAAGAATCGCCATCGGTTTGGGTTTCAGAGCCCGTATCGCCGGTGTTGCCAGTTTCGTCCGTGCTTTCCGAACCGCCGGAAGTGGCCTCGCCCGAGGTGGTATCTTCCTGCGTTTCGGAATCATCGGTCGAACCGGTTTCAGTTCCGGTCTCGCCAGAGGCGGTTTCACCGGAATCACTCGCGCCGCTGTCGCTTGCGCCACTATCGGTCCCGCCATCGGTCTGGCCGGTTTCGTCGCTGCCTGATGCACCGGTGGTGTCATCACCGGAAGCCTCGCCGGAAGTCTCATCAGACCCCGTCGAACCCGTTTCATCCGTGCTGCCGGAACCTGTTTGGGTATCGCTGCTATCGGTTTCACCCGCGCCGGCTTCACCTGTCGCGTCATCGCCCGTCGACTCATCCGTCGTCGATCCGCTGTCATCCTGAGACGCAGACTCTTCGGCGTCATTGGTGCGACCAGCACCGGAATCGAGATTTACGTCCACACCCTGGCCAGACTGGCTGTAATCAAGGGTGTTTTCGCCCGCACCACCGTCAATAACGTCCGAGCCATCGCTTGCGCCAAAGGTGTCATCCCCCGCGCTGCCAGACAGGCTGTTATTGCCGGAATCGCCGGTCAGAACATCATCACCTGATGTCCCGCGCAGATTTTCAATATTGTCAAAGGTAACGCGATTGGCCCCGGTCGCGTCTGTCGAGCTACCTTGCGAAAGATCGGCGCGCACGCCGTCTGCAGCCCCATCAAGTGACAGGGTATCTTCACCGGCACCGCCATCAATGTTGTCAGAGCCGCCGCCCGATGAAATGACGTCATCACCGTCAGAACCAACGATGGTGTCATCCCCTTCGCCGCCCTCGATCACATTGGCTTCGCCGTCAGCCGTGGCGGCATCACCACCCTCGGAGGTAACTGAAACTTCGTTGACCTGGGGAACGTCAACCAGGGTCACATTGGCAAGGTCTGCCTTCGAGACGCCCTCGAAAACAACCTTGTCGCCAGTCGAAAAGACGATGAAGGCATTGCCCGCCGCATCTTCACTGACGAGCGCCATCAGGTCGTTGACACTGTCAACGCCAAGGTCGCTTAGCGCCAGCTCGTCTTCTTCAACGTTGAAATCGGTAATCGTGGTCTGCTCGAAACCGCTTTCGAGCACAAAGGTATCGCGGCCCTCGCCACCGGTAACAACATCCTCACCCTCGCCCGATTCGAGAATGTCGTCGCCTTCGCCGCCAATCAGGGTATTGTCAGCATCATCGCCCACCAGAACGTCGTCATAAGCACTGCCAATGACGTTCTGAATGTTGGTGAAAACCTGGGTTGCTGCTGATTGCTGATTGCCGTCGCCAGAAGCGTTGGCGCCAGAATCAGTTTTGACCGCGTCAGAATCCCCTTCTGAGCGGTCATCAAGTACCTGATCAATGTCGGTGTCGGTTACTCCAACACCGTCGTCTTGGTTGGCGGGCGAGACCAAAGCACATACTCCCTACATGGGAATTGTTTTTACCAATTCTGCAGCGAACACACGCCCCAGAATCCATTTATACCCTAGTATAAATTAGATTTTTGCGAATCATCAATAGCAAATGACTCGCCTAGGTGCGAATAATGCGTTTTTTCTCATGTTTTCTGGCGCTTTGGAAGGGAAAAGCCTGACGTGTCAGAATCTGTCAGGTTGTATACACCAACCTATGCCGACATATACGTTCGTTACCATCTTACTGTTCGCGGAATGCGCGATCAAAGCTGGTGGTGATCGGTGAAAACAGATAGGCGAGAATCGTTCTGGCCCCTGTCACGATCTCCAATTGGGCTGGCATCCCGGGCGAAAGAATCATGCCTTCATGCTCGGCAAGACTTTCGGCATCGATCTCGACCATGGCCAGGAAATAGGACCGGCCTTCTGAGTCTGTCAGGCGGTCTGGCGACACGTCGGTGACCGTGCCCTTGACCGGTGCAAACCAGCGCTGACTAAATGAGGTCACCCGGATATTGACCGGAAGCCCGGTCGAAACGACGTCGATGTCGTTGGGGGAAACGCGGGCCTCAATCACAAGCCGATCATCGGCCGGCACGATTTCAAGCACCTGCGCGCCGGGCGGGATCACACCGCCCACCGTGGTGAATTGCATGTTGGTCACCGTACCATTGCGCGGTGCCTTGATGTCGGAGCGCACCAAGATATCCTCAGCCGAACGCAGGCGTTCATTGAGATCGGAAATCTCGCTTTGCACGTCGCGCAGCTCGGTGTTGATCGACTGCAAATGATCGCGCATCAGCTGCGACTGGCTGGCTTTGACCTGTTGGATCTGCTGTTCGATCCGCGCAATATCGGCGGAATAGCGCCCGATATTGCCAAGGGTCTCGACCAGGCGGCTTTCAAGTTGCAGCAAGCGGGTACGTCTGGCATAGCCGAGCTCCACCATAGGTTTGACCATGGCAAGCTCTTCCTTGACGATCCCGACCTGCTGTTCGGCGGCGACCTTTTGCTCACGCGTACCTACGATTTCACGGCGCAATTCCTTGATGCGCTCGTCATAAAGCTGGACCTCGCCCTGAAACGCGCTACGGCGGCTTTCAAACAGGGTGCGCTGCGCATCCGTGATCGAGAAGTAGCGTGGGTCTTCAAGTGGCGGCGGGAAGGTCAGGTAACCTTCCTGCGCGCGCTCGGCAATCAGGCGCGTCTGGGTCGCCAGTGCATTGAGATAGCGGTTATTGAGCAGATCATAACTGGCACGCGAGCGGGTATCATCAAGACGGACCAGAACATCACCGGCCTGAACCCGTGCCCCGTTACGCACCAGAATTTCGCGAATGATCCCGCCTTCAAGATGCTGAACACTTTGCCGGCCGGAAAACGGCGCCACCACACCACTGGCCGTGGCGGCCGAATTGACCTCGGCCGTGCCCGCCCAAAGCAGGACAGAGCCAAACCCCAGAAAAAGGATCAAAAACCCGATCCGCACCAGCGGTTTGACGTCGGTGCTAAGCTCGCGCGCGGTTGGAAGTTGCACTCCGCCAGACATCAGGCACCACCCTGTCGACGTTCAGCCGATCCTTCGACCACACGCAATTGCGGGCGACCACGACGGGCGGTTTGCGCGCGTACCTGTTCGCGCCCTGCCGGGTGATCTTCCGTATCCGCTGGTTTGCGGCGCGGTGCGCGGGCGGCAGCGGCCCGTTCGGCATCCTCACGCACCTTGCGCATGCGCATTGCGGCTTCTTCGCGCGCCTTGGCGATGGCCTCGGCTTCGCTCATTTTGCGTTGAGCTGCAGGCTTGCGGGCAGGCTGCGCTTTTGGCTTTGCTGCCGGGCGTTTCGGCGCCAGATCCGCCGCACTGGCCGGACGCGCTTCACGTGATGCCGGGGTTGGCGGATCCTTGCGGGCGGCATCCTTGGTTGCTTCGGCTTTTTTGCGGACCGGGCGCATGGTCATCATTGTCCCCCCCGGGGTCGGCTGCGGCTTCATTTCCGTTTTGGCGATGCCGGCGGCCTGTTTGGCTGCCTGCGCCCGACCCGATCCGGTTTCACCCGTCGAACCGAAATCAGCGATTTCGGGCATCTCATCAATTTCTGGCTCAGGCGCAGCTTCTGGCGCGCTCACGGCAGTCGCCGGATGGCTGTTGGGCGCGCTGTTCTTTTCAACAATCGGGCGCGGCGCGTCGGGATTTGGCACCTCGATCCGTTTGGGCGTGATGCGCATCTGCCCATCAGCAGGCTGCGCATCGGCCGCAGCCTCATCCGGGCGAACACCGGGCGGCAAACCACGCGAAATTTCTTCATTTTCGGGGGCTGCTTGTGGTGCCGCCGGTTTATTGCCGCCCTTGACCGGCACCACCTGGATTTGACCATCGGCCAGCGCCAGAATGGCATCGGCATGCGACAGAATTTCACGCTCGTGACTGACGATAAAGGTCGTGATGCCATTGCGCCTAAGCACTTCGATCAGCTCGCTGATATGCGCGACACCACTGTCATCAAGGGCGGTTGTCGGCTCATCAAGCAGCAACATGCGCGGACGCGAAAACAGGGCCGCCGCCAAGGCAATCAACTGGCGCTGCCCGCCCGAAAGGTTACGCCCGCCGCGATCCACGCGCGTGTCATAACCATCAGGCAGATCAAGGATGAACTGATGCGCACCGGCCAGCTCAGCCGCCTGAATGATGTCGCGCATTTCCGCATTGCCCAGACGGGCAATGTTTTCGGCAATCGTACCCGGGAACAGGAACGGGTTTTGCGCCAGATACCCGATCTGCGCGCCCATTTCGGTGCGATCCACCCGGGATGCTTCCACATCATCAAGCTTCACCGACCCGGAACCGGGCAACCAGATACCCATGATCAGCTTCAGAAGGGCGGTTTTACCGACCCCGTTAAACCCGGCAATCGCGATGATCTGACCCGGTCCGGCCTTGAACGAGAATCCCTTGAACAAAACGTTACGGCTGTTGGGCGGTGCAAAGACAAGCCTATCCACACTGACCGCCATGCCACGCCCGCGTGGCATGGGTGCAGGGACGGTCTGACGTTTTTCAAGCAAGATATTGTTCAGTCGTTCAAACGAACTGCGCGCCGCATTCCAACTGCGCCAGGCGGTCACCGCTCCGTCAAAGGGCGCCAAGCCCCGCATCCCAAGGATCATGGAGGCCACCATGATGCCGATCGTGATGCTTTCGGACAGAACCAGATAGGCCCCGACACCGATAAAGCACACCTGCATGGCAAGGCGGACAAAATGCGAAAGCGTGGTCGATGTGCCAACCCGACGGCTGGCTTGCCCTTCCCAGTAAAGCGAATCCGACTGGTCCGCCTGCCAGCGTTGGCGGGCCGACTGGGTCATGCCCATGGCTTCCATCGCCTCGGCATTGCGGACATAGGTTTCTTCCTGCGCAATCCCGCGGTTCTGGCTTTCTTCCGACCGGTCGACAGAGATTTTCGAGGCGGCCTCGTTGGCAATCGCAATCACGATCAACAGCAACGCACCACCGCACGCCACCATGCCAAGGCGGGTGTCGAAAATGAACACGACCCCGATATAGACCGGCGCCCACATGAAATCGATCAGGGCAAACGGCCCGCTGCCGGTCAGAAAACCGCGCAAACCATACAAATCACGCAACGGGCGCTGGCGCATCTGGCTGCCACGCGCCGATTGCTGCACGACATGGGCAAACAGTTCCCCACCAAGGCGCAAATCAAGCGCCGTCCCGACCCGGATCAAAACCCGCGATCTGAGCTGTTCCATCGATGCGATGAAGACCAGAACAAGACCGATGCCAAGCGTTAAAAGGGCCAGCGTATCCACCGACCGGCTGGAAAGAACACGGTCAAATACCTGCATGGAATAGATCGGGATCACCATGTTCAGCAGGTTGATCACCATCGAGAACCCGCCGACAAGCGCGATCGACCGCCAGAACAACCGTTCCAGCGGGGTCCGATCCCCCTCGCGTCCCGCATCCGTCTTGCGGGTTGGCCGGATTCTATCCAACAGGCCCATTCGTTCCTTCCGCTCTTTCCACCCATAAACCATGGGCGAAACCCTTATATCTGTTGCCTTTGGCCATTTGCCAATCACGCATGGCAAACCACCCGCGCAGCGAAGCTATGACGGGCAACCTAGCCAATGGCATACTCCCACTATTCTAGTCGAATATATAAGGATGTGTTAAAATTTTGCCGCAAAGCCCTTTATTTCATTGCCTTACCGCGCAATCTGATCGGGCAATTCTGGCAAATTTCCGGCACCGAATCCTGCCCCTTCGTGACCGGCCAAAATCTGTGCTGGATCAAAGCCGTTAACACCCTGCCTGATATAGACTTTTTTCACTCACAGGCCATCTGCCATTTGCGCAACAACGCCTCCCCGCCCTATCTTTAGGTGTATCGCGCCATCTTCAAACCCGACAGGCAAACACTTCATGGCTGACAACACGCCGCAACTTCCGGGCTTCATTCAACGGTTTCTCGCCATCCAACCCGGCGGAGTCTCTCACGCGGGCGGGCTGATGGCCTGCATGATCGGGGTGCTAGCGGCCTGCGCCTGGATGCTGGGCGGGATTTCGATGATGATCTCGGCCGGTATTGCGGTTGCCTTGATGCTCGCACTTTCGCCGATGATCTCGCCAGACGTTTTGATGAAAATGCTGCGCGCCAGTCCGCTATCGGGCGAAGATTATCCGGCCATCCATGAAATGAGCCGTCTGCTTTCCGAACGCGCGGGGCTTGGTCACAAACCGAAACTGTTTTTGCTGCCGGGCAAGGGTGTCAATGCCATCACGACGGGCACGAATGACGACACCACCATTGCGATTTCAAGCGATGCGGTTCATGGCCTGTCACCACGTCAGATGCGCGCCATTCTCGCCCATGAAGTGGCGCATGCCTGGCATGGTGATACGCGCATTTTACTGATTACCGATGTGCTGTATCGCGCGACATGGACGATTGCGCTGTTTGGTCTGGCGATCTTTATCTTTGGCGATTTCAATCCGCCTGCCTGGATGATTGTCCTGTTTGGGGCGGTACCGACCATCAGCTTCCTGTTTCAGCGGGCCGTCATCCGCGACCGCGAATTTGCGGCCGATCACGGGGCGAGTGATTTGCTGAATGGCCCCGAAGACATGATTGATGCCCTGCTCCATATCGATCAGATCAATCGCAAGCGGCTCGGCCTTGTGCCCTATCGCAGCACACAGCCGCCCAGCCTTCTTGATACTCACCCGTCGGTCGGCGCCCGCATCAAGGCGCTCCGCGCGCTCAAGCCCGGCACATGGCAGAAATTCTTTGAAAACCGGCGCATGCCGCCACAATGATCCAACATGCCAGCGGATACTCCAAACAACTCTGATCTAGGTACCTGCGCGATCTGCGGTCGTGCGATGATCGCAGGCCCCAGTGTGGATCGCCATCACTGGCGGCCAAAATCACAGGGCGGGACGGAGACCGAATGGCTGCATCGCGTCTGCCATCGCATGATCCACCGCCTATTTGATGAAGCCACCTTGGCACGCGACTATGACAGCCCCACCAAGCTTCTCACCCATCCCGACATCATCAAGTTCGTTAAATGGGTGCGCAAGAAACCCGATGATTATGTCGACTGGCCGGAAAGTGCCGGGCGCTATGGCCGCAATCGTGGCAAGCGCCGATAAGGTGCTGCGTTGGTGCGCCGGGGAAAGGACTGCCAATTTAACCATTTACCTGCCAAGATAGGCGCAATATACGCGTCAAACGCGAAACCGCCGACAGCAGGAAACACCGATGCCAATGCTTAATGAACTGATCCCGGTCTTTGTCACTCTGTTCGTGATCATTGACCCGCTGGGTCTGGTGCCGGTCTTTATCGTCCTGACCCAGGGCACAAGTGCCGCCCACCGTCGGCGCATGGCAATCCGGGCCTGCTTGACCAGCTTCTTTATCCTGGCCGCCTTTGCCCTGATCGGCGAGGGGTTGCTGGGCGTCTTTGGCATTCACATGCCCGCCTTCCGGATTGCCGGGGGCACATTGCTGTTTTTGATCGCGCTTGAAATGCTGTTTGAAAAGCGCAGCCAGAAACGCAACGAGCGCGCCGAACAGGTCCATCAGGAACTTGAAGACGATCACGAGGCGGAAAAAGCAGCAAAGACCGCCAAGGCCAAAGCCAAGAAACCGGCGACCAAAACCGCAGACGGCCCGACCATCCCCGATGACGAGGCCGACGATATCTCGATCTTCCCGATGTCGATCCCGTTCCTGTCAGGTCCCGGTGCCATCGCATCCGTGATGCTTTTGATGGGCAAATTCGAAGACAATATCGCCATGCAGGCCAGTGTGATTGGCGTGGTCGCCGTCGTGATGGTAATCGCCTTTGTCTTCTTCCTGCTAGCAAACGTCGTTGCCAAGCGCCTCAGCCCGACGGTCGCCACCGTGGTATCACGCCTGCTCGGCATGATCCTGGCTGCCTTGGCCGTCCAGTTCATCATCGATGGTGTGAAACAGGCGTTTTTCTGACGCAATCAATAGCGAAACATACAGAATTTTGGGTGGCACCGCCTAGCTGTAAATGTACAGCTAGGCGGTGCTCACATTTTCCATCGCACAAGTTATTTCAGAACCCTTGCGGGAACGAGCCGTTCCCGGAATTCCGCGCGCCCCTGAACATACCATTCCGACCATACATCATTAGCTGATGGCTTCACTTCGAGTTGGAAACTCTTAGTTGAGCGTTCCGCATTCGCAAAGCTACGCTGCCATTTTGCTCTGGCGGCTATTGATCCAGTCCCATGCGTCTTGCGGCAGCCATCCGCTGTAGTCCTTTGTAACACCACTGACAAAGAAAAGATCATTGGCATCTACGCGGGGCTTTAGTCTTGCCCAAATTTCTGATGCAGAAAGACTAGTATCTACCAGCCAATGCGAGTCGAGGTAGTGAAACCACGCACCACAACCCTTGATAGCATCATATAGTTCATTGTAGTTTTGGCCAGGGCGCTTCAAGTCATAGTTAATTGAGTAGATCATTTTTGTTCTCCTCTTGGGAATTACGCAGACGGATCATCCGCCCACAAACTCCTATGCGGAAGGAGTCAAAGTCCTCAGACAAAAACTTGTCCGCAAACCTACTTTTTTTCCGCATTGTTTATTGAGAGCATGCACGGTGAGGGCAATATGGACGGTAGTGATCCACAATCAGTTCTGTCACAAGAGGAGGTTGAAAATGCGATCTCTGCGTTTTCAGATGCGGATTGGATACGTATAGAGAAGACAGCCAGCCTCTACGTAGGACTGTACAATTGGCTATCATTGCAGTCAGAAGATTTAGTTCAAGAAGCTCTGCTACGCGCTCTAAACGGGACAAGAAAATGCCCACGAGATGTGGATGTGGTGAAGTTTCTAGCCGAAGCGATCCGGAGCATAGCCAACGGAGAAGCTGAAAGAACCGAACACAGCTTGCCAAAATTCTCTCTAGATGACGAAGCCAATACCATTGAACTTGTTAGCCAAAATCCTTCGCCAGAAGAGATACTTGCAAGCAAACAAGAAGAGCAGAGCCTTGACGACAAACTCATTGAGCTATTTAGCGGTGACGAAATCGCGCAAATTTTGGTGCTGGGCATAATCACAGGTGCCAGCGGCGAAGAGCTAAGATCATTATCCGAATTAGATGAAACTCAATTCAACAGTAAGAGAAGAAAAATTCGCCGAACCATCAACAAAGCCATCCAGAACGGATTAAAACCATGACTGACAATAGAAGCGACGAGCGGCAGCAATTGTTCGTACTAGCAGACACACTGTTAGAAGATCTCTTCTCGATGTCAGATGACGAAATCATCGCAGAGGCTGAAGAAGACGATAATCTGGTCTCCACCCCAATTAAAATGCGGGAGCTTTATCAAGAAGCTTTGGTAAAAAAACGAAAAGCTCGGCTGCAGAAAGCTAAAGACGACCTCCGAAATGCCTCTCTTCCACAAAAGTCATCGGAAGTTATTGACATCACCAAAGCTCGTAAAGCTGTATCTGAAGCCTTGATGAAAAACGAGCTTTCAATGGCAGCAAGAAACGAGACTAGCAGTGAGCTCAGCGACGCAGAGATTGAGAGAAAGTACAATGACTTTGTAGCTCTAGGGATAATTAATCCTGAGGATTAAGATCAAAGATGCCAAACTTGAACCCTGCGGAAAGTTTGCTTTTATCTCTCGGGATAACGGAACCGACCGAAATTGACCTAGAAGCTATTGCCTTTGATCAAGGAGCAGTTATCCGATACTGCGACCTAGAAGGTTGTGAGGCTGATATCATCGGATACCGAGATAGAGCTATAATCTCCATAGATAAAAGTCGAAGCAGAACCCGAAAAAGGTTTTCGTTGGCTCATGAACTAGGCCATTGGCATCACCATCGAGGTCAAAAACTCCGATGCAGAGTCGAAGAACATCATCCGAACTTAAAAAAAATTACAGAGAACCAAGCAAACACTTACGCAGCTTCTTTGCTGATGCCAACCTATCTGCTGAAACCTCGAGTTCTTGACAATAAAAATTTGACCTTTTCTGTTATCGAGAAGATTGCAAGTGAATTCAAATGCAGTCTGTCAGCAACAGCACTCAGACTAGTTGAGCAGGATTACTGGCCAAGTATGCTCGTTTGCCACTCCCGTTCGGGTCGTCAGTGGTTCGCAAGATCTAAGAGCTTTCATCAAAGATGGTTTCCAAAAACTGAGCTGGATCCTGATTCTGGAGCATTCGATATACTTTTCGGTCAGGCGCAGGATGAGATGCGCCCCCACCTCATCGGCGCCGATGCTTGGTTCGACAGCTACGACGCACAGCAATTTGAAATGTATGAGCAGACCATAAAAATATCCACAGATGAGATACTCTCATTACTCACCATTAAAGACGACCGAATGCTTGACGATCCAGAGTCTTCTCGTCGGAGCCGTTTCTAAACCAAGCAGGCTGTTTAAAACCTCAGCTAATCCCAACGCTTTGCAGCGCGCAGAATGGCGTCGGTGCCGATCTGGTAGTGATCGTAAAGCGCGATGCTATCGCCGCACTGGCCAAAGGCGTTGACGCCAAGTGGGGCAACCGCATGACCGCGCACGCCGCCAAGCCATGCAAGGGCGGCCGGGTGGCCGTCGATCACGGTGACAAGGCGAGCATCGGATGCCAGCGGTTGGAGCAGGTTTTCAACATGAGACATCTTGCCGTCGGCCTTGCCTTCAAGACGGGCACGTTCCAGATCCTGCCATTCGTTGTAAAGACGATCGGTCGAGGTGACAGCCAGCAGGCCCAAGCCCGGATGGTCTTCGGAAAGTTTTTCCCAGGCAGCAATCGCTTCGGGCGCCATGGCACCGCAATAGGCAATCACCATTTTGCAATCCTCGCCCGGTTGGCGCAGCCAATAGCCACCCGAAATAATTTCGGTCTTTTGCGTTTCCGACAGGTCACGTTCCGGCTGTGAGAGCGGTTTGGTCGACAAACGCAGGTAAATTGAACCACCGTCCGGGTCCTGCATATGGTCAAACGACCAGCCCATGATGGCGGCCAACTCATCGCCGAAGCTTGGCTCGAAACTGGTCAGGCCGGGCTGACCCATACCGATCATTGGCGTTGATATCGACTGGTGCGCGCCGCCTTCCGGGGCCAGCGTGATGCCACTGGGTGTCGCCACAACCATGAAACGCGCATCCTGATAGCAGGCGTAATTCAGCGCATCGAGACCACGCGCAATGAACGGGTCATAAAGGGTGCCAATCGGGAACAGACGTTCGCCAAACAGGCTATGCGACAGACCAAAAGCGGCGAGATTGAGGAACAGGTTGTTTTCAGCAATGCCAAGCTCGACATGCTGACCATTGGGCGATCTGATCCATTTCTGGGCCGAGGGAACCTTACGCTCCTTGAACTCATCGGCCAGTTCTTCGCGGCCAAACAGACCGCGCTGGTTCACAAAGCCGCCAAGGTTGGTCGAGACCGTCACATCGGGCGAGGTGGTGACGATGCGATCAGAAAGGTCGCTGTTCTTCATCTTGGCCAGTTCGTTCAAAACCTTGCCAAAGACTTCCTGCGTGCTCGATGTCTCCGTCCGCGCATAGGGCATTTCGGGAATGGTGATGTGCTTGGCCGACTTGTTGCGCGGGGCATCATCGTTAAACGGTGCCTTGGCGATATAATCGCGCAAGCGCTCGGCGCTGATATCAAGGCCGGCCGCGATATCCCATTCCTGCCCGTCGGCGACCTTGTTCTGCAGCTTGAAGGCATCCATTTGCGGCACGTTCATCAGACCCGCATGGTTGTCCTTGTGCCCCTGAAGCGGCGTGCCATAGCCCTTGACGGTATAGGCGATAAAGACGGTCGGCTTGTCATTGGGAACGGCATCAAAGGCGCTGAGTACTGCTTCCATGCAATGGCCGCCGAGATTGGTCATCAGGTCATGAAGCTGATCGTCGTCATAATCACCCAGTAGGCTTGCCAGCGCATTATCGCCGTCCATGTCCGATGTAATCTGTTTGCGCCATGCCGCACCACCCTGGAAGGTCAGGGCGGAATAGATGTCATTGGGCACGTCATTCAGCCACTTCTTCAATGCCTTTCCACCCGGCTTGGCAAAGGCATCATGCAGCTTGCGGCCATATTTGATGGTAATCACGTTCCAGCCAACCGCCCGGAAGAACCGGCCAATGACGCGGAACAGATGGGCATCAATCATGCCATCAAGGCTTTGGCGGTTATAATCAATCACCCACCAGACATTGCGAATGTCATGCTTCCAGGTATCAAGCAGCGCCTCATAGATGTTGCCTTCATCCAGTTCGGCATCGCCAACAAGGGCAACCATGCGACCGGGCGTTTCATCCTTGGGCAGCATATCCTTGTAGCGCAGGTAATCCTGTGTCAGGGCGGCAAAGTTCGTCACAGCCGCACCAAGGCCGACGGAGCCGGTCGAAAAATCAACCTGATCGCCATCCTTGGTGCGTGACGGATAGGACTGCGCCCCACCAAAGGAACGAAATGCTTCTAGCTTTTCCTTGGTCTGGCGACCCATCATATAGTTGATCGCATGGAATACCGGGCTTGCATGCGGCTTGACCGCCACCCGGTCCTGCGGGCGCAGAATATTGAAATAAAGGGCGGTCATCAGGGTAGTCATCGACGCACAGCTGGCCTGATGGCCACCGACCTTGATACCGTCGCGTTTCGGGCGCAGATGGTTCGCGTTATGGATTGTCCAGCTTGAAAGCCAGCGCACTTTCTTTTCAAGCAGACCCAGCATCTCAAGGTCCTTGGCATTAATGTTGGCAGTGCTGCTTGCTTCGATAATTTCACCGATTTCCGGTGCGGTTTCTTGTGCTGACATTTCCTGATGGCCTTCTTTTTTTTATCCGTTGTGACGGGGTTTGTGGGCGTCGCCCCCGTAGGACGACAAACCGGTATGATGATGCCGATTTTTAGGGGTACGGCGCGGAAATCAAGATGATGGCGCTGCAATTCACACAAGATTCGATCACCTGCCCGATTTGTTGGAATCTGCTGCGACGATCATTGCAAAACCCTCGAATTTCCGGTCCGCTGAAAAATCCGGCAAATCGCGGCGATATCCCGGCGTTTATGCGATTCGATCAAAACCGCTCGACTGCGCCAGAAAAGTCATCTCCGCAGAAAAGTGCATTTTCCCGCAACCCAACCGTGCGTTAAATTCTTTATTTGCCAATAGCTTATACTGAGATATAGTCGTTCCCATCCTAAAGTCCGTTTCTGGTGACTCCGAAATTGTCAAACTCCGTTGCTTCCCATCCCGCGATCTGTGCGAAAGTTGCCCTGCCCCGATGACAAGCGCAGTCGCAACACTTTCAGCCGCATTTCATGCAGCGGGTTGCTCGTTTGCCGGGCGGACCGGCCGCATGCGACTGCTTGTCCCGCTTGTTATCACCTACCTTCTGACCAGCATCACGGCGCACGCCCAGTCAGATTCAGAGTCAAAAATCTGGCCGGACAGTCGGTTGCGCCAGAACCTAAAAACCGAAGTCACCTCCAGCGCCCCGCCCGATATTCGCATTCCGATGGACACCGGCTCTGACTTCTGCCGCGGGATCGCAAGCTGGGCGGAACACTCGGAATATCATGTCGAACTATTGCGCCTTGCAATAAGGCTGAGCAGCACGGATGCCAAGATCACCCCGGTTTGCATGGACTACCCGACCGAAGCACGGCGCATCTCGATGCTTCAGTCCGGCAGTGAAATCAACACAGTCTTTTTTGGCACCGATGACGTCCGCGAAGAGAAGCTGCTGCCCGTCTATATCCCGATCTATCTCGGCACCACCGGCTTGCGGCTTTTCATGCTGCGCCCCGGGATCCATGATGAATTCAGCAAGGTTGAAACGCTTGAGGACCTCCGCAAGTTTTCCATGGGTCAGGGCCTTGGCTGGCCAGACACCGAAGTTCTGATCAACAATGGCTTTAACGTGATTTTGGGCCGGTACAAGACGCTGCATCGCATGCTCTCAGCCGAGCGTTTTGACCTTTATCCACGGGCCTACTGGCAGATTGTCTGGGAATGGACCTGGATGCGTGAACAGGCCCCGGGGATCACAATTCACCCCGGCATTGCCCTTTATTACCCGCAACCGATCTATTTCTTTGTCAGCCCGAAATATCCCGAACTGCATGACATTTTGGAAACCGGCCTCAGACGTGCCTATTCAAACGGAATGATGTTTGATCTGATCAAATACCATTTCGAAACGGCACCGTCCTTTAACCAGATTTCCCTACCTGACCTTCGGATTTTGCGGGTACCAAACAGCCTTCTGTCTGACAGATCCCACGCGGCATTGCGGGATTACGGCCTGCTTGACTGAACCGCGATAACCCCTATTCAGCGGCAATCGCCATTTTATCGCCATCGAGTGCGCTCGAAAGATCAGCCAGAATATCATCGATGCTTTCAAGCCCGGCCGACAGGCGGATCAGGCCATCGGTGATCTGATATTCCACGCGTTCTTCGGCGGTGTAGGTTGAATGGGTCATGGACGCCGGATGCTGGATCAGGGTTTCGGCATCCCCCAGGCTGACCGCACGGGTGATCATGTTAAGCCCATTCATCAGCTTGCGACCTTCCTCGATCCCGCCCTTAAGCTCGAACGCGATCATGCCGCCAAAACGGTCCATCTGTTTTTTGGCCAGTTTGTGGTTCGGATCGCTTTCAAGGCCCGGATAAAAGACCTTCTCGACCTTCGGATGCTTGGCGAGAAAATCGGCGATCTTTTCGGCATTGTCGCAATGGCGTTCCATGCGAAGCTCAAGCGTTTTAAGACCACGCATCACAAGGTTGGCGTCCTGAGCGGACAGCACCGCACCGGTCATGTCCTTAAGACCGACCAGACGCACCTGCGTCATGTCCTCAAGGCTCCCGATCACCGCACCCGCCATCAGATCGCCATGGCCACCGAGATATTTGGTTGCGGAATGCACAACGATATCCGCACCCAGCTCAATCGGGCGCTGCAGATAGGGCGTGCAATAGGTATTATCGACAACCACCTTGGCACCGTGCTTGTGCGCGATGGCGGAAATGGCTTCGATATCGACCAGACGCATATTCGGGTTGGCCGGGCTTTCGAAATAGACAATCTTGGTCTGATCGGAGATCGCCTTTTCCAGCTCCGCCGGGTCGGTCAGGTCGACATGGGTGTGCTTGATGCCGAACTTTTCCAGACCATGCCGGAAATAGGCAAATGTGCAGCCATATAGCGTGCGATCGACAATGATCTCATCCCCCGGCTCGATAAACGACCAGAAGACAGAGGTAATCGCGCCCATGCCTGATGCGGTCGCAACCGCGGCTTCACCGCCTTCAAGCACAGCCAGGCGCTTTTCAAGAAGATCAAGCGTCGGGTTGGCAATGCGCGAATAGATAAAGCCCTGCTCATCCCCGGCAAAGAACCGCCCGCCCTGCTCGGCCGTTTCGAACGCAAAGGTCGAAGACATGTAAACCGGCGGGTTCAACGCGCCATTGTGGCTTTGCGGATCGTAACCGTGATGGATCGCACGGGTGGCAAAACCGGTTTTGGCGCTGTTGTGTTTGTCATGGGCAGACATCGGAAGGCTCCTTGAAATGCGGTTATTCTGCCCGCATCACCGCAAGCACCATGCCAGATTTAAAAATCGCCTGTTTTCAAGGGTTTGGCAAAAGCGCACCAAACAGATGTGTAAATATTTATTTACACACTGACATACTTCCATACGGAAAACCTCAAAGACACTGGATTCCAGAATCTTAAGACTGTACATTTTAACTTACAGTGTAAATTTATCGGTACAGTTATGCGGTTCGAAATTCGTGGTGAAAACAGGCTCGGCATTACGCGCGACGTGATTAATGTCCTGACCGATCACGGTCTCGACATCCGGGCATTTGAAGTCACCACCCATCATATCTATGCTGATATCCCCGCCGTGCGCCCGGAACGCTTTCTGCTTCTGTCCCACGCGCTCAAACAAATTCCCGGCATTTTCGACATTACCGAAATCGACCGCCTGCCGACCGAACGCAGGCGCGCACAACTGCATGCGACGCTTGCCGCCCTTGGCGATCCGGTGATTGCCGTTGATGCCAACGGTCAAATCGCACAGGCCAACCCGGCCGCACAGGCGATTTCAGCAACTCCTGAAAAACCTTTGCGTGATCAGGATATCGCCATTATTTTGAATGAACCATCCATTGAAGATTTACGCCAAAGTGGATTTCGCCTGCCCGAACGTGAGGTCACTTTGGGCGGGCAGACCTATCTTTTGCAGGTCGAACCGATCGGTCATGTCGATGATGGATCCGACAGTGCCGATGATGCGCCCTGGGGCGGAGTAATGGTCTTTCACCGCCCGGCGCGATTGGGCCGTGTCATCACCGCCCTTCAGGACCGCAGCCATACCGGATTTGACGACATTATCGGCGCCAGCCGCGCCATGCTGCGCGTCAAATCACAGGCCGAACGTCTGGCGGCCATTGATGCGCCGATCCTGATTCTGGGCGAAACCGGCACCGGCAAGGAGCTGTTTGCCCGTGCCTGCCACCGCGCAAGTTCGCGCGCGGATCAACCGTTTCTCGCGCTCAACTGTGCCGCCATGCCCGAAGGCCTAGCTGAAAGCGAACTGTTTGGCTATGCCGCCGGGGCCTTTACCTCAGCCCGGCGCGGCGGCAAGCCGGGGCTTCTCGAGCTGGCCGATGGCGGCACGTTGTTTCTCGATGAGATCGGAGAACTGACTCCGTACCTGCAGGCGAAGCTTTTGCGCGTGCTTCAGGATGGTAGCTTCCGGCGTGTGGGTGGTACGGATGAGATCACCGTTGATGTCCGCATCATCAGTGCCACCAACCGCAACCTTGAAGCCATGTCGCATGACGGCACCTTTCGCGAGGATCTTTATTTCCGGCTCAATGTTCTCGGCATCACCCTGCCGCCCTTGCGTGAGCGGATCGAAGACATTGCCGATCTGGCCGCCTTCTTCATCGACCGCACCGCGCAGCAGACAGAGCGCAGCACACCACGCTTGGCCCGTGATGGCCTTGACTGGCTTTGCGCCCATGACTGGCCGGGCAATGTCCGCGAGCTTGAAAACACCCTGTTTCGCGCCGTCGCCCTTCTGGATGGCAACACTCTGGGCGCCCGCGACCTCGCCGATGCCGCCAGCGGCACAGCAAGCACGCCAACGCCCCAAAACCACATCACGGCCAAAACAGACCAAGACACGCCCGACTGCCCAACGCCGCAAATAGACCTCATCGCCACCGCGCTTGCGCAAAGCGATTTCAACAGCGGCATGGATTTGCTTGAACGCGAAATGCTGGTCCGGCTTTATCCAGATTACCCAAGCTCGCGCAAGCTGGCTGATCGGCTTGGCGTTTCACATACCTCGATCGCCAACAAACTGCGCAAATATGGCATTGGGGCCTAAAAACCCATCTGCCCCACAACAGCATTTCTTGCCAGTTACATTGCACTGCGGCATGATCCACCTAACTTAACAAGAGGATCAAACTCCTCAGATACAGGGAGAAGACAAAATGCTGACAGGTAAACGCGCACTCGTCACCGGCTCGACAAGCGGGATCGGCCTTGCCATGGCCAAGGCACTTGCAGGCGCTGGTGCGGATGTAATGCTCAATGGCTTTGGCGATGCTGATGAAATCGAGGCAACCCGCAAGGGCCTTGAAACCGATTATGGTGTCACCGCGCATTATAATGGGGCCGACCTGTCCAAACCGGACGAGATCGAAGCGATGATGAAGGACGCCGAGGCCAAATTTGGCGGCGTCGACATCCTGATCAACAATGCCGGCATCCAATACACCGCCAATGTCGAAGATTTCCCGCCCGAAAAGTGGGACGCGGTGATTGCGATCAACCTGTCATCGGTCTTCCACACCACCCGCCTTGCCGTGCCCTATATGCGCCAAAAGAACTGGGGCCGCATCATCAATACGGCGTCGGCGCACGGCCTGGTCGCATCCGTCCAGAAGGCCGCCTATGTCGCCGCCAAGCATGGCGTGATTGGCCTGACCAAGGTGACAGCGCTTGAAACCGCCGAAACCGGCATCACGGCCAATGCCATCTGCCCGGGCTGGGTGCGCACCGAACTGGTCGAACGCCAGATCGAAGCGCGCGCCAAGGAAAACAATATCTCGGTTGAAGAATCTGCAACACGGCTCGTGTCAGACAAACACCCGTCCAAACAGTTCGTTTCCCCCGAACAGATCGGCCAGACAGCACTGTACCTCTGCTCGGACGCCGCATCGCAAATGACCGGCACGCACCTCTCGGTCGATGGCGGCTGGACGGCGCAGTAACACGCGCAATTCCAAAATACCAAAGCCCCGCCAGCACACGCTGCGGGGCTTTTTCTTTCTGCCGATTACGCGACACCTAGCTAAGATCGCAATCACATGCTGGGCGCTTGGCATTGGCGACACAATCGGACTTTTTCGAGTAGCCCTGCGTGGAAGCACCAACAATCTCGCCATTACTCGCCGTACGTCGCCAACGCCAACCATCTTTCGCTTCATAAACTTCCCAAAGGTCACCGTTTGAGCCTGTGCACTGTGACATCGCTCGCCTCCTTCAAAACGAAATGCATTGAGGGTTCGACGTGGACGCAGACCACTTGTGACAGAAAATCAGGATGATTGACCCAAATACCGCCCAAGATGCTCCACCAACATCCTGATCTTGGGGCTAAGGTGGCGGTTGGTTGGGTAGATCGCCCAGATGCCTTCGTCTGATGGCTGGTACTTGGTCAGCACCGGGACGAGGTCGCCACTGGCGATCCACGGATCGACATAATAGTCGGGCAATTGCACGATGCCGATGCCCTTGCGCGCCGCGTCCAGAAGCGCCTGACCGCTATTGGCGTGGATCGAGCCATGAATGCGGACTGTGCGTTCGCGGCCGTCTTCTTCAAAGCGCCAGTAATCAAGTGTCCCGACCAGACAATTATGATGGTGCAGCTCCGATAGCGAATAGGGTTCGCCGCGCTTGGCGATGTAGCTGGGTGCGGCACAGGCATACAGGCGCCGTGTTGAAAGCTGCTGGGTCATCAGACTGCCCGTAGTGCCTTCCAACCGGCCCAGACGGATCGCCATATCATAGCCTTCAAGCACCAGATCAAGCTTCTGGTTGGTAAAACGGCATTGGACCTCAAGATCGGGATAGCGGGTGACGAAATCATTGACCAGTGGTGCAATCACCGTCTCGCCATACGTGGTTGGCGCGGTGAGTTTGAGCTTGCCGCGCGGCAGTTCGGTCAGGTTGCCAATCGCACGTTCCGCCTCGTCCAACCCATCGAGCAATTGCCGGCAATGCTGATAGTAAATCTGCCCGGCCTCTGTCACGCTGACCTTGCGCGTCGTGCGGTAAAAAAGCTGCACACCCAGCTTTTCCTCGAGTGCTGTGACCTGTCGGCTGACCTGGGCGACGGAAATGCCAAGCTGCTTGGCAGCGGCCGTAAAATTCTGTCGCTCGGCCACGGCGATAAATTCGCTGATCCCGTCCCAGGCATTCATCGCCGGACCCCATCCAGATTGTTACATATGCGTAAAAGTCATTTACCAAATTAGTGGATAATCACATCAATGGAAATAAATAGACTGTTTGCATTCAACATCCAAACATCGGAGTAGCGTCATGAGCGCCGAAACCATTACCTGTAAAGCCGCCATCGCCTGGGAAGCCGGCAAACCGCTGTCGATCGAAGAAGTTCAGGTCGCCCCGCCGAAAGCCGGCGAAGTGCGCGTCAAGATCGTCGCGACCGGCGTTTGCCACACCGATGCATTCACCCTGTCGGGCGAAGATCCCGAGGGCATCTTCCCGGCCATCCTTGGCCATGAAGGCGGCGGCATCGTTGAATCCATCGGCGAAGGTGTGACCAGCGTTTCGGTTGGCGATCACGTGATCCCGCTTTACACCCCGGAATGCGGCGAGTGCAAATTCTGCAAATCGGGCAAAACCAACCTGTGCGGCAAAATCCGTGCGACTCAGGGCAAGGGCCTGATGCCGGACGGCACCTCGCGCTTCTCACAAAACGGCAAGCCGATCTATCACTACATGGGCTGCTCGACCTTCTCCGAATACACCGTGCTTCCGGAAATCTCGCTTGCGAAAATCAACAAAGAAGCCCCGCTTGAAGAAGTTTGCCTGCTTGGTTGCGGGGTCACCACCGGCATGGGGGCCACGGTCAACGCGGCCAAGGTGCAGAAGGGTGACTCCGTGGCCGTCTTTGGCCTGGGCGGTATCGGTCTTTCGGCAATCATCGGCGCACAGATGGCCGGTGCCGGTCGCATCGTTGCCATCGACCTGAACGAAAAGAAATTCGATCTCGCCAAGAAACTCGGCGCGACCGATTGCATCAACCCGAAAGACTATGACAAGCCGATCCAGGAAGTCATTGTCGATCTGACCGACGGCGGTGTGGACTGGTCGTTCGAGTGCATCGGCAATGTCAATGTCATGCGTTCCGCGCTTGAGTGCTGCCACAAGGGTTGGGGTGAGTCAGTCATCATCGGTGTTGCCGGTGCCGGTCAGGAAATCTCCACCCGTCCGTTCCAGCTGGTCACTGGTCGCGTCTGGCGCGGCACGGCGTTTGGTGGCGTTAAAGGCCGCTCGCAGCTGCCGGAATATGTTGAACGTTATCTCAATGGCGAGTTCAAGCTGTCGGACTTCATCACCCACACCATGAAGCTCGAAGAGATCAACGAAGCGTTCGACCTGATGCATGAAGGCGAAAGCATCCGTTCGGTTATCCATTACTGATCGCAATATAAACATTTGAATAATTGCGCCACTGTCGGAGATTTTCCGGCAGTGGCCGATCAGAAGGAGGCCCAAATGGGTATCGAGAATTCCTCAAGCAACAAGGTCTTTGGCGGCTGGCAAAAGCAATATACCCACCCGTCCACCACCCTTGGCTGCGACATGCGCTTTGCGATCTTTCTGCCGCCGCAGGTGAGCAACGGCACAAAGGTCCCGGTCATGTACTGGCTGTCGGGCCTGACCTGCACGGATGAAAACTTCATGCAGAAGGCCGGCGCATTCCGCATCGCGAGCGAGCTGGGCATCGCCATCGTCGCCCCGGACACCAGCCCACGCGGCGATCATGTCCCCGATGACGAGAACGAGGCTTATGACTTTGGCAAGGGTGCTGGCTTTTATGTCAACGCCACCCAGGAGCCATGGGCACGCAATTATCGCATGTGTGATTACGTGACCAAGGAACTACCAGCGCTGATCAAGGATCACTTCCCGGTCAATGATGACGCGGTTATTTCCGGCCATTCCATGGGCGGCCACGGCGCACTGATGATTGCGCTTCGCAATCCGGGCACGTTCAAGTCCGTCACCGCCTTTGCACCGATTTCCAACCCGATCAATTGCCCATGGGGCCAGAAGGCACTTGGCAATTATCTCGGTGATGACAAATCGGCCTGGAAAGACTGGGACAGCTCGGAACTGATGAAGGCGGCAAGTGCGCCTGATGTGCAGACCCCGGCCCTTGTCGATCAGGGTGGTGCTGATGGTTTCCTAGCCGAGCAGCTTAAACCCGAAGTACTCGAAGCAGCTGCCAAGACATCAGCCTATCCGGTCTCCATCCGCATTCAGGATGGCTATGACCACAGCTACTATTTCATATCGACCTTTATCGAAGATCATATCCGCTTCCACGCCAAGCATCTTGGACTGAGCTGATTGCACCAACGATCTTCGACTTCCCCGGCACGCCGCCACCCAATCCCCCCTCAGGCGTGTCGGGGCTTTTCTTTTTGGGGGTGGCGGAACAGACAGATAGTCGGTTCTAACGACTAATCAAAGCTGCGCGCATCAATCGCATCGGCAACATCATCGGCCATTTTAAGCGTGCGGATGATCAGCGGCACCACCATTGCAACGATGGACCGATCAAGCCCGCGGGCGCGTTGGGCATCGCGGATTTCGTTTGCCACCTGTGCAATCACCGGGATAAAGCGCAGCACCATCGAAATCGCCAGACTGACCTTTTCCGGATTGACGCCAAGCGGGCGCAGGGGCTGCATGGCGCGTTCAAGCGATGCCAGAAGATCTGATGTTCTGGTGGTCAGGGTCACAAGCGACGCAAACAGCACAATCGCCGCGATCCGGGTGACAACCAGCAAGCCCGCCTGCCAATCAGCCAGCCAAAGCTGCGCAGCAAAAAAGATCAGAAGCAACCACAGGACCGGCTTGATCTGCGCCCAGAGAATGCGCGGACCAAAGCCGGAGACGGGATAAAGCAACAGCACGGTTGCCAGAACAACCGTCACCACCGGCCAATCGGGGATCAGGAACACCCCCGTGCCAAGGGCAATCATGGCAAGGATCTTCGCCCCGGCCGCAGCCCGGTGCAGAGCAGAGTTCCCGTCGATATAAAGGCCTGCGATCACGCCATCATCTCCCGATATTTCGGAAGAACTTCGGATGGCGGACCATCCAGCACCAAGCGACCATCCTCGAACGCCAGCACCCGGTCATAATCGGCAATCAGATCAAGATCATGCGACACCGTAATCACCGTCTGATCGAGCTCTGCAATGGCGCGCTGCACCCGGTTGCGATTGCGCAGATCCAAAAGCGTGGTCGGCTCATCAAACACGATATAGCGCGGCTCCATCACCAGCACGCCGGAGATGGCAAGGAGCTGCTTTTGCCCGCCGCTAAGTAAATGGCTCGGATGGGTTTTGAACTCACTCAGGTCATAACGGGCCAGCACATCATCAATGCGGCGATTGACCTCATCCTTGGAAAGCTTGAGCGGTTTCAAGCCAAAGGCAATGTCTTCCTCGACCACCGGATAGACGATCTGGTTATCGGGGTTTTGAAACACAAACCCGACATGACGTCTGAGCTTGCGGCCATCCTTTGCCGCGTCCAGATCATCAATCAGAACCCGCCCCGTACTTGCGGTTTGCAGGCCATTGAGCAACCTGACAAAGGTGCTTTTACCCGACCCGTTCGCGCCGACAATCCCGACCCGCTTTTCAGATAGCGTCAGGTCAATGTCAGCAAGCGCACGTCGCTGTTCAAACTGCACAGAGACATTTTCAATTCGGATCATGGGTCTGTCCGGCGTTATCAGGGGAACTGGAACGGGTTCAAAATGGGCGCAAGCACATCACTTGCGCCCATAAGACGTTAGCCCGCCTTGGAAATCAAGGGATAGGCGCGCCGCACCGCAATGCATGCCGCGGTTGCAATCACCACCTTAATGGCATCCCCGATCAGGAACGGTGCCGCCCCAACGGTTGCCTGCCAATAGCTGATCTCGGCCACGACCGCGACCCAGGCATTGCCAATGGCATAGAGCACGACAATCCCGCCAAAGGCGATGGACAGGCCGGCATTGACCACGTTCAGGCGGTTCCAGAACTTCTCGATCAGAAGTCCGATGACAAAGGCCGAGATGGCCCAGCCGAACATAAACCCGCCGGTCACCCCGATCATCACGCCAAAGCCACCGCGCCCACCAGACAAGAGCGGCAAGCCAACAGCAACCAGAACAAGGAAAAGAACAATCGAAAGCCCGCCACGACGGGCACCCAGAATGGCCCCGGCCAGCATCGGACCAAGTGATTGTGCCGTCACCGGAACACCGGTCACCGGAAGGGTAATTGGCGGAAACAGCCCAAGAACGGCGGTCAGGGCCGCGAACAGGGCGACATAGACGATATCTTTGGTCTTCATGTAACGGTTTCCCATTCCCGTTATAAGACAGATCTGCAATCAACCCCTTGAGCAAACCTGCCTTCGTTAACCGGTCCGCCCGACCGGCTCAACGCGCTATGGGATAACCGCAAATATCATCAGCGCCAAGCAAAATGACGCTACTTTGATGCCAAAACATGCCCAGACATTCTAATATGCGATGGATTTCAAAACCTTAGGCCTCGCCATCTTCGACAAAGGTTTTAAGGCGCATCAGGGCAGATTCCCAACGTCCTGCGACCTGATCAAGATAGGCGCGTGCGTCGGCCAGTTGATCGGGGCAAAAGGCATACTGGCTTTCGCGCCCGACCCGATGGTTTTGCACGAGGCCTGCGGCCTCCAAAACGCGCAGATGCTTTGTCACCGCCTGGCGGGTCATATCGGCATCATCAGACAGGGCCGAGATCGAGCGCGGCCTGCCATCGGCGAGACGATCAAAGATCGCCAACCGTGTCGGATCGCCCAAGGCGGCAAACAGGACGGAAAAATCCCGGTCCTGTTTGCCATTATCTGTATTTTTTTCAGCTTTCTGCATGTTTCTTGATATTTTCCAACTGGAAACCCCAGCCATTTGTGTTGGCGCGCAGGGCATCGGCAATGCGATGGGGTGGCAGTTTATCAAATCCGGTTTCGCGCACCTTTACCAATGTCATGCCCGCTGTTTCTTCCAGCCAGAACTCGACAAGGGTTTCGGCTTCGCCACTATAATCGATATCGGGATCGACCGCATAGGGATGCCATGTATAGGCAAAATAGGCCGGTTCCTCCATCGCCTTGATCGTCGAGTTCCACGGCACATGGGTGAACCCTTCGATGGTCATCATGCCCCTGGACACCTCGCCCACCACAAACGGCGCCTTGATATCAATCCCGAACCATGTGCCGAACTCCTGATGGTCTGTCAGGGCCTGCCACACGCGCGACCGGGATGCCTTGATTTCAATCGACTTCTCAATGCTATTTGACATAACGCAACCTCCTGGTTGCATTTAACTTGCCAGAATAGGTTTTATTATGCAACTAAAAAGTTGCGTATTTGGTTTTTGATCCTAAAAACACAAACGCCCGGCTGTTGCCAGCCGGGCGATGCGTGCTCCCGTCATCCTTGGGTCAATGCCGCGTTAATGTAACCGGCCTTGCCCGTGCAGCTATCCTTATATCCCCATATCAGGATGCTGCGGATTGGCGGAGCCCCCCTGTCTCGATGATGAAGTTTTTGACGTCTTCAAGGCCGTCCATCGCCTTGAGATTGGTGAACAGGAACGGACGATCGCCACGCATCTTCTTGGCATCGCGATCCATCACGCCCAGATCCGCGCCCACCAGCGGCGCCAGATCGGTCTTGTTGATCACCAAAAGGTCCGAACGGGTAATGCCCGGACCGCCTTTACGCGGGATTTTGTCCCCTGCCGAAACGTCGATGACGTAAATGGTGATGTCGGCCAGCTCCGGCGAGAAGGTCGCCGACAGGTTATCGCCACCCGATTCAATAAAGATCGCCTCAAGCCCGGCATGCTTGGCGGCCATGTCTTCGACCGCCGCCAGATTGATCGAGGCATCTTCGCGAATGGCCGTATGCGGGCAGCCGCCGGTTTCAACACCGGCAATGCGATCAGCCGCCAGCGCGCCCGAACGGGTCATGAATTCGGCGTCTTCGCGGGTATAGATGTCATTCGTGATTGCAGCGATGTTGAAATCATCGCGCATCGCCTTGCACAGGCGCTCCAGAAGCGCGGTTTTGCCGGACCCGACCGGGCCACCAATTCCGATACGAAGGGGAGAGCTCATGATCTAAATAGCCTCGTATATTGGGTTTCGTGTTTCATCGATGTCCAGTCGACCATCGGCGCCGCCGCACCAAGATCGGCAAGGTCAGTCTGCATGGCGTGATCAACCGCAATGGTGACCGCCCCATCAAGCGATGTCAGCGATCGCACGCCATCGGTCTGGCCCAGCGGCACCAGACGTACCGCACTGGACACAAGGTTTGCTGCCATCGCGTGCAAATAAGCCGTCAGTGCATCACGCAGCGGCACATCGGACTGGGCCGCGGCAATGCCCACCGCCACCGGATAGGATGGCAAACGATCATCGTCGCGCATGGCATTGGCCCAACGGGTGATCATTCCATCGCCCCAGACCTTTTGCATCGTCGAGACAAAGGCACGTCCCTGTGCGGTTGCTTCCAACGCCATCTCGGATGTGCCGCGCCAACAATCGGCCTCGACCCCGATGTCAAACAGGGCCGTTTCATCGCCCGCACGCGCCGCCCGCCATGCGGCACAAAACAGCACCGCATCAATCCGCCCGGCGCCGAATTCCAGAACCCCTTCAACCCAGTTGATCAGACTATCAGCCGATGTCACCCGCCCGTCTTCGACGGCATATTCAACGCCATGCGAATAGGTATAGGCACCAACCGGAAATGACGGGCTCAGCCACGTCATCAGCCGCATCAGACCAGCCGGGTTAAGGGTCAGGTCATCCGTGGTCATGGGAATGCCCGTGATGATGATCGTGAGAGTGGTCCGAATGCGATGAATGGCCCTGATCATCATGGTCGAAATGATCATGGCCATGGCTGTGGCCATGCGCGCCACCCAGCCCGTGATAGGCACCATTCAGCGGATCAAACGGTGCGATTTCATTTTCCACCACACCACCAAGGCCGGTGATCATGTCGCGCATGACATGGTCATCAATGATGCGCAAACGTCCGTCATTCAATACCTGAACCGGGGTGTGACGGTTGCCGATATGCCAGGCCAGCTTGGCGGTTGCAATCGGCCCCGCCGCTGTGATGGTCAGAACCGGTTCGTCCGCCGCGCGCACGACAATCACCCCGCCATCAACAAGGCGCAACCGATCCCCATCCGCCAAACGCACCGCATGCGGCAGATCGAGTAGGAAAGGCTCCCCCGCATCATCATGCAGACGAATGCGGCGGCGATGCCGGTCGGAAAAGGCCAGGGTAACCGTACCGCGCACCTCGGACGTGTCGGCACGGTCAACCGGAATATGTTCAATGGCGTGACGCATGGAGTTCGATACCACCGATCAGAACAGGAAGTAACGCTGCGCCATCGGCACAACATCCACCGGCTGACAGGTCAGAAGTTCACCATCTGCCGTCACCTGATAGGTTTCCGGATCCACTTCCATCGCCGGAAGCGCGTCATTCAGCTTCATGTCCTTCTTGCCGATATTACGCGTGTTCGAAACAGCGAGAAGCTCTTTCGACAGACCAAATTCGGCGGCAATACCCGCATCAATGCCCGCTTGTGATACGAACGAGAAGCTCGATTTCGCAAGTGCATTACCGTACGAACCAAACATCGGGCGGTAATGGACCGGCTGCGGGGTCGGGATCGATGCGTTCGGATCACCCATGGCTGCCGCAGCAATCATGCCCGCCTTGATCACCATGTCGGGTTTGGTGCCAAAGAACATCGGTTTCCAGACAACAAGGTCGGCGATCTTACCCACTTCGATGGAGCCGACATGCGAACCAATACCCTGCGCAATCGCCGGGTTGATGGTGTATTTCGCGACATAGCGTTTGGCGCGGAAGTTATCGTTGCCGGTGCCGGAATCCTCGGGCAACGCACCGCGTTGCTTTTTCATCTTGTCGGCGGTCTGCCAGGTGCGGGTGATGACCTCACCCACGCGGCCCATGGCCTGACTGTCAGACGAGATGATCGAAAACGCACCAAGATCATGCAGGATATCCTCGGCCGCGATGGTTTCACGGCGGATACGGCTTTCGGCAAAGGCGACGTCTTCGGGGATTTTCGGATCAAGGTGATGGCAAACCATCAGCATGTCGAGATGCTCGTCAATCGTATTGACCGTGAACGGACGGGTCGGATTGGTCGAGCTTGGCAATACGTTGGCCTCACCACACAGCTTGATGATATCGGGCGCATGGCCGCCACCGGCACCTTCGGTGTGGAAGGTGTGAATGGTGCGGTTCTTGAACGATGCACGGGTATGCTCGACAAAGCCGCTTTCATTCAAGGTATCGGTATGGATCATGACCTGCACATCAAGGTCATCGGCCACGGACAAGCAGGTATCAATCGCCGCTGGCGTTGTGCCCCAGTCTTCATGAAGTTTCAGGCCACAGGCACCTGCCTTGACCTGTTCTTCCAGCGATCCGGGCAGAGTCGCATTGCCCTTGCCAAAGAACCCGATATTCATCGGAATGCCGTCTGCTGCCTGCAGCATGCGGGCAATATGCCAAGGGCCCGGCGTACAGGTGGTGGCGTTCGTGCCCGCGGCCGGGCCAGTACCGCCGCCCAGCATGCTGGTCACACCGGAATAAAGCGCATCTTCAACCTGCTGCGGGCAGATCCAGTGAATGTGGGCATCGATACCGCCAGCGGTGATGATGTTGCCTTCACCGGCGATGACTTCGGTACCCGGACCGATGATGATATCCACACCGGGCTGCACATCGGGGTTCCCGGCCTTGCCGATCCCGGCAATGCGGCCATCACGAATGCCGATATCGGCCTTGATGATGCCGGTGTAATCAAGGATCAGGGCATTGGTGATCACGGTATCAACCGCACCATTGGCGCGCGTTGCCTGTGATTGGCCCATGCCGTCACGGATGACCTTGCCACCGCCGAATTTGACTTCCTCGCCAAGGGTGGTGAAGTCTTTTTCGACCTCGATGATCAGATCGGTGTCCGCCAGACGGACCTTGTCGCCGACGGTTGGGCCAAACATGGCCGCATAGGACGGACGATCAATTTCGTAAGCCATTTATTCCATCCCCCCGCTTAAAGCTTGCCGTTGATTTTGGCGTTAAAGCCATAGACCGTGCCGGTCCCGGCATATTTCACCAGATTGACGTCGCGCGACTGGCCCGGCTCGAAACGAACAGCGGTACCGGCCGGGATATCAAGGCGGAAGCCACGTGCGGCTTCGCGGTCAAAATCAAGGCCCGGATTGGTTTCATAGAAATGATAGTGCGACCCCACCTGCACCGGGCGGTCCCCGGTATTGGCAACGGTGATGGTTTTGGTTTCACGCCCCTCGTTCAGGATGAGGCTGCCTTCCTTGGTAATGATTTCACCTGGAATCATAACTGCTCCTCCATAGGGGTAATACTCATGAATATGGCCGCACCGGTCGCTCGTATTTGTGCGGATGCGCGAAGCGAAAACGCAGGAAGATCGACATCTTGCAAGTTTTTGCGACAAAGCAGCCCGTGCAAATACGAGCGATCCTTTGGACAACTATTCTGGGCTCGAACTCCTGCGTCAAATCCCTTGCCCGGGGGGCCACCACGCGCAGCGGGCTTTTCCTTGTATTTCAAGCCCAGAATAGTTGCCGGTACGGTCATATTCATGAGTTTTACCCCTAGCGGATCGGTTCATGAACGGTCACAAGCTTCGTCCCGTCCGGGAAGGTCGCTTCGACCTGAATTTCGTGGATCATTTCGGCAATGCCATCCATCACCTGATCGCGCGTGATCACGGTCGCCCCGTCCCGCATCAGATCGGCAACAGATTTGCCATCGCGCGCCCCTTCAACGACATAGTCGGTGATGATCGCGATCGCTTCGGGGTGGTTCAGCTTCACCCCCCTCTCAAGGCGATTGCGCGCCACCATGGCGGCAACCGAAACCAGAAGTTTGTCCTTTTCGCGTGGCGTCAGATTCATGCCTGCCTACTCCTTGGCTTCATCGATTAAATCTCCCACAAACGCGGCAAGCGTGCGGGAAGCCCCCGTGTTTGATGGCGGAATGATTTCCACCACGCGCCGTAAACCCGGCGCAATTTCATCGGATCGCGCGCCATGAAGCGTGCAATCACAATCCCCTTCATCGCGGTCGCGGCACACAACACATCGCGCGCCTCAAGCCCATCGGTTGCCTGCGCCAAACAATCGCGTGCGGCTTCAAGCTTATCTTCTGCCCCATGCCCGACCAGAATGGCAGTCGCATTGGCCCGCGCGCCATCAAAGGCCGCCTCGTGATCGAGCATGCGCAGCACATCACCTTCAAGATGCAGCGCATCGCGCCAGATCGGGCGCCCGTCAATCGAGACATCCCATGCATCACGCGCAAGGCCGGTCGTGAAAACCTCACCGCGTGCAAGGCGACCAAACACCATCATCTCACCGGCCATGACCATGCCAGTGCCCGATGCAGTTACGGTCGTTTTGCGTTTCAGCCGGGCCTGATCAAACAGGATGCTTTCATGGGGCAACCATTCAAGCCAGCCACCATCCGCCACACCCAGATCAACCGACATTTCGCAATCCGGTCCGACCGACCGGTAAATCTTTTCCGCCGCCTGGGCGGTAAACAGCGCCGATGCGCCTTCTTCGACCTTGCCAGCAAAGGCAAGCTTGTCGCCCCCCACCATGCCGCCCGATGTCGTGACCAGAACAGCTGTCGCCAGATCCCCCGCGGTTGGCCGCGGGAACAGGATTTTCATCGGGTCACGGTAATAAAGATGATCAAGGGCTGCATGCCCGCCCTGATGCGCTGCACCTGTGCCCTGACGAAACGTCACCTCGGCCCGGCCATCGGTAATGATGCGGGCAGGCGTTGCTGGCGTTTCCATCTCCGCATTCGGGTTTGCGGATGTTGTCGGTTCAAGTTTGCGAAGCTGCACAAAGACACCTGACTAAAGCGGCCCACTTACGGGTCCTTAGGGTCAAAACTCATTCACATAATCGTCCCGGTCTCCCGGATTTGTGCGGATATGCGGAGCAAAATCAAAGGAAGATCTACATCTTTCAAGATTTTGCGACAAAATAGCCCGTGCAAATCCGGGTGATCCGAAGGACAACTGATATGAGAGAAAGCCTCTACGTCAAATCCCTTGACCGGGAAGCATCCCGCTCTGCGGGCTTTTCCTAGCTTTTTCTCTCATATCAGTTGCCGGGTCGGTCATGTGAATGAGTTTTGACCCTGATACCAAGGGGCTTCACAGCAAGATGCGGGCCAACCGCCAACACCCTGCCAATACAGGGGATCTGGCGGCATTTGGCCCGATTGGCGGCAGGCAAGTTGCGCAAATTTTTGGCAAATGCTGATCAAACAGTCAGATAGGCGCGGACTTTTTCGCGATCGAGTGTCTCTTTCGCACCCGAAAGAACAACTTCGCCCCGCTCCAGCACGACAATCTCGTCAGCCAGTTCGTGGGCAAATTCAAAATATTGCTCGACCAGCAGGATCGCCATATCACCGCGATCGGCGAGCTGTTTGATGACGCGCTGAATGTCCTTGATGATCGATGGCTGAATACCCTCGGTCGGTTCATCTAGCACCAGCAATCGCGGGCGGGTTACAAGCGCACGCCCGATGGCCAATTGCTGTTGCTGCCCACCCGAAAGGTCCCCGCCTCGACGGCCCAGCATGTCACGCAGCACCGGGAATAGCTCGAAAATCTCATCAGGGATATGGCGCATCGCACGCGGGAGTGCTGCAAAGCCGGTCTCAAGGTTTTCCTTCACAGTCAGAAGCGGGAAAATCTCGCGCCCCTGCGGGACAATCGCGATGCCATTAGCTGAGCGCCGATAAGACGGATCGCGTGAGATATCCTTGCCTTCCCATTTGATATTGCCGTCAGTTATTGGGTGCTGACCCACCACGGCCCGCATCAGGGATGTTTTGCCAACCCCATTGCGCCCCAGAACCGCCGTCACTTTGCCGGTTTCGGCATTCAGCGACACCTTGCGCAAGGCATGGGACGCGCCATAGAACAGATCAATATTGCTAACATCAAGCATGTCTAAATCCCTCTAGCGCCCCAGATAAACTTCAATGACCCGCGGGTCTTTCTGCACATGATCCAGGCGGCCCTCGGCCAGAACCGATCCTTCGTGAAGCACGGTCACCTTGCAATCAAGGTCACGGACGAATTCCATGTCATGCTCGACCACGACGACTGAGTATTCCTTGGCGATGGATCGTAAAAGTTTCGCCGTTTCCTCGGTCTCGGAATCGGTCATCCCGGCAACCGGCTCATCAACCAGAAGAAGTTCGGGTTCCTGCATCAACAGCATGCCGATTTCCAGCCACTGCTTCTGCCCGTGTGAAAGATTGGCCGCCATTTCATCACGCTTGTCTTCGAGCATGATGGTGACGAGCGTCTTTTCGATCTTGATCTTTTCCGAGTCTGTTAGGCGATGGAACAGCGCCTGAAACACACCACGTCCTCCTGATGCGGCCAGCAGCAGGTTGTCAAAAACCGTATGGCTTTCAAACACCGTCGGTTTCTGGAACTTGCGCCCGATACCCAGATTGGCAATCTCGGCCTCGTCCATCTTGGTCAGATCAATCTCGCTTTTAAACAGCACATCGCCGGTATCAGGCCGGGTTTTGCCCGTAATGATATCCATCATCGTGGTCTTGCCCGCCCCGTTCGGGCCGATGATGGCGCGCAGTTCGCCCGGCTCGACATAAAAGGACAGGTTGTTAAGCGCGCGGAACCCGTCAAAGGTCACCGATACCCCGTCGACATAAAGGATGGTTTCCGACTTGGCGGATTTGACCTGTTCCTCGTCCGAGGCATTCACTTGAATGGCTGCTTCGCTCATGCCTTGCCTCCTTCATTTGCGCGGCGCTTGCGCCAGGCTGTGATGATGGATTGCCGGTCTGGCGACCCGAAGGCCGGAATGGCACCGATCACACCTTTTGGCAGGAACAGGGTGACGGCAATGAACAATCCGCCCAGGAAGAACAACCAGAAGTCCGGCATCGCCCCGGTAAAGAAGGTCTTGGCGTAGTTGACAATAAACGCGCCCAGCACCGCCCCATAAAGCGTGCCACGCCCGCCAACCGCGACCCAGATGACAATTTCAATCGAAAGGGCCGGGGCAAATTCGCCCGGATTGATGATGCCGACCTGCGGCACATACAGCGCACCGGCAATACCCGCCATTACGGCTGAAACGGTAAAGACGAACAGCTTGTAATATTCGACGCGATAGCCTGTGAAACGCACGCGGCTTTCCGCATCGCGGATGGCAATCAGAACCTTGCCCAACCGCGACTGGGTAATACCCCGCGCCAGCACATAGCAAATGCCAAGAAACACACAGGATGCGACAAACAATCCGGCGCGCGTGCCATCCGATTGCAATGAATAGCCCAGCAGATCCTTGAAATCGGTCAGGCCGTTATTGCCGCCAAAGCCCATATCGTTGCGGAAGAAGGCCAGCAACAGCGCATAGGTCATGGCCTGCGTAATGATTGAAAGATAAACCCCGGTCACGCGCGAGCGGAAGGCAAGGAAGCCAAACACAAAGGCCAGAAGCCCCGGCACGAACATCGCCATGACGATGGCAAACCAGAACATGTCAAAGCCATACCAGTACCATGGCAATTCCTGCCAGTTCAGGAAGACCATGAAATCCGGCAGGACCGGGTCACCATAAACGCCGCGATCCCCGATCTGGCGCATCAGATACATGCCCATGGCATAACCGCCGAGCGCAAAGAACGCCCCGTGGCCCAGCGACAAAATCCCGCAGAAACCCCAGATCAGATCAACACTGAGCGCCAAAAGCGCATAGCACAGATACTTGCCCAGCAGACTGACCATCCAGGTCGGCACATGAAAGGCGGAGCTTTCCGGCAGCAACAGGTTGCTCATCGGCACCAGAATGGCAGCCGCGATCAGAATACCCAGAAGGATCATCCCGCCGCGGTCATTCAGCAGCCAGCCAATCACCGGCGTCATTTGATATTTTTGACGGTAATCGGTCATGGATCAGGCCTCCACCGCGCGACCTTTAAGGGCAAACAGCCCCTTCGGTCGTTTCTGGATAAACAGGATCAGCGCAATCAGGACAAAGATCTTGGCCAGAACTGCACCTGCGACCGGCTCAAGGAACTTGTTGACGATCCCAAGGCTGAACGCGCCCAGCACAGTGCCCCACAGGTTCCCGACCCCGCCGAACACAACCACCATGAAACTGTCGATAATATAGGTCTGACCAAGGTTCGGGCTGACATTGGAAATCTGGCTGAGCGCCACACCAGCGATGCCGGCAATCCCCGACCCCAACCCAAATGTCAGTGCATCGACATAGCCCGTGCGAATACCAACCGACCCGGCCATGCGGCGGTTTTGCGTCACCGCGCGCATCTGCAAACCAAACGCGGTATAGCGCAGCACAGCGGCGATGCCCGCAACGACGATGATGCTAAACAGAATGATCCACAGCCGGTTATAGGTCAGGACCAGACCGGTCGAAAATTCAATCGCCCCACTCATGAAATCAGGTGCGGTGACCTGCTGGTTGGTCGCACCAAAGATCGTGCGGATCGCTTGTTGCAAAACAAGGCTAACCCCCCAGGTCGCAAGCAGGGTTTCAAGCGGACGACCATACAGGAAGCGGATCACGGATCGTTCGATCACAACCCCGACTGCACCGGCAACCAAAAAGGCCGCAGGCACGGAAATCACCAATGACCAGGCCGAACCCGATGGCAGGAACGATCCCAGCGCCTGCTGCACCATAAAGGTGGTATAGGCGCCGATCATGATCATCTCGCCATGGGCCATGTTGATCACCCCCATCACACCAAAGGTAATGGCAAGACCAACCGCCGCCAGCAACAGGACCGAGCCCAGGCTGATCCCGCGATACACATCGCCCACCGTCTGCCAGGTCGACAGACGCCCTTCGACGGATTCAAGTGCATCATTGGCCGCGGCAATAACTTCGGGCTCAAAGCCCTCGGCCTCGGCACTGGCAACGAATTGATACAGCACCGCACGGATTTGCGGGGTGGTTTCGCTTGAAAGAACCTCAATCGCAGCAAGGCGTTCTTCGGTGGTTTCACCGGCCGCCAGCGCCATGGTCGCACGCGCAAGCTCCATACGCGCCAGAAGCGTTTCATCTTCTTCGCGGTCAATCGCACGCAGCAAAAGCGGCAGCATCGCCGGATCGCGGGCATCCATGATCTGTTCGACCGCACCACTACGCACCGTCAAATCCGGGCTAAACAGGTTCAATGTCGCCAACGCATCGCGCAGAACGCCGCGCAGACGGTTATTGACCTTGATCTTGGAAATTTCCTTGGATCCGCTTTCGCCGATCTCTTCGCCGCTGACAATGTCGATATGGGTATAGACCTTGCCCTGTTTGCGGGTGATCACAACGTGCTCGTCGCTGTCGCGGACATAAAGGTCGCCTTCGAGCATCGCGCGCAGGATCGGCGCAACACGGGGGTCCCCGTCTGCAGCCATTTCCTCGATCACGCCGATCTTCTTGGTCGAGCTTTTGACATTGAGCCGCTCAGTCACATTGCGAAGTTCTTCGTCGCTATAGGCCAGCGCCCCCTTGGGCAGGGCTGTGGCGACAATCAAAAGACAGGCCAGAACCATCGCGAAACCCTGGATGGCGTTGCGGACCTGTGGAAGGCAGAACGGGGAACGGCGCAGCATCGAAAGCATGTCATTGCGCATGATCACCAAACCTTTGAATGCAAAACGGAAAAGGAAATAAAGAAATCTCGGGCCTGGCCCCACAGAAAGGCCGCCCCAAAATGAACAGGCCGGCCGCATAACGCGACCGGCCCATCCAAAACCAATCAGTACATCGGTTTTTCACAGTTGCCGCAGACCCACGGATAGGTCCAGTCGGCGGTCAGCTTTGCGCTTTCCGGCAGGAAGTCCGACCATGCATCGCCAACGACGGTGCCATCGGTTTCCCAAACGATGTCGAACTGACCATCATCCTGAACTTCGCCGATCAGAACCGGCTTGGACAGGTGGTGGTTGGTGTTCATGACAGCGGTGCCGCCGGTCAGGTTTGCAACTTCCTGGCCGTACATTGCCTGACGAACTGCATCGACATCGGTGGTGCCAGCCTGCTCAACAGCCTGTTTCCACATGTTAAAGCCGATATAGGTTGCTTCCATCGGGTCGTTGGTCACGCGCGACTCATCACCGATGAAGGCATGCCATTTTTCGATGAAGGCATCGTTGGCATCTGCCTCAACCGACTGGAAGTAGTTCCAGGCAGCAAGGTGACCAACCAGCGGCGCGGTGTCGATACCGGCCAGCTCTTCTTCACCAACCGAGAAGGCAACAACCGGAATGTCTTCGGCCTTGATGCCCTGGTTTGCCAGTTCCTTGTAGAACGGAACATTCGCGTCACCGTTAATGGTCGAAACAACGGCGGTGTTTTTGCCAGCCGATGCAAAGGCTTTCACGTCAGCAACAATCGACTGCCAGTCGGAATGACCGAACGGGGTGTAGTTCTCCATGATGTCTTCATCGGAGATACCCTTGCCGTTCAGATAGGAACGCAGGATTTTGTTGGTCGTACGCGGATACACATAGTCGGTACCCAGAAGAACGATACGTTCGGCAGCACCACCATCTTCGCTCAGAAGATAATCAACGGCCGGGATCGCCTGCTGGTTCGGAGCCGCACCGGTGTAGAACACGTTGCGCGAGCTTTCCTCACCTTCGTACTGAACCGGATAGAACAGCATGCTGTTGAGTTCCTCGAAGACCGGCAGAACCGATTTACGCGAAACCGACGTCCAGCAACCGAACACAACATCAACCTGTTCCTGTTCGATCAGCTCACGGGCTTTTTCAGCAAAAAGCGGCCAGTCAGAAGCCGGGTCAACGACCACTGCTTCGACTTCCTTGCCAAGCAAACCACCGTTCTTGTTCAGGTCATCGACCAGCATCAGGACGGTGTCCTTCAGCGTGGTTTCGGAAATCGCCATTGTGCCGGAAAGAGAGTGCAGCACGCCAACCTTGATGGTCTCTGCTGCCTGTGCGGCTGACATTGCCATCGCAGACACTGCCATGGCCCCGGCGCCGATAAGCGCCTGAAGCTTCTTATTCATTTATAGCCTCCACTGAGTTTTTATTGCACCGCCGTTGCACTTGCTAAAACCGTGCCAGACTCAGGGACCAAATTGAATAAAATCGCGAATCGGGGGATTCCTACGCAATAAGCAACTATTTTACAACTTGTTTGGGGAAAATATTTGCGCACCCTATTCTATCTCTGATTATTTTTCGGTCATTGATGACAATTTGATTATTTTTTGATCAGATTGACGGCGCCGTTTTCAGGACTTATGTGGGGTGCGGAAGTTTCGCCTGTGCTGAGCTTATTGCACCACAATCCGCCCTGTGCCGGCCTGCTTCCCGCCCCGTCGGGAGACCGGCGGGGCGTTTTATTTTACGCGTAACCTTGCACACCGATTTTCCGGTTTCGCGCAAACAATAAGGGCGGCCCCATTTTGCAGCCGCCCTTTGCACTATCCTGTTTCCGAAACGCCTTATTCCGGCATACCCGCGCGGATCCATTGACCAAGCTGGGCACGCTCCTCCTCGGTCATTTCCGTCAGGTTGCCCAGTGGCATGGCGCGTCCGATCACGGCCTGCGCCAGCACGCGCTGGGCATTGGCTTCGATCTGGGCCAGATCATCAAACATCACACCGGCCGGCGCCTCGTCGAACCCTTCATCCGTTGGATTGGCCGAATGGCATGTGGTGCAACGCGTCTGGACGATCGCCTGCGCGTGATCGGCGGTAATGACGTCTTCCTCGGCCAGTTTGACTGCATTGGGGTCGTAACTGGCAAACATTGCCAGCACCGCCATGCCAATGGCTGCGGCCGGAAGCTGCCAGGCAATCGCCTTACCGGTGCCGCCGGCATTACGCGTGTTAAAGAAATGGCGCACCAGCCCGCCAATGATCAGGATCAGCCCGACAATCAGCCACGACTGATCATGGGAAAACAGCATCGAATAGTGGTTGCTGATCATCATCAGCAACACCGGCAGGGTCAGATAATTGTTATGGGTCGAACGTTGCTTGGCCTGCAGCCCCAATGCCGGGTCAGGCTTTTCACCGGCCATCAGGCTGGCGACGACCTTTTTCTGGTTTGGGATGATGATGCGAAACACGTTGGCGGCCATGATCGTGCCGATCATCGCACCGACATGGATGAACGCCCCGCGCCCGCTAAAGACATGGGTAAACAGATAGCTCGCAGCCATGATCAGGATGAACAGTGCGATCGCAAGCTTGCCGGTGCTTTTGCCAATCGGGCTTTTGCAGATGATGTCATAGATCACCCAACCGGCAAACAGGCTGCCAAGACCAATCAGGATCGCATCCATCTTGGTCAGCGCCAGAACGCTTGGGTCAATCAGATAGCTTTCCGCACTCCAGTAATACATCGTCACCAGAAGCGCAAAGCCCGTAATCCAGGTGAAATAGGCCTCGTATTTGAACCAGTGCAGCTCGGGCGGCATGGAACTGGGTGCCACCATCCATTTGTTCACATGATAAAAGCCGCCGCCATGCACCATCCAGGCTTCGCCATAAACGCCTTCGTCCATACCCTGGCGCTTGCGCAGGGACAGATCCAGCCACACGAAATAGAACGAAGACCCGATCCAAGCGATGCCCGTAATCAAATGCGCCCAGCGCAGGATCAAGTTGATCCAGTCCTGAAACAGAATATCCACGGTGCTTGAAACCTCCGTCTCGCCCATGCGCGGTTTCCGGCGCGCTGGCAGCCCTGCCTTGATGATACCCCCGGGGCCTTTGATGCGGCTCTGATGGCGCTATTTTGCCCGGGTTGCGTCCAGTCGATCTGTTTGTCGATCTGCTTCTTGTCCTAACACAGTCCCCCGACCGCCTCTATTATTTAGGGGGTGAGCATAATCGAAATGACTTTCAAAATAATCTTTAAAATGGCACAGTGGCGCCGCCCAATCAGCACTTAAAGCGCCAACCAAAAGCAAGAAACCGCCCCCAGACATCAGGAGCTTCCCGCACCATGTCCGACTTTGAGGACATCCAGATTTTTGTCCGCGTTGCCGAACTTGGCAACCTTTCTGCTGCCGGGCGCGAATTGCGCCATTCGGCTGCTGTGGTGTCAAACCGGATCGCCCGCCTGGAAGAACGTCTGGGTGTGCGCCTGCTGAACCGTACCACGCGCCGGGTTAATTTGACGACCGAAGGGGATGTCTATTACCGCCACTGCCTGCGCATTCTGACCGAAATGCAGGAAGCGGAAAACGCCATCGCCAATCAGAAAAACACCACCCGCGGCCCGGTCACGCTGACCTGCCCGGTGGCGTTTGGCAATAAATACGTTGCCCCGATCATTCCGAAATTCGTCGAACAAAATCCGGATGTGCAAATCCGCCTGCATCTGTCGGACCGGTTGCTGGACCTGCTGCAAGACAAGGTCGATCTCGCCATCCGCATTGCCGAGCTCAAGGAAAGCTCGCTGATTGTTCGCAAGCTGGCATCCAACAAGCGCATGCTGGTCGCAAGTCCGGAGTATCTGGAAAAGAACGACACGCCCAAAGTGCCTGCAGATCTTTTGAACCATAATTGCCTGCTGCTGCGCTTCCCGGGATCGCAGCAATATCAATGGACATTGCAAGGCCCCGGCGATGAGCCGCCCGTCACATTGGCCGTCGCGGGATCGATGGATTCAGATAGCAGCGAAGTCCTGACCCGCTGGTGCCTTGATGGGCATGGCATTGCGCTGAAATCGAACTGGGAAGTTGATGAATATCTGCGCGACGGACATCTCAAACGCGTTCTGCCGGATTATCAACCGCCATCCCATGCGGTCTATACGCTTTATCCCGAAAACCGCTATCTGCCGACCCGTGTTCGTGCCTTTGTCGATTTTCTGGTTGCGGAATTTGGCGGCACGCCGCCCTGGGAACGCTGAGCGACCAGAACGCGAAATAAAAAAATGCCCCGACATCCGTTCGGGGCGTTTTTGTAGTTCAGCTTGGCGGATCTAGTTTTTGGCGAGTTCAAGATATCCGCTCAGCACCGCTGCTACATTGTGCCCGATCACGTCATGGGCGTAGCCACCTTCCATGGTGAATACGGTTTTAAGCCCCATCCGCCCGATCATTTGCCCGATACGGTTGAAATCATCGGTCTGGAGTTTGAAATCACAAATCGGCTCTGCTTCGTGGGCATCAACACCCAGGGCCACCACCAACGCATCGGCCTGCCAGGTCAGAAGTTTCTGCATCGCCTTGGCAAAGCCAGCCCCCCAGGCACCAAAATCACTGCCGCCCGGAAGCGGGACGTTTAGGTTTGCGCCCTGCCCGTCATTGCGGCCGGTTTCATTGGCATAGCCCATGAAGAACGGGAACTGATGGGTCGGGTCGGCATGGATCGAAATCGTCAGAACGTCGCCGCGCTCATAGAAAATATCCTGCGCGCCATTGCCGTGATGGTAATCGATATCAAGGATCGCAACCTTTTTCGCACCCCTGGAAATCATGTGCTGGGCGGCGATGGCGGCATTATTCAAAAAGCAATAACCACCATATCGGTTGGCATGGGCGTGATGCCCCGGCGGACGGGTCAGCGCAAAGGACGACTCATTGTCGCTCCAGGCGGCCTCGGCGGCCGAGATCACTGTTTGGGCGCCCCAATAGGCGGCCTTCCAGGTGCCTTGCGTAATCGGTGTGTCGGATGAAATGGCATATTGGCCAAGACGCGCGCTGATATGTTCGGGCTTGCCGCCGGAAAAACCACCGGTCGGCCAGACATAGGGAAACGCATCGCCCTTGTTGCCGGCTTTGGTCCAGCTATCCCATGCGGTTTCAAGAAAATCGATATAGTCGGCATCATGGATCGCCCGGATCGGATCAATGCCGAAATCCTTGGGATCAAACAGCTGCGCCTTGATCGCGTGCGCCACCGCATCGCGAATGATCGGAATGCGTCGTGCGTTTTCAAAACACGGCACCATGCGCCCATGATGCATTTCGCCAGCCCCATCATGGGCATCGTGACGCGAATTGAAGAAAACCCGCATGGCACCGCTCTCCTGACTAAAAACGATCGGGCACCATCATGACGCCCGAAGCTACCTGTTGCACGCAGAAAGCGGCTATTTCTTGGCGGTATAAAGCAGTTTTTCGATGGTATCTAGGAACACACCCAACTGATTACGCAGGTTTTCCGACTGATCGGCAAGGCGATCGGCCATGTCGCGCGTGGTGTCGGCGGCCTCGCCAGTGCGCCCGGCCATATCCGAAACCACAGTGATGTTGTCGGTAACTTCCTGTGCGCCGCCCGATGCCTGTTCGACATTGCGCGTAATGTTGGTTGAAAGGCTCGCCTGGGTTTCAACATTGCCCGAAATCATGTCAGAGCGTGCGGCGAGATCATCAATTACGCCTGCGATCTCGCGGATCGAGCCGACCGATTGTTCAATCGCAGTCTGGATGTCCTGAACCTTTTCCTCGATGCTTTCGGTCGCCTTGCTGGTCTGGTTGGCAAGTCCTTTGACCTCGTTGGCGACAACGGCAAAGCCTTTGCCGGCTTCACCGGCACGGGCGGCCTCAATGGTCGCATTCAGCGCCAGAAGGTTGGTCTGGGCGGCAATGTCACGGATAAAGCTGACCACTTCAACGATCTCGCCCGCTGCGGCTTCAAGTTGGCCGATACGACCATCGGTTTCCTGCGCCAGGCCATTGGCACGGTGCGCAATCTCGACCGACTCACGGGCCTGATCGGACACATTGCGGATCGAATCATTGAGCTCTTCCGACGCGCTTGAAAGCTCGCTGACATTGCTTGCCGTCTGGCGGGCAGCGGCGGCAACATTGGTTGATCGCGAGCTGGTCTCATGGGCGATGGAATTCGCATCACCTGATGCCTCGGCAAGGGCGATTGCCGCGCTGGCAATATCATCAACCGCGGCAAAGGAGCCGCTTTTGAATTCATCGAGAATATCGGCAAAACCAGACAACTTCTGCTCGATCGAGGCACTCGCGGCATTGATGCGCTTGGCCGAAGACAGATATTCCCCAACCAACCCGGTCTCGACGATGCGGCGGTAATAACGGTTTTCCGAAACAGCCCCCATCGATGCGGCGCTTTCGCGCAGGAACGCGTCATTGCGGTCGATCAGGCGGTTGATAGCAATGAACAGTTCGCGCATGTCGGCATGACTGTCGACATTGGTGATGCGGGCTTCGTAATCACCATCGGCTGCGGCCAAGACCACATCCAGTGCTTTTTTGATACCTGATTTTGAACCACCAAATAGCGACATTAGAACCTCGAACCTTCGATTTCGGGGGTGGGGAGACACCCAATTTCTAGAGACTTTGTATAAACTTGTCGTACGACATGCCCATATCAGACAGCTTTTGCATCAACGCTTTGGACGCCGCATTCATGCCGTCCTTCCGATTGGGCACGCTTTCCTCAATGCTGCGAAGCTCCGCATACAGAGGAATGATCGTTTCACTCAGAACTTTCGGGTCCGGCACCCGGCGGTTGGAATGGTATCCAACCACATTGTGATTGGCGTCAAAGGTCGGCGTCACATGGGCATAAACCCAGTAATGATCACCATTGCTGGCCATATTGACGACATAGGCGAAAATCTCGTGCCCGGAAGAAATCCGGTCCCACAAAAGCTTGAAAATGCAGCGCGGCATATCCGGATGGCGGATCATCGCATGCGGCTGACCAAGAACTTCACGTTCCGAATAATCAGACAGGCGCAAAAACACCTCGTTGGCATAGGTGATGCGGCCCTTGAGATCGGTCTTGCTGACGATCAGTTCTTCCGGTTTGAAATGACGTTCCCGCCCTGAAGGCTGAATGTCAGAAGGCTTTGCACTCACCTCAAGACCCCGTTTCTTGTTCTTATAGACACGCTAGCAATTCAGATTTGCCGGCAGGATGAATTACTTAATTATCATGTAAAAATTCTAGTTAGAAGAGAAAACATTAGCTTTTCATACGCCATTTTCTCAATAACTAACAGACTAAACTGGAATTATTATTGAATAAACTATTATCCCGCCCACAACTATTCAACCCTTGCTTTAGAAGATTGACACGTCGCGTCGGCCTGCATTTACATCTGCAAAACCAACGCGCAAAGCCCTTCGCGCAAATGCAACGATCCGCTCCTATTGGAAGCAAATCTCTGTCTCCGCCCAACTTGAACGCGAGACACTCCAAAAGGGGTGCCCGCCCCTATGCATTTGTCTGATTTTTTCGGCGACGCTAGGAATTAATCATCTTTGTAACGATTTCATGTATCATCAACCGAAACGGGAACCGTCAGGAACACAACGGATGACGAAAGATCTTCGGAATTTTCCATATCGCGTCGTCATACATGAAAAGCATTCCGCACAAGGGGTGCTGGACTGGCTCGACGTCAATGTCATGAGCAAGAACTGGACGATGGGCATTCGCAATATCGAAATCCCGCGCGACGCGGCCGCCCCCATTGTTGATATGGTGATCTATTTCAATCGCCGCGAAGACATGGAACGCTTCCGCGACAATTGGGCCGGCAAGACCCGCGAACACAAGGTCAAGCTGCGTGGCTGGCGCGCAGCCCTTTATGCGCTGTTTCATCCGCGCACCGAAATGGTCGCCTATGAAAAGGTCGCCGAAGCCAAGGCAAAAAAGCCCGACCCGGCAAAGAAGAAAACCTAACCCACATAGCGGGTGGCAGGAGTTTTTCCATTACGACCAATCACACCAGGCCACGAAAAAAGCCCCGCGCACCTTAATGCACGGGGCTTTGTTATTTCGCCGATCCGGATGGACCGGAAACCTGACTTATTTCGGCAGTTCTGCGTCGATGCCCTGGATGTACCAGTCCATGCCCAGCAGCATGCCGTCATCAGCAATTTCACCTTCTGCAACACGCAGTTCGCCAGCCTGGTCATAGATCGGGCCGGTGAACGGGTGGAATTCACCCGATGCGATTTTTGCTTCGGTTTCTTCTGCCAGTGCTTTCACGTCGTCAGGCATGTTGGTGTAAGGTGCCATTTCGACCATACCGGTGTTGATGCCACCCCAGGTGTCCTGGGATTCCCAGGTACCATCGGCAACCGCCTTGGCACGGGCAACATAGTAGCTGTCCCAGTTATCGACGATCGCGGTCAGCTGTGCTTTCGGTGCAAACTTGATCATGTCAGATGCCTGACCGAAACCAAGAACGCCACGGTTTTCAGCAACCTGAAGCGGTGCCGGGCTGTCGGTGTGCTGAACCATGATGTCTGCACCCTGGTCAATCAGCGCCTTGGCCGCATCGCCTTCCTTACCCGGATCGTACCAGGTGTTGGCCCAAACGACTTTGACTTCAACGTCCGGGTTAACCGACCATGCGCCCATCATGAAAGAGTTGATGCCACGGACAACTTCCGGGATCGGGAACGAACCGACATAACCAACAACGTTCGACTTGGTCATTTTACCGGCGATCACACCAGCAACATAGCGGCCTTCATAGAAACGTGCAGCATAGGTCGACAGGTTGTCGGCACGCTTGTAACCGGTTGCATGTTCGAATTTCACATCCGGGAACTGCTTGGCGACTTTTTCGGTCGGGTTCATGTAACCGAACGAGGTGGTGAAGATCAGATTGTGGCCGGTCTGGGCCATCTGACGGATCACACGCTCGGCATCGGCACCTTCCGGCACGCTTTCGACATAGCTGGTAGTCGCAGCATCGCCGAGTTCGGCTTCAATCGCCTGACGGCCAATGTCATGACGATAGGACCAACCATGGTCACCAATCGGGCCGACATAGACAAAACCGACTTTAACGTCTTCGGCCTGGGCTGCACCCATGCCGGTTGCGAGGGCACCAACAGCCGCAACGGCGGCAAGTGTGCGCTTCACGAGGCTTGCATTCATAATTTCAGTCTCCCTGTTAGACACTCAATCAGGATTTATACGTAATTCCTGATCGCAATCAATGACGCGTTCCTGCACAAACCAAAACTCAGACAAACCGGACAAGCCGTGGCCCGGCTTGTGTGAGGTTTGGCAAGTACAGTCTTCCTCCCGTCGGGCCGAAACATCATTTGACGTGTTTCGGTCCCGCACACAAAGCCGCCGAAACCCTATTGGGCGGCTCTGAACGCCTGCCCGATACAGGCCGGCGCATTCAGTCTGATTTTCGCACGGTCGCTTGAAATAATCACCAGCACGATCACGGTCGCGAGATACGGCAGCATCGACATGAACTGGCTGGGCACGTGAATGCCAGCCCCCTGTGCATGAAGCTGCATCACCGAAATCAGGCCAAACATATAGGCCCCGGCAACCAGACGCCCCGGACGCCAAGTGGCAAACACCACCAGCGCAAGCGCAATCCAGCCACGACCGGCCGTCATGTTTTCTGCCCACATCGGCGTATAGGACAGCGACAGATACGCACCACCAAGGCCCGCCATCGCCCCGCCAAACATGGTCGCCAGATAGCGGATCTTGATCACGGAATAGCCAATCGCATGTGCCGAATGATGGGAATCCCCAACCGCCTTAAGCACAAGACCGGCACGCGATTTCGCAAGGAACCACGCCACCCCGATCACAACCGCAATCGACAGGTAAACGAGAAAATCCTGCCCAAACAGGATCGGACCAATAATCGGAATGGCGCTGATACCCGGGATCGCAAGGGCTGGCAGCGGCTCAATCGCAAAGCCTACAAAGCCCGATCCGACAAGGGCCGAGAAACCAACCCCGAAAATCGTCAGCGCCAAGCCCGTCGCAACCTGGTTGGCCATCAGCGTCAGGGTCAAAAACGCAAAGATCAGCGACATCAGGGTTCCGGCAACAATCGCGGCCAGAATGCCCAGGATCGCCGACCCGCTTGAGGCCGTGACCGCAAAACCGGCAATCGCACCAACCAGCATCATGCCTTCAACACCAAGGTTGAGCACACCGGATTTCTCGGTCACCAGCTCACCGGTTGCCGCCAGCAAAAGCGGGGTGGATGCGGTAATCACCGTCAGGATAAAGGGAACAATCCATTCCATTATGCGGTTCTCCCTTTTGCCGCGATGGAGCCGAAACGAATGCGGTATTTGGTCAAAACATCACAGGCCAGCAGGAAGAACAGCAAGATCCCCTGAAACAGCCCGGTCACGGCATTGGGCAGACCCAATGTAATCTGCGCCAGTTCGCCCCCCAAATAGGTCAGCGCCATGATCAGACCACCAAACAGAATGCCCACCGGATGCAAGCGACCCAGGAACGCCACGATAATCGCGGTAAAGCCATAACCCGGCGAGATGGACGGTTGAAGCTGCCCGATCGGACCGGCGACTTCAAACAAACCGGCCAAGCCTGCCAGCGCCCCGCCCAGAAGCAGCGTAAACCACACCATGCGTTTCTGACGGAACCCGACATGGCGGGCGGCCTGTGGGGCCTTGCCGACAACACGCAGCTGGAAACCGATCACGGATTTTGACAGCAACAACCAACCGGCAATCACCACCAGCACCGCAACCGCAGTCCCAAGATGCACGCGCGATCCTTCAAAGATGATCGGCAGCAACCCGGCATCCGGGAACGGACGGGATTCCGGGAAGTTGAACCCTTCGGGGTTCCGCCACGGCCCATGCACAAGGAAGCTCAGGAAAAGCGTCGCGACATAGGTCAGCATCAGGCTGGTCAGAATTTCATTGGCGTTAAAGCGCGTGCGCAACAACGCCGGGATCGCACCCCAAAGGGCACCGCCCAACGCCCCCAGCACAAACATGGCCGGCATCAAAAACACGCTTTCGCTGTCATAGAAATACAGTGCCAGACCCCCGCCGAAAATCGCCCCCATGGTCAGCTGGCCCTCGGCCCCGATGTTCCAGACATTGGCCCGAAAGCCCATAGCCAGACCGACCGCAATGATGACAAGCGGGGTCGCCTTCACAAACAGCTCGGAAATGCCATAGCTGTTATTGATCGGCAAAATGAAGAACGTATAAAGCGCATCAAACGGGTTCTTGCCCAGAAAGGCAAAGATGATCCCGCCGACAACAAGCGTCATAAGGATTGCCAGAACCGGCGACAGATAAACCATCGCCTGGGAATGCTGGCGACGGGGTTCAAGCCTGACCAACGCGACCTCCCTCTACTTGCGTGTCGTTCGCCGGGGTCGCGTCGCCTTCAAGATCATGAAGCCCCCCCATCAACAGACCAATTTCCTCGATGCTGACATCGGTCATCGGACGCGGTTTGGACATTTTGCCCTCCGCCATCACAACCACTGAGTCACAAATGGCATAAATCTCGTCGAGATCCTGCGAAATCACCAGAACCGCCGTGCCCTTGGCGGCCAGATCCAGCAATGCCTGATGAATGGCACTCGCCGCCCCGGCATCCACACCCCAGGTTGGCTGGGAAATCACCAGAACGCCCGGGTCCTGCAAAATCTCGCGCCCGACGATAAATTTCTGAAGGTTCCCGCCCGAAAGCGACCCGGCCTCTGCCCCGGAACCAGTGGTGCGGACATCAAATGTCTTGATGATGTTATCGGCGAATGACTTGGTCGGCACTTCGCGGATCAGGCCTTTGGCAGCCAGCGCCATGCGCCTGAATGCAGTCAAAAACCCGTTTTCCGACAGGCTCATATCGGGCACCGCCCCATGGCCGTTACGTTCTTCGGGAACGAATGTTGCCCCCAGACGACGACGGCGGCGCGGACCAAAATGTGCCACCGACGTGCCATCAATCTTGATGCTGTCAGGGGCCGCTTCCTGTTCGGTTTCACCGGCAAGGGCGCGGAACAATTCGTTCTGGCCGTTCCCGGCAACCCCGGCAACGCCCATGATTTCCCCGCCGCGCACCTCAAGATTAATGCCCTTAAGGTCGGTGCCAAACTGCTCATCGCTTTCAAGCGACAGGTCCGAAACAGCCAAGCGCACATCGCCAAACGTGCGGGCTTCGCCGCGGTCCGGTGCGGTCAATTTCTGGCCAATCATCATTTCGGCCATGGATTTTGCGGTTTCTTCGCGCGGATCACAGCCGCCGACAACCTTGCCACCGCGCAGCACGGTTGCCTTCTGGCACAGTGCCTTCACTTCATGCAGCTTGTGGCTGATATACAGGATCGCGCAGCCTTCATCGGCCAGACGACGCAGCGTCTCAAACAGCTTTTCGACTTCCTGCGGGGTCAGGACCGAGGTCGGCTCATCGAGAATCAAAAGTTTCGGGTTCTGCAGCAGACAGCGCACGATCTCGATACGCTGACGCTCGCCGACCGAAAGCGTGTAAACATGGCGATCGGGATCCAACGGCAGACCATAGGTCTTTTCAACTTCCTCGACCTGCTTGCGCAGCGCATCCATATCGCGCACGTCATTCATCGCAAGTGCGATGTTTTCAAGTACCGTCATGGTTTCAAACAGCGAGAAATGCTGGAACACCAGACCGATCCCCATTTCGCGCGCATCATGCGGGCTTGCGATCGTGACCGGCTTGCCTTCCCAGATCAGCTCGCCCTCATCGGCCTGCAGCACGCCATAAATGATTTTCACAAGCGTACTTTTACCCGCACCGTTTTCCCCCAACAGCGCATGGATTTCACCAGGCTCGATACGGAAACTGATATCGTCATTGGCCAGACAGCCCGGAAAGGCCTTGGTCACGCCGCGCACTTCAAGCTGCGCAGGCCCTGCCCCCTTCACGGTATTTGTCCCGGCTTCACCGGTCGTTGACGTCACTGTTGCCACCCCCATTTAGCGATATGTCTTGCACCCAACACGCGGTTTTACCCCATAACGCACTGCAATCAAACGGTCTCAATAAGCAATCTTGTCGGTTTTGAGATCCCAGGCGGTAAACACTTCGCGCGCCTCGGGCAAATCGACATGAATAATCGGCAAGGAACGATCTTCGATCGGCTTTGCCACCTCATCATAAAGGAACTGATCATCAAAACCGATGGCAGCGGCATCTTCGCGGCCATTGGCGTAATAGATCCTGTCCAGACGGGCCCAATAGATCGCCGCAAGGCACATCGGGCAAGGTTCGCAACTGGTATAGATTTCACACCCCGACAGATCGAACGTGCCCAACTTTGCACAGGCCGCGCGAATGGCGCTGACTTCGGCATGGGCGGTCGGGTCGTTCTGGGATGTGACGTTGTTCCATCCTTCGGCAATCACCTCGCCATTGCGCACAATGATTGCCCCGAACGGCCCCCCGCATCCCTCATCCATCTTTTGCCGCGACAAATCCACGGCATGGCGCATATGGCCCTTGGCGTCACACACAGCCAAACTCTCCTCTACGAAACCTCCGGCCCGGTTGCCCGAACCGCCTGATCAGACCGTCATTGCGCGGCCCTTTATCATTAATGTTGCCCTCAAAGAAGGCTTTAAGCTCAGCCCACCCCGTCTGATGCGGATTTGGGCGTTTGTGCATGTGCCATCTGTGCTTCACGCACGGATAACAGCTGTGCGGCAACCGATGCCGCAATTACCACCGGCTGTTTGCCGGTAATACCTTGAATTCCAATCGGAGTTGTCAGACGACCGATTTCAGCCGCACTCAACCCCCGATCAGAAAGACGTCGGATGAAGCGTGCACGCTTGGTTTGGCTGCCAATCATGCCAACAAAACCAAGATCATCGCGTACCAAAGCCGCCCGGCAGATGTCGAAATCAAGCGCATGGTTGTGCGTTAAGATCAAAACATGCGCCCCGGCCGGGATATCAGCGACCTCGGCTTCGGGCTTATCGCTTTGACAAACATGAATATTCTCGCCTTCCACACCCGCCAGAAAGTCTTCGCGCGAATCGATCAGGTGAATGTCAAACGGCAGCGGCGCCAAGGCCTGCACAACCGCCTTGCCAACATGCCCGGCACCAAAAATCCACATCGGAGTACGCGCATCATCAAGGCGCAAACAAAGCGTTCCCAGCCCGTTCAGCGATACAATCCCGCCACGCGCGGCCCCGAAACTGCCCGCAAGCATCTTGGCGTGCGCACCACTCACCCGCGCGATCTCGCTGCAATCGGTCGGTATGGTGACCCAGTGGCCATCGGCACGGGTCGGTGCGGTCTCGATTTCTTGCAACACGGTGCGCAGCGTTTCTTTCGCAACCCCACGCAACAGGTGAAAGCCAACCTCGACCGATCCGCCACAACATTGCCCAAGCCCCGGCCCCAGCGGGAAACGTACGATTTCTGCAAGCGGCAGAGTATCTGCCCCGGCCTCCAGTCCTTCACACACCCGGCGTGTTACCTGATGTTCAAGATTGCCACCACCAATCGTGCCCGAAATCGCATCAGGCGTAATCAGCATGAAGGCCCCCACTTCGCGCGGCGTCGACCCGCGAATGGCCGCAACACTGACCAGCATCACCGGACCCGGTTGGGACAAAAGCCTGATATGATCGTGCCGCGACAGGGGCATGACCTATTCCCCCGCCATTGATTGCGTGGATTGAACCCGTTCGATCATGCGCTTGGCGCAATCGGCAACCGCATGCAAGACCGCTTCGGGCGTTGCCGGGGTATCGAGGGCCGGGACGATCTTGTGGTTCGTCACCGATGCCACCGCATCGGCAATAGCCCGATGCACCGAAATCGCCAGCATCAGCGGCGGCTCACCCACCGCCTTTGAACGATGAATGGTTTTTTCTGCATTTCGTCCGGATGACCACAGATCCAATCGGAAATCTTCCGGTCGATCCGAACATGCCGGGATTTTATAAGTCGACGGCGCATGGGTACGCAGGCTTCCCTTTTCATCCCACCACAGTTCTTCGGAGGTCAGCCACCCCATCCCCTGAATAAAGCCGCCTTCAATCTGGCCAAGGTCAATCGCCGGGTTCAGCGAGCGCCCGACATCATGAATGATATCAACCCGCGTGACCTTGTATTCCCCGGTCAGGGTATCAATCAGAACCTCGGAACACGCCATGCCATAGGCAAAATAATAGAACGGCCGACCCGAAGCGCTTTCGCGGTCATAATGGATTTTCGGCGTCGCGTAATAGCCGGTCGCCGACAATGACACACGCGCCAGATAAGCCTGCTTGATCAGATCGGCAAAGGCCAACTCTTCCTTGTCGCCAACAATGACCTTGCCCGGCACAAAGCGGACAACACTTTCGGCAACACCGTATTTCTCGGCAGCAAAGGCAATCAGGCGGTTCTTGATCGTCATCGCCGCATCGCGCGCCGCCATGCCGTTCATGTCCGCCCCGCTTGACGCCGCGGTTGCCGATGTGTTGGGCACCTTGCCGGTATTGGTCGGGGTGATCTTGATCTGATCAAGGTCGATCTGGAATTCCTCGGCGACGACCTGGGCGACCTTGATAAACAGGCCCTGCCCCATTTCCGTCCCGCCATGGTTCAGATGCACCGACCCGTCCTGATAAACATGGATCAGCGCGCCGGCTTGATTGAGGAACGTCGTGGTAAAGGAAATCCCGAACTTCACCGGCGTCAGGGAAAGGCCCTTTTTCAAAACCGGGCTTTCGGCATTAAACGCGGTAATCTCTTCGCGGCGCTTGCGATAATCGCTGGCTTTCAGGATATCGTCGGTCAGCTCGGAAAGAACATTATCCTCGACCACCATATGGTATGGCGTCGTGTCGCGCCCCTTGCCACCGTAATAGTTGGCAATGCGCACATCCATCGGATCGCGCCCGACCATCATCGCGATTTCATCAATGATGCGCTCAATCGCGACCATGCCCTGCGGTCCGCCAAATCCACGAAACGCGGTGTTGGACACAAGGTTGGTCTTGCAGCGATAGGACCGGATTTCGACATCGCCAAGGTAATAGGCATTATCCGTATGGAACATCGCACGATCGGCAATCGCCGCTGACAAATCAGCCGAGAACCCGCAATTGGCGGCATACTGGATATCTAGCCCGCAAATCCGCCCGTCATCATCAAAGCCGACATCATAATCAACAATGAAGTCATGGCGCTTGCCGGTCATGACCATGTCGTCATCACGATCCAGTCGGAACTTCGCGGGGCGTCCGGTTTTGGTCGCAACGATGGCCGCCAGGGCCGCCCATTGCATCGCCTGGGTTTCCTTGCCGCCAAAGCCGCCGCCCATACGCCGCACTTCAACCGTGACCGCATTGGCCGGACGCCCAAGCACATTGGCAATATTGTGCTGCACTTCCGATGGATGCTGGGTGGAGCAATGCAGCAACACATCGCCATCCTCGCCCGGCATGGCAAAGCTGATATGGCCTTCAAGGTAAAAGTGATCCTGTCCGCCAATCTCCATGCGACCCGTTTGGCGATGCTTGGCGCGCGCGAGCGCCGATTTGGCATCGCCCTGTTTCATGACATGTGGCGGTGCGACGAAAAGCTGCTTTTCCAGTGCCTCCGCAACATCAAGAACCGCTGGCAGTTCTTCATATTCGATCTCGGCCAACTGGGCGGCGGCACGCGCCTGCGCGCGGGTTTCGGCTGCCACGCAAAAGACCGGCTGACCATAAAACTGCACGATGCCATCGGGCAGAACCGGCTCATCATCGGTATGCGCGGGCGAAACATCATTCACGCCGGGAATATCATCGGCGGTCAGGACACACACCACACCCGGCGCCGAACGGACCTTGGAAAGATCCATCTTGGTGATCTTGCCATGCGCGATGTTCGACGCCCCCGGGGCGAGATGCAGCGTTCCAAACGGCTCATTGATGTCATCAATATAAACCGCTTCTCCCGCAACATGCTTCGGGCCGCTATCATGTTTGGAGCTTGACCGCACACCCCCGCTTAAGCCCGCAGTCGGTGCAATCACCTCGTCCTTATCGGCTTTCATGGCTTGATCAGACATGCGCCGCCTCCTTGCCAACAAGGCGGGTGGCAATATCAGGCGCACTGGTTTCGATAAAGAGCTTGGTCAAAAGGTTTTGCGCCACCAGCATGCGATATTCCTTCGATGCGCGCATATCACTCATCGGGGAAAACTCGCTTGCCAGTGCCATTTGTGCGGCATTGAGGTTCACCTCATCCCAATCCTTGCCGATCAGGGCCGCTTCGCATTTCCTGGCCCGCATCGGGGTGCCCGCCATACCACCAAAGGCCGCCCGGAATTCCGAAACATTGCCATCATCATCCACCTTGATGGCAAAGGCCCCAAGAACGGCGGTGATATCCTGATCAAAACGTTTGGAGATTTTATAGGCCTTGAACACCAATCCAGTTTTTGGTTTGGGTACAATCACGCTTTCGACAAACTCGCCCGGATGGCGGTCCTGCTTGCCATAGGTGATAAAAAATTCTTCCAGCGGCACTTCTCGCCGGACATCGCCCATGCGCAGCACGACCTTCGCACCCAGCGCAATCAAGGCCGGCGGCGTATCGCCAATCGGGGATCCGTTGGCAATATTGCCGCCAACCGTCCCGGCATTGCGGATTTGCCGCGACCCGATTCGGCGGACCAACTCACTGACATCACTTGCCACCCGACCCAGCGCATCATGCGCCCGGCTATAGGTCACACCCGCCCCGATCACCAAGGCATCATCGGTCTCGCTCACCGATTTCAGATCGGCAACATCGCCGATGTAAATGATCGGGTCCAGACGCTTGAGCATCTTGGTCACCCAAAGCCCGACATCCGTGCCCCCGGCCAGAACCGTGGCATCCGGGTGCGCCACCAAAAGCGCGGCCAATTCATCCGACGTGCGCGGTGCAAAATACCGCCCGGCGGGGTGTTCAAGGGCAAGCGTGCCTTCACCTTCGACCATCGCGGTCAATTGGGCGGCAATATCGGCGCGACGTTTTTGTTCGGCACTGTCATTGGCGGCAACACCGCCTGCCTTGCGCGCGGCCTCGATAATCGGGCCATAGCCGGTGCAACGACACAGGTTACCGGCCAAGGCATCATTGATCGCACCCCGGTCATCCTCACCGCCATCCAGCCAAAGCTGATAAAGGCTCATGACAAAGCCCGGCGTACAGAAACCGCATTGCGATCCGTGGGTATCGACCATCGCCTGCTGCACCGGATGCAGGCTGCCGTCTTCGGATTTAAGATGCTCGACGGTCAGAAGCTGCTTGCCATCAAGGGTCGGGACAAACTGGATGCAGGCATTGACCGTGCGATAGGCCATGCCGCCTTTGCCATCGGGTTCGCCCAGCACCACCGTGCAGGCGCCACAATCGCCCTCGGCACAGCCTTCCTTCGTTCCCGCCTTGCGCTCAGTCAGGCGCAGATATTCAAGAACGGTCATCTGCGGATCAACATCGCGCAGGCTGCGTTCCTCGTCGCCGAGCAGAAAACGGATGTCAGAACGGAAGGATCCGGTCGCACTTGCCATGTCTGACCTCAGCTGCCGCGATAGGTGGAATAGCCGAACGGCGACAGCAACAGCGGCACATGATAATGCGCCTGCCCATCAGAAATGCCGAACCGGATCACGACCTGATCCAGGAATTTCGGATCGGGAAGTTCGGTACCGCTGGCATCGAAATAATCGCCAGCATGGAAAACAAGCTGATACTGACCCGGTTTGAAAGAGGCGCCTTCCAGCATCGGCCCATCGGTGCGGCCATCGACATTGGTCACGGCTTCGGCAACCATGTCATCATGGCCATTGCCAAAGCGATGCAGCTCAATGCGGATTCCGGCAGCCGGGCAGCCTTTTGCCGTATCCAGTACATGGGTGGTCAGTCGTCCCATGCCGGGCCTCCTCTCTCGTTCTATTATTTTATGAGCTGTCGCTTCTCCCCGTGGTCGGCATTCTGTTTGTGTTTTTGTGCCGAACCAATTTTTAAGCGATTTAAAATCGTCGCATTACACCCCGTCCGGGGGAAAGAGGCGATAAAGTGAAACTATATCAACAATTCTTTGAAAAACGAATAGAACCGTTTCAGGCACTATGAACGCAAACACAGGCGAAACGCCTTGATAGACCGCGAATAAAGCGGCACTAATCTGATCCCGTCCAGGAACATTATCAAAACAGCCTTGATAGTGCGGCACGTCGTTGGCCCGCCATACACAGGTTTCTTTCTTGCTGCGTTGCGGCCAATGGTTAATGCTACACCAAACAGGCCCGACAACAAAGCCGGGCGTACGGGATCAATCCCACAGAATTCAGGAGAAGGTTCGCATGAACGACCAGACATATGCGCGTGATTTGATTGGTTACGGTGAAAACCCGCCCAAGGCCAACTGGCCGAACAAGGCGCGCGTCGCTGTTCAGTTCGTGTTGAATTACGAAGAAGGCGGCGAAAACTGCATCCTGCATGGTGACCGCGCGTCTGAAGCCTTCCTGTCGGAAATGATCGGGGCCGACATGCGCGAAGGTGTCCGCCATATGAGCATGGAGTCGATCTATGAATACGGCTCGCGTGTTGGTGTCTGGCGGATTCTGAACCTGTTTCGCGAACGTCAGATCCCCATCACCATCTTTGCCGTCGCCATGGCGCTGGCCCGCCACCCGCGCGTTGGCGAAGTCGCCATGAAAGACGGTCACGAGATCTGCTCGCACGGTTATCGCTGGATTGATTACCAATACATGCCCGAAGACCAGGAACGCGAACATCTGCACAAGGCGATCGAAATCATCAAGGACGTCACCGGCGAACGCCCACTTGGGTGGTATACCGGGCGCACCAGCCCCAATACCCGCCGTCTGGTGGCCGAAGAAGGCGGTTTCTTGTATGACGCCGATGATTACAGCGACGAGCTTCCGTTCTGGAGCACCCAGACCGACACCCCCCACCTGATCGTGCCCTATACGCTTGATGCCAATGACATGCGCTTTGCCGCCATGCAGGGCTTCAATTCCGGCGAACAATATTTCCAGTATCTCAAGGACAGCTTCGACACGCTCTATGAAGAAGGGACCGAAACCCCGCGCATGATGTCGATTGGTTTGCATTGCCGCCTCGTCGGGCGTCCGGGCCGTTTTGCCGCACTCAAACGCTTTGTCGATTATGTCCAAAGCCACGACAATGTCTGGTTTGCCCGCCGGATTGATATCGCCCGTCACTGGCGCGAACATCATCCGTTTGGCGGCTAAGCCCGATCAACAAACACAAGGTCAATATGACAGAAACCACCCAATCCCTGTTTGAAACCCGCCCGCCGAGCACGCTTGCCGAAAGCGCGTTTGTCTCGCTCTATGGCTGGGTTTATGAACATTCGCCGTGGGTTGCCCATCAGCTTTATGCGCGTGGCATCACCGGCGAGCTCGATAATCCTGCATCCCTTGCCGATGCCATGGCGGCTATTGTGAATGGTGCGGTTGATGATGACAAACTCTCGCTTCTGCGCGCCCATCCCGATCTTGCGGGCAAGCTTGCGCTGGCGGATTTGACCGAGTCATCTCTAAGCGAGCAAAAGGGTGCCGGACTTGATCAATGCACACCCGATGAACTTGCCCGCTTTACCGAACTCAATGACCTCTATAAACAGAAGTTCGGTTTTCCGTTCATCTTTGCGGTCAAGGGCTTCCATCGCACCGATATTCTCGATGCGTTTGAACGCCGCGTGAAGAACGATACCGAAACCGAATTCAACGAGGCGATCGCACAGGTTCACCGCATTGCCAAATTGCGGCTCGAAGCGCTGTAGGATCACCCGCAGCACCCGACCCGGTGACCAATAACGACTGCCAAATAATAAACAACTAATTCAGGATAATACGACCATGAGCCATCAGGAAAACACCGACGCACCGGAATTTGCACAGCGCTTTGTCAATCTGGCCGACGAACGTCTGGGCGCAGAAGCAGTCTTTGCGACCGACGATTTCTTCGCCGACAAGCAGCGCATGCTGCAAACCGCAGACGCGGTGTTTTACCCGGATCGCTATGACGATCATGGTAAATGGATGGATGGCTGGGAAAGCCGCCGCAAACGTGTCGAGGGCCATGATTACTGTGTCGTCCGTCTGGCGACTTCGGGCCGTATTTACGGTGTCGATATCGACACCAGCCACTTCACCGGCAACTTCCCGCCGGCCGCATCCCTTGAAGGCTGCTATTGCCCCGATGGCGACCCGGCCGATGATGCGACGTGGGACGAAATCGTTACCCCCATGGGCCTTGGCGCCAGTGCACATCATTATGCCGATGTGACCTCAGATGCGATCTATACCCATGTTCGGCTGCACATTTATCCCGATGGTGGCGTGGCGCGTCTGCGCGTTTATGGTCGCCCGAACCGCGACTGGACGGAAATGGCTGCCAAGGGCGAGCAGGTCGATCTCGCCGCCATGATCAATGGCGGTGTGGTTCTGGACTGGTCGGATGCCCATTACGGCAACCCGAACGCCATTCTGGCCCCGGGCCGCGGGGTCAATATGGGCGATGGCTGGGAAACCCGCCGCCGTCGTGAACCGGGCAATGAATGGCTGATTGTCGAACTCGGTAACCCCGGCGAGATCGAAAAAATCATCGTCGATACCTGCCACTTCAAGGGCAACTATCCCGACCGCGTCTCCATTCAGGGCGCTTTTGTCGATGGTGAAAAGGACAAATCACTGCGCGCACGTTCGATGTTCTGGTCAACCATCCTGCCAGAAAGCAAGATGCAGGCAGATCACATTCATGAATTTGATGCCTCCGCGCTTAACGTCAATGGCCCGGTCACCCATCTGCGCGTCAATTCGATCCCCGACGGCGGCATCAGCCGTTTGCGCATCCTTGGCAAACCAACCAAGTAACGGGGCCAAGTCATGCAGCTTCCCATCGAACATCTGACGCCAGAGGCCTTCGCGCCCTTTGGCGAGGTCATCTCGACCGCGACCGCGCGCGATAGCTACAAGATCAATCAGGGCACCACGACCCGGTTCCATGATATCTCGCGCGTTGATGTCGCGGACGAAGGCGGTACCCCGATCATCAGCATCTTTCGCGGCACGCCCCGGCCCAAGCCGATTGAAATCAAAATGATGGAACGCCACCCGCTGGGCTCACAGGCCTTCATCCCGCTCTCGGGCCAGAAGTTCCTGATTGTCGTGGCCACGGGCACGGACACACCCAAGCCCGAAGACCTGCGCGCGTTTCTAAGTGATGGCACGCAGGGTGTAACCTACGCCAAAAACGTCTGGCACCACCCGTTGCTTGTGCTTGAAGAAGACAGCGACTTTCTGATCGTTGATCGCGCTGGTCCGGGCAATAACCTCAACGAGGTCGACCTGCCTTTGGTCGACGGCGAAGTCATCACCCTTGATTGGGCCTAAGCTGATTTAGTTCGAAATCAGGCCAAGATCTCGCAGGTAACCGTGCAGCTCTGCGCTGTTACCTGCAACATACCCTGCCCCGGCATCACGCAGGATTTCTGCATCCGCCTCATTGCGATGCGCCCCGCCCAGAAACCCGACCGATTGCATGCCGGCTGCCTTGGCCGCATGAATGCCCGACGGGCTGTCTTCAATCACCAGACAATGCTCCGGCACCCAGCCACATGAGGAGGCCGCCAACAGGAAAACATCCGGGGCGGGTTTACCACGCGCGACTTGCTCGGCCGAAAACACCCTGTCTTCAAAGAAGCCTGCAAGACCGGTCAGCCGCAAACATTGATCCAGCCTCGCCAGACCACTGCCCGACGCCAACGCAATCGGACGGGCAATATTGCGTAAAAGATCAGGAATACCGGCAATCGCCCGCAATTCTGTTTCAAAGGTACGGGCCAGTTCGGCCTCGCAGCGTTCCTGATAGGACACAGCCTCAATCTTCGCGCCAAACCGGGCATTCAACGCTTCGATCATTTCGCCGTATGTCACACCACCAAAATCACGCGCCAGTTCGCCCGCCGTGATCGTAACGCCATAGTCAGGCAGCAGCTTCTCATCGACAGCAAAAGACAAAATCTCGCTATCGATTAGGACCCCGTCACAATCAAAGATGATGTGTTGGACCATAAAAGCCTATTGCGCTGGGGCCTGAACCGGCGATGCCGCTCCACCATTGAGATCAAGGGCGAGCAAGCGTTTCTGGATGGTCTGTGAAAGCACCGGCCCTGCCCCGGCCTGAAGCGCACGCTGATAGGCCGCACGTGCCATTTCCGTCTTGCCCATCGCCAGCGCATTATCGGCGAAATGCGCGATATGCTCAGCCGTCGGCATCGCCTTGTTCACCCGAATAAAGACTTCTTCGGCTTCCTGATAACGACCTTGGCGATACAGGATTAGACCATAGGTATCGAGTGTACCAGGATCATCGGGGGCCACCTGCAACGCCTGTTTGGCAAGGCGTTCGGCTTCCTGCAAATTCTCACCGCGCACCGCATAATGATAGGCCAGCCAGTTAGCCGCCCCCATATTACCCTGTCCGGCGGCCTGATAGGCCTCGGCCGTCATGGTATCGCGATAGGATGAAATCACGCTTTCAATCGATGGCTGATCGAGCCCATCAACCCAGGTCAGCCCGACCCTTACGGCCTTGCAGCCCTGCGCATTGGCCTGCTGGCACATGGCGACCGCTTCCTCGACCGCGCCCATCACCGTCGCATTTGGTCCGGCGGCATATTCCTTGCCCGCCGCGTCACGTGCCAGCGCCTTGAAATCAATCATCGCCCGATAGCGATCATCGACCTTTTGCTCGGTGGGTGCCGCAAACATATCCTGCGCTTCCCACTTCGAACCGGTTTCCCCGCAGGCGGCAAGGCCCAACAGCAAACCCAGACCAACAAACGGGGCAAAAGCACGAAGAGATGAAATACGGCGATGGGGCAAGATGAACGTTCCCTGCTTGATGAAAACCCGACCAGCACTTTAGCGGTTTTACGTAAGACAGATATTAACAAAGCGCGACAAAATCACAGCCCGAACTTGACTTTGGTGCTACTGGGTCACACCATTAAAAGACGAAGGAGGTCGCCATGACTGTAAAATCCTCTATCTCTTTAACAGATGACCAGAACGCGTATGCTCGGGAGCTTGTCGCACAAGGCAAATATCCCAGTGTCAGCGCCGTGCTTCAGCAAGGTCTTGAGTTACTGCGCCATAAGTCCGAAACCGAGTCCCTTGAAACCGAAGCACTGCGCCAAATCATCACGGCGCGGCGCGAGGGTGAGTTTATCGCCAGCACTGCGATGAAAGATCGGCTTTCCGACATCGCCACCAAAAAGCGTGCATCGCATGACCTATGAGGTCATCTATTCGGCGGACGCCGAACGTGACTTTGAACTGATTTTCGACTTCCTGTTCGAAAACTATGTCGGGTTTGGTGAGGCTTCCGATGGTGCGATCACTCACGCGCATCAACGCCTGCTTGATATTCACAGCGATATCGAAAAACTGGGCACTGCACCATATTGCGGCACCTTGCATGACGCCATCGCATCCGGACTTCGTCACGTGACACTTGGCCGCGCCATCGTTTGGTTTGACATCCTTGAGGACGCCAAAAACGTCCGCATCCTCGCCATCTTCTTTGGCGGTCAGGATCATGTCCGCCACATGCTGACGAGGCTTCTTCAATAGTTCTCCATGATCATAGACCGGCAAAGAAAAAGCCGCCGGAATCCATGATCCTCGGCGGCTTCAACATGCTGGCGTCAAACGCCAATATCACGGCAACACTGTCAGCACTTACGCGCGGCGTTCTGCGATCATCTTTTTGATTTCGGTGATCGCAAGGGCCGGGTTCAGGCCTTTCGGGCAGGTGTTGGTGCAGTTCATGATCGTGTGGCAACGATACAGGCGGAACGGATCTTCGAGTGCATCGAGACGCTCACCGGTATATTCGTCACGCGAGTCAGCCAGCCAACGGTATGCCTGCAGCAGAACCGCCGGGCCGAGGTAACGGTCGGAGTTCCACCAGTAAGACGGGCACGCGGTCGAGCAGGAGAAGCACAGAATGCATTCCCACAGACCATCAAGCTTGGCGCGCTCTTCACGCGACTGCAGACGTTCGCCGTCCGGCGGGGTCGGGCTGTCGGCCTTGAGCCACGGCTCGATCGAAGCAAGCTGCGCATAGGGCTGGGACAGATCCGGCACCAGATCCTTCACCACCGGCATATGCGGCAGCGGATAGATCTTGACCTCGCCCTTGATGTCATCAATCGGCTTCAGACACGCAAGCGTGTTGCGGCCATCAATGTTCATCGCGCACGAACCGCAAATGCCTTCACGGCAGGAACGACGGAAAGTCAGCGTCGCGTCGATCTCGTTCTTGATCTTGATCAGCGCGTCGAGAACCATCGGCCCGCATTTGTCGAGGTCGATGTCATAGGTGTCGGTACGCGGGTTGTCGCCACTGTCCGGATCAAAACGGTAAATCTTGAACGCACGGACATTCTTCGCGTCAGCCGGCGCAGAGAACGTTTTGCCCTCTTTGACGACCGAATTGGCGGGAAGATTGAATTCTACCATCTCTCAAATCCTCTCTTGCCGCGCCTTAATAGACGCGCTCTTTCGGCTCGATATACGACACTTCATCAGTCAGGGTGAAGGTATTGACCGGACGATACGTCAGATCAACGCCATAGCCCTTGTCGGTGTCGACAGTCGCAATCGTGTGCTTCATCCAGGTTTCGTCATCACGCTTCGGGAAATCTTCGTGGGCATGTGCACCACGCGATTCATGACGCGCTTCTGCCGAATTCATGGTTGCTGCGGCACAGGTCATGAGGTTCTCAAGCTCGAGAGTCTCGACCAGATCCGAGTTCCAGATGAGGGAGCGATCCGAAACACCGACGTCGGGAAGCGTCTTGGCGGTTTCAGAAAGTTTTTCCTTGCCCTCTTTGAGGATTTCCGAGGTCCGGAACACGCCGCAGTTGCCCTGCATGACGCGCTGCATTTCAAGGCGGATATCAGCCGTCGGACGCGAACCCTTGGCCCAGCGCAGGCGATCAAAGCGTGCGATCGCTTCGTCACCGTCCGTACCTTTAAGCTCCTTGAAGGATGCCTTGCCATCAACAACTTCGGCGGCATGCAGACCGCATGCACGACCAAACACAACAAGATCGAGCAGCGAGTTCGTACCCAGACGGTTTGCACCGTGGACCGAAACGCAGGCTGCTTCACCCGCTGCCATCAGGCCCGGAACGATTGCGTTCGGGTCTTTGGCGGTCGGACGCAGAACTTCGCCCTTATAGTTGGTCGGGATACCGCCCATGTTGTAATGGACCGTCGGCAGGACCGGGATCGGTTCCTTGGTCGCATCAACACCGGCAAAGATTTTCGCGGTTTCGGTAATGCCCGGCAGACGTTCCCACAGCACTTCCGAACCAAGATGTTCAAGATGCAGGTGGATGTATTCGCCGTGCTCGCCAACACCGCGACCATCACGGATTTCCTGTGCCATACCACGCGACACAACGTCACGCGATGCAAGGTCCTTAACGGTCGGCGCATAACGTTCCATGAAACGTTCGCCTTCGGAGTTGGTCAGATACCCACCTTCACCACGGGCACCCTCGGTGATCAGGCAACCTGAACCGTAAATGCCGGTCGGATGGAACTGAACGAATTCCATATCCTGCAGACCAAGACCCGCACGGGCCACCATGCCATGACCGTCACCGGTACAGGTATGGGCCGAGGTGCAGCTAAAGAACGCACGGCCATAACCGCCAGAGGCCAGAATGACCATCTTGGCGTTAAAGCGATGCAGTTCACCGGAATCAAGATCCCAGGCCACCAGACCTTTGCACGAACCGTCTTCGTCCATGATCAGATCAAGGGCGATATATTCGACAAAGAACTCGGCTTTGTTTTTCAGGCACTGCTGATACAGGGTATGCAGCATGGCGTGACCGGTACGGTCAGCAGCAGCACAGGCACGTTCAACCGGCGCCTTGCCGTGGTCACGGGTGTGGCCACCGAACGGACGCTGATAGATCTTGCCATCTTCAGTACGCGAGAACGGCATGCCGTAATGTTCAAGTTCATGAACCGCCGGAACGGCGTTACGGCACATATATTCGATCGCGTCCTGATCGCCGAGCCAGTCCGAACCCTTGACGGTGTCATACATATGCCACTGCCAGTGATCCTCGGACATGTTGCCAAGCGATGCACCGATACCGCCCTGGGCAGCAACGGTGTGCGAACGGGTCGGGAAGACCTTGGTGATACATGCGGTTTTGAGCCCGGCTTCAACCGTACCCAGTGTCGCGCGCAGACCCGCGCCACCCGCACCCATAACAACGACGTCGTAGTTATGGTCGATAATTTTATAAGATTCACTCATTGGCTCAGGCTCCGGCAAAAACGATACGCAGGACTGAAATGATCGCGGCGACAGACAGGAAGGCTGCCACAGCCTTGATCAGCATCAGCGAGATCATTTCTGCTTTACGGTTGTGCACATAATCTTCGATCACGACCTGCAGACCGTGCGTGAAGTGCACGGCAACGCTGATGATCATCAGGATCATCATGGTCGAATGGAAGTACGAGCCCAGCCAGGCCTGGACGGCGTCGTAGTCTGCCGTATGCCCGGCAAGAATCGAAATAATGAACCAGATGCCGAGCGGAAGGTTTGCAGCAGCCGTAACGCGCTGGGTCCACCAGTGCGAAGAGCCGCTTTTGGCAGAACCGAGACCGCGGACACGGCCCAGATCGGATTGCATCTTCATGACAAGTTGTCCCCTCTTGCCCGGCCTTAGGCCAGACTGATGATCCAGGTGAGAATGGTCAGCACGATTGCCGCGCCAAAGACGATCGGGTTGCCTTTTGCAGCACCCTCATTCGTCAGGCCGCGACCAGTATCCCAGATAAGGTGACGGATACCGTTGCAAGCGTGGTAATAAAACGCCGCCGTCCATCCGAACAGCAGCAGCAGACCAAACCACGAGGTGAAAAATCCGTGATAGCCGTCAAAGGCATCACGACCAGCGCCGGCACCAATCAGCCAGGACGCCAAAAATACGAAACCAATGGCAAGGCCGACACCCATCGCACGGAAGGAGATGGACATCTTTGCCGTCATCGGAAGCCGGTACACCTGCAAATGCGGAGACAGCGGCCGATTGGCTTTGCTCATAACGGAATTGCCTCTTCTCAAAGTAGCTGGCGGGAAAGCAGGGTTTATTTACCCATGCAGCGGGTTTGAGTCAATCTGAACCCCTTTTTAAACCAAAGATTTCAGTGACAAAAACGCCTCAACTGCCTCCGTTGAACTACGTAGGTTGACCTCTCAGACACCGTAAACACCCTGCGGGATGGGCGCTGCAAAAGACACGGGTCTTTCACATACGGCGTAACGTGCTTTTAGCAATCGCACAATTAGACCTTCTTACGCAAGGAAACTGCCTTCGGATCGGGTCTAATTTGTTGCTAACACTTATGAACGCGCGGCCTTTCGATCAAGATCAGGCCACCGCGCGCACTTAAAATAGCGCGCTCTAGCCAAACGAACCATTAAGCAGCCCACCGTTTCCCGGCGAGTCAGCGCGGAATCAACACCGTATAATCAAAATCAAGCAACACGTCAGACGCATATTTGCCATCCGCACCTTTAAGCGGGAAGTCACTGGCCTGACGATCACGCACCGCAACAAGGCGCAGACGAAGCGCCCCCAGATCACGTCGCCCCGGCACTTCAAATTTGCCCAGAACCTCCGACCAGGCAAAGATTGTATCCCCGGCAAAGGCCGGATTGGCGTGTGTTCCGGCATTGATCGCGGCAATCCGGAAAGCATTGCCAAGCCCGTTAAATGACAGCGCCCGACACAGCGAAATGATGTGCCCGCCATAAATCAGGCGCTTGCCAAACCGCCCGCCATTGGCCGCGACCTGATCGAAATGCACCTTGGCGGTGTTTTGATAAAGCCGGGTTGCGATCTGATGTTCGGCTTCTTCAAGCGTCATGCCATCGACATGATCGATCTTCTCGCCGACATAGTAATCATCCCAGCAATGCGGTGACCCCGCCAACTGGGTTGAATAAGCCGATGCATCCAGCCCGACCGGAATCTGGAATGCTTCGGGTGCTACGACGCCAGGCAATTCCGGCAGGACCGTTTCCGGGGCCGGCGCATTTTCATCGCGTTTGCGCACCATGACCCAGCGATTGTAATCCAGCACCATCTCGCCGCGCTGATTGCGCCCGACGGAATTGACATACACAACACCGGTCTTGCCGTTGGAGTTTTCCTTGATCCCGGTCACGGTCGAAACCGAACTGACCGTATCGCCCGGATAGACCGGCACACCAAACACACCCCCGGCATAGCCAAGATTGGCCACGGCATTGAGCGACACATCAGGCACCGTCTTGCCAAACACCATGTGAAAAGCCAGCAAATCATCCACCGGTGCTGCCTTAAAGCCGATGCTTTGGGCAAACTCATCCGATGACTGCACGGCAAAGCGCGGGCCATACAACCCGGTATAAAGCGCCACATCACCGCTGGTGATTGTGCGTGGGGTCGCATGGCGGATTTCCTGTCCGATCTGGAAATCCTCGAAGTAATTGCCCGGATTGGTCTTTGACATTCAATTGCCTCCCTGAAAGGCCGGATTTTCTATGAGATACCGATGCGCGCGGCTTTGGCTGTCTTGAATGCAGCCATTTTCACGCGGCGCGAACCCTTTGCCTGATGGTGTTCGGGCGCTTAGGCCCCGTCCATTTCCGCGATCAAATCTGCCATCGCGACCAGCTTCTTGGCCGACACCACATGCAGATTTTCAATCAGTTTGCCATCGACCACGACAACGCCCTTGCCCGCAGCACTGGCTTCTTCGTGGGCGGCAATGATCTTGCGTGCCCAGTCGATCTCGGCCTCTGCCGGGGCAAAGGCCGCGTTGGCAGCCGCAATGGTTTTGGGATGAATAAGGGTCTTGCCATCAAAACCAAACTCGCGCCCCTGCTTGCAGGACGCCTCAAACCCGGCATCATCAGACAGATCAAGATGCACCCCATCAAGGATCGCAAGCCCATAGGCCCGTGCGGCCAGCAGGCACAGACCAAGGCTGGTCACCATCGGCAAACGGTCCGGGGTATGGGCACAGTTCAGATCCTTGGCAAGATCGGATGTCCCCATGACAAACCCACCCAGACGCGGATGCGCCCCGGCAATTTCCTTGGCATTAAGCATCGCAAGCGGGGTTTCCATCATGCACCAGATGGTCATTTCGTCATGCGCGCCTTCGGCCTCCATGATATTGGCGACCTGACGGACGGTATCGGCACTTTCGACCTTGGGCAGCAGAATGGCATCAGCCGATGTTTCGGACGCTGCAACAATATCGGCATACCCCCACGGGGTATTCAGGCCATTGGTCCGGATCTGAATTTCACGTTTGCCATAGCCGCCCTCAGCCAAAGCACTGACAATCTGATCACGTGCGGTATCCTTGGCATCGGGGGCCACCGCATCCTCAAGATCGAGAATAAGCCCATCGGCAGGAAGCGTACGGCCCTTTTCAAGGGCACGCGCATTGGAGCCGGGCATATACAAAACAGAGCGGCGCGGACGTGGGGCAGCAGCCATCAGGAATCTCCCGTTTGATAATATTCGTACAATATTTGAATTTAATTTTTACGAAAATTACCCAAACTTGTTTTCCCCTGCAACCCAATTTTTGCGGTGCGGCATGATCACATCCACCGCACCATCACCAAGACCATCTAGAATAACAGCTTCGGGCTCAGTCCGGCAAAACCGCTGCTGGTGTTTTCATCCTCGACCGTGACGACCGCACTGCGCCCGGCAACAAGACGGACGTCTTCGGGCACGTCTTCAAGCTCGACCCGGACCGGGACACGCTGTGCCAAGCGCACCCAGCTAAAGGTCGGTTTGACCTGGGCAAGGCCCGCCGAACTGCCGGACCGTTCGCTGTCCTGAATACCGCTTGCGATGCTGACCACATGGCCATGCAGCGGGCGATCTTCGCCCATCAACATCACCTTGACGCGATCCCCCACCGCAATGCGCGGCAGTTTGTTTTCTTCGAAATATCCCGCGACATAGAACGAGCTGCTATCGACAAGGGCGGCAATTGCACTGCCCGCCCCGACATAGGCCCCGCGGCGCAGCGAAAAGTTGGTCACAACCCCGTCAACCGGCGCCACCACACTGGTGCGTGACAGATCAAGTTCGGCCAAAGCCAGATCAGCACGCGCCAAATCCACATCGGCCTGCGCGGTCGCAAGGTCGGTTTTGACCTGTTCCTTTTTCTGATCGGTGACAACGTCGCTATCAAGACCGCTATAACGGGTGACTTCGCGCTTGGCCTGATCGCGCGCGGCAATTGCGTTTTCAAGTTTGGCGCGTGCCTGATCGACCGCCACCTGATAGCGCGCCCGATCAATGGTAAACAGCACATCGCCCGCCTTGACCGGCTGGTTGTCGCCAACAAGAACCTCGGACACCAGCCCGCCAATATCGGGGGCAATGGAAATCACATCGGCACTGACCCGGCCATCGCGCGTCCAAGGCTCGTTCATGTAGTAATCATAAAGATGCCATCCGCCCACACAGGCAATCAGCACAAGCAAACTTGTGAACCCGATACGCAGGCTTTTTAAAACGATATTTTTCATCACATCACCTATTTCAGAAAGACGGCCGAAAGCCCGGTCAGGATCAGCACATAAAGCGCAAGGTCGGTCAGCGCCGGATGGACGGTCATTTTGTAAAAACCGATCCGCGCCAGACCAAGATGGGTGACCTTCAGGCACCCCCATGCTGCAATTGTCAGAACCAGAAAGGTCGGGACATACAGGCCGTAAATGTTAAATGTCGGATTGATCATGCTGTTTCTCCCATGATCGTCAGCTGGGCCGGCAAGATGCCGCCACCCGTTTGTGTCTGCAGGCGTGGCGCACCTGTTTTCGAAAGATTGCGGCGAAGCGCGACCAAAGGCACCAGAAGCCGTTCGCGGTCAGAACCCTCGGGGTCGGCGACCACCAACCGCAAAAGGTTATCGACTTCCTCGACGATCCACGGATCAGGCAAGCGATCCGGATCAATCAGGCGGGCTTCGAAATGCCGCGCGATGGACCGCAAAAGGACCTTGATGCGGTTGGCAACCGGCTTGCTGGTAAACAGCGTCGCATTGCGCAAATCATAAAGGCAGGACGCAATCGTTGCTTCGGGCATGACCCGGATCAATGTATCGCGATGCTGCGGCGCCATGGCCAAACGCGGCAGGATAAGTCCCTGGCGATCAAGCAACCGGCGCACAAGGATCAGACGCCCATGGGCAAAGGATCCACGCGCAATCGCGGCAATATCCCGCCAGTTGGCCCGAACCAGACGCATGATTGATCGATCTGCCGGCACCACCCGGATAAAGGCGGTTGCAATTATCGCCGCACCAAAGCCCGCCAACGATGCAACACCGCCGCCCAGAATGGTCTCGATATCGCTGCTATAGGTCGTATCAAGGTTGAGGATCATGACAAGGTTGACCACCATCGCCAGACCAAAGCCATATGTCGCCTGGGATGTCATCAACACACCCAGCAAGATGCAATAAGGCGCAAATGACAGGGCGAGTAACGGAAAACCATCGATACCCGGCAGGATCGTCAGGTTATAGAAAACAACTGCACCAACCGCCATCGTGGTGTAACGGATAAAGCCCTTGAGTGCCGGCACCGGGTTATCAAGAAACGACATGATCGAACTGCCAACCGCTGCCATCATCGCCGCCGTGCCGCCTGCAGGCCATCCGGAAATAATCCAGAAGGCACACACTGCACTGATCGCGACCGCTGCAGCAATACCACTGCGCACCGCCCCATTGGCATCACGATCCATGGCTTCTGACCCGGCGGTTGCCTGCCAGCGGTTTAAAACGTCACTGGGTGCAGAACCCGCACGAATGCCATCCCACAGAACCCGGCAATCATGATGGAAATCAAGCAACCGGTGCAGCCGATCACACAAATTGACCATCAAAAGTCCACCCCAGTCAGATGACTGGTCGATCTGATCGCGAAACGCGGTCACACGGTCATGCAGGCTGCATGTCAGGTCCGGGTCATGGGCATCGCGATTAACGTGATCGATGATGTCATCACAAAGTGCGCGCAGTTCGGGCGGCAAGGTAACACCCTCTGCCGCAAGCGCCGTCAAACGGTCATGGACCGCATAACAAACCGGCAACAGGGATGCCATCGCACTTTGCAGCGCCTGCAATTCGCGTGTCCGCCCGGAAAAGCGCGACTTCTCATAGCCCAGATGCAAGGCCATGCCGTGCAACTCACCAAGGTCGGCGGCAATGCGCGCCCGGTCACGGTCCAGCTGATCGGCATCCATGCCCGCATCAAAGCTTTCCGTGACCAGCTTGGCGACATCCGCCATCCAGCCGTTGATTTGTGATGCGATCACCGGGCCGATATGGCGCGGCAAAATGATATGCCCGACCAGTGTGGCACAGAGAATGCCCACCGTGATTTCCTGACAGCGCGCAATCGCAGTCGGAAAGACAGAAAGCGGATCGGTCACACTCGGAAAGCCGATCAGGGCCACAGTGTACCCCGCCAGCATCAGAACATAACTGCGCGGTGTACGATCAAGCCGTGCGAAGAACAGGCAAACGCCAACCCAGACGGCCAGAACAGCACTCAGCACGATCGGCGCATTGACCAGATTGGGCACCAGAATGATCGCGACCACCGCACCAAACAAGGTGCCCAGCACGCGATAAACTGCCTTGGATGCTAGGACGCCGGAAAACGGATGGGCCACGATATAAACCGTCGCCATCGACCAGACCGGGCGATCAAGATCAAAGGCCAGCGCAATATAAAGCGCCAACATCGATGCCCCGAATGTCTTGATCGAAAAGATCCAGTCTCCGGCTTTTGGCCGAAGCGCGAGAATATTTTGCAACATCTGCTGTCCTCCGGCTTATTGCGACGTGTCGCGCATATCCAGCCGGTTCAGCAGTTCGCGCATGACATCAAAGGTGATATGAAGATTTTCCTCGGAAACATTGGCGGTCAACTCGCCGCGCAGATCGCCGAGCAGGACTTCAATCTCGCTGGCTTTCGCGCAGCCCGCATCGGTCAGGGCGACCATCTTGGCCCGACGATCCCGCGGATCAGAAACACGCGACACAAACCCGTCGCGCTCAAGCTGATCAATAACGCGGACCAATGACGGGCCCTCCACACCGATTTCCTCGGCAATCATGCCCTGACGTACCGCGCCGCCATTGCGATGCAGAACAATCAACGGCATGGCCATGGTCTGCGAAAGTCCATGCGCCTGAAGGGTGCGATTGACCTCACGCTGCCAACAACGCGCGACGCGCATCAGGGCACTGCCAAGGGTCAGGTACGGGGTGTTTTGATCAATGTTTTCCATGGCACGAACCATAACAGAAAAATTAGATAGAATTCTAACTATTATAATCCTATCAGTTATGACGTCTGTGCATAGATGAAGCACTCCCGCATGCATATCTGCATACGGACTGCGAAAAATCAGAATGAAAACAGAAGGATAAACCCTATTCCGGCGTGCCGAACAAACCGGTCATCAGCATGCTGGTGACACTTGGCACCTCATTCAGCGCCCGGCCATTGGCAAGAAATACCACCACCGTGTCCTGTTCGGGGAACCATGAAAACTCGGCCGAGTAGCCAAAATAGATCCCGTCATGCCCCCAGACCGGGCCCCAGTCACTCGCCCCGATCATCAACCCATAGCCATAGGACCCGTCACCTGCAAAGGCCGTATCGGTCGTTGCGCGTTCAAGCGCATTCGGGCCCAGCAGAACCCCGTTCACAAACAGCGCACGGGCAAATTTGACCATATCTTCGGCAGTCGAAATCACCCCGCCATCAGCCAATTGATCGCCCACGTCATAATCCGTGACGTCTTCAAGCTGCCCGTCGCCATTGGCGTCATCAAAACCGCGCGCAAGCGATGCCGGCCTTGGAAAACTGCCAAAGGATGTGTTGTTCATCTCGGCCGGGGCAAAGATCCGGCGATTAAACACGGCACTGATATGCGCGCCCTCGACCGCCTCGATCATCACGCCCAGCAGGATGAAATTGCTGTTGGATGGCGCATAATTCGTGCCCGGGGCAAAATAGGCATCCCGATCCGCAATCAGTGACAACAGCTCGACATTGCGCCAGCCATGCCGCGGATCGCGCCCGACCAGCTCGAAAAAGAACTCGCCATCCAGATAATCGGGAATGCCCGAACTGTTGCGCAGCAAATCACGAATGGTCGCGCGATCGGCATTGGCAATGCGGTCGCGGAATTCTTCGGGCAGGTATGTGCCAATCGGATCGGCCAGATCAATCCGCTGTTCGGAGGCAAGCTGCAAGGTGACCACAGCCGTCATCATCTTGGTCAGCGATCCGATATAAAACTGCCGGTCCCGTGTCATGCCGGTATCGGGCCGAACACTGGCATAGCCCGTGGCGGCATAGCGCACATTGCCTTCGCCATAGCCAATCGCCACCACCCCGCCGGGCAGACCGGCATGTTCGACATATTGCGACAGGAATTTTTCCAGCGGATCAGACGGCGCATCCTTGGAACTCTCATCTTGCGCAAATGCAGGAGCGCCCGGCGACATGACAAATGCCACCGCCATGATCACTATCGCACATGCGGGAATACGCCAGAATGCTGCGTTCAAATCGCTCTACTCATGTTGCCCAACCATGCCCACCTTCGGGCAAATTGCTTTCCGCCCGGTTAATCCGGGCTTTCTGACAGCTTTGATATCCAGGTGCGCAACGCCACCTCAAGATCGGCGGTCCGCACCGTCACCGGGCTTTCACCCGCCTCATCAAAAACCGGCGATATATCCGTTGTTTCCGGCCCAATATTCAAGATGTAGGCATTCATCGACATTTCCCAAGAGGCATTAAGACTTTGACGCACCCGATCTACATGCGACAGCACCTCACCCGCCCATTGGTTTGCACGCCCGATATCCATCGCAAGGACGGCCGCAATGCGATCATGCCCGGCGTCACCTGCTACCTTTCCCGGCCAATCGGGAACCGGAAAATTACTGCCTGCCATCACATCACTCTCTGATCACGCACAGCTCGAATCACCCCATCAATAAAGCGGAAAGGCGGTATTGATATTGCCCGCATTCGCCCCGTGGCTCAGCGTTGCAAAGGCGATGTAAAACCGCACCTCTTCTGATGGGCCAACGCAATATCCGGCCGCCGATCCGCCTCCAGGCCGGTTAAAGCCGCAAGACGCCCAATGCGGCGCACCGCTTGGGCAGGCCTCCTGGTTGTCATAGGCATGCAGAATGGATTTTTCGACTTCCGCCTGACTGCAGTGATCGGGATAGATGGTCGAGAATTTTGACGGGTTGGTGCCATCGGGATTCACCAGCGTAACGGTTGCGCCATAGACACCACTGGCATTGGGTTCTTGCGTGATTTTCACATCCGCAACGCTTGCCGGATTGATGCCATGCGGGCGGGAATGAAACCCTTTGGCCCGATTGCCATCGACCTCACCGCAAAAGACGTGCTCGATATTGATCGGCGGTGTGGTGTCGCTCCAATGCGGCTGTGCGGGACACACAACCTGCGCCTGCGCACTTGCCAACATACCAGCCCAAAGCATCACTGCCCCGGCCACAAACATAAAGCAAACCCGAGAAAGCCTGGTCATGACGGACCTCCCTTGCCCTGCGCCGCCCCATCAAAATGCAACCCGGCGCGATGAGCCAGTTTAGCACAACCGATCAAAGCTGCGAAAATTCAAGCCCGATCCGAAGGGCGAGCACACTGGCCGGCTCAAAGCGCATCGGCACCCCGCCAAGCTTGCCCCCGTGCCATTGCGCCTTGGTCAGGACAAAGGCGCCAAGTGGCAAGGCGTGACTGCCCCGGAAATTGACCAGCGCACGAATTTCCTTGGGCTTGCGGATCGCTTCATCGCGCCACAGGCAATGATAGGCAAACAAGGGCGTACCCGAGCGTCGATCAAGGAAGACAAACGGCACCTCATATTGCCCCCAGCGCGCGTAATAGAGGCTTTCCATCCCGACCGCTGAGGTCAGAAACTGCGTCTGGATTGCGGTTTCGGCCAATCGCGTGATGGTGGCACTGTCCGATGCCCGCCCGCCAATCAAACCGGTGCGAAGCCCCGGATGGATCAGATGCACCTTGAACGCCACGGCGCGCTGGAACGGTTTGGCATCCTGATCAACACGTTCAAGCCGGCGCACCAGCCAGGCACTTTCAAGATATTCCAGATACCGCCTAAGCGTGTTCTTGGCGATATCAAGCTCGCGCGCCAACGTTTCAATCGAAAACTCCGAACCCGTGTTATAGGCCAGAAGCGCAAACAACCGATGCAGGTCTGACGGGCTTGAAATGCCATGCAGGCCCGGCAAATCGGAATGCAGCGATCGGTGAATGGCCCCGGCCTCGCCATTGGCGGCATGAAAACCGCCTTCGTTGATGTAATCCTCAAACAGGTCGTTCAGCTCAATCAAACCATCGGGCACATCGGCGGTATAGCGCCCGACATTGGGCGTTTCGGGCAAAACATCACTGGGTGCGATGCCCTTTTGCTCCAGATATTCGGCAAAGCTGAACGGTGGTAAAAACAGGCTTTGCATATATTCAACATTATCGCCCGCAGGCGCCAGCGCGCTGACGGCCACCACGCGCAACATCGGATCCGCCGCCAAAAGCTTGACCAGGCTCGCCTCCCAATCGCGCTGATAGGAAACCTCATCGATAAACAGCCAAAGCGGATGATCGGCCGAGATCCCGCGCATCGAGCGCAACAGTTTCGGCAGGCGCGGCAGATCAATCTCCAGAAACAGCGGATGTTCAAGCGACACATAACAAACATGACGCCTGGGCGTGTCATTGTTCAAAAGCTCGGCCACCGCCTGGCGCATCATCACGGTCTTGCCAACGCCCCTGGGCCCGGTCAGAACCAGCGCCTTCTGGCCGTCATTCTTTTCAATCGCGCCCCAGAACCGCTTGAAAAACGCACGTTGCGGCAGGCCTTGCACCTGATCATCAGTAACACCATCCCACCACGGGTTATCAAGCATCAAACGATGCAGAAAATCCTGTTCCCCGGGATGTTCGATCATGGTCGCCATATGATGTTCCCCAAAACGCTGCCTGCCCTATAGCTGGATATATGGGCAATTTTCCCGACTTTGCCGGGAAAACCTTTAAATTAGGTATAGTGATAAACGCTATTTGGGGATTTTGCCGCAAATAATTGCAAACAAAAAGAAAAACCGGACCTCGCCCGCATTGGTAAAGTCCGGTTCCATGAATGTGTGGCTGATATCGGCTCAAGCGTCGCGATGCCGGTTCAGGAAATCAAGGATTAGCGCATTAATCTCATCAGGTTTGTCCTCAAGGGCGAAATGCGCAGCCCCCTCCACAAGGCTCAACTCCGACCCCGGAATATGCCTATGCAGGCGTTCCGCCCAATCTGTCGTCTGCCAGACATCCTGCGCGCCCCAGATCAGCTTGACCGGCTTGGTGCCAAGTTCGCCCAACCGGTCGGCCACCTTCATTGTATGGATCGGGTCATATTGGCGGATTTGATGCTGAAACAGGCTCGCCTGGCCAATCGGGCCGGAAATGTAATCGACATAGGTCTCAAGGGCGGTGTCCTCGAACCGCGCCTGATCAACCACGGCTGATTTCACCCAGTCGCGAAAATGCGCCCGGTGCTCTGAATCTGGTGCCTTGGCCAGAACATCAAGCCCGGCCTCCATCTGCTGACGTGTGCGTTTGGAGGGATAGCTGTCATAACTGACCGCATCAATCAGGATGATGGTGCGTGCCAGATCCGGGCGAAACACCCCGACCTGCTGGGCAATCGCCCCACCAAAATCATGGCCAACAATATGGGCCGATGTCAGCCCCCAGTGATCCATCAACCCTTCAAGGATCGGTAGCTGCCCACTGATAGATGTATCGATTGCCGAGTCCCATGGCCGTTCCGACAGCCCGTATCCCAGCAAATCAAACACATGCACCTTGTATCCGGCAGTCACCAGCGGCTCGACGCTATAGCGCCAGATCAGGGAGGATGACGGCGTACCATGCAGTAAAATGACAGGCACGCCATCGCCATACACCCCGTGGGCAATGCGTGTGTTGTTTATCAGGACATGATCATTTGCGACCGGCTTCATCGGGTTCTCCTTACATCGGGAAATCTGTTGATGCCCCGATGATGGGCCGCAGCTTGCCATGACACAAATGAATAGATATCATTATATCATCTTAAATTGTCATGATGCACACGCCGTCAGGAAAGAACCCACCATGCCCCGTCTTGATATCGCAAGCCTCGAAGCACTGTGCGCCATTGCCGATCACGGCGGCATTACCCGCGCGGCCGATCATCTTGCCCTGTCGCAATCAGCCATATCGCACAAAATCAAACGGCTTGAGGACGGGCTGGGCTACGCCATTCTTGATCGTCGCGCCGGCGGGGCAAAATTCACCCGCGAAGGTCAGCAGCTTCTGACCTATGGTCGGCGTATTCTCGCCATTCATGAAGAAGCCCTGATCAGCCTGGCGCGCAAACCGCTGAAAGGGCGTCTGCGCCTTGGCATGACCGAGGACATGGCCAATAACGGCCTGCCCGGCATTCTCGGTCATTTCAAAAAGCTCTATCCCGACGTCGCGGTCAGCACCACCACCGGCCAAAGCCTGCATATCGCGCAACAGCTTGAGGATCGCGAGATTGATCTTGGCGTCTTTGATCTGTTTGAGCACCTCAAACGCCCAACCGATATTGTCTTGCGCCAGACACCGCTGCACTGGATCAAGGCCCATGATTTCGAACTCGACTGGTCAAAACCGATCCCGTTTCTGGCATTTGATCCGGATTGTTTTTATCAGAAATGGGCCATGGAAACCGGCCTGACCCATGCATCAGGATTTGAAACCATTCTGACCTGTGCCAGCAGCAATGCGATTGTGTCTGCCGTCGCATCGGGGCTTGGCGTCGCCCTGATCGGCGATCATTGCCTGACACCTGATATTCAGGTCATTACCGATGTCTTCCCCGCCCCGCCTTCGGTCACGACCGTGATCCGGACATCCCGTCAGGCCCACGGCGAACCCACAACCGCGCTTAAAAACGTCATCCACGATGCCTTTGCCCCGGCCAGTAGCACGGCGCAAAAACGCATCGCCTGACCCCGAACCCAAGTTCCAGACAAAACAAAACCGGACCTTGGGAAAAGGTCCGGTTCATATGTTTGACGACGATCTCACATTGCTAACGCGAGGGGGGATTGGGGAAAGCTGAAACCGTCGTCAATCTCGTAAAAATCTGTATGGCAAAGGCTTATGCCTTCGGTGCGTCCGGCTTGTCGTCCGCATCATCGGCACTGTTGGCCGCGTCTTCGTCCTTCATCTTTTTGAATTCCGACGCCGTCCGGTAATCACCCGATGCGACGAAACCTTCCATTGAGCCGGTACGCCGTTCCAGATCGTCAAACTGCTCACGCAGATCTTCCATCCAGCTTTCTTCATAATCGACACCCACCGTCGGGCGTTCGTCTTCGGCATCGGCTTTGCTGTTGTTCTGGCGTGCCGCACGTCCGGCCGATGTGCTTTGCCCCGCACCACGCACCTTGCCGCGCAGGCCATCGAACCAGTCCGGGTGATGGACATAGGCCCAGGCCAGACCAAACAGCATCACACCAACCGGGAAGCTGAAGATCAGAACCAGAATAAAGGCGATCAGCACCCCTTTGCGCGGAATGCCAAAGGCTTCTGAAATGCCGCGCGTGGTCCGGCCGATCACACCATGACATTGCTTTCCGTCACGGTTGGCGTGCGATGAACGGCATCCGCGCCTTTTGTGACCGCGCTGAAAACCATTTCCGGCAGCAGCTTGCTGGGCCGTCATATCCTGTTCCTCCATTCGGCAACCTCGGCATCTAACAGGCGTTCAAGTGTTTCGACACGGGTTTCGAGTCGCTTGGCCCGCTGTTTCAGATCGGCCACGATTTCCTTTTCGCGCGCTGTCTGTTCCGGGCTTTGTGTGCGTTGCTCGGCCTTCATGCGTTTCCAGACCGTGATGTAATGAAACACCACCCAGACCGGGCCAACAACGGCGATCAAAACGATCAAGGGTACGGCAATCGCCCACATATTCGACATCTCGTTCTTTCAAACAGACCTGTGCTTCAAAACACATGAGCCAGTTACTTATTTGTCTTTCTTCGTGTCTTTTTTCACACGCGCTTTGAGTTCCTTGAGATCATCCTCGATCCCGAGCTCTGCCTCAAGGTCGTCAAACTGCTCTTCAAGGCTCTGGCCTCGGCCAAGCTCCCAGGAGTCCGCATCGGCTTCAAGCTCATCAATCCGGCGCTCCATCTGCTCATAACGCAGAAGCGCATCATCAATCTGACCCGAATGCAGCTTTTCCTTCATTTTGACACGCTTTTCAGCGGTCTGCATGCGGATTTCGACCGCGCGCTGCTTGCCCTTGGCTTCATTGAGCTTGTTCTGAAGCTTGTTGAGGTCCTCGTCATACTTGCCAAGGGTTTCCTCGATCACTTCAAGCTCACGCTCAAGCACAAGGCTCTGATCGGCCAGACGACGGCGCGCCATCAGCGCACCCTTCGCCAGATCATCGCGGCCCTTGGACACGGCAAATTCCGCCTTGGTGTCCCATTCGACCTGACCGTCATGAAGTTTTTTAAGCTTGCGCTCGACTTCCTTCTTGTCGGCAATCGCCTTGACGGCAGCAGACCGGACCTCAACCAGGGTGTCTTCCATTTCCTGGATCATCAACCGCACCATTTTTTCCGGATCTTCGGCACGATCCAGCAGCGAGTTGATGTTGGCATTTACGATATCGGACAAACGCGAAAACACGCCCATTGTCTGATCTCCTTGTTCATTCGGGGGACGTAAAAATTCTGATCTAGGGTCTGAACTCACTAAGATGTTTGTAATGGTTGCTCTGATTTGTGCGGATACGCGGAGCAAGGCAGCAGGAAGATCTATATCTTTCAATGCCTTTCGACAAAGTAGCCCGTGCAAATCAGAGCAATCCGAAGGACAACGACCAGATAAGCGAACTCCTACGTCAAACCCCTTGACCGGGATGCCGACCCGCTCTGCGGGCCTTTCCTTGTATTTCGCTTATCTGGTTGTTGCCATTGCAGACATCTTAGTGAGTTCAGACCCTACATTTCAAATGCCGTGCCAGTTTTGAAATTCCGAAAAATCAATGACTTAACAAATCATCAGACTTTTTAACTAACTTTTATCGCGACAATATTGTCGTTTTTCGATAACGTTTTTCGCGAAATGGATAGCTTGCAACCGATATTGGGCGAAGACCCCGTTTTTCTGGCCGCCCTTGAACATGTTTCACGTCTGGCGCCGATCGAACGCCCGTGTCTGGTGATTGGCGAGCGCGGCTCGGGCAAGGAACTGATTGCCGCCCGCCTGCACTATCTCTCGCGCCGCTGGGGTGGCCCACTCATCAAGGTCAATTGCGCGGCCCTGACGGAAAGCCTGCTTGATACCGAACTGTTCGGCCACGAAGCCGGCGCCTTTACCGGGGCGACCAAACGCCATGTTGGGCGGTTCGAACGGGCACATGGCGGCACCATCATCTTGGACGAAATCGCCACCGCCAGCCCGGTCGTGCAGGAAAAGCTTTTGCGGGTGGTTGAATATGGCGAGATTGAGCGTGTCGGTGGCTCGGAAGTCATCGAAGTCGACACCCGCGTCATTGGTGTGACAAATGAAAACCTGCGCGAACTGGCCAAAACCAACAAGTTCCGCGCCGATCTGCTGGATCGCTTGGCCTTTGACGTCATCGCCGTCCCGCCGCTGCGCCAAAGGTCTGATGATATCCTGTTACTCGCCGAACAGTTCGCGCTCGAGATGACCAAACGTCTGGGTCGCAGCGTTTTCCCGGGCTTCTCGCGGCATGCCGCCGAACAATTGCTCCGCCATCCCTGGCCCGGCAATATCCGCGAATTGCGCAACGCGGTTGAACGCAGCATTTACCTCACTGAAGACGACGAAACCCCGCTCGCCCACATCACCCTTGATCCGTTTGACGGCATCTGGTCAGAAACCGAAAACAGTGCAACCAGCCAACCCGGCGCAACTGAAACGCCCGAACCCGACAGCACCCCGGACGGCACCATCGACTTCAAATCACAGGTCGCAAATTTCGAAATCAAATTGCTGCAACAGGCCCTGCGCCAAAACGCCAACAACCAGACCGAAGCCGCCAAATCCCTTCACCTGAACTACCACCAGTTTCGTCGCTTGCTTGAGAAGCACGGATTGCTCGCCAAGCATCAGGATTGAACGCGATGTACCAGCCAAGAACACCGAACTACCGCAAGAGCGACCCGGTGATGCGCTGGAACTTGCCGGATCGCGTGTTCTTTGCTTGCGGTGCCTGCCACATTCTTGCCCATGCATTCCTAAAGCGTTACGGCACCGATGACATGACGCCTTTATGGCTTCGCCCGCACAAGGGCTTTACCGGCAATCACATTGTCATTGCGTGGGATGACTGGATTTTCGACTATCGCGGCTACAGCCACCGCCAGACATTCATCGATCACTGTTTTCGCCGCACCCGCCAGCGTTGGGCAGACTGGGATGCAGAGATTAAACCAATCCCGCGCGACGTATTGATTTCCGAAGAAAAATCACGGCAAATCGACGGGCTATGGCTGCGCGAACCAAAACAATTTCTGCACGATGCCTTACCGCGCGCCGAACGCTTCCTTGATCGCTTTGCACCACCGCCCCAAAACATCACCCTTCGGAGCGCCCCAAAATGAACACGACCCATTCTCCCCAAATCCCGCTCCGTGCCGTTTTCATGCGTGGCGGCACCAGTCGGGCGCTGTTTTTCCGGGCTGAGGATTTACCGCCGGCGGGTCCCGCACGCGATTCCATGATCCTGAGTGCCATGGGCAGTCCCGATCCGAACAAGCGTCAGCTTGATGGCATGGGGGCCGGGACGTCTTCGACCTCGAAAATCGCCATCATTGCCAAATCAACCCGCGATGACGCCGATATCGATTACACCTTCGGGCAGGTTTCGGTGGATGCACCGGTGATCAGTTACAAGGGCAATTGCGGCAATATCTCCTCGGCCGTCGGACCTTATGCCATTGAGGAAGGATTGGTTGAAACATCGGGTGATCAAGCAATCATCCGCATCCACAATACCAATACCGGCAAGATCATCGTTGCCAGATTTGCGCTGCAAAACGGCATGCCGAAACTCGACGGCGATTTTGCCCTGGATGGTGTCGCGGGGACAGGCGCCCCGATTGCGCTATCCTTTCTGGCACCCGGCGGATCAAGCACCGGCAAGACGCTTCCGACCGGCAAGACGCGTGAAGTTCTCGAGACCGATGGCTTTGGCGCCGTTGAGGTCTCACTGGTCGATGTCAGCAACCCGATTGCCTGCATCCATGCGCATAGCCTTGGCCTGACCGGGCGCGAAAGCCCGGCCGAGATCACCGAAACGCCGGGTCTTTTGGACAAGATCGAAACCATCCGCATTGCCGCAGCCGTTCGCATGGGGATTTGCAGCCGAGAAGACGCCCAAACTACGGTCCGCAACCTGCCACAAATCGCCATCGTCTCCGCCCCGACCGATCAGGACAGCCCGGCCACCAATATTGTGCTTCGCATGATTTCGACCGGACAGGCCCACGCATCCAGCCCGATTACAGGCGGCATGTGTCTGGCCGCGACCATGAAACTGCCGGGCTCGGTCGCCCATGAACTGGCGCGTGCGAACACGGATGCCCGTCAACCACTGACCATCGCCCACCCGTCCGGCACACTGGCCCTGGATGCCGATATCAGCGGCAGCACGGTCGATGATTTCTCTGTTAACGCCGTCACGGTGTTTCGCACCGCCCGACGCCTGATGCAGGGCGAGGTGATGGTGCCTCATGCAAAAACGTAAGCATCACACCAATTACTGCGTTCTAACCATTGGGCTCAATTGCGCTCGCTGCTTTCTCTGCAATTTCCCAACTTAATATGTGAGAGAGTTCGAAAAATAGTGCCGCCTCTGTAAGAAGCTCCTCATGCTCACTAGGATGCCACTTTCTCATCTCAAAGGCATTTGCGTGCTGCAAAGCTCCTCGAATCTCGAATAAAAACTCACAGACACTATTCGCTGAAACCCCAACGCTAAAAGCACGGTACTTATTCGACACTTTGTAGAATTTTTCCTGAACATCTCTCTCTTGAAGCATATCTTCAATTGCTTTGATCAGAACCGAGTTTTGCTGGAAGGCAGCAACAGTTTGACGCTTGCTCGTGTGCCCGCCAGCAAAGAGATACTCTAGGAAGAGATAGAAAGCCCTGATCGAGTCAATATACCTCTGATTCTGAAAATGTGACCTAGCAGCTCTAAACAAACTCAAAGAAGATATCTCATCCGTCTCCGAAGAAGATGCAGTGATCAATCTTTCAATAAATTCACCTTCAAGATAACCCTCTCTTGGACGCTCGAGTGGGGCGGAGAGCTTCCAGTCCTGAAGAAGCCCGTGAGCAATGTCTCCGTCTCCATCGTCCAAGAACCAACTCACCGATAACTCGCCAAAGAGTATCTCCTCCAGCCCGTATACACTCAGCAAGCCTTCCAGTCTGATTAGCTCTTGCCGTATATCTCGGAAGCCAAACATATTTTCGTTAACTTTGAACGGGAAATCTTGAGACCGCGAGCCAAGAGCCCCTATCTGCCAATCAAGCCTCGGCCATCTCTCTTGAGGAACATTCATAACCTCGACCACAAGCTCGTCGACTACGCCTCGTTCATTATTGGCAATGAAATTGAACCGAAAGCTATCAAGAACGACTTCCTTTTGCTTTACAACTAAACTGCCTCTCACTGGGAAGCTAAAACGAACTTTCAAAAGCCTCTCCCTGATGAAAGCCGACAATGGTTTAGCAACATCAATCCGCCAACGAACGCGCAATCACCATGCGCTGGATATCAGACGTGCCCTCATAGATCTGGCAGACCCGGACATCGCGATAGATGCGCTCGACCGGGAAGTCCTTGAGATAGCCATAGCCGCCATGAATCTGGATCGCGGCCGAGCAAACCTCTTCGGCAATTTCAGACGCGTACATTTTCGCCATGCAGGCCTCGGTCAGGCAGGGCTTGTGATCATCGCGCAAGGTGGCGGCGCGCTGCACCAGCAAGCGGGCGGCATCAATCTTGGTCGCCATATCGCCCAAACGGAACGCCACCGCCTGATGATCAATGATCTTCTTGCCAAAGGTTTCGCGTTCATTGGCGTAGTCCTTGGCGGCCTCAAACGCCGCGCGCGCCATGCCGACCGATTGGGCAGCAATGCCGATGCGCCCGCCTTCAAGATTGGCCAGCGCGATCTTGTAGCCATGTCCTTCCTCGCCCAGCATATTTTCGGCTGGCACCCGGCATTCCACAAAGGTGATCTGACAGGTATCAGAGGCATTCTGACCAAGCTTCTCCTCAACCCGGGAAACGACATAGCCCGGCATATCGGTCGGCACGATAAAGGCGGAAATGCCGCGTTTTCCGGCTTCCGGATCGGTCACGGCAAAGACGATGGCGACATCGCCCTCAGACCCCGATGTGATGAATTGTTTGGCGCCATTCAGGATCCAGTGATCACCATCGCGGACCGCACGGGTGCGCAGCGCACTGGCATCTGATCCCGCCTGCGGTTCGGTCAGGCAGAAAGCCCCGATCTTTTCGCCGCGCGCCATCGGCACGAGAAATCCCTGTTTTTGGGCCTCTGTCCCGAATTTCAGGATCGGCATGCAGCCGACAGAGTTATGCACCGACATGATGGTCGAGGTCGCCCCATCCCCGGCGGCAATTTCTTCAAGCGCCAAGGCATAGGCGACATGATCCATGCCCGCCCCGCCATATTCATCCGGCACCAGCATGCCCAAAAAGCCAAGCTCGCCCAGCCCGGCGATGGCTTCTGCCGGGAAGGTATGGTGGAGGTCCCATTTTGCGGCATTGGGTTTGAGTTCGTTTTCGGCGAACTCGCGCGCGGTGTCGCGCACCATGATCTGATGTTCTTCCAACCGCATGACGGTCATCCTCCCAATATGTGTTCGTGGGCGATGTCCGGTCCTGCGATCAGAAGATCATCTTGATCAATCAGGCCGGGCTTATTCTTCGCCCTGAACAAATTTGTCCTGCTCGGCATCAAAGCGCCACAGGATCCCTTCTTTCATGCCGTACCACCAGCCATGCAGCTTGAGGTCACCGGCCTCGACCCGTTCCTTGATGAACGGGAATGTCATCAGGTTTTGCAGCGAGTTGCGTACCGAATGGCGCGATACCTTGTCGGCATCCGGGCCATGTTCGAGGCAGCATTTCGCAATGCTGACCCACTCGCCGATAAAGTCACGGTCCGGCACCTTGCCGGTTTCGCCATGTTTCACCAGGGCCTGCATGCCCCCGCATGCCGAATGGCCGAGAATGACGATGTCCTTGACCTTGAGATCGCGTACCGCAAATTCGATTGCCGAAGACGTCCCGTGATAATTTTCGTCGGGCTCATAGGGCGGAACAAGGTTGGCCACGTTACGGATGACAAACATCTCGCCCGGTTCGGCATTGGTGAGAATGGCGGGATCAACGCGGGAATCAGAACAGGCAATCAGAAGAACTTCCGGTCGCTGGCCCATATTGACCAGGTCTTCGACGCGCTCCGGGCGCTGATCATAATACATCGCCTTGAAGCTCTTGAACCCGGCAAGCATCCGATCAACGGTTGGCTTTGGCATCTCGCGAAGTCCCCTATTCTGTATGACGCTGTCGCCAAAATAGGACCAATTCGCCCAAGTTGATAGCCCTCATTCACACCTTCTGAATCGTTTTAAACGTGCGATCTCCTTTGTTTTGATCCCAACAAAACCCTGACGTTTCTAGAAACGATCCGCGCGCAGCACCTGACAATCGCTAATTGTGACAACGCCGATATGGCGGTCGACCACCTCGAATGCGGCTTCCAGCATCCGGTCAAGTTTCTCGGGCCGGATGATGCAGATCACCTGAACCATACCGCCGCCGCGCGACACGGTGTCATCGCGGCTCCAATTGCCCGAACGACCCGATCCGCCAAGGACTGGCAAAACCGAAAAGCCGGTCACACCGGCCCCCTCAAGCGCCTGGCGCAGGCGGCTTTCCATGATGGCTTCGATAATGATCGCTACGCGTTTGGCATCATGCTTTTCCATGGGATTAACCTCCGTGAACGGCACTGGCCATCGCAAGATACAGCGGAATGCCAAGCGTCAGGTTGAAGGGGAACGTCACGCCAAGTGACAGCGTAAGATAGACCGACGGGTTGGCTTCGGGCAGGGCAACGCGCATGGCTGCGGGCACCGCGATATAACTTGCCGAGGCGCCCAGCACCATCAGCAGCACCGCACCACCAAGTGACAAACCAATAATCAGCGCAAAGACCAGCCCCAGGCACGATCCAATGATCGGCATCAACACCCCGAAGGCCAGCGGCCCCGGGCGCAACACCGCACGCCCCTGTTTGAGACCACGTCCGGCAACCAGCCCCATATCCAGCAGGAACAGGCACAGAACCCCCTGGAAGGGCGAAACAATCAGCGCCTCGATCTTGGCCATGCCCTCCGCGCCCGTGACCCAGCCGATAAAGAAACTGCCGACCAGCAAAACGATCGAACCATTAAGCAGGATTTCACGGATCAGCGCCCCGTCCAGGCGGCCCTTGCCCCCCGATGATACCAGCAACAGGGCCGAGAATATGGCAGGCGCTTCCATCGCGGCCGCAACAGCAACCATGTAGCCCTCTGCCACGATGCCCGAACTTTGCAGAACCGAGGTTGCCGCGACAAAGGTAACAATCGAGATCGAGCCATAATGCCCCGCCACCGCCGCGGCATCCGTTCGGCTCAGCTGCGATATCGCACGCAGCAGGGCAAAAGCAATAAACGGCAGCACAAAGGACAGGATCAGACCCGCCGCCAAGCTCATGCCCAATGTCAGGTCGATGCCGTTATTGGAAACAGCAACCCCTCCCTTGAACCCAATGGCAAACAGCAGATAAAGCGATATGCCCTTGGCAAACGCTTCCGGGATCGTCAGATCCGATCGCGCAAGGGCGGCACCCACCCCCAGAACAAAGAACAGAACGATGGGCGACAGAAGGTTCTGCGCCGCCAGACTCAAGACGTCTTGCATGACTACCCCTCGACAACAACACCGCAGTCTGTCGCAAACAGCCACGGACCCCGCGATAAAACGGCAAATCCGATAGCAGGACCACAATTCTTTGTCACCAGAAAGCCCCGCGCAGAGATCGCCGGGGCGTAATCTGGTTCACATATTCCAACTGAAAGTTACAGAAGCTCGATCGCGACCGCCGTGGCCTCACCCCCGCCGATGCAAAGCGACGCCACACCCTTTTTGCCGCCATGGGTTTTAAGCGCATGGATCAGGGTCACCAGCAATCGCGCACCGGTCGCCCCGATCGGATGGCCCAGCGCACAGGCACCGCCATGGACATTGACCTTGCCGCGATCAAGCTCAAGATCGCGGATCGCAGCCATCGCCACCACCGCAAAGGCTTCGTTGATTTCCCAAAGATCGACATCGTCCTTGGTCCAGCCCGCCTTGGTCAGCACTTTCTTGATCGAGTCAATCGGGGCGGTCGTGAACCAGCAGGGTTCCTGCGCATGGGTGGCCTGACCGGTGATTTTTGCCAGCGGCTTAAGCCCGCGCTTTTCGGCCTCGGACGCGCGCATCATGACAAGGGCAGCAGCGCCATCGGAAATCGATGCGGAATGAGCGGCTGTCACCGTACCATCCTTGGCAAAGGCCGGGCGAAGGGTCGGGATTTTTTCCGGTTTGGCTTTTGGCGGCTGTTCGTCGGCGTCAATCGTGACCTCGCCCTTGCGGGTGGCGTAACTCACCGGGGCGATTTCATCACTGAAATGGCCCGATTGCGCAGCCTCCTGCGCACGCTTGAGCGAGGTGATGGCATAGTCATCCTGTGCTTCGCGGCTAAAGCCGTATTTTTCTGCTGTTGCCTCGGCAAAGGTGCCCATGGAGCGACCCTTGTCATAGGCATCTTCGAGCCCATCAAGCGCCATATGGTCATAAACCATGTCATGACCGTATTTGTGGCCCGTCCGCATTTTCGGCAGAAGGAACGGCGCATTGGTCATGCTTTCCATGCCACCGACCACCATGACATCCGCCCCACCGGCAACCAACGTATCGTGGGCAAACATCACGGCCTTCATGCCCGATCCGCACATCTTGTTGATCGTGGTCGCGCCCGCAGCCCGCGGGATACCGGCATTCCAGGCGGCCTGACGGGCGGGTGCCTGCCCCTGACCGGCGGGAAGCACATTGCCCATGATGACTTCATCAATGTTATCAGCCGACACACCGCCACGCGCGAGTGCGGCCTTGATGGCAACACCGCCCAGCTCGGATGCGGTCACGGTGGCGAAATCACCCTGCAGGCCACCCATCGGGGTACGCGCGCAGGAAACAATGACGATCGGATCAGAAGTGCTCATGGTCATAGTCAAAGTCCGTTTTGTGTTCGTGGGACGAGGGTTTTGGGTTCGGTTTAGCGGTTCAGAACTCAGGCGGTTTCGCCAAACAGTTCGCGGCCAATCAGCATACGGCGGATTTCGCTGGTGCCTGCACCGATTTCATAGAGCTTGGCATCGCGCAGCAGGCGGCCGGTCGGATATTCATTGATATAGCCATTGCCGCCCAGCGTCTGAATGGCTTCCAGCGCCATCCAGGTCGCCTTTTCTGCGGCATACAGGATCACACCGGCCGCATCCTTGCGCGAGGTTTCATCGCGATCGCACGCCTTGGCAACTTCATAAACATAGGCACGGCAGGCATTCATCGTGGTGTACATATCGGCGATCTTGCCCTGCATCAGCTGGAACTCGCCAATCGCCTTGCCGAACTGCTTGCGCTCATGGATATAGGGCACGACCACATCCATGCAGGCGCGCATGATCCCCGTGGGGCCTGCGGCCAAAACCGCCCGTTCGTAATCAAGGCCGCTCATCAGAACACGCACCCCGCCATTGAGCTGGCCGAGAATGTTTTCCTCGGGCACTTCGCAATCCTGAAACACCAACTCGCAAGTGTTCGACCCGCGCATGCCCAGCTTGTCGAGCTTTTGCGCGGTCGAGAAGCCCTTGAATGTTTTTTCGATGATAAAGGCCGTAATGCCCTTGGCCCCGGCATCCGGGTCAGTTTTGGCGTAAACCACCAGGGTATCGGCATCCGGGCCGTTGGTGATCCACATCTTGTTGCCATTGAGGATATAACGATCCCCTTTTTTCTCGGCCTTGAGCTTCATCGACACAACGTCCGATCCCGCGCCCGGCTCGCTCATGGCAAGTGCCCCGATATGCTCGCCGCTCATCAGTTTGGGCAGGTATTTCGCCTTCTGTTCGGCTGAGGCGTTGCGTTTGAGCTGATTGACGCACAGGTTGGAATGCGCGCCATAAGACAACGCGACCGAGGCGGACGCCCGGCTGATTTCTTCCATGGCAATGACATGCTCGAGATAACCAAGGCCAGTCCCACCATCTTCCTCGGACACCGTCATGCCCAGCAGGCCGAGGTCGCCGAACTTGCGCCACAGGTCATTGGGGAACTGGTTGGTTTCATCGATCTCGGCCGCGCGCGGGGCGATTTCGGCCTCGGCAAAGGAGGAGACGGTTTCGCGGATCGCTTCTGCGGTTTCGCCAAGATCGAACTTCAATCCGGGAAAGTCGAAAAATGCCATGATGGTGTTCCTGCCCTAGATGTTTTCTCGGTATTTTCTAACTGTTTCACGCGTGTTTCACGCTGGTGGTCTTATTTTTTGATAAAAGTGAATAATCGATATGATTATGCGACATCATCCAATAATTCCGGCGGCAGCTTCATCACCTTGAGGGTCTGAAGCGATGTCGCGCACAGAACCGGTTCATCATTCCTCACACCAAAGACATCGATGCGGGTGACAATGATCGATCGACCGCGTGAAACAACCTCGCCCACCGCACGGAGCTGATCCCCCAGACCGGGGGCGACGATGTTGAGTTTATATTCAATCGTCAGCATCCCCTGATCGGCCTCAACCAGGCTCCAGCCGGCAAACCCACCGGCAATATCGGCCAAACCCGCGATCAGACCGCCATGGAAATAGCCGTTATGCTGAATTAGATCGGCGCGCGATGGCACAATCACCTCAACCCGGCCCGGCTGCACATCAGCAACTTCCGCCCCGATCGACAGATTGTAGGGCTGCTGGGCGAAACGCTTGCGCACTTCGGCAGCGTAGTCGGGGTTTTGCGGTTCAAACGAAGCCATGTCGCGATCCTGTGGTGAAGCCGGCACGGTTATGAGGGACCGTACCGGGATTTGACGCGACTCTGTTGTAGTTAACGTTAACGTTAACGTCAAATCAAATCGGCATAGCTATACCAATTTATGCCAAAAACCCGATTGAGGCACGGTATCAGGCGGCTTTTCCCTGGGTTGGCGGAGTGTCCTGAGGCGAGAGCTTCTGGGCGGTTGCGGACCCTGTGACTAAAGGTTTTGGTCGACTGGGGCCTTGGCCGGCTGGAGACTTTGGGCGGCTGGGGGTTTTGGGTGGCCGGGGGCTTTACCCGCACTGGGGCTTGGGAAGGCCGGGCGGTTGGAGCGGCTGGCCGACTGGGGCAGCCGGATGATTGGAGTGGTCGCGCGGTTGCCGTCAGCGCATCGCGGCGGGATCCCGGTGATGCAGGCGTGCGTCCCTTCCGGAGCTGCTGGGGTGTGCGGCAGGGATGCATGCTGCAGCGTGGCGCGCTGTTGGGTGCGTGTACAATCCGGGAAGTGTCTGGGCCCGCCGGGTGCAAAGACCGGGCGGGTTCGCCAAGCGGGTTCGTGGGGCGGAATGGCCGGTGGGTGTTCCGGCCCCGCCGTTTCGGGCGTTCAGGCTGGCTAATGCCCTAGTTGGTGTGTTCGCCCCATTCCTTGATGCTGGCTTCGAGCAGTTCGGACATGACGCCGCGCGAGACGAGGTCGAAGACGGCACGCGACAGGCGTCCGCGCAGTTCACCGGTATTGCATTCGGATTTGTGCGACATGGTCAGATAGAGGTTTTCGGCACTGACCGGGGTGTCGTAGCTGCGGATATTGGTGATGTTTTCGTGTGCTGCGACCGCCTTGCCGGGGAATTCTTCGTAGATCAGATATTCAGCCCGGTTGAGCGAGAGCATCTGCAGGCCCTGCTCGAGGCTGGGGACTTCGCGAATGGTCAGGTTGTGACGGGCATAGGCGTCAAATTCCTGTCCGAAACTGTTATTGATCACGGTCAGGCCTTCGATGCCGAGCAGATCGGACCACTGGCTATAGCCCAGATCAAGATTGTCGCGCGTCCAGATCAGGGTGCGGGTGCCCTGAAAGGCCGGATAGAAATAGTCCATGTAATCAAGGCGCGGCAGGGTCAGAAAGGCCCCGGCAATCATATCAAGGGTCCCTTCGCGCATGCGTTGCTGCACGCGGCCCCAATTGCCGGCATAGACCACATCAATCTCGATACCGGCGAACTCGCCGACCCGCTTGATGAATTCGGCCGCCGCCCCGTTAAGGGTTTCACCATCCTTGGCGACCCAGAGATAAGGCGGATAATCCGGATTGCCCGAGGCAACCAGACGGGTGCAGTCGCGCTGCCCGTCGGCATCACGCACACCGCCGTTTTCATCGGATTGCGCGCGAAGCGGCCCCGAACCTATCACGGTGGCCAAAAACACGGCCAAAGATGCAAGCCAGATCTTCATCATTACCACTCTTTCCCTGCCTGCCGCCCAATCCAGGGCTGCATTCAGACCAGAAAACTTACTCGTAGGTGTAGCAAATTTAGTTCAATTCCACACTAAGGAATAGGTCGAAATACGCATTATTCGAAATTCGAGATCGGGTAACACACGCCAAAATGGCGAAGGACCAGCTGTTGCCAGCCGGTCCCCCGTATGTGTTTTTTTATGAAGTTCTGTGCTCCGACATGACGCCTGGGCGATGTCGATCCCCTGCACAGCCTTCAATCCGTGCCCGCACACAAGCGGGGCAGACTTACGCCGAACGGCGTTTCATTCCCTGGTTGCCACCACGGTTGTCGCGACGCGGACGATCATTGAAGTCACGACGTCCACCATCACGATTGTCGCCACGGTTACCATCGCGGCCGCGGAAGTTACCACCGCGATCACCACGCGGCTTGTCGCCGAAACGACGTTCGTCACGGTTGCCACCTTCGCCACGGGGACGGAAGTTGCCACCACGACCGCCACCATTGCGATCTTCACGATCACCGCGCGGTGCACGGTCATCATTGTCAAAGCGCGGCTTGCGATCATTGCGGAAGTCACCGCCATCACGGCGCGGACGATCATTAAAGTCACGACGACCGCCACCATCACGTGCAGCGCGTTCACCTTCGCCGCGCCCGCCATCACGTCCGCCGCCAAAGCCACGACCGCGACCACCATCACGATTGTCACCACGGGCACCGTCACGGCCACCGCCGAAACCACGGCCACGACCGCCATCGCGACCGCCGCCAAAGCCACCGCGACCACGGCCACCGAAGCCACGACCACCATCACGGCCACCGCGACCACCACCGTTTGAACGGGGCGGCGGGGCAGCATGGAATTCGTGATCTTCGTCGATCTCGACTTCCTGTTTGATCAGGCGTTCGATGTTGCGCAGCAGACGAATGTCGCGCGGTTCGCAGAACGAAATCGCGATGCCTTCGGCACTGCCACGACCGGTACGACCGATACGGTGAACATAGCTGTCGGTATCCTGGGGCAGATCATAGTTGATCACGTGCGTAATGCCCGGAACGTCGATACCACGTGCCGCAACATCGGTTGCGATCAGCACAGGGAAACGGCCATTGCGGAAGTTGCGCAGGATTTTTTGACGAATGCGCTGCTGCTTGTCACCATGAATGGCGTCGCTGTCGACACCTTCATCGCGCAGCTGGAACGACAGTTCGTCGGCATCTGCCTTGGTTTTGGTGAAGACCAGAACACGTTCGGCTTCATCACGCTTGAGCAGCTGAACCAGAAGCTTGGTCTTGTCGTGACGTTTCACGAACATGCCACGCTGGGTTACGCGCTCGGTGACACTGGCCTGCGGTGCGGTTTCGACCTTGACCGGGTTTTTGAGCAGACGATCGGTCAGATGTTTGACTTCGGCCGGCATGGTTGCCGAGAACATCACCGTCTGATGATCGTTCGGCAGAAGTTCGGCAACGGTCAGAACGTCTTCGGAGAAGCCCATGTCGAGCATGCGGTCGGCTTCATCAAGAATGAAGACTTCGACATCGTCAAAACGCACGGTGTTGCGCGACATGTGATCCAGCAAACGGCCCGGGGTTGCAACCAGGATATCCACGCCACGGCGCAGTTCCTGAATCTGCGGGCCCATCGGGGAGCCACCAAAGACAACAGAAGAAAACAGGCGGATGCCTTTTTTGAAATCACGCAGGCACTGGCCGATCTGGGTCGCCAGTTCGCGGGTCGGTGCCAGAATAACGGCACGCGGCTGACCCGGTTTCGGGCGCTTGGGATTTTCAGCAAGGCGCTGCAGCAATGGCAGGCAGAAAGCGGCCGTTTTGCCGCCACCTGTATGGGAAATACCCATCAGGTCATTGCCTTCGAGAAGAGCCGGGATGGTGGCTGCCTGAATTTCGGTCGGCGCCGTAAACCCGGTCGCTTCAACATTGCGCAGCAGGGGCTCGATCAGTTTGAGCCCGTTAAAATCAGTCATAAAGGAAAGTCCTTCGTTTATCCGGTCGGCGACATGTTAACGCCTAAAGTGCCTGCCCAAACGCAGTCATGACCGGTGCTTGGCAAAGAGCCAGCGTCGGACCCGCATGAGAGGCAAATGATGTGAGGCCACACCGTCATCACGATACAGCCGCCCTCGCCTTTTCATACAGTTCCTGACAGCTCATTCTGTCTTTGCAAGCGAAGGAATGAGCCGGGTGATACAGGGCGCCCGCCAATAAGTCAATCAATCCCCGCGCCCATCAGCCATGCAAAAACGCTTAGCGCCTGATTATGCGACGAAAGTTTCTTTTTAAATTAACCCTTTAGGACAAGAATAACATGTACCGAGTGGAGAACTGCATTTTAGAAGGGGAATTCCATGCGGTTTCGCGTTCTGACGGGGATCTTTTCCATCCCTGCTATCTGTCTGGTTGTGCTTCTTGCCATCATCGCGACAGTGTCCTTGAACTACCAAACAAGCCTGCGTAACGGAAAATTCGAACAGATTTCGCATCTGACCGAAGGTGCCGTGACCATCGTCAACAGCTATGTCGCCAAAGCCAAAAGCGGCGAAATGAGCGAAGCCGACGCCAAGGCCGCAGCGCTTGAAGTGCTCAATGCCTATCGGTTCGATGGCGAGAACTATATTTATGCCGCCGATTATAATCACTGCATGGTGCTTGATCCGCTCAGCCCGGAAGATGTCGGAGCCTGTAATCCCGACAGCCGGGTGCGCAAAATGATCGTCAACGCGGCCAAGGCGGGCGGCGACATTATTACCTATGAAACCAAAAAGCCCGGCGAAGGCGACAAGCTGATTGAAAAAGCAGCCTATGTCCGCCCAATCACCGAATGGAACTGGGCGCTTGGTGCTGGTGTTTACATGGATGACGTCCAGTCGGAATTCGTATCCATCATCACCCATATCGTGATCATTTCGGCCATCGCCATCGTGATTGCCGGTATCCTGTCCTGGATTGTCGGCACCCGGATCACGCGCGGTATTGTCGGGCTGAATGACAGCATCCGCGCCATTGCCGAGGGCGATTACAATGCGCCCGTGGAAACCGATTCCCGGTTTATCGAAATCGGCGATATGGGCGAAGGGGTTCTGGCCCTGCGTGACAAATCGGCACAGGCCCAGCAGCTTGAAGCCGATGCGGATGGTCTCAAGGCAAAATCCGACGAAGAACGCCGTGCCAATATCCGCGCAATCGCATCCAAACTTGAATCTGAGGTCGGCGGCATTGCCGGTGCCCTGGATCAATCAGTCCAGCGCAGCAATGAGCTTGCAATCAGCATGGCGCAAAATGCCGATGGCATCCTGGGTCAAAGCCAGCATGCGGCGTCGGCTGCGGGTGAAGTATCGCAAAGTGTCGATGCCGTTGCGGCCGCGACCGAGCAGCTGTCATCGTCGATCACGGAAATCAATGTTCAGATTTCCCAGATGTCGAACACGGTCGAGCGGGCAACCGATGAAAGCCAAAGCGCATCCAATGATGTCGCCGGCCTGTCGGAAACGGTCGAGAAGATCAAGGAAATCATCGGCCTGATCAACGACATCGCCGCCCAGACCAACCTTCTGGCCCTGAACGCGACCATCGAGGCTGCGCGCGCCGGTGAAGCGGGCAAAGGCTTTGCCGTTGTCGCCAACGAGGTCAAAAACCTGGCGACCCAGACGGCAAAGGCAACCGACGAGATTGCCGCCCAGATCAATGACATCATTGATGGCACCGAACGTGCGGTGACCGGCATTTCGCGGGTTTCGGAAACCATCGAACAGGTTCGCGGTGCCTCGACCGCGATTGCAGCGGCGATTGAAGAACAGGGTGCCGCAACACAGGAAATCTCGGGCAATGCCAACCGCAGTGCGGATGGCGTCAAGGATATCTCCAACAGTGTTGAAGACACCATGAACAATGCCCAGAGCACGACACAGGAAGCAGATGAACTGAAATCAGCCTCCGCCGAGCTTTCAAGCCGTTCGAGCGAGCTGACCCAGATCATCAAGCGGTTCTCGTCTGACTTGCTCAAGCAAGCCGGGGCGTAAGTTCCCAAACCACGAAAAAGGGCCGGACAAATTAATGTCCGGCCCTTTTTGATTCTTGCTTTTGCTGCGGGTCTATTCCGCCGGGGGATGGTTATCCTTGCGGAAGGGATGGGCCGGATAGACGCCGAGGATGCGGACCTCATGCGAGAAGAATTGCAGTTCTTCGAGCGCGTGGCGCAGGCCGAGCTGTTCGGGATGGGCTTCGACTTCGGCAAAGAACTGGGTCGCGGTGAACTGACCTTCGACCATGTAGCTTTCAAGCTTGGTCATGTTAATGCCATTGGTGGCAAAACCGCCAAGTGCCTTGTAAAGGGCGGCGGCGACGTTGCGCACCCGGAAAACGAAGCTTGTCACGACCGGGGTGCCATCATTGGCGATATCAAGCGGTTCGCGGGCCAGGATGATGAAGCGCGTGGTGTTGTGCGCCGCATCCTCGACCTCGGTCCGGAGCACATCAAGGCCATAAATCTCGGCCGCCAGTACAGGCGCGATGGCAGCGATGGATTTATCGCCACGATCAGCGACTTCCTTGGCACAGCCGGCGGTATCGGGGCCGACCACGGCATTCACACCCAGTTCCTTACGCAGTTTACGGCATTGGCCGAGCGCGTGAACGTGGCTGTGGATTTCCTTGATGTCTTCGATCTTCGTACCAGGGACGGCGACCAGCGCGTGGTTAATGCGCAGGAAGGTTTCCCCGATAATATGAACACCGGATTCAGGCAGGATGTGGTGCACGTCGGCGACACGACCGGCCAGCGTGTTATCAATCGGGATCACTGCCAGATCGACCTCGCCTTCTTCGAGCGCGCCAAATGCGCCTTCAAAGGTCCTGTACGGTACTGTCGTTGCACCCGGAAAGGCGCGACGGGCTGCCTGATCCGAATAGGCACCGTGCATTCCCTGAAAAGCGATCCTTTGTTGCGCAGTCATCTGGCTGTTTCCTGAAGTAAGCATAAAGACTTGTTATAGAGCCGCACCCCATTGCGGTGCGGTCGGATAGAAAACCCCAATTACGCGCCCAAGACAAGTCGCGCGCGTTCAAGGTCTTCGGGGGTATCGACCCCCAGCGGCACACCATCGACCAGGGCAACCGCGATCACCATGCCGTTTTCAAGCGCGCGCAGCTGTTCGAGCTTTTCGCGGCTTTCAAGTTCGGCGGGTGGCAGGGTTACAAACCGATCCAGCGCCGCACGGCGATAAGTATAAAGACCGATGTGATGATAAAGCGGCCCGTCGCCATAAGGCGCAGTTGCCCGGGTGAAATAAAGGGCGCGCGCAACACGGCCAGCCCCAAAGGCCGCGACGGCCTTGACCACATTGGGATTGGTGCGTTCTTCGTCGCGTTTGATTTCAGCGGCCAGAGTCGCGATATCGACATCGGGATCGGCCAGCGGTTCAAACACCGCGCGGATATCCGCCGCGTCAATGGTCGGCAGATCGCCCTGCACATTGACCACGGCATCAAACTTGCCGTCGGGATCAAAAGCCTCAAGCGCCTGATGGACGCGGTCCGATCCGCTGGGCAGGTCGGGGTCGGTCAGAACGGCAATACCACCGGCAGCGGTGACCGCATCGGCGATTTCCTGTTCGGCGCAGGCCACCAGAACCGGGCCGATTCCCGCTTCCGTCGCGCGCTTCCAAACCTGAACGATCATTGGTTCGCCACAGATATCGGCCAGCGGTTTATTGGGCAAACGCGTGGACGCCATTCGGGCGGGAATTACAACGACAGGATTGCGCGGGGTCGACATTTCTTCACTCCGTTCAGGCACAAAACACCCGTTTTTTGATCTTGCGCAAAGCGTGATGTGAACAAGCGATGGCAGAACACAGGTATGAATCGGCGCGACATTAGCCGGTTTTGGTGGGCAGGCGAAAGGCGGAATCGTTTTTCAAACAACACTAGACGAAAGTTCTAAAGCATGGATATTCGCCTTGGTGTTTAAGAAAGGTTGATGCAAATCGCTGAAACGTATAGTTTCCCATCAACCAGTTTTGCCAGCGGTTACACGTGTGTTTCTCTTCAATGAGGATTGCCGGAAACGCATGGGTAGAACATAAAGATAAAACCTGAGAGTGATTAGGCTGTAACGGGGTCCCGTCATGAACACGATGGAAATCAACAAGATCGTCGCCGGTGTTATTTGTGCTGTGCTTCTGGTAGTGGTTGTCGGCAAGGTCGGCAGCGCGCTGGTCAGTCCCGAAGAACTGGAAGCACCGGTATATCCGTTCTCTGAAGATGTGATGGCGGGCGCAAGTGCCCCTGCTGCTGCTCCGGCGGCACCAGCTGGTCCGGAACCGATTCTTGCCATGCTGGCTTCGGCCGATATGGGTGACGGCGAGAAAGTCTTCAAGAAATGCGCATCCTGCCATGATGTCGAAAAAGGCGGCCCGAACAAAACCGGCCCGAACCTGTATGGCATCGTTGGTGCGGCCTTTGCCCACAAGGATGACTTCTCCTACTCTGACGGCATGGCCAACCACGGTGGCACCTGGGGCTTTGAAGAGCTGAACGAGTTCCTGTACAAGCCGCGTGACTATATCGATGGCACCAAGATGAGCTTTGGTGGCCTGCGCAAGGCTTCTGACCGTGCTGCGGTTATTGCTTGGCTGAACATCAAGTCCGACAACCCGGTTGCCCTGCCTGATCCGGCCGCAATCGAAGCTGCCGAGGCGGTTGATGAAGCAGCCGAGGAAGCCGGTGACGCCGTTGAGGCAACCACCGCACAGTAATCATATCGCCTGACTGAATATTTCAGGTCAGCACCGATTTTGCAGGGGACAGGAAACTGTTCCCTGTTTGCGTTTGGGGATGTGACCCGGGGGATATCAAAGGGCATCCTTGCGTTCTTGGTGCAAAGCGGAAATAGTACCGGCCATATCCCGCCCGAACACAACCGCTTGCAGGAATGCCTTTATGGAAAATCTCGATCCGTTTTTGGAAATCGCCCACAAGCTGGCCGATGCCGCACGCCCGGTCGTGCGCAAATATTACCGCACTCCGGTCGCGGTTGATGTAAAGGCCGATGACAGCCCGGTGACGATTGCCGATCGCGAAGTCGAACGCACCATGCGCGATATCCTGAATACCGAGTTGCCCGATCATGGCATTCTGGGCGAGGAACATGGCCGGGAAAATGTCGACGCGGAATATGTCTGGGTGCTGGACCCGATTGACGGCACCAAATCGTTTATTTCCGGCAAGCCGAGCTTTGCGACCCTGATCGCACTTTGCCACAACGGCAAACCGGTTCTGGGCATTATCGACCAAGCAATTACCGATGAACGCTGGGTCGGTGTGATGGGCCAGGCAAGCACGATGAATGGTAGCGAAGTCAGCGCGCGCGAATGCGACGACCTGAAAAGCGCGACCTTCTTTACCACCGCACCGGAGCTGTTTGCGGGAGACGCAAAAAAAGCCTATGACGCGGTTTCCAAGGGATGCCGGGTGCCGATGTATGGGGTGGATGCCTATGCCTATGGCCTGACCGCCCTTGGCCTTGCCGATACCGTGGTTGAGATCGGGCTTCAGGCCTATGACTTCTGCGCGCTTGTCCCGGTGGTTGAGGGTGCTGGCGGGGTGATGACCGACTGGGCGGGCAAGCCGCTTGGTATCGACAGTGCCGGTGATGTGGTGGCCAGTGGTGATGCGCGCTGCCATCAGGATGTTCTGACGACCATCAAGGCAGCGATGGCGTGATTTTCGCGCCGCCCCTTGCCCACTAACCCCTGCCCCATACTGCCCGACACAGGATATCTGATGACCAACGACCACCCGTTTCTTGCCATGGCCCACAAGCTTGCCGATGCGGCGCGCCCTGTGCTGCAAAGCTATTACCGCAGGCCGCTTGAAATCGATGAAAAGGGCGATGCCAGCCTTGTCACCGATGCCGACCGGGCGATCGAGCGCACCATGCGCGACCTGATCAATGCGGAACTGCCCGACCATGGCATTCTGGGCGAGGAATACGGGCCGGAAAATCTTGATGCGGAATATGTCTGGATCCTTGACCCGATTGACGGCACCAAGTCGTTCATTACCGGCAAGCCGAGCTTCAATACCCTGATCGCGCTGTGCCGCAATGGCAAGCCGGTGCTGGGTGTAATTGATCAGGCGATCCTGGGTGAACGCTGGATCGGGGTGGAAGGCCAGCCGACGACGTTAAATGGCCAACCGGTCACGGCACGCGAATGCGCGCACCTGAAAGATGCCACCATTTTAACCACCGGACCGGATCTTTTCGTCACCAAAAAGGCCATTGCCGGATATGAGGCGGCTTTTGGCGCAGCCAAACAGCCGATTTACGGCATTGATTCATACGGCTATGGCCTGATTGCCATGGGGTTTGGCGATGTGTTGGTCGAGTCAAACCTGCAGCCCTATGATTTCTGTGCCGCTGTGCCAGTGATCGAGGGGGCCGGCGGTGTGATCACCGACTGGGAAGGCAACAGCCTGACGATTAATAGCGGTGATCTGGTGATTGCCAGTGGCGACAAACGCGCCCATGCCGAGGGGCTTGCGGTCCTGCAAAAGGCCATCGCGTAAGGCCGTTGATGCGCTAACCATTTGGCGATCACGCACCTTTCGGGCAAAATTCACTGATCAGGGCAACAGGTTGGGCAGTGCCATGTTTGAATGGGTGATCATTCTTTTTCTCGGCTCCGGGCTGGTCTATGGGCTGCAATCGCGCCGCCTGCAACGGCGCAATATTTCATCACCGATGATGATGGTGCTGACCGGGATGCTCGTTGCCTTGCCGCTGGGCATCTGGCACGGCGCGCCGATGGATGCGCTTTCGGGCAGCATTCATTTTGCCACCGGCTTTGCCGAGATGACGCTCGCGATCATTTTGTTCCTTGATGCCGCGGTGCTCGATTACCGTAAGGAAAGTGCCGCGCGCAATGTGGCGATCCGGCTTTTGCTGGTGGGGTTGCCGCTGACCATCGGGGTGACGTGGGCCTTTATCGTCGGGCTTGATCCCTCCGTCGGCCTCGTGCCGGCCCTCATCCTTGCCCTTATTGTCAGCCCGACCGATGCCGCGCTTGGCCGACCGGTGCTGGAAAACAAGGGCGTGCCCGATCCGGTGCGCCAGGGCATCAATATTGAAAGCGGGTTGAATGACGGCCTGGTCCTGCCGGTTTTCACAACGGCGGTGTTGCTTGAAGCCAATTTACTCAGTGACGGGCGTCAGGGCTGGGTCGCGGAAGCGCTGCTTGAGATTTCGATTGGCGCTGTCATCGGGGTAGTCTGTGGCTATGTCATTGGTCAGGTGGTCAATCACGCGGTCAGGCACCGCACCATTGTGGCCCGGTTTGAAAGGTTGCTGGGCGTTCTGGCCGCCCTTTTCATTTTCCTGCTGGCCGAGGAACTGGGCGGCAATGGCTTTGTTGCCGCCTTTGCCGGTGGGCTTGCGCTTAATATCTCAAGCGATGCGGTCAAGGATGCGATTGAAAGCTTTGGCGAGGCCGAGTCAGAGCTTCTGACCATGCTGACCTTTTTTGTCTTTGGCCTGATTGTCGTGCCAGCGCTTTATGATGCCTGGACCTGGTCGATGCTGGTGTTTTCCATCGCAAGCCTTGCCATTCTGCGCCCGCTTTGCGTGTGGGTCTGCATGATTGGCAGTCCCTATAGCCTGGGCGAGAAGCTTTATATCGGCTGGTTCGGGCCGCGCGGCATTGCCTCGGTCATTTACATGCTGATCATGGCGACCATGATTGACCCGGGCGAGTTCAGGCCCCTGTTTGCCGCCGGCACCATGATCATTTGCATCAGCATCCTCGCACACGGCATTTCCGCCGCCCCGGCATCGCGGGCACTGGTGCGTTATCTGGCAAGGAAATCCTGATAAGGGATGGTCGGGCGGGGCAGCAAACAAACCACGCCTGCCCCCACACTTGGCCGAGTTTGCTTATTGCTGGGTGATGGCAAGGCGCACGCCAAGGGCGATGAACATGGCGCCAAGCGCACGATGCAGCCACGCGCCGAGTTTGCGGCTGCCCTTGATCCGGCCTGCGGCCGAGGCCACTGCCAAAACCAGCATGCCTTCGACCACAAAGGCGATCAGAAGCACCATCAGACCGAGTAACAAAAACTGAACCGCCCCATTGCCACGTGCGGGATCAATGAATTGCGGCAGGAAGGCCATGAAGAAAATCGCAACCTTGGGGTTCAGCACATCAATCATCACCCCCTGGCGCCAGGCGGCAAAGGCCGTCATCGGTTTGGTTGAAATCGGTGCGGCGGGCGCATCAGATGCTTCATCTGCCTCAGACTTGGCAAAGCTGCTGCGCAGTGCGCCAATGCCAAGCCAGACCAGATAAGCCACCCCGATCCATTTGACGATGGCAAAGGCCAGGGCCGAGGTTGCCAGGATCGCCGAGAGCCCAAAGGTTGCCGCGAGGACATGGACAAAGGCACCGGAAATCACGCCAATCGAGGAGAACAAACCGATCTTGCGCCCATGCACGGCGGTTTGCCCGACAATATAGGCCATGTCCGGCCCGGGCGAGATATTGAGCAGAAGGGCGGCAATCAGAAACGGCGTATAGGCAATGAGAAGCTCGATCATGCCAACAGCTCCCGCCCGAAATAGATCAGATCGATCTCAAGCGGGCCGGAACCCGCTTCGATCAGCATGTTGGACAGCTGGCCGCGATGATGGGTCTGATGGTTAAACATGTGGCCCATGATCAGATCGCGCGGCATGGTATAGGCGCCAGCCGTGACCGACTGATAGGTCAGATCGGATGAGACTTCGGCGTCAGTCAGGTTGCGGGTGAATTCCAGAATGGCCTGATCTTCGGCTTCGCGTGCCGTGCGCAGCTCATCGAAATCTTCATACAGCACGGTATCAAGCGCCATGGTCACCGGACTGCCAAGCAACCGGCCCATCCACAGGCGATCTGCCACGACAAGATGGTTCAGCGTGCGCATGATTGACGGAAAGAAGGTGCGGCGGGGCGCATCCAGTTCGGCCTTTGGCAATTTCGCGCAGGCATCATAGGCATGTTTGTTGGCCCAGATATTGTAATGCGCCATGCGTTCGAAATAGGCCGCACCGTTCATCTTCATTCTCCGTAAAATTGGGGCATCATACCCATATGCTGGGGCAGAATTTATAGCCGTTTTTGCCCGGCCCAAAACCAGTATTCTTGATGCGGGCATTAGACAGGCTAATCAATTAGCAGGGTAAATTGAGCTTATTTGGGCTCGGTCTTTTTGCTGTCTTCTTCGTCTTCAGCAGGTGTCGGGTCCGGATCGGCGTCGTTGGTTTCCGAAACGACAGCCTTTGGCGCGCCTGTCGCATCGACAATGACGGCATCGGCCGGGGTGGTGGTTCTGGCCTGAAGGACTGAGTTCTTTTCAGCCCGCTTGCGTTTTTGCCAGTCCTTCCAGATTTCAAGCAACTCACTGCGTGAGTGGAAAATCGGGATGCGGCGTTTGGGTTTGGTTTTTTGCTGCTCGACCGCCAGGCCGACTTCAATCACACCATGTTCGTCATCGGTGCGGCGCACGATCAGCTCGACCGTGCCATAGGGCAGGCGATCGCCCAGTTCGAGGTCGCCGGCAAGTTCGCGTTCCATGATGGTCGCCACGGTCAGTTCGACGTCATCTTCGTCAACCGCAAAGCCATAAAGGCGCGCGATGTCGGCAATTTTTGTGTCCGCCGGGAAACTGAAATCACCAAACAGTTCGATGTCATTGGCGCCTTCGGCCGGACCGGCAAACAGTTGATCGAGCAGGTCGACATGGCGCGGCGGGGTGATGATATAGACCTGATCGCCTGCCTGAATGGGCCCGGCGGAATGGGGCCGCAGCGACGCACCATCGCGCAAGATCAGGCTGGGGCGTGCCCAGCGCGGAATGCGCTGACCGGTCGCCACCGCACTGGCTTCATGCACGCGATAAACCACGATTTCCTGATTGGCGTTGCCGGGCAATTCCAGATCAATACGGTCCACCGGACCATGGCGCGGCGGCACGATGATACCCAGCCAATTGGCAACCTTGCGGATCGTCCAGCCCTGCAACAGAAGGGATGTGATGACGACGATAAAGGCGGTGTTAAACAAAAGCTGCCCTTCGGGCACGCCTTCGACCATCGGCACGATGGCAAGCAGGATCGACACAGCCCCGCGCAAACCAACCCATGAAATAAAGGCCGTGTCATTGCGCGAGAAGTTAAAGAACATCAGGCACAGCCAGACCGCAACCGGACGGGCAACAAACACCAAAACCAGGGCCAGAATGACGCCCGGAATAATCACCGCGCCGAATTCGGACGGGGTCGCCAGAAGGCCCAGCGTGACAAACATCGCGATCTGGGCCAGCCAGGTGGTGACATGCTGGAAGCGTCGGACCCCGACGCTCATCTGCATCTTGCTGTTGCCGGCATAAAGCCCCGCAACATAGACGGCCATAAAGCCACTGCCGCCCAGGATACTGGTCGCGCCAAACAGGCTGAGTGCCAATGCCATGGTAATGATCGGCACCAGACCGGGTTCAAGTTTGACCCGGTTGATCATCCAGACCAGGGCATAGCCCCCGGCAAGACCGAACACACCGCCCAGCCCAATCTGCAGCACAAAACGTTGGAGGAGTTCCAGCGCGATATTGTCGCCACCGCCAAGGATGATCAGTTCGACCAGCGAGATGGTGAGAAACACCGCCATCGGGTCGTTTGATCCCGACTCAACTTCAAGCGTGCTGCGCGTGCGATCACGCAGATTGATGCCGCCCACGCGCAACAGGAAAAACACCGCCGCCGCATCGGTGGAACTGACAATCGCGCCAAACAAAAGTGCCACCAGCCAGGGCACATCGAGCACCAGCCAGGTGACCCCGCCAATCACGCCGGTGGTGATCAGCACCCCGAATGTCGCCAGAACAAGCGATGGCCCGGCCGCGATTTTCAGCGTTCGAAACTGGGTTTCAAAACCACTGTCAAACAGGATCAGGACGAGTGCGATGGAGCCGATGAAATAGGCCAGCGGCGCATTGTCGAACATGATGCCGCCAATGCCATCTTCGCCCGCCCCAAGACCAACAAACAGAAACACCAGCAGCAAGGGTGCGCCGACCCGGAAGCTGACCAGACTGGTGAAAACAGCAACCACCACCAGAATCGATGCAATCAGGATCACCAGATTCATCGATTCAATCATTTCGGGGGCTCCTGTTTTCGGATCTCACAATGGGCGGATCAAGCTGTTCGTTGGCAACTCACAAAGCAATAACACTCAGATACTTAGGAAATGATGACCGGCAATGCCATCACCCGGCTTTTCATCAAAATATTTCCGGGTGGCGTAAATCGATCAGTCGTTTTCGGCTTCTGCTGGAACAAACAGCGTTTCCTTTGACGTCGACAAGGCGATTTCCGGCAGAACTTCTACAACACCGGGCATTTCCTTGATCGTGTCGGAAATAAACGATTCCAGATGGGCAGTATCACGCAGGCGCAGTTTGACGAGAAAATCAAAGCGTCCGGTCATGTGATGACATTCGAGCACTTCATCGGCCTTGATCAGGGATTTTACCAGTTTCTTGTTGCCCTTGGCCGGGTCGGTGCGCAGCCAGACCAGCGCGGTCAAGGCACGTCCAATCGCCCTGGGATCCACCGAAATACGATAGGCCTGAATAACCCCCTGTTCGCGCAGTTTGCGCACACGATCATTCACTGCAGAGACCGACAGGCCGACCTTGGTTCCCAAAACCGAATAGGACAGCGACGCATCTTCCTGCAGGATGTCGATCAGTTTGCGATCAATTGCATCCATTAATCTTCCCCCTGAATGGATTTGATGGCGTTGATCTTACACGAAAAACGGCCTCACGCGAACTGTTCGCCAAATTTGCCGAGGCTGCCATGCGCAATCACCATGGCATATCAACGTGCGGGTGCTGGATTTTTTCCGGGCAGGTGCGTAGGGTCAAAACTCATGTCCATGACCGACCCGGCAACTGATATGAGAGAAAAAGCTAGGAAAAGTCCGCAGAGCGGGGTGATCCCCGGTCGAGGGGTTTGACGCAGAGGCTTTCTCTCATATCAGTTGTCCTTCGGATCACCCGGATTTGAACGGGCAATTTTGTCGCAAAAATTTGAAAGAACTAGATCTTCCTAAGGTTTCGCTCCGCATATCCGCACAAATCCGGGAGACCGGGACGATTATGGACATGGGTTTTGACCCTAACCTATAAATGTAATGATTTTACCTCGCGCTACTTCTGACAATGCAGCCCTGATGGGCGCCCTGTTGATGATCAGTGCTGCAATGTGTTTTGCGGTAATGGCCGTTTTCATCCGCTATGTCACAGCCGACCTTCACCCGTTCGAAGCATCGTTTTTCCGTAACCTGTTCGGTTTGTTGCCGATGGTGCCCTGGATGGTGCGTCACGGGCGGAGCGGACTAAAGACCGAGCGGTTCAAGCTGCATTTCCTGCGCGGTTTGCTTGGTTTCGGGGCAATGTCCTGCATCTTTACCGCCCTTTCGCTGTCGCCAGCCGCACAGGTTATTGCGATCAACTTTACCCTGCCGATCCTGACCACGGTTCTTGCCGCCATTGTTGTGCGTGAAACCGTGCGTGCGCGGCGCTGGAGTGCGATTGCAATCGGCTTTGTCGGGGCGATGGTTGTTATTCGCCCGTTTGGCCAAAGCCTTGAGACCGGTGCGATCCTGGCCCTTGGCGCGACAGTTTTCATGGCGTGTGCGATGACGACGGTGAAGATGCTTTCGCGGACCGAAAGTGCCAATGCCATCGTGACATGGATGGGCCTGATCATGACGCCTTTGTCATTGGTCCCGGCGCTGATGTATTGGCAGGGACCGACCATGTGGCAGATGTTCATCCTGCTGGTGATTGCGGTTGCTGGCACCGCCGGGCAGCAATTGCTGGTCCGGGCCTATCGCACGGCCGATCAGTCCTATGTCATGATCTTTGACTTCCTGCGCCTGCCGTTTGTGGCAGCCCTTGCCTATATCATGTTTGGCGAGGTGGTGGATTTCTGGACCTGGGCGGGGGCGGCATTGATCATTGGATCGGCGCTTTATATCGCGCGGCGCGAGGCAGTGTTGGCCAAACGGGCCAAGACACAAACCCGGCTTCCGACCACAGCCCCGGCCGACCCGCAAGCCATACCGGCCACCAAGATTGATCGCAACGGGCCGGTGAAAGATCAACCCGATGCGTAACTGGTTCAATTCCCTGCCGCCTTATTTGCAGGCAACGGCGTTCGGGTTGATGGCATCGTTCAGTGCGGCGGTGTTTTCGGTGTTTGTCCGCCTTGCGACCGAGCATATTCACCCGCTTCAGGCGGTGTTTTTCCGAAATTTCTTTGGGCTTTTATTCATTGCACCACTTGCGCTTCGCGCCGGCCTGACGCCGCTTAAAACCAAACGTTTCCCGATGTTTTGTTTGCGCGCGGTGCTGTCGATGGGGGCGATGAGCTTCTGGTTTTCGGCCATTGCCTATATGCCGCTCGCCGAGGCGACCGCGCTTAACTTTACCGTGCCACTGTTTGGCACCATTCTGGCCGCGATCTTTCTGGGCGAGACAATCCGCAAATACCGGATCGCTGCCCTTCTGGTCGGGTTTTGCGGAGTGTTGGTCATTATCCGACCGGGTGATGAGACCGTGCAACTGGCAAGCCTGTTTCCGATTGCAGCTGCGATCTGCATGGCATCGGCCGGCATGACGATCAAATCGCTTTCGCGGACGGAAAACCCGACCACCATCATTCTTTACATGATGGTGCTGACAACCCCGATGACCCTGATCCCCGCACTTTTTGTCTGGCAGACGCCAAGCCTTGAGACGATCTTGTTGATGGTGGCGGGCGCGTTCATGGCCAACCTGACGCAGATCGGCAATACCAATGCGTTTCGGGTCTATGATTACGGCTTTGTCGTCGGGTTCAATTACCTGCGCCTGCCGTTTGTGTCGGTCATTGCGTTGGTGATATTTGGTGAAATTCCCGAAATCTGGCTTCTGCCCGGGGCGGTTCTGATTGTCGGATCCGCGCTTTATATCGCGCGACGCGAAGCAAAACTTAACCGCGAAGCCAACCGCATCAAGCGCGGACCATCGGCCACGGCAAGCGATCTTGATCCGCCGTCCTCGACGAAGTAGCCGTTTGACACCATCAGAATAGCCCTTGCTGCCAAAAGATATAATTTGGTATACAAATACCAAATTAATCAGAAATACATGCGTCTGGAGGCTTCACGTCATGCAAATCAAGGGTTCGATTGCCATTGTTACCGGGGCTGCGTCCGGGCTTGGGGCGGCGACGGCAGAGACACTGGCAAATGCCGGGGCAAAGATTGCGGCCTTTGATCTGAATGAAGACGGGGCCAAGGCGACAGCGGCCAAACTTGGCGGTGTGGATTATGGCGTTGATGTTTCCAATGCAGAAAGTGTCGAGTACGCGATTTCCGAAGTGGTCAAGGAGATCGGTATTCCGTCGATCCTTGTGAACTGTGCCGGGATCGTGCATGGCGAGCGAACTGTCGGGCGCGAAGGCCCGGCCGATCTTGAAGCCTTTTCCAAGGTGATCACGGTCAATCTGATCGGCACATTTAACATGATGCGGGTTGCCGCTAATGCGATGAGCCAGAACACCCCATCAGAATCCGGCGAGCGCGGGGTGATTATCAACACCGCATCGATTGCGGCATTTGAAGGCCAGATCGGACAGGCCGCCTATGCCGCGTCCAAGGGCGGGGTGGCGTCGCTGACCCTGCCGGCCGCGCGTGAATTGGCGCGCCATGGCATTCGGGTGACATCCATCGCACCGGGTCTGTTTGGCACGCCGATGTTGATGGGTCTGCCGAATGAAGTTCAGGAAAGTCTGGCGGCCAATACGCCGTTCCCGAAACGCCTGGGCGATCCGTATGAATATGGCCGTCTGGCGATGCATATCTGTGAAAATGAAATGATCAATGGCGAGACCATTCGCATTGATGGCGCGGTCCGGCTGGAACCGAAATAGTCCCACACGATTTCGCTTCTTTCTCACCGCAGCCAACGCGCCCTGCCGACCCCCAGCGGCAGGGCGTATTTTATTGCGCCCGTTTCAGGCTAGCAGTGTCAGTTGCTTCTCAATGTTCCTTGAAACCATCAATGGCCATCCAATATACCCAAAAGGGCATTATAAACCTTCTTAAGTAATAATATAAAATGCTGCTCATTCGTGCGTGACCAACGACGTGACAGGATGACGATCAATGAATTGTTTTCTCAGGCGCTCGGCGTTTGCAACGTTCGTGTTTTTGTTGTTCTGCAATGTGCAAAGCGCGCATGGGAGTGAAACTCTTGATGTCGTTTATCCCTTGCGCGTTGCACACGAAAAAGGTCCGCACGATTTCGTAAAAGAAACACTCAAACTCGTGCTTCAAAAGTCAGGCGTGCCATTTCACTTGCGTCCGTCGGCCACACCAATGCAACAGACTAGGGCCGTAAAGGAACTGCAGGAACATGAAGAGCTAACTATTCTCTGGGCTGGAACAAGCCCAGAACTCGAAAGAAAATTTCTTCCGATCCGTGTACCCATTATGCGAGGACTTCTTGGGTATCGGCTATTTATCATCCACCGCGACCAACAACCCGTTTTTGATAAAATCAGGACAATTGAACAGCTTTGGTCGATGCATGCGGGTCAGGGACTGGGATGGTCAGATATCAGGATTCTGGAGAATGCCAACCTAACGGTGACCGAAGCACCTTATGAACTTATCTTTAAGCTCATAGACATCGGGAGACTGGATTATTTTCCACGCGGGCTATTGGAAATAGGACCAGAATTAAGAGAGTTCGGTCGCGACAATCCCAATATTACAATCGAAAAACGCCTGCTACTTGTATATCCGTTCTCAATGTTCTTTTTTGTTAATCGTGAAAATACAGCACTAGCTGATGCCATCTCGCGCGGATTTGAAGTTGCATATGCCGACGGCTCATTTGAGCGATTATTCAATCAGCATCCAAATATTCGGTCCGCTTTACAAATGGCGGACATATCAAACCGAAATAGAATTGATATCCCAAATCCATTCACGACACCTGAAACCAGTCAAATCCCGGATCGGTACTGGTACAAAAACGACCTGCATTCCTATCACGAAGGTGCATTTACGAACGACATGACGGATTAGGGGGTCGAGGTTGAGCCTATGAGCGCGTTTTCATTCTAACTTTTTATAGAATCGATGAAGCGGGCGAGATCAATGTCCTTTTGCGTGACACCACCGTCGCTATGCGTGGTCAGAGTGACATCGACCTTGTTATAGACATTGAACCATTCGGGATGGTGATCCATTTTTTCGGCCATCAGGGCGACCCGGCTCATGAAGCCAAAAGCGGCATTGAAATCACGGAATTTATAGCTGCGTTTAATTGAGAGGCCGTCATCGGCAAGCGTCCAGTCCGGAAGATCGGTCAGGGCGGTTTCGATGGTGGATGTGTCGAGTTTGACCATGGGGTGTGCCTCCTTCTTTCAAAGTCATGCCGCATTGAAACATATGATCGGCCACAGCCCAAATCGACCTAGCCGAGCAGGCTGCGTACCCGGCTTTGCAAGACTGGCAGAAGGTCGCTTTCAAACCACGGGTTCTTTTTCATCCAGGCGGTGTTGCGCCAGCTTGGATGGGGCATGGGCAAAATATCTTCGCCGAGGAACGCGTCAAAGCGATGGACCGTTTCGGTCATGGTCTTGGCGCGCCGCTTGCCGAGATAGCGGGCTTGGGCATATTGCCCGATCAGAAGCGTCAGGCCGATATTGGCGCAGCGCATCATGCCAGGTCGGGGCGCATTCCGGGCGCGGTGGCAGATCCCCACCGCGCTCAAAACGGCCGGGATAGCAAAAGCCCATCGGCATGATGGCGAGCTTGGCCGGATCGTAAAAATCATCGTCTGATAACCCCAGCCAGTCGCGCAACCGATCCCCCGATGCGTCATTCCACGGCAGGCCGGTTTCGTGCACGCGCGTACCGGGCGCCTGCCCGATCACCAGAATGCGCGCCGTCTTTGCCATGCGGACAACCGGGCGCGGACCAAGCGGCAACTCCCCGGCACAGATACGGCACGCGCGGACCTCTGCCAACAGCTGATCAAGGGCGGCGTCGCCGCCCATCGGATCAATTTCGGGCAGTTTTCCACTTAGCCCGGGCATGAGTTATTCGACCTCTTCTTCCGCGATCACCCATTCTTCTGCGGCGGCGGCTTTGTACCATTCCTGCATATCTGGCAGGGCAAGAATGGCTTCCATATAGGCATTGCCGATCGGATCGAGCGTCACGCCATAGGTTTTGAACCGCGAAACCACCGGGGCATACATGGCATCGGCAATCGAGAAATGGCCAAACAGGAAATCACCACCCTGCCCGTACCCCGTGCGGCACATCTTGAAGATTTCGCCGATGCGGTTGATGTCCTTATCAACACCCGGATTGCGGCCAAGACCCGGAAGACTTTTGCGGCAATTCATTGGCATGGAACTGCGCAGCGCGCCAAAGCCGCCATGCATTTCAAGCGCGACCGAACGGGCAATGGCGCGCACATCAATATCAAGCGGCCAGAGCATGGTGTCTGGCTGGTGATCTGCGATGTATTCAAGAATGCCAAGGGCCTCCCAGATGGTTTTGCTGCCGTCAAAGAAGGCCGGGACCTTGGCACTGGGCGAGAAGACCGGGGCCTTGGCCGCCCATTCCTCTGTACGAAGCGGGACCAGCTTTTCCTCGAACGCGACCCCGGCAACGCGCAGGCCAAGCCAGGCGCGCAGTGACCAGGAGGAATAGTTTTTATTGCCGATATAAAGAACGGGAAGGTTTTGCATGGCAGGCCCTTTGGATCGGTTTGCGGGTGGCGCGGCTGACGCGGGTGACGCGGTCGATCACTATCAGCGGTTTGCAGGCTCCATTCAAGAACGAGGTCGCATCAGCGGCATGGAATTTTGATTATCGTTTTGGGCTTCCAGAACGTCTTCACTGACAGGACTTCATTTAATTGAGGGCCTGTGAGGATTCCGCTTTTACGAGGACAGCATGCTGCATTCGATCATCAGGATATTGGTTATTGCCACAGGTATCCTGACCCTTGCCCCTGCGCCAAAGGCCCAGGAAGTAACATCACCTGATCACCAAGACACCGTGCGCGAGATGGAACCGACCGTGCGGATTTACGAGCATGTCATTCATTCCGACATCCTCGAACGTGATGTCCGGCTTCTGGTCTGGAAACCCGATCAGGCCGCGCCCGAAAGCGGATATCCGGCCATTTACAGCTTTGACGGCGAGACCTCTATCACGCTTTTCAGTGAGATGAGCGCGCAAATGGAAGGCCTTGGCAAACGCTATGGGCTGGTGGCACCGCTTATTGTCGGATTTGCCGAAATGCCGGGTGCACGCAGCATGGATGGCAGGACATATGACTATACGCCCTTTGCTGAGACCTATGACTTGCATGAACGGCCCAATGGGCTTGCATGGCCGGAACTTGGCGGCGGGGACCGGTATCTTGATGCGGTCATAGATGAGTTCAAACCGTTTATTGCCACGCATTATGCCATTGACCAGAGCCGCGAAACCCTGTTTGGGCATAGTCTTGCCGGGATGATGACGCTTCATAGCCTGGCCACACGCCCCGATGCGTTTGATGCCTATGTCGCTGTCAGCCCGTCTCTGTGGTTTGATACAGCCAGACGGTTTGAAGAAATCAGCGCGTTGCTTGCCGACCCGGCTTTTGCCCCGAAGCATCCGGTGCCGCTTATCCTGACCGTCGGGTCGATGGAATCAGGCCTGATGCCGTGGGATGATTATCTGTCTGAGGCGGCGCGCGCCAAGCGCCTGGTCTGGAAAAAGCGCAATGCGATGGTCGAAAACGCAGAAGCCATGGCGGCCCTGATCAGTGAAAAGGGTGCTGCCAAAATCGATCTCGACTTCGCCCTGCTGGCGGGGGAAAACCATCACAGCGCTAAACCAATCACCATGAACCGGGCGATCATGCTGTCCATGACGCCGGACCAGGATCAGACCCACGACTAAGCCTGACGCCATCCAAGGCATGAACATCAAACCCCGCGGACCTCTGGTTGGCGGGGTTTTCGTTTCTGGAATTGCTCTTGCCCGGAGCGGCCCGTAAGATCACCTGAACGCCAATATTCTCACTATGCCACCAGCAGGAAATCATAAATTGTACGACCACATTATTGCACACGATCCTTCTGCCAACCCGACCCCGATCACCCCGATCCTTGAAAGCGGTTTTGAAAGCTGGCTTGCCAAGCAGTCCGATGCCGCCAAGTCATGGATCACTGCAAACGGCTTTGAAGGCAAGCGTGGTACACAGCTTTCCCTGCCCGGTGCGGATGGCTCGGTCGGGTCGGTTTTGATCGGCTACGTCGATGATGCCAAGGCGATCTGGGATTTTGCCGGTTTGCCCAATGCCCTGCCCGCCGGGACCTATGCGCTTTCAGATGATCTGGCCAAGCAAGATGATCTTTATGAGAAGGCAGCGCTTGGTCTTTATCTGGGCGGGTATCGGTTTGATCGTTATCGCAAGGATGATGGCAAGAAAGACAAGCGCGCCAAATTTGCCCTGCACGATATTGATGCGGCCAAACGCGCCGAAAACGTTGCGCGCGGCATCGGGCTTGCGCGCGATCTGATCAATGTGCCGGCCAATGACATGGGCCCGGCCGAGCTTGAAGCTGCGGCCACAGCGCTGGGTCAGGAATTTGGCGCCAGGGTCAGTGCGATTGTTGGCGAGGACCTGCTTAAGCAAAACTACCCGGCCATTCACACGGTTGGCCATGGCAGTGATCGTGCGCCCCGCCTGATTGATCTTAAATGGGGTGATGAAAAGGCGCCGAAGATCACGCTGGTCGGTAAGGGTGTGTGCTTTGACACCGGCGGCTATGACCTTAAACCATCCAGCAACATGATCCTGATGAAAAAGGATATGGGCGGTTCGGCACAGGTTTTGGGACTGGCGCACATGATCATGGCAGCAAACCTTCCGGTGCGGTTGCGCGTTCTGATCCCGGCGGTTGAAAACATGGTTTCGGGTCGCGCCTATCGCCCGAGTGACATTTTGCAAACCCGCAAGGGCATCACCGTCGAGGTTGGCAATACCGATGCCGAGGGACGCATTGTACTTTCCGATGCCCTGACCGAGGCCGCATCGGAAGACCCCGACATGCTGCTTGATTTCGCGACCCTGACCGGGGCGGCGCGCGTCGCACTTGGTCTTGGTTTGCCAGCACTCTTTTCCAACGATGATGATCTGGCCAATGGCTTGATGGAAACGGGCCTGGCTGAAAATGATCCGCTGTGGCGTTTGCCGCTGTGGGAAGATTATCGCAGCCAGCTTGATAGCAAGGCGGCGGACATGAACAACATTTCCGGCAGCCCGTTTGGCGGGGCGATCATTGCTGCCCTGTTTCTTGACCGCTTTGCCGAGGGGGCAAAAAGCTGGGCGCATATCGATCTGATGGCCTGGAACCCATCAGATCGTCCGGGCCGCCCGACAGGCGGCGAAGCACAAGGCATCCGGGCCGCCTTCAAGCTGATCAAGAATCGTTACGGTAAGTAAACCAAACCAAGAGCCTTATCCATCCAGGTTGGATCGGTTGTGTTCTCGTTCGTCGAACGGTTTGGCAAGGCACAGGACGCAGGGCGATGCGGCGCATCGTTCAAGCGGTGTAACCATGCGAAACCTCGACAAACGACACCCTGCGGGCCGGGACGTTCATTCGCCCCGCTGCGTCAACGACCTTGCCCGTAGCGCCGCTACGCGCTGCGATCGTTTCCTTGCCGGACAAAAGAACGCCTCCGGCGCAACCGGTTCAACCTGGAAGGAAAAGGCTCCAATTGAAATTTCGCAATTACACCTTTGACATCACGGCAGGGGTCAGGTAGAGATTACGTATTCGTAACAAATAAATTGTTGGGCACAAACATGTCGATCGAGATCAAACCGTCTCAGGCGCTTGACCTTTGGCGTATCGCGATTGTTGAAAGTGTGCGTCGGGATTCCCCCGACCTGTCGGCCCGACAAATGGCCTTGTTGCTGAGCGTTTACCTGACCCCCGCCCCGCATACGGTACGCGGCCTTTCCGAAGCGCTGAATATTTCCAAACCCGCCATTACCCGCGCCCTTGATCGTCTGAGCTCGCTTGGCATGGTCAAACGTAAGGTCGATGAAGATGATCGCCGCTCGGTTCTGGTGCAGCGTACGGTCAAGGGATCGGTCTTCCTGCGTGAATTCGGCGATATCATCGTTGGCGCCGGTCTTGAGACCGAATGATCCGGTTGTAAAACAAATCCGCCAGCATTTGGACGCGTATCACAACAGCGAAAAACGCCCGCATCCAAGGCCCTGCCTTGCGAAATTGCCCTTTTAGGGCAGTAAATCTTCCCAATTTTAAATGCGTGACATCTGATATGGCGAAAAATCGCTATATACAGACTGGTTGGTCCGTAATTTATGCAGTCACAGCTGCCAGTAACGCGCGCTTTCTTCTTTCTTTATCAACGCATTATCCCCGACATAAGGGACCCACGCCGCGTCTGCGGGTATTATTCGGCCGACGGCTGATTGAAAGCCGGTTGTGGGATCGGATGGGGCCCGGCCATGGTTTCTGGCATCTCAATCAGGGCCAAAAGGCCAGCAGCGACGATCAAAACGCCCCCGGACAGCCGGGCAATGACGTTTACGCCACCGCGCTTGACCAGCCAGGGCATGACCCGGGCGGCCCCGATCGCGTAAATCATTACGAAACTGTAATCAAGAAACACGAAAGTCGCGCCAAGGATCAGCAGTTGGGATATGAGCGGTTGGCTCGGATCGACGAATTGTGGAAACAGGGCCCCGAAGAAGGCAATCGCCTTGGGGTTACCGGCCGCGACCAGAAAACCTTCGCGAAACAGACGCAGGGTATTTGCCGGTTCAAAGCAGGTCTGGTTATTCGTTTCGGACCCGGTTTTGATAATGATTTCCGTGGGTTTACGAAAGAATGACATCAAACCGATCACCAGAAGAAACCCAACCCCGCACCATTTGACAATCGCAAAGGCGGTTGTTGAGGTTGCCAGGATCGCCCCAACACCAAGCGCTGCAATCAGCATCTGGATCATGTTGGCGGTGACATCGCCCAAGGCGGTCATCAGGGTTGGGCGCGCGCCGTAGCGCAAAGCATGCGACATCCCGATCAGGATGCTGGGGCCTGGGGTCAGGACAAGCAGAAAGACCAGCAGGGTAAAACTGAGCCAGATTTCAAAGGACATGTTTGGGGCAACTCCGGTGACGAATGCCTACCGGATATCACACCTCCGATCACAGACAAGTGCCGTATCGGCAATGGGCCATGCGTGCATCGCACAAGGGTAAGGCAGCGCGGCCATGTCTAGGTGGATTTGCGCTGTGCGTGCAGCCCTTAGGGCCGCTTGTTGTCGCCCGGCCAAAAGTCGTAGAACATCCGAATCTGTACCGAGCGCAGGGTATCGGGCGGCAGGATATTCTGGCCGGTGCGCAGAAGCTTGTTCTGAAGGGCAGCGAAATAACGGTTGCTTGCCGGCTGGAACGGGTTGAAGGGCGGTTCCTTGACGATTTCCTCGCCATTTTCTTCAGCCGCTTCGGCAGCCTCGGCTTCGGCGACGAGCTCTTCCTCGGTCTTGGGCGGCGGGGGCGGCAGCAGATCAGGCGCGGTATATTTAAAGCCGCGCTTGCCCGGCTCGCGGCTTTCATAACGCTGCTCGGTATCGCGATACATCAGGCGTTGCAGATCAACCAGAAAGGCGTTGATTACCTTGGGCAGGCGCTGTTCGATGACATCGACCGCCTGACGCGAGGTGGCTTCGAGCCATATGGTAAAGACGACCTGGCGGATGGTGCCGCTTTTGCGCAAAACCACGGTCAGGGATACCGGATCGGGCACCACAACGGTGTCGGGAATTTCAGGAACAGCGGGTTCTTCGGGCTCTTCGGTTCCCGCTTCATCCGTCGGAGTATCGGCAGCGCTCGCCGATGGCATATCTACTGAAAACAACATAAAGGCCATCACGATAATCAGTACGTGGCCCCAAAGACGGTGTCCGGTTCGATTTTTCATCGCACGTGACAACATATCTACCCTTAAACCTGCCTTCGCAGTCCTTCTATTCCAGCCGTTCATGTGGGTTGTAACCGATCACATACGAGATGACAGCCCTAGTTACTGACAAATTCTGTCCCGGCGGCCTTGAGATCAAGGGCTGCTGCCAGAAGGGCCTTGGTATAGGGCTCGCGCGGGTTGTCAAACACATCGGCAGCCGCACCGCTTTCGACCAGTTTACCCCCCTGCATGACCATGACACGGTGTGACAACGCACGCACAACGCGCAAATCATGACTGATGAACAAGTATGCCATTTTATGGCGTGCCTGCAAATCGCGAAGTAATTCAACGATTTGCGCCTGTACCGACATATCAAGCGCAGAGGTCGGTTCATCCAGTACGATAAAGCGCGGTTTCAGGACCAATGCGCGGGCAATTGAAATGCGCTGACGCTGCCCGCCGGAAAATTCGTGCGGATAACGGTCCATGGCATTTTGCGGCAGGTCGACCTCTGACAATGCCTCGGCAATGCGGGCTTCGCGTTCGGCCTTGGAAAGGGTTGGCTCATGGATTTCAAGCCCCTCGCCAACGATCTGGGCGATCGACATGCGCGGGCTGAGCGAGCCGAACGGATCCTGGAACACGACCTGCATATCCCGGCGGAGCTTGCGCAAATCCGCCCCGGCAAAGCCACGAATGTCTTCCCCGCCAAAGCGGATATCACCGCTTGATTTCAAAAGCCTGAGGATCGCCATGGCAAGCGTGGTCTTGCCCGAGCCGCTTTCCCCAACAATGCCAAGCGTTTCGCCCTGTTTCAGCGTCAGTGAAATCTGATCAACGGCATTGAGGTAGTGATCCGGACGGCCCAGGATGCCCTTGCGGCCAATCGGGAACTGCACATGAATGTTGCTGGTTTCAAGTAACTCGGTCGCGTTTTCGGGCAGTGCGGGCGCCTGACCACTGGGCACGGCAGAGAGCAGCTTTTTGGTATAGGCGTGCTTGGGTGCTTCAAATAGCGCGTGGGCTTCGCCAGCCTCAACAATTTCGCCGTCCTTCATGACACAGACGGTTTGCGCCATTTTCTGAACGATCTGCAGATCATGGGTGATCAGCAACAGCGCCATGCCGAGCTTGCTTTGCAGATCGTTGAGCAGTTCAAGGATCTGCGCCTGAATGGTGACATCAAGGGCCGTGGTCGGCTCATCGGCAATAAGCAATTCCGGCTCGTTGGCAAGGGCCATGGCGATCATCACACGCTGGCGCTGCCCGCCGGAAAGTTCATGCGGCAGGGCCTTGAGCCGGGAGGCCGGATCGGGAATGCCCACCAGCTCGAGCAGTTCAAGAATACGTGCACGCGCCTTGGATCCGCTCAGGCCCTTGTGGAGCATCAAGACTTCGCCGATCTGCTTTTCGATATTGTGCAGCGGGTTCAGCGAGGTCATCGGTTCCTGAAAGATCATGGAAATCCGGTTGCCACGGATCTTGCGCAGTGGGCGTTCCTTGGCCCCGACCATTTCCTGTCCGTCAAAGATGATCGAGCCGGACGGGTGGCTGGCGCGCGGATAGGGCAGCAATTGCAGGATCGAAAGGGCGGTGACCGATTTGCCCGAGCCACTTTCACCGACAAGCGCCATGGTCTGGCCGCGCTCAAGGCTAAAGGACACGTCCTTTACCGCCGTGGTATCGGCGAACTTGACCGAGAGGTCCTTGATGGTCAGGAGCGGTTGATTGTCTGTCGTTGAGGTCATTTCCGTCTCCTAAAACGTCTTGCGCGGATCGAACGCATCGCGCACCGCCTCGCCGATAAAGATCAGAAGGCTGAGCATGACGGCAATTGCAAAGAAAGCCGTGATACCAAGCCACGGGGCCTGCAGGTTGTTCTTGCCCTGGAACAGCAATTCGCCAAGTGATGGCGAGCCGGGCGGCATACCAAGCGACAGGAAGTCGAGCGACGTAAGGGCGACAATCGAGCCATTCAAAACGAACGGCAGGAAGGTGATTGTTGCGACCATCGCATTGGGCAATACATGGCGATACATGATCCGGGTGTCGGTCATGCCAAGCGCACGCGCGGCCCGGACATATTCGAAGTTACGCGCACGCAGAAATTCGGCACGGACAAGACCGGTCAAACTCATCCAGCTAAAAAGCACAAGGATGAACAGAAGCGTCCAGAAACCCGGTGCAAACAGGCTGGCGAGAATGATCAGGATGAAGAGTTGCGGCAAGCCCGACCAGATTTCGATCACACGCTGGAAGCCAAGGTCAACCCAGCCCCCGAAATAGCCCTGCACTGCGCCGGCGGCAATGCCGATCACGGAACTGACAGCCGTCAGTGCCAGACCAAACAGGATCGAAATCCTGAAACCGTAAATCAGGCGCGCAAGAACATCGCGACCCAGTTCATCGGTGCCCAGCCAATGACGCATGGAGGGCGGAGCCGGCTGCGGTTCGCGCATTTCGAAATCGATGGTGTCATAGGAAAACGGAATAACCGGCCAGATGGCAAAGCCGTTCTCAGAAATCTTGCCCTGAATATAGGGATCATAAAAATCGGTCTCGACATCAAAATCCCCGCCATAGGCCGTTTCGGGATGGTCCGAGAGGATCGGCACATACCAGTCATCGCCGTATTTGACGAAGATCGGTTTGTCATTGGCGACCAGTTCAGCCACCAGGCAAATGACAAACAGGATGGCAAAGATCACAAGCGACCAGTAGCCACGCTTGTTGGCCTTGAAGTTCGACAGACGACGCAGGTTTAGCGGTGAAAGAATCATGATCAATTCCCCCGCGCTTCGAAGTCGATCCGGGGATCAACGAAATGATAACTGAGGTCACTGATCAGGTTCATGATCAGGCCAAACAACGTGAAGAAATAAAGGGTGGCAAACATCACCGGATAATCACGCGTCATCACCGCGTTAAAGCCAAGCAGCCCCAGACCATCAAGCGAGAAGATCACCTCGATCAGAACCGACCCGGTAAAGAGCATACCGACCAGGGCACTCGGGAAACCGGCAATGATCAGCAGCATGGCGTTGCGGAAAACATGGCCATAAAGCACACGCTTTTCGGTCAGGCCCTTGGCGCGTGCGGTCACGACATACTGCTTGTTGATTTCATCAAGGAACGAGTTCTTGGTCAGCATGGTGAGCGTGGCAAAGCCGGAAATCGTCAGCGCAATGATCGGCAGGGTCAGATGCCAGAAATAATCAACGATCTTGCCCCACAGCGAAAGCTGTTCCCAGTTTGATGATGTCAGCCCGCGTAACGGGAACCAGTCAAGATAAGCCCCACCGGCAAAGACCACGATCAGCATGACGGCAAACAGGAAGCCCGGAATGGCAAAGCCGACAATGATCGCAGCGGAAGACCAGATATCGAAGTTCGAGCCATCACGCACCGCCTTGGTAATGCCAAGCGGGATCGAGACAATGTAGATAATGAGCGTCGACCAGATGCCCAGCGAGATCGACACCGGCATTTTATCAAGCACCAGATCGACCACGTCGCGGTCCTGAAAATAGCTTTGGCCGAAATCAAAGGTCAGATAGTTCTTCATCATCATCCAGAAGCGTTCATGGGCCGGCTTGTCAAAGCCGAACTGCACTTCAAGTTGTTTGATGATTTCGGGATCAAGCCCTTGTGCCCCGCGATATTCGGAGGTCGAGGAGAAATTGTTACCCGAGGCAGAAGATGCATCCGAACTGCCACCCCCGCTGTCACCGCCCTGGTTGGTCACCCGCGCGGTTGAGGAAACATCGGTTCCCTGCAGTTGGGCGATGACCTGTTCAACCGGGCCACCCGGGGCAAACTGAATGATTGCGAAGTTCAGCAGCATGATGCCAAACAAGGTGACCGGGATCAGGAGCAAACGGCGCAGAATATAGTTCAGCATGGCCTAGTTGCCCCCCATCTGAAGTTTGGCGGCCTTGTCCGGATCGATCCACCAGCGCATGACCGACATGCCCTTGAGCGGGATTTCATCGGGCCGTCCGAAGATATTCCACCAAACCATCCGGTCCCCGCCGAGATAATATTGTGGAATGACATAGTCCCCCCACAACAACACACGGTCCAGAGCGCGGGTGGCGGCCACCAGTTCTTCCCAACTGTTGGCGGATGTGACGTTTTCGATCATCGCATCAACAACCGGGTTCTTGATGCCCGCAAAGTTACGCGATCCGGGTTGATCGGCGGCCTCGGAGCTCCAGAACACCCGCTGTTCATTGCCCGGTGTCAGGGCCTGCGTCCACCAGAAGGTGGTAACTTCGAAATCAAACGCCTGAATACGGTTGACCCACTGACCGGTATCGATCAGGCGAATGTCCATTTCCACGCCCAGCTGTTTGAGGCGGGATTTGACGACCAGCGCGATCTTTTCAAGCCCGGGCTGGCGAATGATCAGCTCAAAGCGGAACGGTTGGCCGGTTTCCTTATTGACCAGGACCTTGTCGCGCACTTCCCAGCCGGCTTCGTTCAGAAGCGTCATGGATTCGCGCAGGGCTTCGCGGCGGCCATTGGGCGCATCAAAGTTCGGCAGGGTATATGGTTCAGTAAACAGTTTTTCGGGTAACTGATCGCGATAGGGTTCGAGCAGGGCCAGTTCAGCACCGGTCGGGATGCCTTTTGCCGCCAGTTCCGAGTTCACAAAGAAGCTGTCGGTACGGCTATAGGCACCATAGAACATCGCACGGTTCAGCCACTGGAAATCAAACCCGTATTGCAACGCGCGACGCACACGCCTGTCCGAAAAGATCGGCAGGCGATTATTCATGACGTAGGCCTGCATCCCGACTGGCAGATTATCGGGCATGAATTCCTTTTGGATATCGCCGCGTTCCACGGCCGGGGTGTCATAGGCCGTATTCCAGTCACGCGATGAATGCTCGGAACGCAGCATATATTCGCCAGCCAGAAACGCCTGACGCTGCACTTCGGGATCAAGATAGGTGTCGTAGCGAATGGTATCGAAATTGTTCTGGCCGCGATTGACCGGGAAATCAGCAGCCCAGTAATCCTTGACCCGTTCATAGGTAATGCGTCGGCCCGCCTCGATACTGGCAATGCGATAGGGCCCGCTGCCCACCGGAATTTCGAAGGTGGTCTTTGAGAAGTCTTTTCCTTCCCAGAACTTCTTGGGCATGATCGAAATGCCCGCCACGGTCATTGGCGTTTCGCGGTTATTGCCCGGCTTGAATGTGAATTTGACGGTGAGCTCGTCAATCACCTCCGCACCTTCGATCTGCGAGAAGATCTGGCGATAGACCGGGCTGCCCTTTTCAAGCAGGATTTCATAGGAAAACTTCACGTCTTCGGCGGTGATTTCGCTGCCATCCTGAAAACGGGCACGCGGGTCGAGATGGAAGATGGCAAAGGACCGGTCTTCGGGGACTTCGATCTCGCGCGCGATCAGACCATACATCGCATAGGGTTCATCGGCACTGGCGACCATCAGGCTATCATAGATCAGACCGATACCGGCTGCCGGATTGCCCTTGAGCGTAAAGGGGTTGAGCGTATCAAAGGCAACAATGGAAGATTGTACCAGGGTGCCGCCCTTGGGCGCATCGGGGTTCACATAATCAAAGTGGTGGAAATCCGGCCCGTATTTGAGATCACCATAAAGCGAAATGCCATGTGATCGGGTCGTCAGCGGTGCGAGATCGGCCTCGTCCACGGCCACGGTCGGCGCCGGATTGATGGTCGGTGTGTCGCTTTCCTGTGCATGTACGCCCGGCGTTGCGAGGACGGCGCCAAACAGGGTGAGTGCACTAGCAAAAAGGATCGATGTCATGGCCATGCCCAGCCGCCCCCTGCCCGGCATTTTCATGCTGGCTGCATACGAAATCATGTGATTGTCGTCTTCCCCTGATGCAAGCTGATCACTGCTTCATTATGTGGACTTAACAAGTGTGACGCAATCGATGGTCGGCAAACGCCAGCCCCAGAGATAGTGCGTATGTGAATGTCACCACACTAGAAGTATCTGATAGTCACTACTAAATCGTTCAATTTCAAGGCACCATCACGTGACCTTGTTGTTTTCCATCTCTTTTTTCGACAGTTTTTGCCTTGCGGTTTCAAGCTTGATCTCGGCCATCAACCAGTCGCGAAACGCCTTGACCTTGCGCCGTTCCAGACGCCCACGCGGATAGACCAGTGAATAGGCATAGGGACTGTCGACCGGCAGATCAAAGGGCACAGTCAAACGGTTGGTCACGACATATTCGCCGATCATCGCCGGGTCGGAAATCACCACGCCAAAGCCACTTGCCGCAGCCTCCATGGCCATATCAAGGGTGGCAAATACCGGCCCCTTGGTGCCATCGACACCCTGAATACCCGTACCTTCAAGCCAGATACGCCAGTCTTCGCGCTGGGCCGAACAATGCAGAAGCGTCACCCCGGCGAGGTCCTCGGGCGCATTGAGCTGCTTGGCGAGGTTGGGGTGACAGACCGGCAACAGACGTTCGCCAGTCAGGAATTCATGCACAAGCTGTTCATTTGCGTGATCGGCAAATCGGATGGCGATATCAACCTCGTTGAAATCGACCGAAGCCAGATCATCACTATAGGTGCCCAATTGAACCTGAAGATCGGGATATTCCATCTGAAACCGGCCCAGACGCGGCACGATCCAGCGCATGGAAAATGTCAGCGGTGCGGAGACAGAAAGCAGCGTGTCATCGGCGCGATCTTCAACCTTGGCCACCGCTTCTTCGATGGCATCAAAGGCCGGGGTCAGGGATTCTAACAGGTTCTGACCGGCCCGGGTCAACCGCAGGCTTCTGTGATGGCGTTCAAACAGCTTGCGACCCAGCACGTCTTCAAGATGCTGCACCTGCCGACTGACCGCACCCTGGGTCACGTTAAGCTCATGTGACGCCTTGGTGAAGCTTTCGAGTCTTCCGGCCACTTCGAAGGCCCGAAGCGCATTTAGCGGCAATGGACGGCGTTTCATGAAGGTTACTTTGCATGATAAAAACTCATGCAATGATGACAAATGGTGGTTTGAGCGCAAGCGTTTTTTTCGGTAACCCTGAGTTTAAGAGATAACCGACACACGCATCATGGATGCCCGGGCCGCTGAATTGTTGAGAGCAGGCCTAGTTTTAAAAGGATTAGAGCAATGGTTGCTATCACCAAAGAAGCAGGCGCATTTGTCGCCACCCGCCGTCATCACAACGCCACCAGCCTGCTGGATCTGCCGCGTACCTGGGTCAAACGTCACGACCTGCGTCAGAAACTGGCCGACATGGATGCCCACATGCTGCGTGATATCGGCTGGACCGTCTACGACGCAAAACGCGAAGCGGCCAAGCCGTTCTGGAAAGCTTAACCCGCGCACACGCGCACAACCGAGTATTTTGTCATGCAGAACAATGTATCCCCGCTGCACAGCGCAATTACTTTCCCGCTTCAGGTTCTGATCGAAGCCCTGATGGATGCGTGGAAAGGCCTGAGCCTGAAATAAGTAAGGCTCACCTTAAGATCCCTGAACGCATGCTCCAGCCTCCCCCCGGAAGGAACATGCGTAGATAAATGCCGGTTGCACCCCCTGCGACCGGCATTTTTTTGTCTGGGTGGAGAATTACTTTCTCGCGGGGTAGCGCAGATACATCAGGTTTGCGGCATTGAGCACCGAATACATCACCGCGAACTGGGCATTGAATTCGAACTTTTCGGGTTTGGGATCAAACATGTCATAGATCTCCCCGATCGAGCGTTTGCCATCAATGCGTGACAGGATCGCTGGCGAGGCCGAGGGCATGGTACGCGTGACCGCAAGGCCGGTAAAGGTGATCTTGATATTGCCGGTCTTGGCAACCGACCGGGCAAGCGACGGACCATCAACGCGGGTGAAAGTCGGGATCAGCTCGGGCGACGGGACCGGCGGTTTGACCTTGTTCTTGGCCTTGACGACATAAAAGGTGTGCTTGGTGATGTTGCCTGCCATCAGTTCGGCAAGGGCGGCACGCTCGCGAAACGGCACATGAACCGCCTTATCGAGCACATCGTGACGCGAACAATAGGTGGTCGGGTCATAGCGCATCGGTTCGATGAAGTTCTGCAGGCGCAGTCCGGCACCTTCGACAAAATCAAACACCTCATCGACGCGATAGGCGCGGTCTTGTTGATGCAGCAGAAGATCATAGAACCCGGCATCGCCGCCATGGATATGATCGCCGACAAACGGATTGCGCTTGAGCCAGTTGGTGCCGGGAAGCGAGTTAAACAGCGCCTTGCCGAAATGAAGGCGTTTCGCCCCGCCAGCCTCGGCATTGAGGCGCTCCATCATTTCCTGCATGTGATAGACGCCCTGGCGGCCAATCTCGCCGTAGACCATCAATCCCATGCCGCCATTGGGTTTGAGCGCATCGCTCAGTGCCTTGAGCCCAGCATCGGGATCGGGCAAATGGTGCAGCACCCCGCAGCAATCAATATAGTCAAACGGGCCGTATTCTGCGGCCAGATCAACAAAGGATCCGGTGACAAAGGTGACGTTTTTCTCGAGATTACGGCGCTTGATCCGCGCCTCGGCAATGGCGCGCGAGCTCTCGGACAGATCGATATAGACGATATCGGCCTTGGCTTTGCGATCACGGGCCTGCTGGGCCAGCATGACCAACGCATCACCGGTGCCGCCGCCTGCGACAAGGATTTTGATTTTGCCACTTTTGGTCTGTGCCGATGGATCGCGCCCGCCAAAAACGAAATGAACGACCTCGTCCCAGTTGCCCGGCGATCCGGTAATCAGGCGTTTGTCCTCATCCTCCGGATTGCGGTCCGGATAGGGATAGGTTTCATACTGATCGCGCGTCTTTTCAGAAGACTGGCCGTGATCGGGCCTGTTTTTATCGTCGGGCATTACGGCGAAATCCGGCAGAGAAGTGGTTGGGACGCGGGTATCCTATACCAAGGAATTAATGTTGGAAATCCACGTATTTACCTGTTTGCCCGACAATCAATCACCAGTTTGCCGGTCGCACTGCGATCCCGGATGGAGGTCAGGGCCTCCATCGCATCTTCAAGACGATAGACGCGCGAGATCATCGGGCGGATCGCCCCGGATTTCAGCCGTTCGAGCAGTTCTGTCATGCCCGCCTGCGCGATCTCGGAATTCTGTTCGAGATAGGCACCAAAATAAAAGCCGATGGCCGTCACATTCTTGACCAGCAGGATGTTGGCGGGGATTTGGGGCACCGTGCCGCTGGCAAAGCCGATCAGAAGCATGCGCGCGCCGGGCGCAACGCAGCGCAGGCTTTGATCAAAGACATCGCCGCCGACCGGATCATAGACAATATCGGCCCCTTTGGGCTTTCCAAGCGGGGCGGTGATTTCAAGCACCCGGTCGCGGATGTTTTCGGACTTATAATCAATGACGTGATCCGCGCCATGTTCGCGCGCGATCTGGCATTTGTCTGCACCACCCGCCGTGGCAATCACGGTGGCACCCAGAAGCTTGGCGCATTCGACCGCCGTCAGGCCCACCCCGCTGGCCGCGCCATGGACCAGAACGATCTCCCCCGGTTTGACATCAGCGCGATATTTCAAGGCAAACCAGCTTGTGCCATAGGCGACTTGGAAGGCTGCGGCACTGTTAAAGCCCACACCATCCGGCAACGGAATCACAAGGCTGCCATCAGACACAACCTGTTCGGCGTATCCGCCCCAATCGGGCAGGGCCATCACCGCATCACCGGATTTGACATGGGTGACACCCGCGCCAACCGCACGCACCGTGCCGCTGACTTCAAAACCGGGGGAAAAGGGACCGTCGGGACGCTTTTGATATTTGCCCTTCAGAATCAGGGTATCGGCGAAATTGACGCCACAGGCGGCGACATCAATCAGAACCTGACCGGGCTTGAGCACCGGGTCCGGGGCATTCATCCATTGCGGTTCTTCGCCAAATGCGGTGCAGATCCACGCCTTCATCCCGGTTTTCCTGCCTGTTGTGACCTTTATGGTCGGCAGTGTGCCGCGCACGACCGGGCGAGACAAGCCGACAAAGGGCTAAACCCACACGTGACCCGGCGGGCCTGGACAGCAAAAATCGGGCGGGATCAGAAGATGCGCTGACGCTTGCGCTTGCGGGTCAGGAGAAGAAGGATGGCCGAGGGTACAAACAGCACAACAAGTGCCGGGGCCAGCAGAACCGGCACAAAGATGGTGTCCCACGCCCAGACAGAAATATAGCGCTGAATGACCGATTGCAGCAGGTTCAGGCTGCCGGTATCAAGGCGATACCAGAGCTCGCCCGCGGCGACCAATCGAAAACTGCCTGTTTGAAGCGCGGTGATGGAATCATCGACCAGCACCGCGATGCTGGCGAATAGCAGGATCCATCCCAACGCCCGGAAAAACCACATTATCCTCTCCAAACTACCTGTCAGGGTCGGTATATTAGTAAATATTGCCGACACCCTAACGGGTCATTGCCGCTGTCGTAAAGGGGCTTTGACGCACGGCCAGACAACACAGCGGTTGGAAACCCTGACACGAAACCTTACGCATCAGACCTCAACAAGAAGTAAAGATTATGGCAACCCCTTCAATACCAAGGGTTTCAGACCGTTACGCCGCGCAACTGTATCGCGCGTCAAACGGGCCATACGGGCGATTTTGCCAAAGTGAAAAAAGAGGCTGATTGGGCCTTGTCAAGCGCGGGCGTCTCGGCTAATGTCCGCCCGCTTTCGCGATATATCAAAGATCGCATGTGGAGAGGTGGCCGAGTGGTTTAAGGCGCACGCCTGGAAAGCGTGTTGGGGTGTAAGCCCCTCAGGGGTTCGAATCCCCTCCTCTCTGCCATTGACTTCAAAAAGCATTTTCCCGACCCATAGAGACAAGACCAACCGGCACATGTGCGTGTGCACAATGTTGGTTTTTCATGCGTTTGGCAGGTTTCCTGACAGCAGGGTATCAAGCTGCTCAAATCTCAGCTTCCGAAGTGCTTTGTCTATTCCTGATCTTGTCGGCGAATGAAGAACCCCGAATTAATCCAGCCTTGTCTGACATCTGCAATCCAAGAGTTCTGGACATCCTTAAGGGGACGGCCACACCAGAGCGCAATGTCCTCCAGCGATCGCTCGATACTCCCCAATCGTTGTATCGACTTCAGAAACCGAAAGTGAAACGGGCTGAGGGGAAATGTCGTCGTTTGGAAGTCTTTGCGCACAATGGCAACCAGTTGCTGCAGGGGGGCAGGATAGGCTGGAGATTTTCCTGCACGCACTTCGTGATAATACCAGGCAACCGGAAAACGGAACTTCGCCAGAACGAGACCGGGTAACAAAATCAGTTCATTGTCTGGCGTTTCGATTGATGGCCACGGCTTGCCCTCGTGCCCTGGAGCATCAAAAAGATGGAACAGCGTTCGTTCGTAGGTTGCCAGATCAATCATGAAATTGATCCAGGGCTCGCGCTCCTCTGAGGGCAAGTCACGATCGGGGCGGTTTTCTTCCATCCATCCAGCAAAACGTCGACCCAGCTCATAAAGCGTATAACTGTCCGACGGACAGGTGCGCAGATACTCGTCTGCAAAGTCACAAAACAGCTCTTCGCCAAGAGCGTGGACGGTGGCCGGGAACTGCTCCATCAAACATATTCTCAGCCTGATGATATAGCTGCGCTGATAGACAGCCAGACACGACGCAGCATCGAGTTGCGCACCGGGCAGGAATGTCTCAGCCACACTCGACTGATCGACCTTTCCCGGTGCAACCAGGGCTTCCATCATCCAGCGCTGCATCTTGGACAAAGACTGCGCATCCGCTGTCATGGCATCTGGATCCTGCTGTCATTCATCACGTTTGGCACCAAAAAGTCTATTGGCGTGGATGTGGTTTTTTTTGACTGTTTCGGTGCGTTTGCATCAGAAACCGGTGCAATATCTGCGATATATGCCCGGGCGCGCAAAACTTCCGCATGCACACGCTCAAACTCTGGCACATCACCATCCCATTCCAAAAGGGCAGCCGCACCGCCGGTTTTTTGCCAGGCGGTTCGAAACAGTTGCCAAACCTCATCACAGACCGGACTGTCATGGGTATCAACAATATGGGTGCCACAATGCTGATGTCCGGCCAGATGCATTTGCACCACCCGGTCAAACGGAAATGCCTTCATATAGTCTGCGGTGCTGGTCCCGGCATTAAAGCACGTGACGTAAACATTGTTGACGTCAAGCAGCAGTCGACAACCTGTTTCATCACACAGTGCACGCAGGAAATCCGGCTCACTGATGGTTGATTTCTGGAACTGCACATAGCTGCTGGGGTTTTCAAGCACCAGTGGGCGCTCCAAGATATCTTGCGCCTGCCTGACCCTTTGCACCACGTGATCAAGCGCCTCTTCGGTCAGCATCATGGGCAGAAGATCATGACTATTGAGACCCAATATGCCCGTCCAGCAGAGATGATCGCTTACCCATCTTGCGGAAACATCGTCTGCAAGCTTTTTGAGTTTGGCGAGATAATCCAGATCAAGGGGATCGGTGCTTCCGATTGACATGGAAACACCATGCAGTACAATCGGATAGCGTTCCGCGATCTGATCAAGAACCCAGCGTGGCCGCCCACCTGAATCCATGAAGTTTTCTGAGATGGCTTCGAACCAGTCGACTTTCGGCCATTCCTTCAGGATATGGTCAAAGTGACTGTTGCGCAAACCGACCCCCAGATCCAGCCGATCAACGGCGGGGTGCGGGTTTGCCGGTTTGGCAAGACTTTTATCGTTTCCACTGCTCATCAGGCGCAACTGCCCGCGCCGCTCATGCCACTGGCACCACACGCCGTCATGCCCTGACCGCTATAGTCCTGAATCCACTCGATGGTCGGACCATATTTAAACAATTCAGGATGTGGGACTGATGGCGGCGTTTCTGGCAGATTTGGATTTTTCTTACGCAGTTGTGGATAAGTTTCTTTCTCGAATATTTCGCGCGCGCGCGACCAGACGCCCTTACCCTGGTTTGGACCCATCGTGCTGAAGCGTTCAGCATTGATTGGCGTCGCACACGAGCCAAGGGTTGCACAGTCATTGCCACCAGGATTGTTTTGTTCCTCTGCCGTGCCATACAGGCCACAGCCCCCCTGACCGGCACAATTGTTTTTCACATGGCAAGTATGGTCCGCGACAAGTGGCTGGGACGGATTGGCATAATTGTAAGCCAGTGCTGTGGAACAATAACCCTGCCCTGCACAATCGTTCTGACGAGTCCGGCCCTGATTGGCACAGGAATTCAACCCCATACAGGCGTGTCGAACTTCATTTGCACCAATTTCTGCAGGCGGCTTCGCCGGAAATTGTGGTAGCCCCCCCCAATAAGGGCTGACATCAAATAATGTCGGGATCATATCAACATAAGACTTGATATAACTATCCTTGTACCACTTGGCAGTGCCATACTTATTATCGAGTTCGGCACACATTTTTTTCAAGTTTGAAAATGCCTGATCGCGCGTACCCAAGTCGATATTTTCAAATGATGGTGCGAAAGCAACCTCCCTTACCAAAGATCCACACGTTACCGTCGCCTGCTGCGTACGCATGGCTTGGAGAACCTTATCCAGTATCCAGATCATCGAACGATGCAGGGCCTGATTGAAATAAACCTTCTGAAATTTAGGCCCAACCTTAAAGATGGTCTCGGTCATGATCAGCATATATTGGTAAAGACCATTCACCACATCTGCACATTCCTTGAAACCTTGTCCATACTGTGCTGCCTCAGGATTGGTTGGAACGTTATAGACAAAACACTCCAAATTTTTGTTAGTGATAGGGTCCTGTGCAGGCTTCGGCGGCTTAGGATTGGCCGGGATTTTTTCATGCTTCGGGTCATAGCCCTCAAGTTTCGATTGCAACGTTAGAAACTTGTAATAATGGGAAAGTTCTTGGTCTGACGGGTCGTCAAACTTGCTTGGACCATAACCTTCACCCTGCGCATCGATGGTTTGAATTGCCAGAAGCGCACTCTCGCAGCTGTTAACCGTCAGCAATGCCTCACTACCGGCATGGCTGTCATCATGGCTGGTAAAATCTGCAACGCGGGCTGCTGAACCCACGACCGGTGTTGGAACAGGACGGTTTTTATTAAAGTTGCCGGTCGGATAAACCGTATCGATATTGTTCGGGGAATAGTTGGCATCCTGAATCTGCCAAGCACGCGCACCGACCTGGAAATCCTCATCAAGGATGTATTTCGACAGGATAATGCAGCGGACATAGGAATAAACTTGGCCGATTGTGTCCCAGTTATCGCTTTGCGGCGGCGCGTCGGATGTGGCGGGATACTCGATCTCCAGAAACTTCCACATCTGTTCGAGCGAAAACGGTGCAAGCGGAATTTGCATTGGCTTGCAATCAGGTCCCAGCTTCTCATGGTGCGGCAAATTGGCCGGATAAGGCCACGGGGACTTTCCATAGAGTTGCGGATCCCCCCCCAATGAAAAGAGGATGTTGCATGCCAGCGACATATGTAGCATTTCTTCCACCGCAACGCTCATGATCAGTGCACCGGCCTCGTCAGCAAAACGGGAAACAGGTGTTGCCGGAAAGTCATCCGGCGTCCGATCAATGGAATAATAAGTGTAAAGATAGATTGGCAAGGTCGCGAGTTCGATCTCCACAGCGATTTGAAGGTGCTCTTTTAGTTCGTTGAGAGCCCGATCACGGTTCCATTTTGCAGAATTGTTAATCTTGTTAATCAATCTCTTTTCTGCCTTGGTCGGCGGCAGAAGCTTATCGCTGCTGGCTGTGGGTATTGTCATGGGAATATCCTCTAGCTTGAACAGAGTATGTCAGGTGATATGCGCAGACAATCATGGCGACTTGCCCAAGCGCACATAATCAACAAGCAACCTCAGGAAATCTAAACCTTGGTCATCGTGTTCGCCGTCACATGCGGGAAAGTAAGCAACCTGCCGCCCACCGGAAGCTGCATCCAGATGGTCTGGCTATATTGCAGCTGGGTGAAATTGTCCGTGCCATCAAAAGCTTCAAGCCAGTATGTGAAATCGTAGCCTTGCACATTCGCATGTTGCTGCTCGAACCCGATATTGGTTACCGCACCCTTACCGTTGAATGTACTCATCGCTAAAGTAAGAAAACTAGAACACGGTCGAACGGCAAGAGCTTCGTTCAGAACCAAGTTCGGGTTGGCCGTATAGTCCGGCTGGGGATTCATGACAGGATCAAGGTTGGTGTATTGCGGTGGTAGACTGGAAAAACCCTCTGGCAATACGCTTACGGGTGGAATTTCTGGCACCCCATTGATGGGCCCGGCATTTAGATCGTAGTTTCCCAGCGCAAGGATCGAGTTGCCATGTGGCACAGATACCTGTTTCACCAGATTGAAAGCCTGAGTTGGTGGCATGCTGTTGGTGACATTTTTATTGCCGATTCCCGGGCTGTCGCCGTTTCCGTAAGGTCCGAGTTGCTGGAGCCCGTCGCGGAGGAACAACAAAGACCCGTTTTCCGCATGAACAAGTGCATCAGTATTCGGGCCTTCGGCGAAATACACGCGCTGTTCATAGAAAAGCGTATAGGCAGTCTGGGCACCAATTCCGCCGCGATTTTCGGCGTTACCGTGAATGGCCGAAAAGGTTAATTCTTCATAGTATGAGAAGTTCTTGAGGATGAAACCCGATGGACTGGTCGGGTCCACCTGCGGCAATGGCATCACATTATAGGAATATGGAGATTTAGAATTTCCCTTTTCCGTGCCTGGCAAGTTCTGGTTTGTCCATGTACCTATCAGATAATGCAGAGGTCCAAGATCGGTTATTGGCACACCGGGTGAGGTTTGAGCTGGCTCTGTGATCAGCGGCTTAGACAAGTCTGGCTGGGTATTGGGCGAAGTATCCTGCATATTCATAACCTTTCCGGTCTATGAATACCCCCCAAACAAACAGATCTGACATTCTCGCAACGGCCAATACGCTTCTCTTAACTCCTCGCAAAGTAGCTATCTTTCGAGGAAAATCAGTCGGTACGAGAGTTTGTTTGTCCATTAAGAAGTGCGGGAAGCATTTCATTTGAAAGCGACAATAGCGCGTCATTAATCGCTGTTTTTTCTACTTATAGGTTTATATAATTTTTCTAATAAAAAAAGCAACGAAAAAACAACCATTGCGATACTATACGCGTTAAATTTCTCTGCAATATTCTGTAAATTATCGTTAGGTGTTGGCCTCAGACAGATCAGGATCGTAAATTCTTGATCTGTGCATCGATGCTGGAAAGCGAGAAAACGACGCAAGTTTGGGCCGTACATATATGCGAGCTATCTCGCATCGGGATTCCCAGTCGCGAACGCGGAGAGCCATTTGCGCAAAAGCCCATCAAGCTGTTCGAGTTCGTCTGCGCTTAGGGCTTCCATCATTTGATGCTGGTTGGCGACGTGATCAGTGACGGCGGCGTCGATCAGATTGAACCCCTGGTCGGTCAGCGCAATCACAAAGCCACGCCCGTCTTCCGGGTTGCGTTGGCGTGTGACAAGCCCCGCCTTTTCAAGCTTATCAAGGCGATTGGTCATGGTGCCTGATGTCACCATTGTCCATTCGATGAGTTCCGAGGGGCTTAGCGCATAGGGCGGGCCGGAACGGCGCAAGGTGGCCAGCACATCAAAGCTTGCCGGTGACAGATCGTATTTTTTGAAAACACGTTCATGGGCAGCACTTAACCGATTGCGCAGCCGCCCCACCCGGCCAATCACGCCCATTTGCGTGACATCGAGGTCGGGTCTTTCGCGGCGCCACTGCGCGAGTATGCGATCAACTTTATCCATGGCTAGAGGTTCTCCCAAATATTTATCTTGACGTCAAGATTTCTGAATATATCTTGACGTCAAGATAAATGGAGATGCCCCATGAATAGAACGACTGATTTATGCCTGACCGCGCTTGCCCCGATCATCTGGGGGAGCAGCTATATCGTCACCACGGAAATGCTGCCGGGTGGCTTTCCGCTGACCGTTGCCCTTTTGCGCGCCCTGCCAGCGGGCTTGATCCTGTTGCTGGTTGTCCGGCAATTGCCGCCCGCCGGATGGCGGACCCGGGTGTTTGTCCTGGGTGCGCTGAACTTTGCCGTGTTCTGGTCGATGCTGTTTGTCGCGGCCTATCGCCTGCCTGGCGGGGTGGCGGCCACACTCGGCGCGATCCAGCCGTTGCTTGTGCTGTTTCTCGCCCGCGTTGCCCTGGGATCAGGCATCACGATGCTGGGGATTGTTGCTGCCGTTTCGGGCTTGATCGGGGTGGCGATGCTTGTTCTTGGTCCGACCAGCAGCCTTGATCCGATCGGCATTGCCGCCGCCCTTTTGGGGGCCGCATCGATGGCGGCCGGCACCGTCATGACGCGTAAATGGCAGCCGCCGGTCTCGCCGCTAACCTTTACCGCCTGGCAATTGACCGCAGGCGGGCTGCTTTTGATCCCGGTCGCGCTGGTTGTTGAGCCAGGCTTCCCGGTCCCAAACCTGACCAACCTTGCCGGTCTGGTGTGGCTGGGTCTGATCGGGGCGGCGCTGACCTATTACCTGTGGTTCCGGGGTATTGCGCGGCTGGGTCCGACGACGGTGACAAGCTTTGGCTTTTTAAGCCCGACCAGTGCGGTTTTGCTGGGTTGGATCATTCTGGGCGAAGCGCTCAGTCCTCTTCAGATGGTTGGGGTGATCGTCGTGCTGACCAGCATCTGGCTTGGTCAACGCGCCGCCCGCCCCAAAGCCGCAACGGCACCAGGACCGGAAACAACCCCGGCCCCAATTCCTGAGCCTGCCCCTCGCACCACCTGAAAATTTACGCCCCACATATATAAGGAAACGTCTGATGAAAATTATCCTGTTTGGCGCCACTGGCGATGTTGGCACCGCCACCCTGCGTGAAGCCATCAAGCGCGGCCATCACGTGACGGCGATTGCACGCAATATCGATAAACTGGCGGATATGCCGGGTGAAGTGACCCGTGAAAGCCTTGATGTGCTGGCCAACCCGACGCGGGTGGCCGCGCTGATGGCAGATCATGACGTCGCGGTCAGTGCACTGCGCCCAATCACGGGATCGGAAAGCCTGCTGGTCGATATGAGCAAGGTCCTGCTTGATGCCGCGCGCACAACCAACAGTCCGATTTATCTCACCGGCGGAGCCGCGACCCTGAAGCTGGCCGATGACAGTGGCCATACGGTGCTAAGCGCCCCGGATTTCCTGCCCGATGCCGTGCGTCCAATTGCCGAGGCCTGTGCCGAGCAGGATGCGCTGTTTGATCAGTATGAGGATGTGCAATGGACCTGCCTGCGCCCGCCCGCGATGCTGTTTGACGGCGCGCTGACTGGCCAGTATGTGCGCGGCACCGATACGCTAGTACCCGATCATGACGGAATGGCGCGGATCAGCTTTGCTGATTTCGGCTATGCGATGGTCGATCTGATTGAAACCGGCAATGGCGGCCAGCAACGCCTGACAGTGGGGTATCAGAACAAGACTGAAGCGGCGTAATTTTCGAATACTCGTCGTTACACTACGAATACTAAAAAGCCCGCGTCAATTGTGACGCGGGCTTTGCATGCAAACTTTTAGGGGCTTTATTTTATGCCGTAATCCGGCGTTTAACTTCCTGTTCCGCAAGCTCATTGAAGAACGCGGAACGGTTTGTCGTAATCCTATCGATCGCTTCCAAAAGGTAGGAATCAATCGTGATGTTGGTTCTGACCATATGACCCGGCATTTTAGCCGGAACCAGAAGTTTGCCGACAACAGCGTCGATGTCTTCAGGGTCAGCTACGGCATTCTCGAACGGTGTGGGTTCAGGAATATCCAGGTTTTCGGCGCGCATCGTATCCAGATAGGCCGGAAGCACTTCGCGAGCATTATTGTATGCTTCATCGAATGTCGAAGCAGCAGACATGCAACCAGGCAAATCCGGAAAGACAACAGTGTAACCATCGTCGTCTTTAAGGATGAACGCGGCGTAGTTGCGTTCCATGTCTCATTTTTTCCCTTTGATAAAATGTGCAATGTGGGCACGCACATTTCCGTTGAGTTGTTATATTGAGAGTCGGAGAGAGAAGCGTCCAAACGCCTCTCTCACAAACCATCAAGGCAGCAATCATAAGAGTGCTACCCCAGAGATCTTCTCCAACTTTTTCACGTAACGTATCGGATTATCCTTCCTCGGATGCACCACTGTCACCAAATTGGGATTACCCTCTTTCTTAAAATGCCAATGACTGCCTTCAGTCCTGACATGCTCCCACCCTGCTTTGACTAGGGCGGACACTATCACCTTGCTCGTGATACTCATGTGTTCGTTTACCCATTAAATTCGCCATTTTCACCATACGAACAAACCTTTCCCTGACAGTGCTTGCCGTGCAATTAAACTATCTTCACGGCCCATTTTCCCCACTTATTGTGTGCATATTACACACCCGCAGATACGCCGTCAACCAGAATGTGCATATTGCACACCAATGACGGCGAATGACGTCACTCAGGCGGCCAACAAACTGAGCTAACTACCAAAATGGGTTTAAATGATTTAGTTTAACTACGAAGAGGCCTTGATGCGGGCAAAGACTTCATCAAGGGCGGTGTGGATGGCATCCGTGCCCTTTTCGCGGATGAAGGTTTGCGAAACCTGTTCGTTCAGGCCGCCAGCGGTGATGTGACCTTCATAGAGATTGGCGAAGCTTTGATCCGGCGCCTTGTCGGTGTTTTGGGATAGGCCGGAAAACAGGGCGGCGAGGTAACGACGTGCATCGGCATAGTCGGAGCCCTGTTTGACCATCCAAAGGGCAGCACTTTCAAGCACGGTGAAATAGGTCGCCATCAGGGCACTGCCCGCCGCATAGCCATCAAAGGCATCGATGGTGTCGGCCGCCACCGCCCCGCCGAGCTTTTCAAACAGGGCCATGACATCGGGCGAGCCGGGATAAACCGCCGTCACACAGGCATGATGTTCGACCGGTGGCAGGGGAATGGCGCGATCACATTGTGCGTTGGTGCCAAGCCCAGCCTTGAGATCGGCAACCGAAATGGTGGCGATCAGACTGACAATCTGTTTGTCGTCGGGTACGCGCAGCGCTGAGAGAACATCACCGGCAATTTGCGGCAGGACCGCCAGAAAGATCATGTCGGACTGATCAATGATTGCCTGATTGTCGTCCTCAACCCGCACCCGGTCAAAGTCGGCAGCGAGCTTTTGCGAGATATGTTCGCTTCGGCGTGAAACGATGATTTCACTTGCCGAGTAGTCACTGGTCAAAAGACCGCGAATGACCGCATCGCTGATTGCGCCGGTTCCGATAAAGCCAAGTTTCATTGAAAATCCTCTGTGACAAAGGCGTCGGACAGGTCCGGCTCCTGGATCGGGCCATCCTTGCCGTCATAGGCGGCAATCACGCGAAATTCCGGACCATCGACTGTGGAATGGCTTTCATACAAGCAGAAACGATCAACGGTGAACACCTTTGATCCGACATCGCCATGATCGACAATCGCCTGTTCTATGGACGCACGCGCCGCATCGCGGTTGCGCCCCAGCGTGATGTGCGGGGTGAATTTGCGCATATCCATGTCCGGACATTCTTCAAGTGCGAGCAACGCATTTTCCACGCGATTGGCAAGCTGGCGCAGGGCTGGTTGATCCTTTACCCCGGCCCAGAAAATGCGGACCTTGCGGTTCGATGCAAACATATCAAGGCTGGACACCTGCAGATCGAACGGTTCAAACGCGACCTGTGACAAGGCCTGATCAATTTCACCGGCAAGGCCGGGATCGACATTGCCGATGAATTTGAGCGTGATGTGCATGTTTTCCGGGGTCTGGGGATCAAGCCCCTTGATCGCGCGTCCGAGCGGGTAAAGTTCAACCGCAATATCGTGGGGGATTTCCACACCAACAAACAAACGCATGTCTTAAATCCAATTCAGGTTCGGGGTGGAGGTGAGCGGTGTTTCGATACAGAGAGATCGTTTATCCGGTCGAGCGTTCGGGCAATGGCAAGGCATCGTCCTCGCCCTCGATCTGCGGGAACTTGCCCGCCGCCCAGTCGGCTTTGGCGGCCTCGATCCGGTCCTTGCTGCTGGAAACAAAGTTCCACCAGATATGGCGTTTGCCAAGCGGAAGACCGCCGAGCAGCATCACCCGGCAATCGGTTTTGGCAACGATGTCGGGGATTTCTTCGGGTGCGACATAGATCAGGGTTTCTGGTTCATAACTTTCGCCGTCAACCAGCAGCGTGCCGGACACGACATAAATCGCCCCTTCCTGATTTTCACCAGGCAGCAACAACTGTGCGCCTTCATCCATGGCAACATCCAGGTAATAGAGCTTGGATTTGACCGGCACGGGGGCGGTTTTGCCAAAAGCCTCGCCCGCGATCAGGCGCATGTGGAGACCGGCATCCTCGATGATGGGAAGGTCATCTTTCGGCACGTGATAAAAGGCGGGATCAGATTCTTCGTCCTCCTCGGGGAGGGCGACCCATAGCTGCAAACCATGCAGGGCGTGAACGGAATTGCGCACGATCTCGGTTTCGCGTTCGGAATGGGTGATGCCCCGCCCGGCATGCATCCAGTTGAGATCACCGGGCGTGATTTCAATATTGCTGCCGAGACTGTCGCGATGAAGGATCGCGCCATTAAACAGATAAGTGACGGTAGCCAACCCGATATGGGGGTGCGGGGGCACATCAACGCCGTGACCGGTTTCAAATTTTACCGGACCCATGTGGTCGAAAAAGACAAACGGACCAACCGACCGCGCTTCGCGATGAGGTAAAATACGGCGAACCGTCATATCCCCAAGATCAGCTTCCTTGCCAGTAATGCGGGTCACCATGGGTCGCCTCCGTCTTGGGTAAAAGGGATACGGCAGGTTTCCCCACCGTATCTCTGAAGTCTGGTGTCAAAATCTGACGATCCTGTGACCGAAGGCCGAACGCCTTACGGGCAGGGATAGGTATAGATTTTGTGGATGTTTTCGATTTCCTCGAGAACATTGTCGGGCAGCGTGATGTGGGCCGAACCGATATTGGATTTCAGCTGTTCCATGCTGGTCGCGCCAATGATGTTCGAGGTCAGGAACGGACGCGAATTGACATAGGCCAGCGCCATCTGGGCCGGATCAAGACCGTTATCCTTGGCGAGTTTCACATACGCCTCGGTCGATTTGACGCCGTTTTCCTTAAGGTAACGCCCGAAATATTCCGGCCATTTGGAAACACGTGCGCCATCCGGGCGCGCCCCGCCGAGATATTTACCCGATAGCGCCCCGCCACCGAGCGGCGAATAAGCAAGAAGACCGGCATCTTCGCGGATCGAGCATTCGGCCAGACCGACTTCATATTGACGGGTCAGAAGGCTGTAGGGGTTCTGAACCGAAACCACGCGCGGCCAGCCATTCTTTTCGGCCAGCTCGAGGAACTTCATCAGCCCCCACGGGCTTTCATTCGACAGACCGATATGGCAGACCTTGCCGGCCTTGACCAGTTCATCAAGGGCTTCCAGCGTTTCCTCGATCGGGGTGAATTCCTCTTCCGGGTCGTGGGTGTAGCCCAGTTTGGAGAAGAAGTTGGAATTCCGATCCGGCCAGTGGAGCTGATAGAGATCGACATAGTCGGTTTTCAGACGTTTGAGCGAACCATCAATCGCCTCATGAATTTGGCCGCGGGTCAGACGCGGCCCACCGCGCACATACGGGAAGCGATCCGCGGGACCGACGACCTTGGTGGCAATCACCAGATCATCGCGACGTCCGCGTTTTTCAAGCCAGTTGCCGATGATGGTTTCGGTAGCAGTAAAGGTCTCTTCCATCGCCGGGACCGGATACATTTCGGCGGTATCGATGAAATTGACTTCGTTGGCCGTGGCGTAATCAAGCTGTTCGAATGCTTCTTCCTGTGTGTTCTGCTGGCCCCAGGTCATGGTGCCAAGGCAGATCACGCTGACATCAATGTCAGTACGCCCCAATCGACGATATTCCATATGAAATTCCCCTGTTTTGCACCGCGCGACCGACTTGATCGGTGCGGCACATGATTTTGCAATGGTATGAATATATCCGCTTGATCGCGCGATGAAACCGCCCCGGGGGAAATTTCTTGTGATCGGGGATGGGGCGCCCAGGCCGCGGGCCTAGATAAACAGGGTCAGAACGCCGGTATAGCCATAGAAACGGTCATTGCAGATTTCGCCATTGCCGTAAAAACCGGTCAGCGGCAAATCGCCGAGCTCATCGCGGATGATCATCATTTCGCGGCTTTCGGTGCCAAACAGATGCGGGCCACGGGCGACACAGCTGCAATAAAGCGCGCCGCGCGGTTTGCCCGGCAGGCGTTTTTGCAAATCAGCGAGCATACGACGCAGATCCTGTTCGGCTGCGGCCCCGTCGCGGCGGACAAAACGGATGGCATCGCCCGCCTGTACGTCGCCACTGATCGCAATCATGTTGTTTTGCGGATCAATGCCCATCAAATTGCGCACGACAAAGTCACCGGTATCGGACCCCGGCACCATCAGAGCCGCGTGATAGCGCCCCGATGCCATGGATTGTTCGCCGCCATCAGAATCAAGTTCTTCCTTGAGCACCTCAAGCGCCGGGCGATCATCAAGGGTGGAGACAATACCTTCGCGGCCCTCTGTTACGCGATGGACCGGGCCGACCGGGGTGCAGGCCTGACTGATGCCGACCTGAACACTGGTCTTGCCATCAAACAGAACGCCCGAAAGACCGCCATCCACCACGCGATCGGCAATCTGTGGCGCGCCGCGCTCGCCCGAGGCAATGCCGCCCACAAGATAGGTCGAGCCCAATCGCGCCAGCTCGGCCAATTGGCCAAGACTATCAGGTGCGCCGGGATCGCCATGCACCAGACCAAAGATCGGCTGCAGGCGGTCAATCGCGCTTTGCAGATCAGGCGCATCAAGATCGGCTTCGGATTTGAGCGGTTCGAAGATATGAAATTCGTCACGGCCAAAGGGGGCCACCATGACAGAGGCCGCCGGAACCCCGAAATAGGCCCGGCCTGATCCACAAACGCCGACACCGGATGTTCCGATCCAGTGTTCGATCGACAGGCGGGAGCGCAGGAAGGTCAGGATACTGCCGAGATCCTCGGCAAGCGGTTCGGAGACATAGAGAAAAGCCAGCGCCTGTTTGGGCAACGGTTCCTTTTCGAGAAGTTCTGCAAGCTCGGATGCGACCGAGGCCCAGTTTTCACCGCTGGCATGTGCCGCCCGAAATTCCGCCGTCATGCTGTCTCCCGTTACTGACTGGTTTGGGGGTCCGGGTCTTGTGCCCGGTCGCGAACCAGAAATCCACTTTGCTACATCTAAGCATTGCGCCAACCCTTCCACAAGGGTCCGCACTGCGGTTTGTCACCATGTGCGACGCCAGCCGTCAGGCGACATGCTTGCGCAAAATCTCCATGGCGGCATTTAGCTGTGTCATGCGCTGGTGGGAGCCATAATTACTATCGGGATGATGGATGGACGCCAAAACGCGGTATTTGGCGCGGATCGCGCGCAAGTCCGGGCGTGCACTGGGCGGAAAACCCATGACGTGAAGCGCTTCGTTAAAGGTGGTGACACCGCGATCAAGCGGATCAAAGGCCAGGTTATCGACAATCTGGCGCAGACGTTCGAGTTCTTCACGCGATTGCAGAAGTTCGACAGGTGGTTCTGCCTGACGTTTCTTAAGGGCGCGTGCTTCTTCAAGGGCGGCGCGTTCGGCCGCCAAGACATCGGATTTCTCAACGCGCATATTCACATCACCGGCATCAAAGTCGATGGCCATTTGCAGGGCCTTGCGCACCGTGACCACCGAAAAGCCCGGCGGCAAGCGCAATTGCAGGCGGGGTTTACGCCGCCACGGGCGCCCTTCGGCCGGGCCGGATTTCAAAACGATGGTTTCGCGATCGCCCTTGGGCGGGTCGCCGGGATCCTGATATTCCTCAATCGCCTTTTCCGGGACGATCAGCATCACCGAACGCGCCAGATCGGCAGCATTCACACCGCGGCGTTCTGCCAGTTGCAGCACCGCATCGCGAAAGATCGAGGAACAGGGAATGGTGTAGGACTGCTTGACGGTGGAAGAAGACGACACAGAACAATCCCTTTAAGGCATTGAAGTATTTGACTTAAACAGACGAAACCGAACGTTGAATGCGAAGATTTCCCCTGCCGTTCAGCTTGATATTTTAGAAGTGTATCGACGGATTCCGGCCCCTGCAACTGCATTTGCAGTCAAAATTGAATCGCTTCCGATTCATTCACAGGCGAATAGGCGACTCGTTGGAAATCAATGGAGTCCCCTACCCTCATTCAACACATTGATATTGCTTATAATTTATGGGCAGACGTGTATTTCCCACCTTCGATACGCCTATTTTGCCCACGTTGGAGTTATCCACAGGTCGCAACCGACAAGAATGGACTTGAATTCTCCATAAAATATTGAATTAGAACGGTTTTATCAAGCCGTGGCTCAAATCACCGCAGTGCTTGTCATCGCAGCGAAAACCACCAAAACCCGGATTTATGGTCTGTACCCAAGCGATGAAGATTTTGGAAAACAACATATGCAGTTAACGCAAAGGCAGTTCGAAACATAACCGAAAGTAAATGAGGTGTTAATTTTACACCAACCCCCCTGTTTTGGTCCCCAAATGGGGATTTTCAGGCGAGATTCATGGCTTGAACACCACCTGATAATTCTGATTAAACCATTGATATTAGTTATTTTTATGGCCGAGCATCCGTGCACCCGAACCGCTTGGCGACTCAATGACGCAATCGTTTCGGGTTGTTGATGTTTTCTATCTACATATGCAGTTTTTCGGGACTTCAAAGCGGCAAAATTGCGCTGAATTTCAAATTTGCGAAATTTTATAACCTGCTGAGAACCGCATAAACCCTTGGAAAGCCTCCGGTTTTACGAACTACCCATCGACATAGCGCAAGAAATGGTCGGCACCGGCTATGTGCCATCCACATGGCAGCGGCCTGATACCGCGCAGCGTCGATGTCTTAACAGACTGGGGGTTTGTTAAGCTTGCGGTCCGCCGATTTCGGCCTGAACGCCGCAGACGCAGAGTTATCGGGGGTTAGCTGGCATCGGTGTCTTGCAGCAAGTCAATCACGTCGGGCAGGATCCGCTTGACGATGACGTCAACACCGTCGGCATTGGGATGCATGCCGTCATCCTGGTTAAGGTCGGGCTCTGCGGCGACACCTTCAAGGAAAAACGGATAGAGATCAACCTGATAGCGGCTGGCGAGGTCGGGATAGATGCTGTTGAATTCATCCCCATATGCCGCGCCCATATTGGGCGGGGCCATCATGCCAGCCAACAGAACATCGACATCCATGCCGCGCAGTTTTTCAAGGATTTCGGCCAGGTTTTCGCGGGTCTTAGACGGTTCCATACCGCGCAGCGCGTCATTGGCGCCAAGTTCAAGCAAGACGGCATCAGGCTTTTCAACCAATGCCCAGTCAAGGCGGGCAAGGCCTGCTGCCGTGGTATCACCCGAAACCGAACTGTTCACGACGTCCACGTCATGACCGGCTTCCTTCAGAGCAGCCTGAAGCTTGGGCGCGAAGCCGTTATCATGGGCAAGGCCGTAACCCGCCATCAGGCTATCGCCAAATAAAACAAGGGTTTTTGGCGTTTGATCGGCATCCTCCGCACGGGTTTCAGTGGCAAAACCGCCCATTCCAAGGGTTGCAACGGCAAGCGTGGCAAGTGCCACACGCGCGGATTTACGCATCCGTGATGCCAGCTTGTGCGTGAACTTGATTACAGTGCGACCTTGCCCAAACGCCAAATTCATTACAAATCTCACCTTGATATGTTGCGACCTTGCGAGAACGGTTTGCAACCGTTTACCCTTAAAGAACGCAGACAGAAGTCATTCAGATCAAAAGAAGTCTGAACCAGAAACGTCCTGATCCGTAAGCTTATGTAACCTGCTTTGTTGATCTTGCAACGGACAACCCGATAGGACCCGAAATGAGTGTGACCGAAACCACCACGATACCGGAACAAAATATCGCGGCATCTGGTGAAGTGCCAAAACAGACCATTGATGTGCAAAACCTGAAGCTGCGGCTGCAGGGTCCGGCCGGGATTGTCGAGATCCTTAAAGGGGTCGATCTTTCTATTGGCGCAGGCGAGCGCGTCTCACTTGTCGGTCCGTCGGGCTCGGGCAAGACATCGCTTTTGATGGTTATTGCCGGACTGGAACAAGCCCAGGAAGGTGTAGTGAAGGTCTGCGGCGAGGATTTGCGCGCCCTTGATGAAGACGGGCTGGCGCTTTATCGCCGCCATCATGTCGGCATCGTGTTTCAGGACTTCCATTTGATCCCGACCATGAGCGCATTGGAAAACGTTGCGCTTCCGATGGAATTCGCCGGACGCAAGGATGCCTTTGAAAAGGCGCGTGCGGAACTCGAACATGTCGGGCTCGGCCATCGTACCGATCACTATCCCGGCCAGCTATCAGGCGGGGAGCAGCAGCGCGTGGCACTTGCGCGTGCACTTGCCACCGATCCGGAACTTTTGCTGGCCGATGAGCCGACCGGGAACCTTGATGGCACGACCGGTGAAACGATTATTGAATTGCTGTTTGATCTGACCAAACGGCGCGGGTCGACATTGCTTTTGATTACCCATGATCCGGGGCTTGCCGAGCGATGCGACCGCACGGTGATGCTGCGGGACGGCGAAATCGTTTTGCATCTGGAATCGCAATCATGAGCACACCTTCTTCCCCCTCAGAAGGTGCTAACCGCCTTTGGTCCATTGCCTGGCGGGTCTGCCGGCGCGAATTGCGCGGCGGGCTGTCGGGTTTTCGTATTTTTCTGGCCTGCCTTGCGCTTGGCGTTGGTTCGATCGCAGCCGTCGGAAACGTTTCGGAATCCGTTCTATCGGCGCTGGAGCGTGACGGACGCAAGCTTTTGGGCGGCGATGTCGAGCTGCGCCTGACCCATCAGGAAGCCACCGGCGATCAGATCGAGTGGCTGACCGCCAACACGGAACGGGTGGCCGAACTGGCCACCATGCGTACCACGGCCTATGGCCCGGACCAGCGCCGACTGGTGGAGCTTAAGGCGGTTGATGATGCCTATCCACTGTTTGGCGAGATGGAACTTGCCGAGGGTGTGCCCTTTGACGGGATCCTTGATCAGAAGGATGGCGTCTGGGGGGCTGTGACCGAGGCCGGCTTGCTTGAGCGGCTTCAGATTAATGTCGGTGATACAGTTGCCCTTGGCGATATCGATGTTCAGATTCGTGGCGTGATTGCGACCGAACCTGACAAGGCGGTTGGCTTTTTCAACTTTGGCCCGCGCCTGATGGTGTCGATGGACGGGTTGATGGAGACCGGGCTGGTCCAGCCGGGCAGTCTGATCCGCTATTATTACGCTTTGGATATCAATGACAATGAAACCCCGACCGCCTTTCGCGAACGACTTGAAGAGCGGTTTGAAGAGGCGGGCTGGCGTATTCGCGATACGGCCAATGCCAACCCGGGGCTGAAACGCTTTATCGAGCGGTTGACCCTGTTCCTGACCCTTGTCGGTTTGTCGGCCCTTCTGGTTGGCGGCATTGGGGTGGCCAATGCGGTACGCAGCCATATCGAAAGCAAAACATCCGTCATTGCCACGCTGAAATCCATCGGCGCATCGCATGCGCTGGTACTGCGGATTTACTTCCTGCAGATCCTTGTTCTGGCGCTGATCGGGATTGGCATCGGGCTTTTGATTGGTGCGGTGACACCAGCCCTGATTGCGCCGCTTCTGTCCGGACGGTTGCCGATTGATGTGACGTTGGGTCCGGCATTGCCGTCGCTGATCATCGCAACCAGCTTTGGCGTTTTGACCACCTTGGTCTTTGCGCTGCCCTCCTTGTTGCGTGCGCGTGAAATCCCGGCGGCACGATTGTTCCGGGCCAGTGCGGGACTGTTTAGTGGCAGTCCGGTGCGCAAGCAGGATTTGCCCTATATCGGCATGCCGCTTGTTCTGTTGCTGATCCTTACCGTCCTGACCGCAACCGACAAGGCGATTGCCCTTGGCTTTATTGGCGGGTCTGCGGCGGCCGTGGTGATTTTCACCTATGCCGGGCAAAGTATCGTATCCCTTTCGAAACGTCTGATCACGGGACGCAGTGCCTTTTCCAGACTGGCGCTGGCCAATCTGCACCGTCCGGGTGCGAGTACCGTACCGGTTGCGCTATCGCTTGGATTGGGGCTTACACTTCTGGTGACAATTTCGGGGATCGAGGGCAACCTCGATAACGAGATCAACGAGAACCTGCCGGATTCTGCCCCGGCCTTCTTCTTCCTTGATATTCGCCCGGATCAGATCGATCAGTTCCGGGGTCAGCTTCTGGCGCAAAACAACGTTTCGGATATCGAACAAACACCGATGCTGCGGGGTCGGGTGACGGCGGTCGATGGCGTTGATTCCAACGATGTCGGACCGGGCGATGATCGCTGGTTCCTGCGCGGTGACCGCGGGTTGACCTTTGCGGCCAGCCCACCGCCCGAAACCAAACTGGTGCGGGGCGAATGGTGGCCGGCTGATTACAATGATGCCGCCAAGCCGCTGGTCTCGATCAGTGCGGATATCGGCAATGCCTTTGACCTTGAGCCGGGCGATACCCTGACCATCAATGTGCTGGGCCGCGACATCACAGCCGAAATCGCCAACTGGCGCGAGATCGAATGGCAGAGCCTGCGCATGAACTTCGCCATGGTGTTTTCACCCGGCCTGATCGACAAGGCGCCCTATAGCCTGATCGCGACTGCCCATATGCCGCGCGAAATGGAGGAACCGGTTGATCGCATGATCGGCATGGACTTCCCGAACGTGTCGGCCATCCGGGTGCGTGAGGCACTTGAAGCCGCCAATGCCATTCTGGCCGGGATCGGTACGGCGCTTAATGCGACCAGCATGATTGCGATTGTCGCCGGCGTGCTGGTGCTGGGCGGGGCGGTTGCGGCCGGGCGCCGCAAACGCATCTATGACGCCGTGGTGCTCAAGACATTGGGCGCGACACGATCCAACATTCTGTATGCCTATGCGCTGGAATACGGAATCCTTGGCCTTGCGACCGGCGTGATCGCGGCCTTTGTCGGATCGGTGGCCGCCTGGTCGGTGCTGGTTTTGATCATGGAGGCCAACTGGGTGCTGTTGCCAATGACCATCATCGGACCAATTGCGATTGGCCTGTTTGCCACGCTGGCCGCGGGCTTTGTTGGCACCTGGCAGGCATTACGCAGTCCGGCCGCCCCGATGCTGCGCAACGAATAAGCCAACCGGCACAAACGAGCTTAAACAAACAAGGCCGGATCCAGAGGGGCCCGGCCTTGTTTTTTGCAAAAACCGTTTTGATATCGATTTGAAATCACGGCTTGAGGGTCAGGCGATGTCGCGCAAGGCACGCCGCACGACCTTGCCGGTCGTTGTCATCGGCAATTGATCGAGGAAGGCGATCTCGCGCGGGTATTCGTGCGCGGCCAACCGGGTTTTAACGAAGTCCTTGATTTCGTTTTCAAGCTCCGGGTTTTGGACAAAGCCATCAGCCAGCACGACAAAGGCCTTTACGATCTGGCCACGCTGATCATCGGGTTTACCGATGACACCGGCCATGCGGATGGCGGGATGGGCAATCAGGCAATCTTCGATCTCGCCCGGACCGATGCGATAACCGGCCGAGCTGATGACATCATCATCACGCCCGACAAAGCGGATATAGCCATCAGAGTCGACACAGCCCATATCGCCGGTCAGAAGCCATTCGCCGACAAACTTGTCACGGGTGGCTTCGGGATTGCGCCAATATTCAAGGAACATCACCGGATCGGGCGCACGCACGGCAATGCGGCCCATTTCGCCGGGTTCCAGAACCTTGCCCCCCAGATCAATCACCGCAACATCATGCCCCGGCACCGGACGGCCCATAACACCGGGTTTTGAGTCCATGATCGACTGACAGGAACTGACCACCATGTTGCATTCGGTCTGGCCATAAAACTCGTTGATGGTGACGCCAAACACCCGACGCCCCCAATCAAGAAGTTCGGACCCCAATGTTTCTCCACCGCTTGCGATCGAGCGCAGTGTGAAATTGAACCTTTGCGCCATTTCATCACCAGCAGCGCGCATCATCTTAAGGGCCGTTGGCGGCAGGAAGGTATTGCGCACGCCATATTCCGCCATCAGGCGAAAGGCATCTTCGGGCGTGAATTTTTCAAACCGGTGCGCCACGACCGGCACGCCATGATGCCAGGCGGGCAGCAGAACATCCAAAAGCCCGCCAATCCACGCCCAGTCGGCCGGGGTCCACATGACATCGCCGTCTTCGGGGAAGAAATCATGTGACATCTCGACACCGGGCAAATGTCCCAGCAATACCCGATGGGCATGCAGCGCCCCTTTCGGCTGCCCGGTGGTGCCCGATGTGTAAATGATCAGGGCCGGTTCATCGGCCCGGGTGTTGACCGGTTCGAATTCGTCACTGGCTTCTGATGACAGGGCCTTAAAATCAAAACAATGATCCGGCGCGCCATCGATGACATAGACATATTCAAGGGCAGGCAACAGATCGCGGATTTCAGCGATTTTGGCCGCGCCCTCCTTGTCGGTCACCAAAGCCTTGGCCGCACAGTTGCCCAGACGGTATTCCAGCGCATCCACCCCAAACAGGGTAAAGAGCGGCACGGCAATACCACCCATTTTATAGGTCGCGACATGGGCAATTGCCGTTTCCGGGCTTTGCGGCAACAAGATCCCCACCCGGTCGCCGCGCCGTATGCCATGACGGCGCATGACATTGGCAAAGCGGTTCGACAAGCGCTTGATCTGTGAAAAGGTGTAGTCACGGCGCGTGCCATCGCGTCTGCGATGCATCAATGCCAGACGATCCGGATCGTCTGCCCATTTGTCGCAAACATCGACGCCAATATTAAAGTGGGTTGGCACGTTCCATGAGAATTGCGAACGCACCGAAGCATAGTCAGAACGACTGCCCAACATATTTCCTCCCTGAATTCGCCGCTGTTCTTTGTTTTTGGGTGCGGCAAATGTTGCGAAGCATGCTAGTGGCAATCGGGGGAAATTGGAAGGTCTCTCTGTTCGGGGTTTGTCAGTTGCCCGGATCAAGCAGGAAGGTGAAGTTCGATATCTGCCCGGCATCGCTGGTAGCCCGTGCGTGACAGCCAAGACAGGTGGCATCCGCCTGATCCTGCATGAAGCTTTCAAGCGTGCTGTTGGTCAGAAAACGTGGCACCTCGCCAACGCCAAACGGTGCGCCGCCCGGATTGCCGATCCATTGGGTGCCGAGCAGCATGTAGTTTGCCCAAACCGTGCCAGACAGCTTGTTCTGCCAGACAAAGTTGCTTTCGGCCGTGCCGGAAAACAGGCGCCAGCAGCGGACGATATCGGGTGATGTCGGCCTGTCGCCCGATGTCAGACGAGCAAAGGGCGCATGGTCGGCCCATTTCAACGCGTCTGAGATCGGTTGATTGGCCGGGATGCCACTGGCCGTCTTTCCACCATAGAAAGCGTAAGCTTGATCGACAGCCCCGGGGGCAAGGCAACCGTCTTCAAACGGCTCCTTGGTGATGATGCTGTTGGGGCGCCGCGCATTGGCGGCCAAGGGGACATTATCGACATGCTCGAAACTCGCCCAGATCCAGCGATCCCCGTTGCCACTGGTTACCCGTTGAACCAGATGCATGCCAACCAGCCCGACAGTGACATCAAGGCATTTGGCCTGCCCATCAAGTGTTTGATCCCCGCCAAGCGATATCCGTGCTGCGCGGGTGAGATAGCGGTCGTTCTGTGCCGCTTCATCGTTGGGCAGAATGCGCCATGCGAATTTCAGTAATTGCGCGCCCATCTCACCGGGCGCCGAAGCCGGAATGACCGAATCAGCGTTGGGTGCGGGATTGGCTGAGGCCAGCTTCACAGCATCAGCCATTTCGGGGTCCAGATGACCTGTAGGGAAGTCGATGGCCTGCCCGGATTTGGCAAAGGCCGCCCGCCCGGAACGGGTTTGCAGGTGGTTGGCGGTGATATAATCGGCCGCAACCGGGTTGATGCGGGTTTCAAACAAAACAAAATTGCCCGCCTGATCAATCAGGACATCACCCGTCGATTGCAGATAGCTTGCCAGCAACAAATGTCTGTTGGGCAAATTATCTGCGCAGGCCGGGTTGGGATAGGTGACCTCGGCAAACAGATCGCGCCGTGTCGGGAAGGTTTCCCAATGCGCTTTCTGATCCACCTGATCAAGCGGGCTCATCAGCGCCGTGAAAGCCTGCCACGAAAAACGATCAAACGGGCGCTGCGCATGATAGGCGAGGAAACGATAGACGAAGCTGGCATCAAATTCCGGCACATCAACCGGGGCAACGGCGCAGGGGGCATCTCCACTGCCATCGGCACAGAATTCCGATGCGTCATAACTATCGGTGAAGACCGGAATATCGCCATCGCCGAGGTTTCGTTGAAGGTTGGCATTTTGTGCCTGCCCGTTTGCGGCAAGTGCACATACAGACCCAGCAATCAGGGCGCCCATGACCAGCGTACGCACAAAACCCCGGACCAGGTTTGGCAGCGACATATGGCGTGTGATCGGGCTTAACATTTGGCCGGGCCTCTATGCGTTGATGGGATGCTTTGCGAGTCCCGCAGACCCACATCATAGACCGGTTTAAAAAGCCTGTCGTTATCGGGGGATTTCACGATAGCGTCATATAAAGGGTGAACAAGTTCACATCTGAGGACAGCGCAAGCACACCCAATCTGGCAAAACGTTGCTTTTCACAGAAATCCTGCCATATTTTGATCATCGCAAAGGTATATCAGTGCCTTCTGCTCATTATTGGATCAAAGAGGGATTTCAATGGCTTTTGAAACGCGTCAACGCGGCTATGACGTCTCGGTTGGCCGGTCGGCGGCCGAGATCGATGAAGGTCTCCGCGCCTATATGCTGCGTGTCTACAACTACATGGCATCTGCACTTGCCTTGACCGGTATCGTGGCAATGGCTGTGTCGACCAGCCCGACCCTGATGCAGGCTATTTTCGGCACTGGACTGCACTGGATTGTCATGCTGGCCCCGATCGGGCTTGTCTTCTTCCTGAGCGCACGCATCCACAAGATGAGCTTTGGTGCCGCACAGGCGACATTCTGGGTCTATGCAGGTCTGATGGGTCTGTCCCTGGCGTCGATCTTCCTGGTTTATACCGGTGAGTCGATTGCTCGTACGTTCTTCATCACCGCAGGTACCTTTGGTGCGATGAGCCTGTTTGGCTACACCACCAAGAAAGACCTTTCGGGCTGGGGCAGCTTCCTGTTCATGGGTCTGATCGGTATCATCATCGCGATGGTGGTGAACATCTTCCTTGCCAGCACGATGCTGCAGTTCGTCATTTCGGCGGCTGGTGTTCTGATCTTCACGGGCCTTACCGCCTATGACACCCAGAAAATCAAGGAAGAGTATCACGAGCATGATGATGCAACGACCGCAGGCAAAAAAGCTCTGTTCGGTGCGCTGCGTCTGTATCTCGACTTCGTGAACCTGTTCATCATGCTGCTGCACTTCTTCGGTAACCGCGAATAGAAGTAAGCCGGCATATGCAGTCAAAAACCCCCGCAGCACCCGCTGCGGGGGTTTCTTTTTGTCGGAGCAAAAGCGCACTGCAAAAGATCAGGAGGCGTCGGCGGTGTCCTTGTCTGTCTGCGCATCACCACTCCCACTGCCACCAGTCGCATCGATCACGGCGTTACGATGACCAAGCTGGGAAAGGAAGTTTTCCGAACGGGTATAACCGCCTGATGCTGCACGTGCCGCCCCCTTTGCACCGGCTTCGTTGAATGCCTCATAAGCCTGGGAGTAGCTCATCCGCGCGTGGGTGAGCATTTCGACATCCTCGTGCAGGTTGCCGTTGGTCAGATAGACGGTCGCGAGCGCAAACATGATCCGGCCCCAGATATAGGGATGATCACGGCGTGCGCAGACCTTGAGCGCTGCTTGAAAGACCGGGACAACCTGGGTATCGGGAATGGTGACATCCCGAATGGTTGCCGAAGATACAATCGCCTCGGCCAGACCATAGGCAATTGATGCATATAACGGTCCATGCACTCGGGCATTGATCATGCCAAGTGCGCGACGGTAATGACCGGCCCCCTTATCGACAAGCTTGGCGTCTTCCTTGTCCTTGCCGGTGAGCACCATGGCCTCACCCAGTTTGCAGATCGACAGCGCCCGATCGACCGGCGAGCCCATGGAAAGTTCGATCCGGCGTTCCAGCATGCGCCAGATCGCAATCGACAATGCGCCGGACCGCGCCCTGAGATTGGCCACCAGCGACCAGTTCACAAGCGCCCCATAAAGTGCAAGTGCGGCCGTCGTGCGCGGATTGACCTTGGAAAAATCAGTGACCCGGTCAAGAAGGTCTGACAGTTGGTTTTCCTGCCCGCCCTGATCTGCGCCATCAAGCGCTTCGCCCTTAAGCCCGGTGGGGGCTGCTTTGGCGGTCGTCGATGGTTTTTCGGCGATATCGCTGACCATTTGGCGGATATAGGGTTCCATGACGCGCAGCGCACTGGCGCAATAGGACCGATCCCCGGTTTCAGAGAGCACGAACGCGCCAAACCCGTAAGCCAGTGCCACGCCAGCCCCCGCCTGCGAAAAGACATCACCACCCAGAATGCGATCCTGAAGGTCTTCCATAATCGCCGATAACCGGGCGATTTGAAGGGCACGCTGTTCGCCGCCACGGGATTTCAACACCAGTTGTGCTGTCAGAAGGACACGCAGGGCTTCTGACACATCGGCGTGGGCTGGTTGGCGGAAACTGTAGGTCTGGGGCAGCATCAGGTCATAGAGCGACGATGTCAGCGCATCACTGACCATATGCAGATCAAGGTGGCCGTTGCTGGCATCCTGACGACCCCAGAAGACCGTATCGGCATCCTTGCGATGTGCCATATTAAGCACGCCAAGCTGGGCTTCGCGGCTCGCCTGAAACGGGTCGGCGGCATCGGGATTGGGTGAAAAGAACTGATCGACCGTTACTCCGGCACTATCCGGGACGGCCTTCAAGGCAGCGGCCACAAGTTCAGAAACTTCATCGGCAGAGTCTGCCCCGATATGGGCATTGAGCTCGGAGGGGGAAAAACGGGCAATGCCATATCGGCACAACACATCATCTGCCACCAGATCATCTCCGGCACCATCCCCCATGTCATCGACAGTTTCAGAGCCCGTGATCAAGGATTTGAACACGAGGCCTACGATTGACCAGAAACCAGCCATTATTGTCCTTATCCGTCCCCTGCATTTCGGAACCTCGGTCGCAGGGGGTGCAAGACTTTTGTCAGAACATTTTCGTCCTGTATTTCCGGTTGGTCAATGCCGTGCATTGCCAATTTCATCATACCGAAGAATAGGATAAACGACCCCTAGTTAGGGGACGTAACCATCCGAGGAAACAGGGTTTTACCCTGTTTATCATTCCCAGGGCCGTTTGCGCTGACGCGACGAGGTACGTTTGGACGTGGCAGGTTTCGCAGCCTTGCGACCCCAAGGGCCACGGGTAGATGCGGGCTTGGCAGTCCGGGGTGTTTTTGCGGGTTGGCGGCCTTGCGCCGGGCTGTGCGCGGAGCTTTGCGAAGCACCCGCCATGGCCTGCAGGCGGGCAATGCGGTTGGCCATATTGGGGTGGGTTGAAAACAGGTTATCAACCCCCTTCCCTGACAGCGGATTGGCAATATACATGTGGGCGGTTGCAGGATTGCGTTCGGCATCCATGTTGGGCACCGCATGTACGCCCTTATCAAGCTTGTTCAATGCAGAGGCCAGCCACATCGGATGACCACAGATTTCCGCCCCGATCTTGTCCGCCTCATATTCGCGGGTGCGCGAGATTGCCATTTGCACGATCATCGCGCCCATCGGGGCCAGAATGGCAATCAGGATCATGCCGATCCCGCCCAGCGGATTGTTATTTTCGCTCCGCCCGCCACCAAAAATCCCGGCAAACATGGCAAAGTTGGCAAGCGCTGAAATGGCACCGGCGATGGTCGCTGTGATGGTCATGGTCAGGGTGTCACGGTTTTTAACGTGTGCCAGTTCATGGGCCATGACGCCCGCAATTTCGTTACGATCGAGGAGTTTGAGCAGCCCGGTGGTTGCCGCCACCGCGGCATTTTCCGGGTTGCGACCAGTGGCAAAGGCATTGGGTTGCGGGTTTTCGATCACATAGACCTTGGGCATCGGCAGATCGGCATTGCGCGCAAGATCACGCACCATCGCCACCAGTTCAGGTGCTGTTTTGTCATCCACCTGGCGTGCACTGCGCATGCGCAGCAACATGGCATCGGAATTCCAATAGGCGAACACGTTCATGGCAGCCGCAAACAGCAGCGCAATGATCATGCCCTGCTGCCCGCCAATCATCATGCCAACCGCACCAAACAACGCGGTCAACCCGGCGAGTAACAAACCTGTACGCACGTAATTCATGCTGAGCCCATCTTTCCAAACACTCTGTTGTCACAGATAGCGGACCGGCTCGTTTTCGCAAGGCGCAAATCCGGTTAAACCGAAATGCTGTTCACAGCACCATCCCTAAGCGGTTCCAAAAGGCTCGGACAGCACCCGCTGGTGCAGGATTTCCGACAATCTGCTAATGCAGCACAGGCTTGAAAAAGGCAACGGGGAGCCGACCGACTCCCCGTTGCTTGGAAATTGTTGCCAATCGACCAAACCTACGCCCCGGTCAGGGCCCGAATCTGGCGGTTGGCGACCGTGATCATGGCAAGATCGATCTGACCGGCCGAACGCAGTTCGTTGATCAGATCATCACAGCGCGCGCAGCCACGTTGACGATCCTGCACCCAGATATCGAGCAGATCAGAACCCGATGTGCCTTTCTTACCCGCAGCCAGAACCGAGCGGGTCAGTTCGCGCTGATGGCCAAACAGATCATCAATCACAGCCGCACGGGCCAGTTTCTGCCAGTAGGTATCGGCCTCGATAGACTCGGCAGCAGACCGCATCAGACCAAGCTGGAAGCGTGCACCGACCGCAAAGTAGGTGGACGAGACTTCGATGACATCCCGTCCGGTTGCCTCTGCAATACGAACAACGTCACAGATCGCCACAAGCTGGGTTGCGGATGCCACCCGCCATGCGATGTCTTCAGGGACGCCTTGCGCCACGAGTGATTTGGCCTTGTCTGCCATTGCCTTGCGGGCAGCGGCATCCTCGGGAACGATTTCCTCGAAGCTTTCGATCACCTTGGACACTGCCGGGCGGAACATTTCGATCTTTTCGCCGACATTGAGGTCCTCGCAATTGCGCAGGAACCACAGGGTCACATCGTTCACCATGCGATTGATTTCGCGGAACATGCTGGTCTGGAGTTTGGCCAGCACGACGTTATCAAGCGCTTCGATCCCGTCCCACAAATCCCTGAGCGAGAAGACAGACCGCGTGATCAGATAGCCGCGTGACACATCAACCGCCGACATGCCAGTCGCTTCCATCATGTCATGGACAAAGGTGCCACCAACCCGGTTGACCAGGCTGTTGGTCGCAACAGTCGCGATGATTTCGCGTTTCAAACGGTGGTTTGAAATCGCATCAGCGTATTTTTTGCGGAGTGCCGTCGGGAAATAGCGCACCAGTTCTTCGACCAGAACCGGATCATCGGGCAAATCGGACTCAAGTATCTCGTCATAGAGCCACAATTTCGCATAGGGCATCAGAACCGAAACTTCCGGACGAGTCAGACCTTCATGCGCGTTGGCACGACGGGTGAGTTCCTCGTCATCGGGAAGATATTCGATTTCGCGATTAAGCCGCCCTTCGCGTTCGAGCATGCGGATCAGACGGACCTGCGCATCCAGAATATCGGCACTTTCCGCATCGGCATTCGAGATCGCCTGGCTTTGCAGATAGTTATCACGCAGCACCAGATCGCCGACCTCGTCGGTCATGTCGACCAGAAGCTTGTTACGCTGCTTTTCGGTCATGTCGCCGGCTGAGACCACTTCGCCGACAAGGATCTTGATATTGACCTCGTGGTCCGAGCAGTTCACGCCCGCCGCGTTATCAATCGCATCGGTATTGAGACGCCCGCCGGCATGGGCATATTCGATGCGCCCGCGCTGGGTTGCGCCAAGGTTCGCGCCCTCGCCCACCACCTTTGCGCGGACCTCGCGACCATTGATGCGGATCGCATCGTTGGCACGGTCGCCGGCATCGGCATTGGTTTCGAGGTTCGATTTGATATAGGTCCCGATCCCGCCAAACCACAGAAGTTCGACGTCGGATTTCAGGATGGCCTTCATCATCTCAGCCGGGGTGACCTTGCCACTGCCAAGCCCCAGTACCTTGCGGACTTCGGGGGACGGATCAAGGGTCTTGGCCTTGCGATCAAAGATGTCACCGCCCTTGGACAAGGTTTTCTTGTCATAGTCGGTCCAGCTTGAACGCGGCATATCAAACAGGCGTTTGCGCTCGGCAAAGCTTTTGGCCGGGTCCGGGTCCGGATCGACAAAGATATGCATGTGGTTGAAGGCCGCGACCAGCTTGATCTGTTCGGACAGCAACATGCCATTGCCAAACACATCGCCCGACATGTCGCCAACACCCGCGACGGTAAACGGCGTGGTCTGGATGTTCTTGCCCATTTCGCGGAAGTGGCGTTTCACCGACTCCCACGCACCACGGGCGGTAATGCCCATTTTCTTGTGGTCATAGCCCTGCGACCCACCAGAGGCAAAGGCATCATCAAGCCAGAAGCCGTAATCGCGCGCCACACCATTGGCGATATCGGAGAAGGTCGCCGTGCCCTTATCGGCCGCAACAACCAGATAAGGGTCATCGTCATCAAGACGGCGTACCCTTTCAGGCGGAATGATTTCACCGGCAACGATATTGTCGGTGATATCGAGCATGCCACTCATGAGCGTTTTGTAGCAGGCAATGCCTTCTTCGAGGAACGCTTCGCGGGTGCCATCGACCGGCGGGCGTTTGACGACAAAGCCACCCTTGGAACCGACCGGAACGATGACCGCGTTCTTGACCATCTGGGCTTTGACCAGACCGAGGATTTCGGTGCGGAAATCTTCCTGACGATCTGACCAGCGAATACCACCACGGGCAACCGGCCCCCCGCGCAGGTGAACGGCTTCGACCCGCGGGGAATAGACAAAGATTTCACGCCACGGACGGGGCAGTGGTAAATCTTCGATGATGGAGGAATTGAATTTGACCGACAGATAGGATTTCGGACTTCCATCCGCGTCATGCTGGAAGAAGTTGGTGCGCAAGGTCGCCTGCACCAGATTGAGGAAGGCCCGCAAAATGCGGTCCTCATCCGGGTTCATCACATCTTCAAGGCGGGTGATGATATCGGTTTCAATCGCCTCGACCTCGGCCGCCAGGCCCGGATCGCGGTCCGGGTCAAAGCGCGCGACAAACAGCGATACCAGGGCGGACGCCAGTGCGGGATTATTGGCCAGCGTCTTGGCCATATAGGCCTGCGAGAAAGCAGAGCCGGTCTGGCGGGTATAGCGCGCATAGGCGCGCAGAATAACGACTTCGCGCCAGTGCAAATTGCCGAGCAAGACAAGACGGTTGAAGGCATCGTTTTCAACTTCGCCATGCCACATGCGGACAAACAGTTCCTGGAACTTGTTGCGCACGTCATGCAGGCTGAATTCGCCGTCGACCTCAACCCCGAAATCATGAATGCGGACATCGGTATCGACGTCGCGTGGGCTGACCGTGAACGGGTTCTCGGTGATGACCTTAAGCCCCATATTTTCAAGCATGGGCAGGACATCAGACAGCGGCACCGGCGCACCGGGGTTATAGATTTTGAAGCGCAGCTCGTTCTCGGCAGCTTCGATCGGGCGATAAAGGTTCACCCGAAGGTCATTGGCCTGGATGACCTCTTCGATGCGTTCAATATCAAGTTCGGCACTTTCGACCGTGAAACGTTCGCGGTAATCGGTCGAGAAGCTTTCGCCGTAGCGACGATGCAGGGCCAAACCACGTTCTTCGCCCAGTTCGCGCACAAGTACCTGACGCAGGGTATCAGACCAGTCACGGGCCGCTTCGACGAGTTGGCGCTCAATATCGGCGACACTGTATTCCGGCAATTCGCCCGGATTGGTTTTCACCAGCAAATGCAGGCGTGCCAGCGGGCTATCCCCGATCAGGGTGTAGTGGGCGGTCACCTTGCCATCAAAGGCATTTTCAATCACCGCCTGGAATTTCAGGCGCAGCTTGGTCGTAAAGCGATCACGCGGGCAGAACAGCTGACAGGAAACAAACCGCTCAAAGGCATCACGGCGCACAAACAATGCAATACGCTGGCGTTCCTGAAGATGCAGGATGCCCATGCAGGTATGATAGAGGTCATCGAGATCAACCTGGAACAGCTCGTCACGCGGATAGGTTTCGAGGATATTGACCAGCGCCTTGCCATCGTGACTTGCCGGCGGGAAACCGGCACGCTTGACGGTTTCGGCCAGCTTCATGCGCAGAAGCGGGATCAGACGCGGGCTCAGGTTATAGGCAACCGAGGTGAACAGGCCGACAAACAGGTGCTGACCAACGACCTTGCCCTTGGCGTCGAACTGTTTGACGACAATGGTATCAAGATGCACGGAGCGGTGCACGGTGGACTGCTTGTTGGCCTTGGTGACCATCAAAAGGTTCGGCTTGGTTACAAAGTCCTGGACCTCGGCCGACAGGTTGCCGATCTGACGCAATTCATCAAAGACGTGGGTGCCTTCACGCGACAAAATGCCGAGCTGATTTTTGACCTCGACATCGACGGCGGCCTTTTTGCCACCGGTCTTGAAGCTGTATTCCCGGTAACCGAGGAAGGTGAAGTGATCGTTGTGCAGCCAACCGAGGAAATCCTGCACTTCGCGGCGGTCTTCATCGGTGGCTCCGGCCTTGAACTCGCCGATTTCATCGAGAACTTCGGTGACCTTTTTAAGCATCGGCTGCCAGTCGCGTACGGCAAGTGCGACATCGGTCAGGCTGTTTTCAAGCCGGTCATGAACCTTGGCAAGCACGTCCTTGTCGGTTTGTTCGTCGATTTCTACATGCATAACCGATTCACGCGGATCGTCGGTTTCCTCGACACCGGCGACACGCTGCAGGTCGCCCTTGTCATTACGTTTGATGCGCATGATCGGGTGAATGACAAGATGCACCGTCAGATCAAGCTCATGCAGGGCGGCTGTGACCGAGTCCACCAGGAACGGCATGTCGGTATTGTTGATTTCGATCACCGTGTGATCGGACGTCCAGCCGTGCTCTTCGAGATCGGGGTTATAGACCCGGATTTTCGCTGTATCGGCCGCAGGGCGCTTTTGCGCGAATTTGTAAAGTGTAAGTGCCGCGCCATAAAGCGAGTCGACGGATCGACCCGCCATGTCGTCAGGCGGAACATCCTTATAAAAAAGGCGAACGAATGCTTCTGCATCCTTCGCCATTTCGCCAGACATTCGCTGATGGATTTTCTCGACAACCTTGTCGATGACTTCCCGCTTTGGGTCGCCGTTTCGGGCTTTCATGACCAATTTCCCTTTTTCCCGGCTCTGTTTACCAGAACCGAAACACCGATCTTTGCGACCGGTGCAACACACCACTGATTTTGCTTTATTTGGGACGTAGAGCGGGATTTTCCATCATGCAGGCACCTGAAGACCCCGCGCGCCCGTAAGCCTACACATAACGGATCATCTGCCTAAAAACTATGCTTCTGCACAAAAAAAATTCATTTACCCAACAGACTAGCCTGTAGCCGCAAAATCATCGGCAAGGCGTGATTGTCACAGAATTTTGCACTTTTTTGCAGCGCAAAACCCGGTACACTTTGAAAGACGCCCCATTTTACCGATCACTTCGCAGTCGCACATAATCCGAAAAGGAACCATCGCATGCTTGAAGGCAAAAAAGGGCTGATCGTCGGAATTGCCAATGAATTGTCCATCGCCTGGGGTTGTGCCCGCGTTTTCAAACGCGAAGGTGCAGACATCGCGGTGACCTATCTGAATGAAAAGGCCAAGCGCTTTGTCAAACCGCTGGCCGAAGAGATCGAAACACCGATTTTTGCCCCGTTTGATGTCCGTAACACTGCGGACGAAGATGCGCTTTTTGCCGAAATCGAACAGAAATGGGGCAAGCTTGATTTTGTCCTGCATTCTATTGCCTTTGCCCCGGCAGATGACCTGCATGGGCGGGTCGTCGATTGTTCACGCGACGGGTTTTTGGCGGCAATGGATATTTCCTGTCATTCCTTTGCCCGGCTTGCCAAACGCGCAGAGCCGTTGATGCGCGATGGCGGCGCCCTTCTGACCGTGACCTATATGGGATCGGAACGGGTTATTGATCATTATGGTGTCATGGGGCCGGTCAAGGCGGCGCTTGAAAGTACGACTCGCTATATGGCGGCCGAGCTTGGGCCCAAAGGCATTCGCTGCCATGCGATTTCGCCGGGGCCGCTTTTGACCCGTGCGGCATCCGGGATCGCGGAATTTCAGCACCTGATGGATGAAGCAACCGAACGCGCCCCATCGCATCGCCTTGTTACCATCGACGAGATTGGCGAACTGGCGGCGTTTCTCGCCAGTGACCGGGCCAAATCGCTGACAGGCGACGTGGTCCATATTGATGGTGGCTATAACATCATGGGCTGATCACCCAATCGGTTACCGACGCTTGATGGCATCCTCGACCTTGGGGGCAACGCGTTTGATCTGACGCGCAAGGGCCAGCTTGGCCTCGGCCGCCGGATCGGGTTCGGCGGCTGCAAACAGATCGGGCGCATCCCCGCCATTGATCGCAATCATGCGTGCATCGGTCTCAGACTGGGTTTCAACCCGTCCATCAACCAGATGGCACAGATCAAAACCGGCCTCTTTGAGGGCCGGGGCAATCAGAAGCGTGCGATGGCAAGCCAGCGGGTCCTTCTCCGCACACATCAGGCAGATGCGGTACTTTTCCGCCCCCGAAACCAGTCTTTCGATCCCGGTTTTGAAATCAGGCCGTGCTGCCATCAGGCCATAATCAAGCTGCCCGTCCGGGTAAAGTTCCGGGTTTTGCGGCTTTCCGCCCATGACATCACCCATAAAGACATAGGCAATGCCATTTTCACGTAAATATGGCCCGAAACTCTCAGAGTCGAACGCCGTCCAATAGCTTGATCGCTTGAAAGTGCGGATATCGGCCACCGCCGTAATGCCATGCGCCTGAAACAGCGAAAGCAAACTTTCCCGGCCATGGCCAGCATAGCCAACGGTGTAGATCATGCGCCCTGAGGACGGGAATTGGGGAGAATTTGGCCGAGTCATTACCCAAGCACACGATAAATCGCCGTTGCGTGCAAGCAGGAACGATCAAGAAAACTGGCCCGAAAGCAAAAAGACCGCCCCGAAGGACGGCCTTTTGAAAACTTTCATCATGGAGCGGGCGAAGAGATTCGAACTCTCGACCCTAACCTTGGCAAGGTTATGCTCTACCCCTGAGCTACGCCCGCATCATCATGAAAGCGATGCAATGTGAAACCGTTCTGATGGAGCGGGCGAAGAGATTCGAACTCTCGACCCTAACCTTGGCAAGGTTATGCTCTACCCCTGAGCTACGCCCGCGTTCATCAGATTGTTTCTGCCCCTGTGGAGCGGCGCGGATAATAGCCCAACAAAGAGCGATTGCAACCCTTTTTTCCATGAAAACGTAACAATGGGAATTCTGGCGGTTTTCCTTGACTTTACGGGCTTCAATTGTCGAAATCCGACCCGGTTTACGCAAATTTGCGTCCGGTTTTGAACTTGGTTATCTTTTGGCGCACAGCCGCAAGGGAAAGAGCATGAGCGATCCATCAACCCCGCTTTTCGATCACCTCGCCAAATTGGGCATCGAAACGACCACACATGAGCACGAACCGCTGTTTACGGTTGAGGATTCGCAAAAGCTGCGCGGCGACCTGCCGGGCCTGCATTCCAAGAACCTGTTTGTCAAAGACAAGAAGGGCGAACTGTGGCTGGTTGTGGCCGAGGAAGAGACAGAAATCCGCATGAACCACCTGCACAAACGGTTGGGATGTGCGCGCCTGTCCTTTGGCAAACCGGAACTTCTGATCGAGACGCTGGGCATCAAGCCGGGATCGGTGACACCGTTTGCGCTGCTTAATGATGCGGATCGCAAGGTCAAACTGGCGCTTGATGCCAAGCTTGCCAACGGGAACGTGTTGAACTTTCATCCCTTGCGAAATGATCGAACCACGACGATTTCTTCGGCAGATCTGTTAACCTTTATCGACTCTCTTGGCTATGAGGCGATGATCATTGATTTTGATGCCCAAGACGCTGCGACAGAAGATAAATGAACCATGGACACCTGAGTAAGTCCTTCAATTCGCTTATATTAAAGTATAGGTGACACACAATATCACATGAATACCTCTTGTCGTCCGGGCAAGGCGGTATCATCTAGAATTCAGAATTAGCGAGTACACAATAATGTCGATCATTCTTGACGCGAATGCGCCGGATGGCGCCACCAGCCAAAATCAGGATTCCGACCTGATCAAGGACAGCAGTGTTGAAACTTTCGTCCAGGACGTCATCGAGCCTTCCATGGAAGTGCCGGTGGTTGTCGACTTCTGGGCGCCATGGTGCGGCCCGTGCAAGAACCTGACCCCGATCATCGAAAAGGTCACCCGCGAGGCCGGTGGCCGGGTCAAGCTGGTCAAGGTCAATATTGATGAAAACCAGGAACTGGCGATGCAGTTGCGCATCCAGTCGGTGCCGACGGTTTATGCCTTCAAGGGTGGCCGCCCGGTCGATGGTTTTCAGGGCGGTCAGCCCGAAAGCGAAGTGCGCGCCTTTTATGAAAAGCTTGCCGGTGGCCCGATCGAAAGCCCGGTTGAACAGCTTCTGGAACAAGCAGCCGAAGCACTTGGCAATGACGATGTCGCGACTGCCTACGGGCTTTATGGTGCGGTGCTTGAGCGCGATGGTGAAGGCGAAAATGAGCAGGCCACAGGCGGTGTGATCCGTTGCCTTGTCGCGATGGAAGAACTTGAAGCTGCGCGCCAGTATATCGAAGACATGCCTGATACCCTGCGCCTGAAAGCGTCTGTCAGCGAAGCGATCAGTGCGCTTGAGCTTGCCGAATCCGGTGCCTCAAGCGATGACCTTGATGCTGCCCGTGCCGCGGCAGAAGCCAATCCGGATGACCCGCAGGCACAGTTTGATTACGGCATGGCATGCTTTGCTGCAAACAAACGCGATGAAGCGGTCAATGTGATGATCACGATCATTCGCAACAATCGCGACTGGAACGAAGATGCAGGACGCACGCAACTCCTGAAGTTTTTTGAAGCCTGGGGCCCGATGGACCCTGCCAGCGTCGCCGGACGCCGTTCCTTATCAACGGTATTGTTTTCATGAGCATATGCGGCCCTTTCGATCCTGAACTTTCGGATCTTCCGGAAACCATGCCGGTATTCCCGTTAAGCGGTGCGCTGTTGCTGCCGCGCGGGCATTTGCCGCTAAATATCTTTGAGCCGCGATACATGCATATGGTGAGTGATGCCCTTGGACAGGACCGGATGATCGGCATGATCCAGCCGCGTCCAGACCAGCATAACGCCTATTTCATGGACCCGGATAACCCGGAGATCTTTTCAACAGGATGTGCGGGCCGCATTACCGCCTTTAGCGAAACCGATGATGGTCGTTTTCTGATCACCCTGACCGGGGTATGTCGCTTTAACGTCATCGAGGAACTCCCTGAAAATAGCGGTGGGTACCGCCGGGTGCGCGGCGACTTTGGGCCGTGGAAGAATGACCTGTCCCTTCCCGAAGATGACATGACGATCAATCGTGACCGGCTGCGACTGGCACTTGAGGCCTATTTTGCGCAGCATTCACTGCGATCTTGTTGGGATACGCTGGCTGACAGCGATGATGAAATGCTGATCACCACCATTTCCATGGGCTGTCGCCTTAGCCCACTTGAAAAACAGGCTTTGCTCGAATGCACAACCCTGTATGATCGCGGCGATATGTTGACCACATTGCTTGAGATGGCTGTTCATGCCGACCCAAAGCAATCCTATAGCAACACCAACTAGATGTTCTTGCCGCATCAAACGGCAGACACAACCCGAAGGCTGAATTCATGACCGCGACCCCAAGCCCGGTAGACCCGAAACTTCTTGAAATCCTTGTCTGTCCGGTCACAAAGCAGGCGCTGGAATATGACCGTGACAATAACGAGCTGATCAGCCCGAAGGCCGGCCTTGCATACCCGATCCGCGACGGCATTCCGATCATGCTGCCCGACGAAGCCCGCGCTATCGAAGATTAAGGCAAGGACAGCCCTTTCATGTCCAGTGACGGCTTTACCCCGGCATTCAGCCCGGTTGAAATCAACTATCTGCGCGATGACCGCATTCTGGAAGTTATCTGGGATGACGGGGTGCAAACGCGCCTGAGTGCCGAGTTGCTCCGGGTCGAGAGCCCGTCAGCCGAGGTGCAGGGCCATCATCCTTCCGAAAAGAAAATCATCGCCGGGCGCCGCCATGTCGGCATCATTGATATCGCGCCGGTCGGAAACTATGCCGTGCGCATCAGTTTCGATGATTTGCATGATAGCGGCCTGTTTAGCTGGCAATATCTGCGCGAGATGCACGACAACCAGGACAAGCTGTGGAACGACTATCTCGCAGCGCTTGAGGCGCGCGGACTGTCGCGCGATCCAGCAAAGCGCTAACCGCCCTCTGCGCATTTTGCACACTTTTCGGAATTCCCAAAAAGCAAAAGCGGCCCTGTCGAAGACAGAGCCGCTTTTTACTGTATCGTCCAAGGCTTACCCCGTCACGAAAGCCTCTTAGAAGCGATAGCCTACACCGAGACCGAAGACCCACGGATCAAGGTGAGCTTTCGAGGTGTTTGCACCGTTATTGATGCTGATGTCAGTATCAAGATAGATCTTTTTGACGTCGAGGTTAAGCGACCACGGACCGGAAATTGCATAGTCAAAACCAGCCTGGAAGGCATAGCCAAAGCCATCATCATAGTCGACCGAGGTGAACTGACCCGGCTTGGAGTCATAGAAGAAGGTGTAGTTGATACCTGCACCAACATACGGGCTCCAGCGGCTTTCCGGCATGAAGTGATACTGCAGGGTCAGAGTCGGCGGCAGGAGACGCACGGAACCGGCATCAAGATCCGGGTTCGACCAATCAAGATTATGTTTAGTGGTAGCTGCAATCAGTTCCAGCGCAATGTTGTCGGTCAGGAAGTAGGAGAAGTCGACTTCCGGAACAACGTCGTTGTCCAACTTGCCTTCGCCGGTGTTCAGCGTATCGTCATAGGTGTCTTCATCCGGAACCATCACAATACCACGGGCGCGAATGACGAAGTCGCCAGCCTGTTTGGTTTTGAATTCGGCGGTCTGTGCGGAAGCCGGATTGGCAGCAACCAGTGATGCGGCCATCATGCCACCCAACAACGCGGTGCCAAGAAGTTTGGATTTGAATGACATTATCTGTCCCCTGTTCGTTTGATTAACTGGGAGGGACATTGCGCTTTTCTGTTTGCTGACTTGTTGACACAAATCAACAACCATTCAGAAAAAACGACACAGTTTTGAACGACTATAAATGACCAAACATCATTTATACTGAAAATTGCAGCCTGAGATCAGGCAGAAACCCGCAATTTTTGGCCCGGAAATACTGCGGTCAGAGCGACTTGCCCTGCATGAGTTTGGGCAACGTTCCGGCATAGCCCATGGCATGTGACATGAACGTCTTTTTAAGTGGCGGGATTTTTTCGACAACAGCCAAGCCGATATCGCGCGCCCAGCGGATCGGGGCGATATCATTGGAGAATAGCCGGGTGGTCAGATCAGTGACCGCCAGCATCACCGTGTTATCGAAGCGACGCCACTGCTCATATTCGGTCAATACATCGGCACTGCCAATATCGCGGCCAAGACGGCGGGCGTTAACCAAGATTTCGGCCAGAACCGCGACGTCACGGATCCCCATATTGAGCCCCTGACCGGCAATCGGATGCATGCCGTGTGCGGCATCACCAATCAGTGCCAAGCGATCCTGTGTGTAGTGATAGGCATGCTGCAAGCCAAGCGGGTAACAGAAGCGCGGACCGATCACTTCAAGATCACCAAGATAACCATCAAACCGGCGATGGAGTTCATCAAGGAAGGTCTGGTCATCGAGATTGACCAGGTAATTGGCCTGCTCGGTGCCCTCGGTCCAGACGATCGAACAGCGATTATCGGTCATTGGCAGAATGGCAAACGGCCCGGCAGGCAGGAAGTGTTCGACCGCCAGACCATTATGGGGCTCCTTGTGCTTGACCGTGCAAACGACGGCACTTTGCTTATAGCTCCAATTATAAGTCTTGATCCCGGCCCATTCGCGCAACATGGATTTGCGCCCTTCTGCCCCGATGGCAAGCGGCGCACGCACAGATTGTCCATCGGCAAGCGTGATGGTCATCCCACCCTGATCACGATCAATCTTGTCGACGCTTGCCGGTGCAATCATTTTGACCAGATCGGTTTTTTCGATAGCGCGATACAGTGCACTACGGGTCACAAGGTTTTCGACGATATAGCCAAGCGGCGCGTCACCGACTTCATGATGATCATAATGCAGGAAAAGCGGGCTTTGTCCGTCGGCAATCCGGATATCAAGGATCGGTTCTGCGCCATCCGCCATATCGTCCCAGGCACCGATAACTTCGAGCACGGATTTGGACGCTGCCGCAATCGCACAGGTGCGACCATCATAATTTGCGCTCAGAATGGTTTTCGGGTCTGCATAATCAATCACCACCGACTTGATACCACCATGCGCGAGCGCCAAAGCCATGGACGCGCCATTCAATCCGCCCCCGAGAATGATGACATCGGTATGAAGTGCCTGCTGATCATGCATGTCGCAATTTCCTGTGTCGTTTGGCCACCGCCCTTAAGCACGGTTTACCTTGCGGACCGGCATGCTGCGTTGACCTGACGCAATAGGGCGTCGTGAAAGCGTTGTTTGCACATCTTTACCCTGCCAGATACGTCGCCACAACCCGCGCCGATCATCATCGCGCTGTTATCGCGACCTGAAGCGCCTACACCCAAAATAAAGCGCTACTCAGCAAGTCCTCAGCACGGAAACGTCATACTGCGACATATGCCCTGCGGTTGAAGGTCAAATACAGCAAGCTATGAAACGACCCTCCACAGAGCATTGAGCTGTAAGCGCTTTTTATTTTCGTGCTTGGTTGATTAAAAAATATGCACATTTTTTGGACAACAACAGATTTTGTGCAGATTTTAATCCGGATATGACAGAAGGAAGTCATCATCCCGACGACGCGACTCACAATTTTCTCGTTTATATTCAGATATTTAGAAAATTAATTTTGAGTCTGGCACGATTCTTGGTTTGGAACGTGGGACTGCGAAATCGTGATTACCACGTTGGTACTCAACGGATATGCCGGGAGGTCGCAATATTATGAAACTTGTTACTGCTGTCATTAAGCCGTTCAAACTGGACGAAGTCCGCGAAGCGCTTAGCGCTTTGGGCGTTCAGGGTTTGACGGTCACTGAAGTTAAAGGTTTTGGCCGTCAAAAAGGTCAGACCGAAATTTATCGTGGTGCTGAATACATGGTCAGCTTCCTGCCGAAGGTGAAGCTGGAAGTCGCCATCACGGATAATCTGGTTGATCAGGTTGTCGAAGCTATCACCAAAACTGCTCAAACCGGGAAAATCGGGGACGGTAAGATTTTCGTTCTTGATGTAAGCCAGGCGGTTCGTATCCGTACTGGTGAAACCGGCGACGACGCCCTGTAAGTCCAGAGACAAGGGGAGACATTATGACTATTTCCATGAAGAAAACCGGCCTTGCTGCAGCTGCAGCTACCGCCCTTCTGGCAATCGCTTCTCCGGCTTTTGCACAGGACGCAGGTGTTCCGGCTGAAACCCAGTTCATTCTTAACAGCTTCAGCTTCCTGTTCAGTGGCGCTGTCGTCATGTTCATGGCCGCTGGCTTTGCAATGCTGGAAAGCGGTCTTGTACGGACCAAAAACGTAACCACCATCCTGCTGAAGAACATCGGTCTCTTCTCCATCGCAGGCATCATGTACTACCTCATCGGTTACAACCTGATGTACATGGATGTATCTGGCTGGATTGGCTCGCTGAGCCTTTGGAGCGCAGATGACTCGGCTGCCCTTGGTGGCGATTTCGCTGGCGGTTATTCCGCAACGTCTGACTGGTTCTTCCAGATGGTCTTCGTTGCCACCGCAGCTTCGATCGTTTCGGGTACTGTTGCCGAGCGCATCAAACTGTGGCCGTTCCTGATCTTCGTCGTTGTTCTGACTGGCGTTCTGTATCCGATCACCGGTGCATGGACCTGGGGCGGCGGCTGGCTCGCAGAAATGGGCTTCTCTGACTTTGCCGGTTCCACCATTGTTCACTCCGTCGGCGGCTGGGCTGCTCTGACCGGTGCGATCATCCTTGGTGCACGTAAAGGCAAATACGGCGAAGACGGTTCCGTTCACCCGATGCCGGGTTCGAACCTTCCGCTTGCAACGCTTGGTACCTTCATCCTGTGGCTCGGCTGGTTCGGCTTCAACGGTGGTTCCCAGCTTGCTATGGGCACCGGTGCTGACGTCATCGCGATTGCCAACATCTATGGTAACACCACCATGGCTGCTGCCGGCGGTGTGGTTGCAGCGATCATCCTGACCCAGATCCTTTACAAAAAGGTCGACCTCACCATGGCGCTTAACGGTGCACTGGCTGGTCTGGTCTCGATCACTGCGGCTCCGGACACCCCGACCATTGGATCGGCGATCATCATCGGTGCAATCGGTGGTATCCTCGTTGTCATCGCGGTTCCGCTGCTCGACAAACTGAAAATCGACGACGTTGTCGGTGCTGTTTCGGTTCACCTTGTTGCTGGTATCTGGGGCACGCTTGCTGTTCCGTTCACCAATGACGGTGCTTCCTTCGGTACGCAGATCACCGGTATCGTTGCAATGGGTGCCTTCACCATCGTTGCTTCGTCGATCGTATGGCTGGCTCTGAAATTCACTGTTGGTATCCGCCTCTCCGAGGAAGAAGAAGCCAACGGTTCGGATGCGACCGAGCTTGGCCTGGAAGCATATCCGGAATTCGGTAAGGGTTCCCAGCGCTTCTAAGCGAGACTTTCTGACGGGTACCGTGTTTGCACGGTACCTGATCGATCTGATCAAAAGCCCGTCCGGGGAAACCCGGGCGGGTTTTTCTTTTGCCTGATTGACAGGATTCATTGATGGCGAGCATGCTTGTCCGCCGCCGTATGAAGCCGATTTCACGCCGCTCTTAAATGTTTCTTTGCACTTTTGGCATAGGGGTAAAGTCAGGGGATTTTACCCATCTTCTGAACACCGGCACCGCCCATGGCGGGCCGCAGACCATGCTGGAATGACGACGAACATGTTTAACGCGCGCCTGGATCAATTGCCTGCCTATCCGTTCCCGCGATTGGCAACCCTGCTTGACGGTATTGAACCCGGTCAGCCGCCGCTTGTCATGTCGATCGGCGAACCGCAGCATGAACCGCCTGCCATGATCACCGAGGCCATGGTCGAGCATGCCAGCCTCTGGCACAAATATCCGCCCGGTGCCGGCACCCCGGAACTGCGCACGGCCATCAAGAATTGGCTGGATCGCCGCTATGACCTGCCCAAAGATATGATTGATCGCGACGATCACGTCCTGCCGGTCGCAGGCACGCGCGAAGCGCTTTATCTGATCGCCACCACGGTTATCCCACAGGATCAGCCAGGCCCCAAACCCAAGGTCTTGCTGCCCAACCCGTTCTATCAGGTCTATTGCGGGGCCGCGGTTCTCAATGATGCCGAAATGGTGCCGCTGGCCGCTGGCCCGGAAAACGGCTTCATGCCCGACCTTGATCAGATTGATCCCAAGGATCTGGATGCCTGCGCGTTGTTCTTCCTGTGCTCGCCAGCCAATCCGCAAGGGGCGATTGCATCGCGCGAATATCTTGAGCAAATCATCGCACTGGCGCGCAAACACGACTTCGTGCTGGCCATGGATGAATGCTACGCCGATATCTATGACCGTACAGCCCCGACCGGGGCATTGGAAATCTGTGCCGCGCAAGGCGGAAACATGGACAATATCCTTGTCTTCCACAGCCTGTCGAAACGTTCCAGCGCGCCGGGTCTGAGATCCGGCTTTGTTGCCGGTGATGAAAAAATCATCAACCGCTTTATCGCGCTGCGCAGCTATTGCTCCGCAACCATTCCGATGCCCGTCATGGCCGCGTCCACGTTGCTTTGGAACGATGATGCCCATGCCGAAGCCAATCGCGATCTGTACCGGGCAAAAATCGACATTGCCGAGGAAGTCTTTGGCAACCGGTTTGGCTTCCATCGCCCGCCGGGGGGATTTTTCCTGTGGCTGGATGTGGGCGATGACGAAGCCGCCACCCAGAAAATCTGGAAGGAAACCGGGGTCAAGGTCATTCCGGGCAGCTATCTGTCGATGACCGATGCCAAGGGCAACAATCCGGGCAAACGGTTCATCCGCATTGCTCTTGTCCATGATCTTGAAACCACGCGGGAAGGACTGACCCGCATCGCGAAGGCGCTGGAAAGCTAGCGCCAGCACTTCGCACCAGCAGAACAGCAGGACTTAACCAGAACGGATACCCAGATGAGCAGCCAGTCAAACACTCTTGGAACCGCTTTCATGCCCGGCAGTCTCGTGACACTGCTCAAGCGTAGTGGCTTGCGGTTTTGTGGCCTCGGGCTGGTATTGCTGGCCATGGCCCTGTTCATCATGCTGATCGGTTTTCACCCGGGCGATCCGTCCTTTAACCACGCCACCGACCGCACGACAGTCTTCAACCCGCTGGGCACGATCGGGGCCTATGGCGCAGATCTGATGCTGCGCACGCTTGGTCTGGCGTCTGCCCTGATTACGGTGTTGCTGGTTGGTTGGGGCTTGCGCCTGATTGCAGTCAAACCATTCCGCTGGATGTGGGCCCGTTTCCTTGTTTTGCCGCTGGCGTTGCTTTTGGTAGCGACCTCGGCCGCCGCCATTCAACCGGGCATGCACTGGCCACTGACTGTGGGCTTGGGCGGTTTTGCCGGTGATTTGCTGCTCGGCAAGCTTCAGGCAGGTTTTGCGATGATTGGTGTGCCCGGTGCAAGGGCATTGATTGCACTGGCATCCATGGTGCTTGGGCTGGCGCTGACGATCTTTTGCATGGCCTATTCCCTGTCGGAATGGGAGCGGCTGGGTACCGCCCTGTCCTTTGCCGGGGGCAAGGTGATTTCGGGCATTCGCGCCATTATCCCGACCGGCAGCAATGACGAGCCGGTCGCCAAACGCGCACCGGGTTCGCGTCAGGAACCGTCGATGGACAAAGGCAAGTCCAAGCTGGGCTCTGCCATCTCGACCCGCAAGTCCGAACCGACGGCCAGCGCGGATGCCGAAGACGGGTTTGACGAAGATGGCGGCGATCACGAACCGCCGGTTCACATCGTTGCCGCCCCAGCGGCCAAACTGCAACCCAGCCAAAAGGCCGCAGCCCAACGCCAGGCATCGCTTGATCTGGGAACCGAAGAATATCGCTTCCCGCCACTTGATCTGCTGGGCGAGCCGGATCCGGCCGATGCCAACCCGATTGATCAGGAAGCGCTGGCACAAAATGCGCGCCTGCTCGAAACCGTTCTTCAGGACTTTGGCGTCAAGGGCGAGATCGTGCAGGTACGACCGGGCCCGGTCGTAACCCTTTACGAACTTGAACCGGCCGCAGGTGTCAAATCTTCGCGTGTCATTGGTCTTGCAGATGATATTGCACGCTCCATGAGTGCGATTGCCGCCCGTGTTGCCGTGGTGCCGGGTCGCAACGTGATCGGTATCGAGCTTCCGAATGTGCGCCGTGAAACCGTGCATCTGCATGAAATTCTGGCATCGAGTGATTTTGAAAAGAACAGCGGCAAGCTCAATATGAGCCTGGGCAAGGATATTGGCGGCACCCCGGTGATTGCCGACCTTGCCAAAATGCCGCACTTGCTGATTGCCGGGACCACGGGTTCGGGTAAGTCGGTGGGTGTCAATGCGATGATCCTGTCGCTGCTCTATCGGATGAAGCCCGAAGAATGCCGCTTCATCATGATCGACCCCAAGATGTTGGAGCTGTCGATTTATGATGGCATCCCGCACCTTCTGACCCCGGTTGTGACCGATCCGCACAAGGCGGTTGTCGCCCTTAAATGGGCCGTGCGCGAGATGGAAGACCGGTATCGCGCCATGAGCCAGGTCGGTGTGCGTAATATCGCGGGCTATAACAAGCGCATCAAGGAAGCTGCTGCCAAGGGTGAACAGCTAACCCGTCGTGTTCAGACCGGCTTTGATCCGGAAACTGGCAAACCGATCTTTGAAGATCAGGAACTGCCGATGGAGCCGCTGCCCTTTATCGTCATCATCGTTGACGAGATGGCCGACCTGATGCTGGTGGCGGGTAAGGATGTGGAAGCCTCGATCCAGCGTCTGGCACAGATGGCCCGTGCAGCCGGTCTGCACCTAATCATGGCGACCCAGCGTCCGTCGGTCGACGTGATTACCGGTACGATCAAGGCCAACTTCCCGACACGTATTTCCTATTCCGTGACGTCCAAGATCGACTCGCGCACCATTCTGGGCGAGATGGGGGCGGAGCAACTTCTCGGGCAGGGGGATATGCTTTACATGGGTCAGGGTGGCCGTTTGCAGCGTGTCCATGGCCCGTTTGTTTCGGACGAGGAAGTCGAAAGCATCGTCAAACATCTGCGAGATCAGGGCGATCCGGCCTATCTCGATACTGTCACCGAAGAGCCCGAAGAAGATCCGGTCGCGGCCTATATGGCGGGTGGCAATGCCGGTGCGTCCGGTGGTGCGGGATCGGACGATGATCTTTACAATCAGGCGGTCGGCATTGTGCTGCGCGAAAAGAAGGCATCGACCAGCTTTATCCAGCGCAAACTTTCTATCGGCTATAACCGTGCTGCGCGCATCATCGAACAGATGGAAGAGAACGGCGTCGTTTCGGCAGCCAACCATGTCGGCAAGCGTGAAGTGCTGATGGAAAACATGGACGGTACGCCCTACGAATACTGAGTCAGAGCTGAAAAAAGCGCTCAAAGAAAAAGGCGGGCTGAAATTCAGACCGCCTTTTTAATTCAATGATCTCCGATGAAGATCAGATCGACTGGTTGATCCAGTCGACAAGAGCACTTTTCGGAAGCGCGCCAACTTTCATCGCCGCGACTTCACCGCCCTTGAAGATCATCAGGGTCGGAATGCCACGAACACCGTATTTCGCCGGGGTGTTCGGGTTTTCGTCGATATTCACCTTGGCGATCTTGAGCTTGCCGCCCAGTTCACCAGCGATTTCATCGAGATATGGGGCAATCTGTTTGCACGGACCGCACCACTCAGCCCAGAAATCGACCAAAACCGGGTCGTTGGAACCCAGAACGTCGGTGTCGAACGAACCGTCGGAAACTTTAATCGTGGTCATACTTTCAGATCCTAGTTGTTACGAGGCAAGGCGGGCGAGCCCGCGGACCTCGATCCGCTTTATGAGGCCAAGGTAGGCAGCACCGACGCAAACGTCAAGCGCATTGGACCCACCCAGCGAAGCTGCACGGTGCGAAGCCTTGCTGGGCACGGAGTCGGTTCCGTCAGCCAAATGTCAAAATATGGTCGGGCAACTCCACCATCCACGGCCCGTTGGTCCAGAGGATGAAACACCTGACCTTCTTGCCCGGATACATCTGTGCAAGCGCTGCGCGATAGATCGACATCTGGCGGCGATAGGCGCGCGGCGTGTCTTCGACATCGCGTGGCGGCGGGCGATTGGTTTTGTAATCAACAATCATCACCTCATCCCCCTGCACCACAAGCCGGTCAATCTGGGCCGAAACCACATCCCCGCCAACGATCCCGACCAAGGGCACCTCGGCACGCGACCCCGGCGCAAAGACCGGGGCGAAAGCCGGATTATCGAAAATGCCCAGGGTTTCATTGGCGATTTCGACCTGCAGATCGGCATCAAGCGCATGAACCGGCTGGGCAAGGAAACGTTCGGCTGCCTTGCGCCGGGCCTGTTCCGGAAGATCGGGCAAGAGTTCAAGCAGTTTGTGGATCAGAAGGCCACGCTTGAAGCTTTGTCCCTGATCGCCGCCAAGCGGGGACTGAACCGCCGGTTCGTCTTCGAGCGGGCGACTGGGGGCCAGCGGTTTGGGCGGGAAGGATTCTTCGGGGGCAACCGTGCGGATCAAATGAAGTTTGGGTGATTGTTTTGAATCCGTAACGTCATCTGTGCGATCGGGTTTTGGCGCCTGGCTTTGGTCGGTTTCCCACACCCAGCCTTCGCCGTCCCAGCCCGACCCGGAATAGGTCGAAAGATCGATCTGGGTCGGTTTGGCGTAGCCTTCCATCGCCTGGCTACACAGATTGTACCAGCAATGCTCGGGCGCCTTGCGCCGCCCCTGCCAGCCGCAAATGTAAAGCCGGTCTTCAGCACGGGTCAGGGCGACATAAAGCAGACGGTTATATTCCTGATCACGTTTCAGCGCGATGTCATCACGCAGGCGCGCAACAATGTCGGTTTCAAGCGCCACACGCGGCAACCAGAACATCAAGTTGCGGTCTTCCTGCCAGAACAGGTTGGGCGCCTGTGTTGGCACCTGCATGGTGTCGGGCAGGAAGACGATGGGGGCCTGAAGCCCCTTGGCACCATGCACGGTCATGATACGGACTTCATCACGTCCACTTTGTTCAAGGTCACGCTTGATTTCAGCATCACCGGCCATCAGCCAGTGCAAGAAGCCCTGCAAGGTTGGCGCATGATCGGCTTCATAGCCCATCGCAAGGTTAAGGAATTCGTCAATCGGGTCATTGGCCTCAATGCCCAGACGGCCGACAAGACGGGCACGAACCCCGCGCGCCTCTTCGCCGCGACCACCCAGAAGTTCGGCATAAAGCTCAAACGGGCGTTCGTAATCCACCCGGCCCAACCACTTGAACAAAAAGGCGTAGGCACGTGCAAACGGTGATGCGTCTTCGACCGTGGCGGCCTTTTCACGCAACGCATGCCACAGGGTTCTGGGACGGTTATGGGCGATTTCAAACAGCTGATCATCATCAAGTCCGATCAGCGGGCTTTTAAGCACCTCGGCCAGTGTCAGGTCATCTTCGGGCATCAACAGGAACCGGCCGAACGCCACCAGATCCATCACGGCGAGCTGATCGGTGATCTGCATACGGTCAACACCGGCGACCGGAACGTTGCGTTCTTTCAGTGCCTTGACGACCTCATCAACGAACGCAGTCCGACGGCGCACCAGAATCATGAAGTCGCCCGCACGTACCGGACGACCACGCGATGTAAGGGTTTCCTTTTCATCAATCGCATGGCGGATGCGCCCGGCAATGACCCGCGCAAGCCGGATCTCCGGATCTTCAAGGCGGACAATCCGGGTTGGCGGGGTCCAGGGATCTTCGACCTCACGTTCTTCGGGCTCGACGGCGGGCCAAAGTTCAATCCGCCCGGCCTGCCCTGCGCGGAATGGACTGTGCAAGACATCCGCGCCATCATCACCGACCCCCTGCTTGGCGACCGGGCCTGCAAAGACCCGATCCACCGTGCCCAGCACCGCATCGGTGGAGCGAAACGAGATATTCATCGGTACTTCGCGCCAGTCCGCGGCAATTTCACGTGCCCGTTCGCGGAAGTAGCGGCGCATTTCGGCGAATTTTTCCGGATCGGCGCGCTGGAAACTATAGATCGATTGTTTGGCATCGCCGACGGCAAAGATGGTGCGCGGCGTATCCGCATGGCGCCCGGCATCAATAAAGAATTCCTCGGCCAGAATACGCACCACTTCCCACTGTTCGGGGTTGGTGTCTTGCGCCTCGTCAATCAGGACGTGATCAAGGCCCTCGTCCAGTTTGAACAATACCCAGCCGGCAATCCCCGCGTGACGTTGCAAAAGCTGCAAGCTGGTCAGGATCAGATCATCGTAATCAAGGCGCGCATGCAGGGCCTTTTTGGTCGCATAACGATCCAGCATCGCATTGCCGATGGTAATCAGGGCCGAGGTTGCCCCGGCCATGGCGGCGGCCTTGCGCTGTCGGTCGACCTCAACCAAACGTGCACATTCTTGCTCAAGCGCGTCCGCCCCCATCGGATGGTTTTCGGCAGCGCCCTTGGTGATCAGCTTGGCACGAGGTTCACCGGCTGTGGTGAAAAAGACGCTGCGATATTCGTTAAACACCGCCAGGCGGTCTTCGACAGTCGTCTTTTCAAGAAACTGCGCCAAGGCCGGGACGCGTGCCTTGTCGGTTTTGGTTCCAGCCTCAAGCGCTGCCAACCCGCGCAGCAACCCGTCGCGGTCAAAGGCATCATCAGAAAGGGCCTTGGTCAGAATGGTTTCATCATCAAGTCTGAGCGGCACGCCAAGCGCCTTGTAGACCGCATCGCGCATGCGTTTGGCCCCGCCCAGATTGGCGAGCATGCGTTTCAAACGACCACGTTCACGGGCCAGTTCGCTCATGACCTCGCCAAACGCGCCTTCACGGACCTGACCGGTGACGACAGACAAGGCATGGGCCAAATCGTCATCACGGCCGGTACGCGCAAATGCCAGGACTTCTTCCTGCACATCGGCCATGGTTTCGGCCGCTGTGCGGTCATCCATGATTTCAAAATGCGGTGCCAGACCAGCTTCCAGCGGGAAGCGGCGCAGAAGCGACTGACAAAAGGCGTGAATGGTCTGGATCTTCATCCCGCCCGGCGCATCGAGCACCCGGGCAAAAAGCTGGCGGGCGCGGATCGTTTCATCGTCACTGGGCGCTGTCCCCGCCAGATTGGCAAGATCGGCCTGAAGATCGCGGTCTTCCATTGTCGCCCAACGGCCCAGCCGTTCATTGACACGGTTGGCCATCTCGGCCGCGGCGGCCTTGGTAAAGGTCAGACAAAGGATACGATGCGGTTCGGTGCCCGACAGCATCAGGCGCAAAACCCGATCAGACAGCACCTTGGTCTTACCCGCCCCTGCCGACGCCGACACCCACACCGATGCATTGGGATCAGACGCATTGCGTTGCAGGACGTTGGGATCGGTTGCGCGCATTTCGGTCATGACGGATCGCCCTCCCCGCCATTATCAGGGTCGTCAAGTTCTTCGACATCCTCGCTGCCCATCCATTCGCGCAAGCGCGCAAGATGGACATAATCGGAATATTTCGGCGCGTGATCGGGATGCGGCACGCTGAGATAGGGCGTATCGGGATCGGCAAAGGCCGCGGCCAGCCCGTTCACACCATCCACCGCCGCATGGGCAAGCTCGGCCGGCGTGGTTTTCATCCGGCCTGTGTTGATCTCGACAATCTCGCCCGCCGGGTCCCCGCCCGACAGTTTCCAGAACGCCATACTGGCCGGGGGGCCGGCGGGCACATCACCAAAACCACCCTTTTCGGCAATCGCGGCTTCAAGTGGCAATTGCGGGGCAAAACCGTTGGCAACATCGCCCTGACTGGGCGGTGCGCCGGTTTTATAGTCAATGATCGCAATCCCACCATCGCGCAAAGCATCAATGCGGTCGGCCCTTGCATAGACCTGAAAGCCGCTGCTGGTATCAAGGGTTCCGGCCTGTTCGGTATAGGATTTCCGCACAGCATCGCGCCGGGCTGCTTCGGTCTGGATGAACCATTTTGCGATGCGCTCGAACCGTGGCCACCAAAACGCCCAAAGGCCGGGGCGTGCAGCAAGCGGTTTGAACACTTCGCGACCAATGATCAGCAATTCCTGCTCGCCGTCGGGCGGCAAATGTTCGGGATGGTGGGCGATGAATTGATCAAGGGCCTCGTGGATCAGGTTGCCGTAATCGGCGGCCCCCGGGTCTTCATCAACCCCATCAAGTTTGCGCAAGCCCAGGATATGGCGGGCATAGATGGCATAAGGGTCGCGCATCCATGTTTCGATCTGGGTGACCGACAGGCGATCCGGGCGGGCCGAAACCGGTGGTTTGGGTGCCGGGCGCCCGATTTTAACCCGCATGTCTTCGGCCGGTTCATCAATCAGGTCGGCCAATGCACGCCATTCGGCCGCGTCAGGTTTTTCCATCGAAACGCCCGATTTACGCAGAATGTTTTCAATGCGTAACAACCAGCGCGATGGCACGGTTGGCGTGCCTTCGATACGCAAAGCACGGGTCATCACCACATCTGGCGAACAAAACAGTTGTTGGAAATCATGGGCCGATTGACCGATCCGGTGTTCGGGGGCAGGCAAACCGAAATTGCGGCGCATTGGGCGGCTCATCCACGGATCGGCACCGGCTTCGGGCGGCCAGACACCTTCATTAAGCCCGCCCAGAATGGTCAGATCCGCCTGTTGCATCTGGGCTTCGACCGTTCCCCAGATAAACAGGCGCGGATGTTTGCCATAGCGCGGGCGCACCGCACGGTCCGCCATCAACGCATCCAAGAACGCGCCATAGCGATTGCCCGGCATCGAGGCGAAATCGCCAAGCGCATTAAGCAATTCATGGACGAAATCCGCCAGCGCCTCGCCCGCTTCACCGCGCCACAGGCGATCGGCACCGGTTTGGGTGTCGCTGGCTGCCAGTGCCTCGGCCGCGGTGACATGACAGCGCAGCAGATGAACCGGCGCATGGGTTTTATCGCCGGTCAGGTCATCGAGCGCATCAAGACAGGTTTTAAACCGGGCAACCAGATCGCTCAGCCGGGCATGATCATCACGGATACGTTCAATCCGGGCGATGGCGCTGTCTGATCCGGAATGACCCAGGCGAGCAACCGTATCCTCACACCAGCCATCAAGGGCGGCCTGCAACCCCTCCAATCCCGGCCCCGGTCGCGCACCGCGCAGGACTTCCTTTTCGAGCAATCGGGTCAGAACACGGAAGCTTTCCGGTGACAGCCCCGCCGCCGACAATGGGTGTTTGAGCAGCTCCAAAAGCGGAACCGGGGCGAATTCTTCCTGAACGGCGCGCACGACCAGGCGCAGATAGATCGCCGGTGCCGCGTCATGCAGCGGGATACCGGCCGAATCGTCAATTTCGACCTCCCATCGACGGAGTTCCGTCGCCACACGCCGGGCAAGACCACGATCTGGTGTCACCAGGGCACAGGTCTTTTCAGGATGTTCAAGCGCCTCACGCATCATAAGCGCTATCGTGGTGGCCTCTTCACGTGCGCCAGAGCAATCAACACGCAAAACACCATCCATCACATCCGGGGCAAAGCCTGTGATATGACGCCAGTGATGGGTGGTTTTGGCAGGTCTGAGTGCTTCGCGGGCAAGACGCCGACGCTCAATCGTCGCATCGCTTTCGGGATCAAGGGCTGGCCAGGGAAGAACGCTGTCGGCGTGACGGCCAATATGGCCCAGCGTCTTGCCCAGAAGATGTTGCGGATGGGCTGCGTCATCGGCAATCGCCGCCCAGTCTTCGTGGCTCAGCCCCGCCATCAGACCGGGCAAAACCACACGGCCCTGTGGCATTTCAAGCACCGCCTTCATCAAATCGCGCAAGGCCGGAAACGGCCCGGTGGAGCCGACAATCAGGACTGGCGTTTCGGGCAGGTTTTTGGCCCACAGGTCAATCTGTGCCGCAATCAGGGCATTGCGCCGCATGGCCCGGTCACTGACATCCTGTGCGTCGAGAATACCCGGCCAGTGGATGGTCAGAATCTGCAGGAATTCGAGGGTGAGCTGCCAATGTTCGGCAAATTCTTCGGGCACCAGTCCCTTAAGATCGTCAAAGGCGCAGTTTTCGGTTTGCACCTGATCAAGAAAGCGCGCCAGTTCTCCGGCAAGGCGGGCCGCCTGATCCGCAGTTGGTTTTTCACCGCGATGATCAGGACGCCCCATGATCAGTTGGGTGAGCAACAATTTGCGCTGCAGATCGGGGATGGCGGGTGGCAGGTCAAGGGCGGCCTGTTCCCCGCCCGCACCATAAATCGCCAATTCATCTTCGTCCGCCTCGCCCAGCGGACGAATGGTCGGAAGCAGGGTGACCGCACCCTGCGATTGCCGCAAAAAGGCGTCACGCATCACCTTCGCAGATCGCCGATTGGGCACCATCAGCACATAGTCAGGCAGCGCATCTGGCTGATCCGCGGTTTCAACCATCAATTGCTTGGCGATCAGATCGGCAAAGGCAACACCGGGCGGAATGAAAAACAGGTTTGAGGGCGGCGTAACCTCGCTCGCGAAGGAGGCTTCGTCATAGTCGGGCGCGTCCATGTAATCAAACAGGTCGGCCATCAAACTCCCCCGGATGCGGCTTTCTTGGCGCGCTCAACCTCAAGCGCCTTGACGATGACAGGCTCGGAATCTTCAAGCGCCTCTGGCGTGCCGATATGGAAATATCCACCATCATGCACCAGACCATAACACCGACCCGCGGAAAGCGCCTTGTCATAAACAACATTGAGCGACCAGGCACCATCAGGCGTATTTTCAAACAGATGCGGTGCCAGGACCTGCACACCGGTAAAGAAATAAGGGGCAGACGGCGCTTCACCGCGCCGTTTGAGCCGCCCATCCACCTGCCAGAAGAAATCCCCTGCCCCGTCATAACCATACCCGTCTGCCACCGGATAAAGGGCCAGGAGCGCGTCCATATGGTCCGGGTCAAAGGCATTGATCAGGCGATCAAACAGCGGCTCCGTCCCCTCGGTCCAGAAGACATCAGCATTGGCAATCAGGACCACGTCGTCATTGAGTTTCGAGAGCGCATTTTTCACCCCGCCGCCTGTTTCAAGCAGATCAACCTCTGGCGAGGTGACAATGGCGGGTGCGGTTCTGTCGGCAACATGATCAATGATCTGCTGACCAAGATAGTGCGAATTGACCACCGCCTGATTGACACCGGCCTCGGCAAGCTTATCGAGCACATGATCAAGCATCGGCTTGCCCGCGACCGATATCAGCGGCTTTGGCATGGTATCAGTGATCGGGCGCATGCGCTTGCCAAGGCCCGCTGCCAGAACCATGGCCTGTGCCTTTGTTTCTGGTGCGCTCATGGGTTTGCCTCTTTGCCGGATGGGGTTTGTGTTTGGGTTTGAGGTTGTGCAAGTGCCGGGGCAGTGCGGGCATCAGGCGGAATATGGGCATCCACCCAATCCTGAAGAGCTGGCAAGTGATCAGAAGCCCCGCGCAGGATCATGTCCCAGCAGAGCGGGATAAAGTCGAAATAGCGCGCTTTTCCGGCCTTGATCGCAAGCCAGCCAAACCGGCCAAGAATACGGAAATTGCGCACCATCGAGGTCGCGATATAGACTGTTTCGAAATCAGAACGATCAATGTCCGGAAACGCCGCGAGATAGTATTCCTTCATCCGCGCTTCAAGATCCGGGCCGATATCATGGCGCACATCGCGCAGGAGCGACGCCAGATCATATGGCCTTGGCGCGATGGCGGCGTCCTGAAAATCAATGATGCCGCAATCATCGCCGCCCTCGCCATTTTCGACCAGCATCAGGTTATCAACGTGATAATCGCGGTGAATAATGACGTCCCCCACCTGCCAGCAAAGCGGCAGCACGGTTTCAAGCAGCTGGTCAAAGGCGGTGCTTGCCGCGTCGCGCTTGGCGACATCCGGGATGACTAGTGGCAGATAATCGGTCTTGAAGCTTGCGAGCATACGACGCAGGTTTTCCGGACCATAGCGCACCAGATCGCAGTCCTTCATGCCGCCGCCATCGCAGAAGCGATGCAATGCGATCAGCTGTTCGACGGCATGCAGATAAAGCGCATCCTGCGTCGTGCCATCAAGCATCGCGCCGCCTTGAAGGGCCTCGGTAAAGGTGATGTCGCCGAAATCCTCGATCAGGACCAGACCGCGCTTTTCATCCGCCTCATAGATTTCCGGCACTCGCCACCCAGCCTGCTGGAACAGTTTGGTCGTCTGTAAAACCGGCGTGACCGAGGCCGGTCGTTCGGGGTCATCAAAAACGCCATGTGGATCAACGTGAATGGCCGAGGGCGGAAAATCCATCAGAAGTGCCGTGTCATGACGCCGTTCGAGGCGGAAATATTTGCGGGCGGAGGCATCATCAACCAGCGGCATGACCTGCGCGCTTTGCCAGCCACAGGTGACCAGAAAATCCTGGCGTTCGGCGTTGCGGCGTTCCTGATCGGGGTTTGCACGGGTCATGACGGGCTTACCACCAGATCATTGATCCGCGCGGTCCATTCCTCGCCATGCGGTTCAAGGTTAAACACACGCCCATCCGGGGTTGATCCGGGCTCGATATGAATATCAAGACGGTTTTCCGGGGTGAGATATTCCAATCGGTCGGGCCATTCGATCAGGCTGACGGCATCGGAAAAGGCATCCTCGATATCGAGTTCATGGACTTCTTCGGGATCAGACAAACGATAGAGGTCAAAATGCCAGACCGGCACACGATCCAGCTCATAAATCTGAACCAGTGTGAAGGTCGGACTGGGGACTTCTTCGTGCGGGTTTTCGGCCACCGCCCGGATGAAGGCGCGGCAAAAGGCGCTTTTGCCCATGCCAAGCGTGCCGTGCATCAAGATCACATCCCCTGCCCTGGCAACAGCGGCAAGCTTGGCGGCAAGGACTTCGGTCCCGTTCTGATCGCTGACAGTAACTGTCTTGTTCATTTTGCTCGTTCGGACTGGCGTCGTTTGGTCTGTTTTAGGATGTGGATCTCAATCCGTAAATGACTTTCGCTAACCCAGCGACAATGCAGTAGCCCAGCCTTCTTTTCCCAAAAACACAACCTAAAGAAAAATTAGACTCCAAAAATATTAAACTTATAGTAGAGTTTTCTTCACCGATTTTATCACATCTCCTAAACTGCGAGGATGGCATGAAAAACTGGCACATCAATGCAATTAATGCAGATAAGGCATGGGACATTATGACCAATCCCGTGAGCGGAGAAATCGACTACGGCGACGTGCGTATTGCGCATATTGACACCGGCATTACCAAACACCCTGTATTCGCACCTTGGACCGGGGAAGCCAACAACCTCATCCTCGACCAATGGACCAACTTCATTGAAACAGATCGCAGGGAGCCTTTCGATCCGCTCGATTATGGTGGTTTTGCAGGGCATGGCACCCGGATCGGCAGTGTTATGTACGGTAATTTGCCGGGCAAAATGCGTGGCATTGCGCCGGATTGCCCGGTTGTACCTTACCGCGCAACGAACAGCGTCATTCTGGCTCGTGTTGCCAACAAGCACTATGACAAAATTGGTCCCGCAATCAGGCACGCCGTCGACAATACCAATTGCAGCGTTGTTTCCATGTCGCTCGGAACGCCGATGGCACCGGCGAAAAATATGGGAAGTGCGATTGATCACGCCTATGACAGCGGTGTTATTGTGGTCGCCGCCTCGGGCAACAATGTCTCTGATCATGTCACATACCCGGGAAAATATTTTCGGACGATCTGCGCAGGTGGTATCTCACCCAACCGCGAAATATGGAAGATTCACAACAAGTCTTTCCGCAACCTGATCGATATTTTCGCACCTGCTGACGAGATATTTCGCGGGAACTCATACCTTGGCGGCGATGCTTCTTTGCAAATCGACTATGGCGAAAACGGTGATGGTACGTCCTATGCAACGGCTTGTACCGCGGGTGCAGCTGCTCTTTGGCTTGCGCATCGGGCAGAAGAAATCGAAAACACTTACAATGATCATCTCTGGATGCGAACGGAGGCGTTTAGATCGCTTTTGCGCAGTACTGCCGCACCGTTGGCCAAGAAGCGTGCAAATGTCACGTCGGGTATTCTCGACATTGAAGCATTGCTAATTGCGCCACTTCCCGCCCCCGATACCCTTAAATATGAAGCGCGCAAGGCCATTAATCAGTTCGCCTAGTTATAGGTAACAGATGATCCACCGAATGATCTGGTATGGATGCGCCTGTTCGTAAACCGATCATGAAGCAAAAACCCTGTTAAGGCCGGTATCCGTTGCGATATCGTGCCCCAGATGCTATCTGGCTGCATAAGAAATCCCGCACACCGCCGGGCTTGGGGTCAGTACCCTACCCAAATTCGATTTTATTTGGATGGAAGAAGTATGTCAGACGCATCGCACAGCACAGATATTGCCATTATTGGCGCAGGCCCGGTCGGGCTTTTTGCGGTTTTCGAAGCCGGTATGCTGGGGCTTAAATCCCATGTGATCGACGCGCTTGATATGGTCGGCGGCCAGTGCAGCGCGCTTTATCCGGAAAAACCGATCTTTGATATTCCGGCCCATCCGCAGATTGCCGGTCAGGATCTTATTCACGAACTGGCCAAACAGGCCGATCCGTTCGAGCCGACCTATCATCTGGGTCAGCAGGTCACCAAGCTTGAGAAACGCGATGATGGCCGTTTCACGCTGGAAACCACCAAGGGCACGGTGATTGACGCCGGTGCGGTCTTGATTGCCGCGGGTTGTGGTGCCTTTGGCCCGAACAAACCGCCGATGGACGGCCTTGAAGATTACGAAGGATCGGGTGGCGTTCAGTATTACGTCAAACGCCGTGCCGACTTTGCCGGCAAAAACGTCGTGATTGCCGGTGGCGGTGACTCGGCTGTCGACTGGGCGCTGTCGCTGCATGACATCGCGGCCAAGGTTATGGTTGTCCACCGTCGCCCGAAATTCCGTGCCGCCCCTGACAGCAGTGCGAAACTGCAGGCACTGGCAGAAGCTGGCAAGATCGAGATGGTCATTCCCTATCAGCTTAAGGGCCTTAAGGGTGAAAACGGCATCCTGTCACACGTGGTTGTCGCGACGCTCAAGGGCGAAGAACGCGAACTTGAAGCCGATCATTTGCTCCCATTCTTTGGTCTTGCCATGGAGCTCGGCCCGATTGCCGACTGGGGCCTTAACCTTGAGAAAAACCATATCGGCGTCAAACAGGCGACCATGGAAACATCGGTGCCGGGCATCTTTGCCATCGGCGATATCGCGACCTACGAGCACAAGCTTAAACTGATCCTGTCGGGCTTTGCCGAGGGTGCAAGTGCGATCCATGCGGCCCGCGCCTACATGTTCCCGGACAAGGAATTCCACTTCGAATATTCGACCACGACGGGCGTTCCGAACGAATAGCCCGAGAATCTCGGTCAAAGTTTTCAAGGAAGCGCACCATGACCACAAAACATCCCGAACATCATGGGGGTTGTCTTTGTGGCGCGGTGCGCTTTGTTGCATCCGGGGAGCCGATTGGCGGTAATCACTGCCATTGTGGCATGTGTCGCAAGGATAGTGGTTCGGGTGTCTCGACCTTTGTCAGCTTCCCGGCCAGCGCCGTTTCGTGGAATGGCAAACCGACCGATTATGAAAGCTCGCCCGGCAAGTATCGCGGCTTTTGCCCGAATTGCGGATCAAGCATCACTTGGCGCAAGGACGATGATGACAGCTTCATTGATCTGCGCCTTGGGAGCTTTGACGACCCAACTCCGTTCAAGGCCAAGAAGCATCTTTGTATGCGCACCGCCCTGCCAAGCTTTGCCGGCATTGATTCCGATATCGAGCATTTCGATTAGCTCTCTAATCAAGTTTACTTTTGTTGTTATTGAGCTGCCAACTCCCTCTGACGGATGACTTTTTTATTATTCCTTTTTCCTTCATCCGATTCAGGTACGTTCGAAACGTAGAGTGATTCAGGGATTGGTTCATCGACCTCACTACCTCAAATAAGTACTCACTTGATACGGGCCCTTGACTAGCCTGCAATGTCTTAACAATCAGGTCCCAAGCAATAACTCGCGAAAAGCTGTTTCTACGCACAGCAATTTCGACGGAAATATCTTCCGCCTTTGCCTTAGCTAGCTGGCGCCTCAACACGTCACGCTCTTGCTCAAGAGTGATTATTTTTTGATCCAGAGCCCTTATTTCACCCTCTAATCGGCGAACAAAGTATGTTTTCCCTTCATTCATTCTTGTCTCATTTCTCAATTCGCAACATAATTCCTCGAAATTGAATAAAAATTATTGTTTTTTATCAAAACATTAACTGCCTTGATTGGCGCCTCATAATATGCTACATTGAATAAATATTTATTCAATGTAGCATATTTAGTCTCACATGTATTGAATTATGTTGCACTCTTAAAAGTCTATGATAAATACACAATCAACATGGCCGGCCCCACTGCACTTTTTAGGTGTACGGGTCGGTCTTCTTTTTCTAATGTACGTACATGAACGTATATCAGAAGCCGTACCTTCCACCTTGCGACCAAGTTGCACTTCTGCAAAAACGTGGAATGCAAATCTCGGATACCCGCCGAGCGGAAGAGTGCCTCTCCCGCATCGGATATTACCGTTTAAGCGCTTACTGGTATCCCTTCAGAAAATCCAGACCACCGACCAATGACGAACCGCAAAACAGGCCGGTAGTAATTAGCGATTTCAGACCAGGCACGAAATTCTCTGACTGTATTGATCTGTATGTCTTCGATAAGAAGCTCAGGCTACACACACTTGATGCCTTGGAACGCATCGAAGTCGCGTTGCGTACCGACATAGCACTATTGTTAGGACAACATCATTCCGAAGCGCATAGACACGCCCCCTTGCTACACGGAAATTTCACAAAAAAAATCCAGCAACATGGCTCGACAGATCATCAAAAATGGCTAGCCAAGCTGGATGACTTAACCAGAAACTCAAAAGAAGAGTTTGCGAAGCATTTTAAGAGAAAATATCCAGGCAGTTTTATGCCGATATGGATTGCAGTCGAGCTATGGGATTATGGCATGCTCTCTTATTTCTTCGCTGGCATGCGCATTTCGGATCAGGATACTATTGCTGACAAGTACGGGCTGTCATCAGGTAAAACTTTAAAGTCTTGGATCAGGTGCCTTAATGTAACAAGAAACCTATGCGCGCATCACAGTAGGATCTGGAATAAACCACTAGTCATTACTCCTGCTCCGTGCAAGCAAGGAGAATTCCCCGAATTTGAGGCATTGCCTCCGCAAAATAGAAGTCGCTACTACGGTACCGCTCTAATCATGCAGTTCCTACTTAACAAAGTTAACCCCTCCTCCACTTGGGGAACCCGACTAGCAGCACTAATGAATGAACTTCCAACAAACAATATAATCGATAAGTCGCAAGCTGGATTTCCGATGAACTGGACCGCCGACTCTTGCTGGAACAGATAATCACTGCGTTCCAATGTTTAGGTAACGCTCTAAAACATCAACAATCATGCCGTGATCTTCGTGCGATGCAAGGCCGGAAACCGTAATCGCACCAATCACGCCGACACCGGCAACGCGGATCGGGAAGCTGCCGCCGTGATCGGCATAGTCGGCGAAATCAATCCCGTGATCGGCCAGTGTCTTGCCCTTGGCTTTTAGCTCCGCGCCAAAACGCATGGAGCTTTGATGTTCACGCAGCACCAGATTGCTTTTGCGCCGTGCCCACGCGTCATTGGCCGGTTTGGCCCCGGCAAGGGATGTATGAAACAGCGTGCGATCCGGGGTACGGATATTAATCGCAACCGGAGCATTTTGCGCCTGCGCCACGCCGACCAGTTTGGAGCCGATTGACCAGGCGGTGTCTTCGTCAAAGCGATCAAACACCAGAATTTCTTCCTGTTTGGCAAGCTGGTCCAAATCCATTGCGGGCTCCTTGGGCAAATAACGGGTTGGTCTCGCCATCCATACCGCAGCACATGGTTACGCGAAACCCCAAAGAAAAAAGGCTGCATCCGCAAGGGAATACAGCCTTTGTTTCGGTACCGTAATTTCGGCTTACTTGTCGTCGCCCATCTTGAGCGCGTTGATAAAGGCCGATTGCGGAATTTCGACCTTGCCGAACTGACGCATCTTTTTCTTACCGGCCTTCTGTTTTTCAAGAAGCTTACGTTTACGCGAAACGTCACCGCCGTAACATTTTGCCGTCACGTCCTTACGAAGTGCTGAGACGGTTTCACGGGCAATCACCTTGCCACCGATGGCGGCCTGAATGGCGATGCGGAACATCTGGCGCGGGATCAGGTCCTTAAGACGTTTACAAATCTCGCGACCACGATATTCAGCGGCCGAACGGTGCACCATCAGGGCCAGTGCATCGACCGGCTCTTCGTTGACAAGGATGGAAACCTTGACCAGATCGCTTTCATCATAACCAGCAATCTCGTAATCGAAGCTGGCATAACCGCGCGAGATCGATTTCAAACGGTCATAGAAATCAAAGACAACTTCGTTGAGCGGCAGTTTGTAAACCGCCATCGCACGGTTGCCGACATAGGTCAGGTCCTGCTGAATGCCGCGGCGTTCGGTGCAAAGAGTCAGGATCCCGCCAAGATATTCATCGGGCACCATGATCGATGCCTTGATCCACGGTTCTTCAATCGCCTGGATCTTGGTGACATCGGGGAAATCAGCCGGGTTATGCAGCATGATTTCTTCGCCCTTGCTCATGGTGATCTTGTAAGACACCGACGGGGCGGTCGTGATCAGCTCAAGCTCGAACTCGCGTTCCAGGCGTTCCTGAATGATTTCAAGATGAAGCAGACCGAGGAAGCCACAGCGGAAGCCAAGGCCAAGGGCGGTCGAGTTTTCCGGTTCGAACTGGAAGGACGCGTCATTGAGATGCAGCTTTTCAAGCGCATCACGCAGCACTTCATATTCGCTGGTATCGACCGGGAAAATGCCACAGAACACCACTGGAATGGACGGCTTGAAGCCCGAAAGCGGTTTGGCACAGGGGCGTTTTTCTTCGGTAATCGTGTCACCGACTTCGCATTCGGCAACGGTTTTCATACCGCAGTTGATAAAGCCGACTTCGCCCGGGCCCAGTTCATCAAGGGCAAGCGGTTTTGGCGTAAAGACACCGACACGTTCGATCTGATGGGTGACCTTGGCGTTCATGAAGCGGACTTTCTGACCCTTTTTCAGGGTGCCTTCCTTCACGCGCACCAGAATCATCACACCGAGATAGGTGTCATACCAGCTATCGACCAGAAGAACTTCAAGCGGCGCATCCGCATCCCCGGTCGGCGCCGGCAGACGTTCGACCAGCGCATCGAGAACATCGGGCACACCCATGCCGGTCTTGGCCGAAATCATCACCGCGTCAGAGGCATCAATGCCAATGACTTCCTCGATCTGTTCCTTGACCCGGTCGGGTTCCGCCGCAGGCAGATCGACCTTGTTCAGGACCGGAACGATTTCATGATCGTTTTCAATTGCCTGATAGACGTTGGCGAGTGTCTGAGCTTCCACGCCCTGCGCCGCATCAACCACCAGAAGGGATCCTTCGCAGGCAGCAAGCGAGCGCGAGACTTCATATGCGAAGTCGACGTGGCCCGGCGTGTCCATCAGGTTCAGGGTATATTCCTGCCCATCCTTGGCGGTGTATTTCAACCGAACGGCCTGGGATTTAATAGTGATGCCACGTTCGCGTTCGATATCCATCGAATCGAGAACCTGCTCGGCCATTTCACGTTCGGTCAGGCCGCCGGTCAACTGGATCAGGCGGTCGGCCAGGGTCGATTTGCCGTGGTCGATATGGGCGATGATCGAAAAGTTACGAATATTCTTAAGGTCAGTCATATTTGGCTGCTTCTGGCACTAAAATTGGCTGGCATTTCGCCGCGTGGCACATTTGTTTAAACGGTGTAATCATCCATTTCCCACAAGATCAATACCGCGCACGCCGCAAGTTTTGACTTTCCGCCTTCTGCGTCCGCCAGCCAAGTACGGCGGCGACATCAGGGCATATCGCATCATTTATGCGAACAGGGACAATCAGAAAACCTGCATTGCGCGGTCATTGCATCCTTCGGGAATTTGGTTTTGTCATTTCCCGGATCAATCACCAGCGGGTTTATAGGGGTTTTTGCACGGAATTAGAAGCGTTGTGTTATGTTCAAACCCTGCACAAATGACTGTGGCCCGGCGCGGACACCATAGCAGCATCAAAGATGTTCTGACCGATTGCCTTTTCGCACACCGAAAGCAGGCCCAATCATCGAAAACAGTACCGTCAAACGCATGAATTCATTTGTTTGTATCCTTTTCAACCGTGTGAAAAGGACTTAGATTTCTAGTTGAGGAAACGATAATCTTGTCTGGCAGGACCCCGCCGTAAACATGTTCATAACGTCAATCGAGCCATCCCTGTCCCGGCGCAGCCTTGTGAAGCTGCGTAAACGGCTTGCGGCCTTGACGCTGACCGGCGTGTTCGTCCTGCTGTTTTCGTTCTTCTTTATTCAAAAGACGCTGTATGACAGCGCGGTCGAAAGTGCCAGTGCCCAGCTTGAAGCAACAGCTTTTCGACTGGGGTCCATGCTGTTGCTCCATAGTGATGTCGATCTGCAAAAGATCGTCGCTGACAATTCCGACATCACGGTCGGCCTGCTTGATAATCAGCTCAATCAGGTAAAGGGTTTCATCCCGCCGCATCTGATTGGTGACCTTGGCACCTATATCAGCACCCAGCAGACAGAACGTGACTCGCTGCTGTGTGTGCATAGCAGCGAGGTCATGGTGCTGGCCTATAGCAAGCTTCCCGAAATCAACCGCATTGTGGTGACATATACACCGCGCAGTACACTTTTGACGAACTGGCGCGACGCATTCATTTTGCACGCGCTGATGTTTGTCATGGCCATGACCATTCTATGCGGTCTGGCCATTTGGTTGTGGCAGCGTCTTAAACGCCAGCACATGCGTGCGGCCCACCTTGCCGAACATTTCAGCGACACTGAAAACACGCTGTCGGAATGTGGCTGTGCCGTGGTCAGCTGGCCGGTCGATACGCCCGATGGCAAATTGACAACCCAGCTGAACTGGCCGGAAATCCTTGGTCCGACGGCCGATAATATCGGCACAAGCATGACCGATCTGCTGGATCGGTTGTCACCGGCGTCACGAACCAAGCTGCGCGGACCGTTGATTGACAATGTCTGGCCGGATGCGCGGGTTGGCACCATGATCGATATCCGCACGGCCAAAAACCATATGCAGCGCTTTTACCTGATGGCGCATCGATATACTGAGGATGACCGGGAATTCATTTCTGTCTTGCTGTTGGAAACCGCCACGCAACAGGAATTGTGCCATCCGTTCGAGACCTATCTGCGCCATACGCCCGAACCGGCCATTGCCGTTGACCTTGATGGTGTTTTACGCGGATTTAGCCCGACACTTGAAGACCTGATGGGGTTGCCGGTGCATGACATCGTCAACAAACAATTCTTCAAGCTTTTCGTACCCGAAGACCAGCAAACCGCCATGACGGCGATGCGCCAGAAAAGCGGCACGACGATGCTTGGAGATGGCAAATCGATCCTGCGCGTTCTCGATCGCAAGGGCAATACCCGCTGGCTGGCATGGCATTGCGTCGGACCGTTTGACGATATGATCTTTTGCAGCGCGCGCGACGTGACCGAGTTTGTCGAAAACGCCAACAAGCTGCGTGACACGCTTGATCAGCTCAAACGCAGTAACGAAGACCTTGAACAGTTTGCCTATGTGGCATCCCACGATTTGCAGCAGCCGCTGCGCATGGTGGCAAGTTATACCCAGCTTCTCAAACAGCGTTATGGCGGCACCCTTGACCAGGAAGCCGACGAATATATCGACTTTGCGGTTGATGGTGCAAAACGCATGCACAAACTGATCAGCCATCTGCTTGAATATGCCAAGACCGGCGCGGGCGAGGATTTCAGCCCGATTGACTGTAACCAGGTCTTAAACGAGGCCCAGGCAGACCTTAAGGACATTATTGGTCGGGAACACGCCACCATCACCCATGATGATCTTCCGACCATCAAGGGTGATCGGATTGCGCTTTCGCGGCTGTTCCAGAACCTGTTGTCCAATGCCATCAAGTATCGCCGCCCGGGTGTACCACCGCATATCTCGATCACGGTCGAACCGGACCCGGTGATGCGCGACTATTGGCGTTTTTCAGTGCGTGATAATGGCATTGGCATTCATCCTGAACATGCACAGCGTATTTTCCGCCTGTTCCAGCGCCTGCATAAGGACGAGTTTTCCGGTACGGGGCTTGGCCTGTCGCTTTGTCGCAAGATCGTTGAACAGCATGGCGGGCGCATCTGGCTTGATACCAGCCGCCCGGTCAGTGACCCGGGGACGACGATTATCTTTACTTTGCGGGTACATCACGCCAGCCAATTACCAAAAAGATAGGGCCACCTTTCCCGGTCTTGCCGGGGCCGAATGGCAAGTATCTTGCTTCGTCTTTGGCATGAAGCGGGCAGACAGGTAAAAGCTGCCCTGTGCCTGTTATGGAGCGTTCAATGTTCAAGACCATCCTTCTGTCTCGCCCGGCCCTTAGACCCGTTCTGGGGATGATCGGCATTTTGGCCCTGAGCGCATGTGGCTCGGACATGCGCACCATGAATGACAGCCACATGCAGACACTGGCCTATTATTTTGCCGAACATGAACCGGGCGAACCGCTGCCACGTGGCTGGCGTCGTCTGGATGGTGCAGAAATCAATTACCGTTTTGCAAACGAAACGTATGGCGTCTACTCGATTGACGAGGACGAACAGTTTCTGGTCATGCATCTCTATGACAATGGCACCGGCCGACTTGAAGCCGATGACGATCGCGAACGCTGTGAATGGAACAGCATGATCGATCAGCTGACCATCGAATGCGATGACACCGATATGGAATGGCATATCTTTACCAATGGCCCGGACCTGATCGCGCTTGATCTGGACGAGGACGAATATGCCATCCTGCGCAAACGCCCCGGTCGGTAATTTTAACCGACATGGCGAAAGCAAAACGGGCGGCCCCATATGGCGCCGCCCGTTTCTCATTCGTATTCTCGACGCAGCCTTAGGCGCGCAACGAGCCGCCGGTGGCCTTTTCGACCGCCTCGACAACCTTTTTGCTGACCGCTTCGATTTCTTCTTCGGTCAGGGTTGCCTTGGTCGGCTGCAGGGTGATCGAGAAGGCGAGTGATTTCTTGCCGTCCTCAATGCCCTTGCCTGCATAAAGGTCAAAGATCGTCACATCCGTGATCAGATTGCGATCCGCCCCTTTGGCGGCTTTGATGATTGCCTCGGCCTTCACGCCTTCATCAAGCAGGAAGGCAAAGTCACGCTCGACCGACTGGAAGCTGGATGCATTGAGCGCCGGACGGGCTGTGCCCTTTTTCTTGGGCATGGGCACGTTTTCAACAAACAGTTCAAAGGCCACAACGCGACCTTTGACACCAAGTGCCTTAAGCACCTTGGGATGCAGTTCACCGAAATAGCCAAGAACGTTTTTCGGACCCAGCTGCAGGGCAGCCGAACGGCCCGGATGGTACCATTCCGGCGCACCGTCGGTATTGACCTGAACATTGGCGGCATTGGTGCCCAGCGCATCAATCAGGGCTTCGGCATCGGCCTTGACGTCAAAGACATCAACATCACGGCGCGAACCGGTCCAGCTGCGCTCGGTCGTTGCCCCGGCACGCAGGCCGGCAGCCACCAGACGCTGATCACCTGGCTGATCGCCAAAGAATTCCGGACCGACTTCAAACAGAGCCAGATCGGAGAAACCACGTGCCTGGTTGCGACCGGCAGCCGCGATCATGTTGATCAGGGCATTGGGGCGCATGATATCAAGATCGGAACTGATCGGATTGGCCAGATACAGACCGTCTTTCAGCTCACCAAACAGTTTGGCCCAACGCGAATCGGTAAAGGACCAAGTCACGGTTTCGTATAGTCCACGCGACGCCAGAACACGGCGGGTCAGACCCACACGCTTTTGCATCGGTGACAGGGCCGGAACCGGCAGGCTGCTTTCACGTTCAAGCGGCACGGTCGGGATTTTGTCATAGCCAACAATGCGCAGGACTTCCTCGACCAGATCGGCTTCACCGATGATGTCGGGACGCCAGGTCGGTGCGACGGCGGTAATGACCGGTGCAGATCCACTGACCTCAAACCCAAGCGATTTGAGAATGTCGATGGCACGATCGGCCTCAACAGCAACACCGCCAAGCTCAAGAATACGGTCGATGCGCAGATCAAAGGAATTGCGCGGGTTGGGCACTTCGCCGGCCTTAACGACGTGCGAAACTTCGCCGCCACAGATTTCCGTGATCAGATGGGTGGCAACTTCCATGCCCCATGCAATCGACTGCGGATCAACGCCACGCTCGAAACGGTAACGGGCATCGGAATTGACCTGAAGCTTGCGGCCGGTCTTGGCGATACTGATCGGATCAAACAGCGCGCATTCGACAAACACATTGGTGGTTTCTTCAAGGCAACCGGTCTCTTCGCCGCCAATGATCCCGCCAATACCGAGCGCCTTGGCCTGATCGGCAATGACAACCATGGAATCGGAAAGTTCGTATTCCTTGTTATCAAGAGCAGCGATCTTTTCCCCACTGGTCGCGTAGCGCACATTGATGTCACCCGACAGTTTGTCGGCATCAAACACATGCAGCGGACGGCCCAGATCGTGGGTGACCAAGTTGGTGATATCCACCAGTGCCGAGATCGGACGCAGACCGATGGCTTCCAGACGGGCTTTGAGCCAATCCGGGCTTTCGGCGTTTTTCACACCACGGATATAACGGCCATAGAAGGCCGGAACCGCGTTGTTGCTGGCGATATCGCTGCTGATGGTGACGCCAATCGGGCTGTCAAATGACCCAGCAACCGCTTGCTCGCGCGGATCGGCCTTGAGCGTGCCGATACCAGCTGCCGCCAGATCGCGGGCAATACCACGCACACCGGTGCAATCCGGACGGTTCGGGGTCAGACCGATTTCAATGATCGGATCATCCGCGCCAAGAACGCCGGCAACCGGTGCGCCGATTTCGGCATCTTCGGGCAGTTCGATGATGCCGTCATGGTCTTCACCAAGGCAAAGCTCACGGGTGGAGCACATCATGCCCTGGCTTTCGACGCCGCGGATTTTGCCCGGCTTCAGCTTGGAGCCATCAATCGGAATGATCGCACCCGGCTGTGCGAGTGCGACTTTGATGCCGGTGCGGGCATTCGGGGCCCCACAAACGACCTGGATAACCTTGTCGCCGGTATTAACGCGGCACAGTTTCAGGCGGTCGGCATCGGGATGCTGACCGGCCTCGATGATGTGCGCGACACGAATGTCGGCAAGGGCTGCCGCACGGTCAGTGACATCTTCGATTTCAAGACCGATATCGGTCAGTTTTTCGGCAACCACCTCGATCGATGCATCGGTATCAAGGTGCTGTTTCAGCCAATTCAGTGTGAATTTCATATCCTCAGCCCCTTACCATGTTCGGTACATCCAGCGGCACGAAACCATAATGTTTCAGCCAGCGCAGATCGGTATCGAAGAAGGTGCGAAGATCGGGAATACCGTATTTCAGCATCGCGATACGTTCGATTCCCATGCCAAAGGCAAAGCCCTGATATTCTTCCGGATCAAGACCACAGGCAGACAGAACACGCGGATGAACCATGCCGCAGCCGAGAATTTCCAGCCAGTCGTCGCCTTCGCCAATCTTGAGTTCCCCACCCTTGCGCGAGCATCCGATATCCATTTCGGCACTCGGTTCGGTGAAGGGGAAGAAGCTCGGACGATAGCGCACCGGCACATCATCAAGTTCGAAATAGGTTTTGACGAACTCAAGCAGGCAACCCTTGAGATGCCCCATATGGGTTTTCTTGTCGATCACCAGACCTTCGACCTGATGGAACATTGGCGTATGGGTCATATCGCTGTCAGAGCGATAGGTACGACCCGGCGCAATGATGCGGATTGGCGGCGTTTTGGACTGCATGGTCCGGATCTGCACCGGCGAGGTATGGGTACGCAGCACAAGGCGCGAACCGTCTTCCTGTTCAGGCAGATAGAAGGTGTCCTGCATTTCACGCGCGGGATGTTCCGGCGGAATGTTCAGTGCGGTGAAGTTATGGAAGTCGTCTTCAACATCCGGGCCTTCGGCGAGCGCAAAGCCCATCTCGCCAAAGATCGAGACGATTTCATCAATCGTCTGGCTGATCGGATGGACGCGACCCGCGGTTTCATCCGGACGCGAGGACAGGGTGACGTCGATCCGCTCGCCCGACAGACGCGCCTCAAGAGCGGCATCTTCAAGGGCTGTTTTGCGGGTTTCGATTGCGCCAGCGACCTGGTCCTTGACGGCATTAAGCGTCTGACCAAATTCACGACGCTGGTCCGGGTCCATCTTGCCAAGGTTTTTCATCAGGCCGGTAATGCGGCCTTTCTTGCCAAGGGCGCTGATGCGGACGTCTTCAAGCGCGGTCAGATCCGCTGCCTTTTCGACTTCCGCCAGAACCTCTTCGCGCAATGCTTCGATGTTTTCCATAACTTCCGACGCTTTGGCTTGGGTTTAAAAATCACAAAAAGAAAAGGGACGGCCAATATGGCCGCCCCTGATCAAATCAGGCAAGTGCCGATGAAACCTTTTTACAAAGGTTTATCAGTCCAGTGCAGCCTGCGCCTGGGTGACCAGAGCTTTGAAAGCTTCCGGCTCACGCACTGCGATGTCGGCAAGAACTTTACGGTCCAGCTCAACACCAGCCTTTTTGAGGCCGTTCATGAACTGGGAGTAGCTCAGACCGTTCTCACGTGCGCCAGCGTTGATACGCTGGATCCAGAGCGAGCGGAACTGGCGTTTCTTAACGCGACGATCGCGGTATGCATACTGCAGACCTTTTTCCACAGCCTGGACGGCGGTGCGGAAAGTGTTGTTGCGGCGACCGCGGTAACCCTTGGCAGCCTTAATAACCTTGCGGTGACGAGCGTGTGAAGACACGCCCCCTTTTACACGAGCCATTTAACTCTCCTTCAACCTTAACCGTACGGCAGGAATTTTTTGACGATGCGGGCATCTGCGTCACAGAGGATCTCCGTGCCACGAGCCTGGCGCTTCATCTTGGTCGGTTTCGCAGTCAGAAGGTGGCGTTTGTTAGCCACGTTGTGACGGACTTTTCCGCTGGCGGTCAGGCGAAAGCGTTTTTTCGCGCTCGCTTTGGTCTTCATCTTGGGCATTTTTCTATCCTTGCAAAAGCAATGAAAACGAAATCCCCTACGGCGGCTGGGCATGCCCTGAAGAACCAATACAGTCCTTCCAGCCTCACCACCTGTTTTGGGGACGGGTGGTTATAGACTCCGACTTTACCTTTTTCAAGGGCCAATTCAGCCCTTTCCCCTTGCTTTTTGCGGCATTGCGCCGCCATTGTGCCAATGCACTGCATTTTGCACGCCAATCCGCCATCGCACATTTCGCCATCTGACTGACTAAATGTCGCAAATCACATCAATCATTTTGCCGTTCTTTGCCCTGATCGGCCTTGGCTGGATCGGCGGCAAGTTCAGGATTGTCTCACCTGATGGCATGCGCGGCATTAATGGGTTCGTGTTCTATTTTGCCTTGCCCGCCCTTTTGTTCAAGGCACTGGCGACCAGAAGCCCTTCTGAAATCTGGCAACCTGACATCATGCTGGCCTATGGCGGTGGCACCCTTGTGGTTTATGGCACCGCACGCCTGATCGCCGCAAAACTCTTTGATCTCGACCCGACCAGTCAGACCTTGTTCTCGTTTGCCGCGACCATGGGCAATGTCGGCTTCATGGGGCTGCCGCTGATCATCGGGTTACTTAGCCCTGAGGCGACAGTGCCCCTGATTGTGGCATTGGCTGTCGATCTGATTGTGATGCTACCGCTTTCGCTTTTCCTCCTGGAAAGTGCAAAGCATGCCAAGGGCAGCAATCCGGCAGGCAAGATCATTCGCGGGACGGTTACAAACCCGGTGGTACTGGCCATTATCGTTGGTGTGGCTGCAAGCTTGCTTGATCTTGATTGGCCAGATGGCGTTGATTACCTGCTTGATCTTTTGGGTCAAAGTGCAGGACCGGCAGCGCTGTTTGCAATCGGTGTGGCCCTTGTCGGCCGACCAATCGCCGAAAAGCGCGCCGAACTTGCCACCATGTCTATTGCCAAGCTGATTGCGCACCCAATTGCTGTGTTTATCGGCTTCTGGCTTGTCGGGTCGGCAAGCGGGCTTGAGGCAAAAGCCGTTCTGTTGCTCGCAGCTTTGCCGACTGCCGGGAACGTCTTCGTTATCGCGACGACCTATGACCGCTATATTGTGCGCAGTTCATCGATCGTGCTGGTGACAACAGCCCTTGGTGTGATCAGCTTTTCCGCATTCTCGGTCTATATCGACACGATTGTGGGCTGGCTCGCACCCTAAATATCGGGCGAACCTGTTCACGCATCAATGAGGATTGAGGTTTGGTGGGCGCTAAAGACCGCAGATCAGATGGCGGTCTTGATGGTATGTGCCCGGCCGATCCACTTTTCGATTCGGCTCATCAGCTTTTCGCGGTTGATCGGCTTGAGGACGAAATCATTCCCGCCGGCTGCCACACCGCCGCGCAGGTCTTCTTCGCCGTGCCGTGCGGTGACATAAATGATGGCACACGCCAGATCAGGGAAATGCGTCCGGACATTAATCGCTGTTTCAAACCCGTTCATATCGGGCATCATGATATCCATCAAGATGATGCGCGGACGCTTGGTCTTGAGAAGTTTGAGAAGTTCCTTGCCAGAGGAAACGCCCTGAAACGTGAACCCGCCGCTTTCGACGATTCGTTTCAGAAGAACCAGGCTCTTGGGGTCGTCGTCGACACCAACGATCAGCAGATCATTTCCAGCTGGCATGGCATTCCCTCTTTGGCTTGAACCTTGGGGTAGAAAGGCAAAACGCCGCGTCTTAACGCGGCGCCAGCACCATAATCATAACACGGCCTTCCATCTTTGGCATCATTTCCGGCTTTGCGAGTTCTTCAAGATCCCCCGAAAAGCGCTGGAGCATGCCAAGACCAAGGTCCTGATGAGCCATCTCACGTCCGCGGAAGCGCAACGTGACTTTCACCTTGTCACCACCGCCAAGAAACTTCTGCGCGGCACGCAGTTTGACGTTGTAGTCGTGGATATCGATGTTCGGACGGAGTTTGATCTCCTTGACCTCGATAACCTTCTGTTTCTTTTTGGCCTCGTTCTGCTTCTTGCTTTGTTCGTATTTGAACTTGCCGTAATCAATCAGCTTGCACACTGGCGGCTCGGCATTCGGAGCGACTTCGACGAGGTCGAGTCCAACTTCCGCTGCCATTTCAATGCCTTCACGCACCGTTATCGGGTCGGACATATTGCCTTCAGCGTCAACGACACAGATGGAACGGGCTTTGATATCCTCATTGACGCGCGGACCTTCCTTGGTCGGCTGCATCGGTTTGCGTGGTCGTGCTATGGATAATCTCCTATGGTCATCAAACAAATCGGTCAGAAACAGAAACAGGAAAACATATGGACACGTTCACAGGTGTTTTCTGCAAGACCTCACCTAGCATATCCACGTGCGTTCAGAAAGCAATGATTTTAGGCACCTATAGCGGCCTCAAAGCGCCATTTTCCGCGCTTTTGTTTTACAGCGCGAAATCGGGTAAATGCGGCAAATCCTAGTCGACCAGATCAAGGCGCTGGCGAATGACATCCATCACCCGATTGACAGTCAACTCACGCAGATCACTTTCGCGCACAATACTGACCGCATTCGGGCCATGGCCACGCGGCGCACTGAGTTTGGGATCAGACTCGCGGGAAAACAGAACGACTGATGGCGCCCCGGCTGCTGCGGCAATATGCATTGGTCCGGTATCATTGCCAATCGCGAGAACCGAACGCTCAGCCAGCGATGCAATATCGAGAAATCCTGTTCTCGCCATCAGATTCCGCGCCTTGGGGCACATCTGATCAATCCGGTTCAAAACATCAGCTTCACTATCCGTCCCGATCAGAACCGGGGTCAATCGATAGTCCGCGAGCTTCTTTGCCAGCAATCCAAATCGTTCGGCAGGCCACCGTTTCGCCGGACGATGGGGTGCACCGCCCGGGCAGATCAGTACAAACGGGCTTCGAATTCCAAAGCGATCCAGATCGATATCCGGCCCGGAAATGAACGGAGTCGGAACTTCCTTGATACCTGCATCGGCAAGCTGTTCAGCCACACGATCAATCGTATGCATATTGTCGCGCGCCGGATTGGCATGCGGATGTGAACATCCTCTTGCAATGCCGGACCATTCAGGCTTTGGTCCCGGCCAGAACAGCTTGAAATAGAAACCGGTCCGATCCGATGTTTGCAGGTCATAAACCCGATCAAAGTTGCCGTTCTTCAGGAAACGGCGAAGCGCGAAAACTTCGCGAGGTTGACTGAGTTTCGGGCGGCGGTCGATAGCGATTGAATCGAAAAATCCACTGGCCTTCATCAGATCGACATATGGCCGTGTGGTCAGCACTGTAATGTGCGCATCAGGATGGGCTGCCCGAATGGCGGCAAACGGCCCCATGGCCAGAACAACATCACCAAGGGCCGAGAGTTTGATCACAAGGATGCGCTCTCGCGCAGCAGACTCATGGGAATCTGCTGCCACGGCTTCGGGTTTTTGATCAATCATGCAGCGTTCCTGACGACACGGTGCAACGCCTTGGCATAGACATTCAAGGTCCGTTCAGCCATTTGCGCCAAGGAATACTCGGCAATTACGTGGTTGCGCCCCTTGGCCGCCAGCTTGGCACGTTTTTCCGGTGTTAGCTGCAAAACCTGGATAAGCGCACGAGAGAGCTGGTCAACTGCGTCGGGGCTCACCAACCAGCCTGTTTCACCAGGCAGAACTGTCTCCATAGCTCCACCATGTGCCGTCGAAACAACCGGGCGCCCCATCGCCTGTGCTTCAGAAGGAATTCGGCCGAAGGCCTCTGGCTGAATGGAAGGACACGCGACAACATCTGCCAGCATATAGGCAGCTGGCATATCGTTGCAGTGATCAACGATGTGAACGACATCTTCCAGACCGAGCTTGCGCGTGATCTGCAGAACTTCCTCGCGATATCCGGTGCGGCCCTGATCTGACCCGACGATAAGACAACGCACTTTGCGATGGCCGAGTTCTTCAAGAACTGCAGGGAGCGCGCGGATCAGGAAGCCGTGCCCCTTCCAGCGTGTGATCCGACCCGGCAGCATGATGACATATTCCTCGCCATCAAGGCGCCACTGGTTTGAAAGCGCGATCAGGCGTTCCTGACTGACATTTTCCGGGTTGAACAGATCCACATTCGTGCCGCGTGGCACGATATTCAGGCGGTCCGGCTCAACCTTGTAATATTTGTTGATGTGATTGGCGATGTGCTTGGAGATCGCAATCACCTGATCACCCATGGTCATGATCGCATTGTAGCGACGCTTGAACGGGTTGTTATAGCCAGAATAAGTCCCATGGAAGGTCGTCACAAACGGAATGCCGGTCTTGCGCGCAGCAAAATAGGCACTCCAGGCTGGCGCGCGCGAGCGGGCGTGAATGATATCGACACCCTCTTCACGGATCAGCTTGACGAGCGCATCGATATTCTTGCGCATCGTCAGGATGTTTTTTGATTTGAGCGGCAGGGTAATGTGCTTGGCGCCAAAGCGATCAAGTTCGCGCTCCAGACGACCGCCTTGGGATGCAACAAGCGCCTTGCCACCGCCATCAACGATGGCACGCGCGATATCAACTGTACCGCGCTCGACACCACCGGCATCAAGTTCCGGCAGGACCTGTAAAATAACGGCAGGTCGATAGTCCCCGCCTTGCGCTTGGGGCTCTGATCGATAGACTGTCTCTGTCATTACTTCTGACGCGCTCATGCAACTCCAACCATCAACACCCAAGGACCCAGCCCCGGATGACACATGACTTGCCGACGCAACAGCCTGCAAAGCCCGAATATCTCAACCGGCCGGATGGTTTAAAAATCGCATACCATCACGTACCGGGCAAGCAATCTGACGTACAGGTACCCAAGACACCCGGCGTGACGTTTCTTGGCGGTTTCATGTCGGACATGACCGGCACCAAGGCCACCCACCTTGAGGCGCACTGCATTCGGCAGGGGGTGGCTTATACCCGCTTTGACTATTCCGGTCACGGACAATCGTCGGGGAAATTCGCCGATGGCACCATCGGGCAATGGGCCCGTGATGCCATTGCTGTGCTTGATGAAATCACCACTGGTCCGCAGATTCTTGTCGGTTCCTCGATGGGCGGCTGGATCATGCTTCTGGCAGCTCTTGCTCGTAAGGAACGGGTCGCCGGTCTGGTCGGCATCGCCGCCGCCCCCGATTTTACCGAAGACCTGATGTGGGCGCAGTTCAGCGAAGACCAGAAAAAGACCATCATGGATGAAGGTGCGCTGATCGAGCCGACCGAATATGGCGATGATCCCTATACCATCACCCGGGATCTGATCGAGGATGGCCGCAACCAGCTTTTGATGCGCCAGCCGATTGATCTGACATGCCCGGTCCGGCTGGTTCAGGGTATGCAGGACCCGGATGTGCCTTGGCAAACGGCGATCCGCCTGACAGAGGCACTGGTTACCGATGATGTTCGGGTAGACCTGATCAAGACCGGCGACCACCGCCTGTCAGAGCCCGATCAGCTGGACGTGATCACCAATCATATTGATGAAGTGATCGCAAAGATGGCGGGGTAACTCAAAGCCTTTGTATTACGGATGGATATGACTGACGATCAGGCCAGAACGACCTGATCGTCTTTTATTTTCACCGCAACCGGTTCAAGCATATCGCCCGTGCATGGACCGGATACGCATTCGCCATCTTCGATGCGAAAACGTGCGCCATGGGTCGAACAGATGATTTCATCGCCAAAATCGCTGATAAATTCATCCGGCTCCATATCCAGTGGCACGCCGATATGCGGGCAGCTGTTGATATAGCCAAAGACGTCATCGCCACTGCGCACAACAAAGATGCCGGTGCCGCCAAGATTAAGACCCTTGGCACCCGTGGCATCAAGATCGCTAAGCATGCAAAGTACTGTGCCGGCCGACGGCAAATCACTCATGGATCGACCCCGCCCATTTCACAGATCGCAGCCCATGACACGCCGTCAATCGGCATCACCGACAAACGCGATTGTTTGAGCAAGGCAAGATTGGCAAAGCGCGGATCGGCCTTGATATCGGCAAGGGTCACCGGCGTTTTCAACGGCTTGACCGTTTCGAAATCCACCTGGACAAACTTGCCCTTTTCATCGGTCGGGTCCGGGTAATATTCGCGCACCACTTCGACAATTCCGACAATGCGTTTTTCATTCACCGAATGGTAAAAGAACGCCTTGTCGCCAATCTTCATCGCACGCAGGTTCTTGGCGGCCTGATGGTTACGCACACCATCCCAGCCTTCGACACCCTTCTTGACCTGGTCGTCCCACGACCAGCTTCCCGGTTCGGTTTTGACCAGCCAGTATGCCATGGATCAGAAGACCTTTTTGAACGGACGGATGACAACGGATTCGAACAGTCCCGCCTTGGCATAGGGGTCGTTGGCGGCAAATTCGCGCGCATCTTCGATGGCATCAAACTCGATGATAAAGACCGAGCCATTCATGCCTTCCATATCAGGATCAAGGGTCGGACCCGCGGCAACGATACGATCAGCAAAACCGCCCTTGATATAGGCCAGGTGGTCTTCGCGATTGGCCTTACGCACATCAAGGTGGCCGGGCTTGTCAACGCAACGGATATAGAAATGCATGAACGGTTTCCTGCTTCTTTATGGGATCAATGTCCGTAAACTGCCAGAAGCCCCGTGTATTCTCAAGCCGAACCGCGTCACACAAAACCGTGATGACGGGATTTAGTCGGCGTTTTCAAGCTCGTCACGGAAGGGGCGCTGCAACAGGGCATTGATCGTGCTGCGCAGATCGGCATCGTGATTGGCCACCTGATCAACCGCCGCACAGATCGGCATTTCCACACCATATTTGCTGGCAACCGCTGTGATGGATGCTGCGGTATGAACACCTTCCGTCACAGATCGACGTTCAGCCAGAATGTCTTGCGCCTTGCGGCCTTCGCCCAGGGCAACGCCAAAGGTGTAGTTACGTGACAGCGTCCCGGTACAGGTCAGGGTCAAATCCCCAAGCCCCGCAAGCCCCAGCATGGTTTCAACCCGACCGCCCATGGCTGCTGCCAGGCGTGACATTTCGGCAATCCCGCGCGTAATCAGGGCCGCGCGCGCATTATCTCCCAGCTTCAAGCCGGCCACCACGCCACTGGCAATCGCCAGAACGTTCTTGATGGCACCTGCCACTTCAACACCAGCCACATCGGTGCTGAAATAGGGTCGGAATTCCGGCGTTCCGATCAACTCGACCAGCCGTTTGCCAAGCGCGCGATCTTCGCAGGCAAGCGTAATCGCCGCCGGCAAGCCAACTGCAACTTCCTGCGCAAAGGTCGGACCAGATAAAACCGCAACCGGCACATCGCCAAGCGTTTCGGAAACCACCTGCGCCATTAGGGCTCCGGTTTCCTTTTCAATGCCCTTGCAGCAAATCACCGCCGGGAGCTGATCTGGCCAATGGGTCGACAATTTGGTCAGGGTTTCGCGCAAATGCTGTGCGGGAGTGACCAGCAAGACCGCCTCGGAGTCGCGCAAGCCCTCAACGTGGGTGGTTGCACGAAGTGCGCCCGGCAATTCGATACCGGGCAGGTATAGATCGTTCTCCCCCGTGGTATTGATCTGGTCTGCAAGTTCTTCATTGCGCAGGATCAGTTCGACATCTTCGCCGGCCCGCACAGCTTGCACGGCCAGGGCCGTTCCCCAGGCACCGCCACCCACAACTGTAATGCGCTTTTTCATGATCAAAATTCCGGCAAAAGATGAAGTCGTGCAGTAATTCGGATGGAAGCTTTACGCCTTAACCCCGGCCCCCGGACGTTTGGGCGCTTCGGGATCAAGTGGCCAGCGCGGACGCGGCTTGAAATCAAGATCATCGCATTCCCCCAGACGGAAACGTTCAAGCCCGGCCCAGGCAATCATTGCGGCATTATCGGTACACAGATTAAGCGGCGGCGCGACCAGCTCCATACCCGCCTGATCGGTCAGTTCCACCAGACGTCCGCGCAGATATTTGTTTGCTGCAACACCGCCCGCAAGCACCAGCGTCTTGCCACCAGGATAATCGCGCATGAATTCAAACACGGCATTACGCGCCCGATCAATCAGGGTATCGCCCACTGCCCGCTGGAAAGATGCGGCAAGATCGGCTTTAACTTCCCCGGTCTGTTGTTCGACCGGGAAACTGTCGAGATAGGTCCGAACTGCGGTCTTGAGGCCCGAGAAGGAAAAATCACAGCCCGGCCGCCCACGCAGCGGGCGCGGCAACCCGAAGCGGTTCGGGTCGCCCTTGGCGGCAATTTTTTCAAGTGCCGGGCCACCGGGATAACCAAGCCCCATCATCTTGGCGGTTTTATCAAACGCCTCACCAACCGCGTCATCAATGGTCGTGCCGATACGCTTGTACTTGCCGACACCCTCGACAATCAGCACCTGACAATGGCCGCCAGACACCAGCAACAGTAAATAGGGAAAAGCCACATCATCAGTCAGACGGACGGTCAATGCGTGGCCTTCGAGGTGATTAACGGCAAGGAATGGCTTTTGCGCCGCAAAGGCAATCGCCTTGGCGGTCATGGTGCCGACCATGACACCCCCAATCAGCCCTGGCCCACCGGTGCAGGCCACAGCATCAAGATCATCAAAATCGACACCGGCGTCATCCATGGCCTCGGCCACCAGACGGTCAAGATGTTCAAGATGGGCGCGCGCGGCGATCTCAGGCACAACCCCGCCATAGGGGCGATGATCATCAAGCTGGGACAAAACACGGTTTGCCAGAATTTCGCGCTTGTCATTCACAACAGCAGCGGCTGTTTCATCACAGCTTGTTTCGATACCCAGAACGATCATGATCCTGATCCGTTTACCAACTCTGCCGACATGCGCGACAATCGGAATCCTATTACAGGCGTGCCGATGATGTAGCGGAAAGTTTCTGCGCTTTCCACCCCCGTGCTGTGCAACGGCCATATGCAGTTATCGCGTTTCGCAAGCTTTGCGAAGTTTTTGACCCGCGACCTAAATCAATGCAGCTGAATTTCGAGCAATTACAATCAGCGAAAATTCACACCATTTGTCGGGGTCACCCGGCGTCCCGCAGACCTTGTTTTTAAACATTTTTAAGACTAAGACTTCATCCATGACAGATACAGCAAAACTTCGCATCGGCACCCGTGGTTCGCCCCTCGCTCTGGCGCAGGCACATGAGGTCCGTGACAGACTGGCAAATACCCATCCGGAACTTGCCGAAGAAGGCGCGATTGCCATTACCGTGATCACCACCACCGGCGACAAGATCCTTGATCGTGCCCTGTCGGAAATTGGCGGCAAAGGCCTGTTTACCAAGGAAATCGATGACGCGCTTCTGGGGGGCGAGATTGACCTTGCTGTCCACAGCATGAAGGATGTGCCAACGGTTCTGCCCGATGGCATGATCCTGCCGACCATTTTGCCGCGCGAAGATGTCCGCGATGCGTTTATTTCGCTGAAATATAAAAGCTTTGCCGAAATGCCGGCGGGCTCCGTGATCGGATCGGCGTCCCTGCGTCGTCAGGCGATGATCTTAAACAAGTTCCCCGACCTCAAGGTCGTGACCTTCCGCGGCAACGTTCAGACCCGCCTGCGCAAACTGGGCGAAGAACAGGTTGATGCAACGCTTCTGGCCATGGCCGGTCTGAACCGACTGGGACAGCCCGACATCGCCACGGCGCCGATTTCCGAAGACGAAATGCTGCCCGCCGTTGCACAGGGTGCCATCGGCATCACCATCCGCGAAAACGATACGCAGAGCAAAAATTGGATCTCTGTCCTTCATTGCGAAACATCCGCCGTTCGGGTGACGGCAGAGCGTGCAGCCCTTAAGGCGCTTGATGGATCATGCCGCACCCCGATTGCGGCCCTGGCCGAATTTCAGGATGATGGCAGCCTGCGCCTGCGCGTATCGATCGTCCGCCCGGATGGCAGCGAACGCCTTGATACCGAACGCATGATTGCCAAGCCAGACATGGTAACGGCAAGTGCGGCGGGCACGGACGCAGGTGAAGAGCTTAAGCAACGCGGCGGACCGGATTTCATTTCCGCCTGAGTAGGATCAGGACCCTTGGCAACAGACAGGGACGCAGATGGGACCCTTGGTACTAAATACCCGGCCCGATACCGACTCTGCCGACCTTTTGGCCGCGCTTGATAGGCGCGGCTTCCGCCACCTGTCTGCGCCGATGCTCAATATTACTCTCCCGACACCGGTCGCCCCGCTTGATATTACCGCCTATCAGGCTGTGATTTTCACATCGGCCAACGGCGTACGGGCCTTTTCCAAACTGAGCGATGACCGGTCGCTTCCGGCCTATTGTGTTGGCGATGCCACAGCGCGCGAAAGCCGAGCATATGGCTTTGACAATGTCCATTCGGCCAATGGCGATATCCATGATTTGGCCGCGCTGATTCGCAAAATGGTTGATCCCACGCGCGGACCGCTTTTCCATCCGGCGGCCCGCAAAACGGCAGGTGATCTGGGTCAGATGCTGTTGGCTGATGGATACAGCGTTGATCGGCAAACCGTCTATGAAGCAAGGGAAAGCAGCGCGCTTCCAGAAGAGGTTATTGAGGCCCTTCGCGGGCATCATGTTGAAGCTGTTTTATTTTTCTCTCCCCGCACTGCGGAAACCTTTGTTAAGCTTGTCCGCAGCTATAAGCTTGAGAGAGACTTGTCGGGAACGAGCGCGATTTGCCTGAGTCCGGCGGTGCAATCGAAGATATCCGATCTTACATGGCATAGAACGCGCGTTGCATCACAACCGACACAAGAATACCTTCTTTACGAGCTAGGGTCCCTGTCGTGATGGCTTCCTGCGCCTGACGCCGTTTTGGGAATAACCGCAAACTGCAATGGTCTGATCGTGAAAACACCAAAAACGCCAAAAACCAATGCTTCCGCAAAATCGGCCGATACCAAAAAATCGTCCGATACCATTTCCGTCGATAGCAAAGGCAATGCGGACTCGACCACGAAAAAGGCCGAGACCAGCACTGCGTCGAAGTCCAGCGTGTCAAACGCCGGAACGACCAAGTCTGGAAACAACGACACGTCAAAGGGCAGCAGCGCTGCCAACAAAACAGGTCCCGCCAGTGGCGCAACCAGCAGCATGGCAAAGGCGGATCCCAAGGATTCCAAGTCCGCTGATAGTGCAAAGACTGCTGCAGCCAAGCCGGCAGCTTCACCAAAACGCAAAAGCAGCGGTGGCGGCAAAGCCCTGTTCCTGTTTGTGATCATTATTGTTGGTGCCCTTGCAGCAGGTTGGCTGACACGCGCAATCTGGTGGCGCGACGCCCAGCCGGTCCTGGCACAATATGTCCCAAGCGACATCCTTGCTGAAATCACGCCAGAGGGCCTTGGTCTGGATACGACATCCGGCAGCGAAATCACTGCCAACAATACGCCGACCGATAGCGGTTCTTCGGATAGTGCAACCCTTCCCGAACCCAGCGAAGATGCCGGCATGGCCGAGGCGGATGACGGCGCACTCGCAACCGAAGAAATGCTGCCAAGCGCCGGCGAAGACAGCGCATCCACCGCAAATGCCGAGCCGATCCCGGACGGGTCGGTTGTGATTGACCCGGACCTGACCGAACGCCTGTCACGTCTGGAAGGCACGATTGACGCCCTTCGCGAACGCCTGAACAGCGAACGTGGCGATACGCTGAATAACACGGTTGCACGCCGCATGGCCGAGATCGAAACCCGCACCGCCCCGATCGAGGAACTGGCACGGGTTGAAAGCGAACTGGCCGGTGTCGCCAATGAAATGCGTGAATTGTCTGCCCGCCTGTCGACCATGGAAGAAGAAATCCGTGCGACCAGTGGCCTGCGCGTCGAAAGTCGTGGTCAGGCAATTGCCATGGCCGTCACCATCCTGCGTGATGCCCTTCAACGTGGTGGGCCCTTTGTCATTGCGCTGAACCAGCTTGAACGCAGTGCTGGTGATGACGAAGTGATCGCAGAACAAATCGAAATCCTGAAACCGCTGGCCGAACAAGGTGCACCGACGCTTGAAAAACTGCGTCAGTCCTTCCCGGTCATGGCACAGGAAGCTGTTGCTGCTGCCACCGATGATCATTCGGGCAGTGTGCTTGATGCGACCTGGGCAAATATCAAGAAACTGGTTCCGATCCGACGTGTTGATGCCGCCGGCGAGGAATCGCTTGAGGGGCGTCTGGTTTTGGCCGAAAACGCCCTTGCACAGGATGATCTTGATGCTGCTGTCACCGCCCTTCAGGGGGTTGAAGGCGATCATGCGGCCGCTGCCGTCAGTGACTGGCTGCGTGCGGCTGAAAACCGCCAAACCCTGAATGAATCGATTGCAACGCTGAGCGCGCATGCAATTGGCATTCTGACCAGTACGGGTCCGGAGGGCAGCCAATGATCCGCCTTCTGACCTTTATCCTGATCACCGCTGCACTGGTTTTCTGTACCGTCTGGTTTGCCGACAATCCGGGTCGCATGACGATCGTCTGGCTGGGCTATCGCTTTGACGGATCGATTGGCATGGTCGCGCTTGGATTGCTGGCGCTGACCGCTGTTCTGGTATTGCTATGGCGCGGTTGGACGATCATTGCCAATTCACCGGGCTCGCTTGGCCGCCTTCTGGGCAGTCGTCGCCGCAAGAAAGGCCAGCAGGCCCTGACGATGGGCTTGCTTGAGCTGGCATCGGGTGATGTGCGTCAGGCCCTCCGTCATACAAGGGCAGTCGACCGCTATCTTGAATATGACACCCTAACAAGGCTTCTGACCGCGCAGGCAGCAGAGCTTGATGGCAACAATGACGCCGCCAAACGTCAGTTCGAAGCCATGCTGGAAAAACCCGACTCTGCCTTTTTCGGGCTGCGTGGTTTGTTACAGCTTTCCCTGAAAGCAGATGATCGCGAAGCTGCCCTTGATTACGCTGAACGCGCACATCGTCTACGCCCGCGCAACCCGGCTGTGATCGTGACGCTGTTTGACTTGCTGCTCACATCCAAACGCTGGGATCGGGCGCTTGGTCTGTTGGTTGATGCCCAAAAGGCATCGGTCTTCAGCGAAGAAGAACTGACCCATCGTCGCGCCCTTTTGATTACGGCAAAGGCCGAAGACGCCATTGCGGCTGGCGAAAATACCGAGGCGATCAAACTTCTACGCAAGGCGCTTAACTCTGCTGCTGACTTCACCGGTGCCGCCGTGCTTCTGGCTGGCCTGTATCGTGATCTGAAGCAGGATGGCAAGGCACGTGACGTCGTTACCCAAAGCTGGCGAACAGCCCCATCTGCCGCGTTGGGGGCGATTTTCCGTGAAACGCTGACCGGTGATCCGTTGGCAAAGGTCAAATCGGTTGAAAAGCTGGTTGCCAACAACCCCACCCATGTCGAAAGCCAGATCGTTTTGGCCGAAGCCGCCCTTGAAGCCGATCTTTGGGGCATTGCACGCAGCAACATCGAAAAGGCCATGGCGACCAAGGCCGAAGCACGCCATTACCGCCTGCTGGCTGATCTTGAATTGCGCGAAAACCAGGACGGTGCGAAGGCGCGTGAATTGCTGATCAAGGCAAGCCATGCCAACCCGGATCCGGATTGGCGTTGCGGCGCCTGCGGGGCTGAGACCGATCGCTGGGTTGTTTCCTGCCCGTCCTGCCATTCCTTTGGCAGTGTTGAATGGCGTGCCCCGCTTCGTGTCCATCAGGACGAAAGCACCAAGGCTGAGGCAAAACCGGAAACCACAAAGCCGTCTGCGATTGCATCAACCGGCACCGTGATTGATCAGGAAAATGACGGGGATGACCCCAAAGACTCGTCACCAGCTGGTGACAGCAAAGACAGCAAAGCAACCGTTCAAGCCTGATTTTCCATTCTGATCCGACCAATAAAAAACCCCGCAAGGCATCCTTGCGGGGTTTTGCTTTGAAAGTCCGAACCGCCTAGTGGCGGAAATGACGCATGCCGGTAAAGACCATGGCGATGTCATTTTCATCGGCTGCTGCGATGACTTCCTCGTCACGCATGGAACCGCCCGGCTGGATCACTGCCGTGGCACCCGCCTTGACCGCGGCCAGAAGGCCATCGGCAAACGGGAAGAACGCGTCAGAAGACACGACCGAACCCTGGGTACGCAGATCACCTTCACCAGCATTTTTGCCAGCTTCTTCGGCTTTCCATGCTGCGATGCGCGAGCTATCCACACGGCTCATCTGACCGGCGCCGATGCCAACGGTTTTGCCATCTTTGACATAAACGATGGCATTCGATTTGACGTGCTTGCCAACGCGGAAGGCAAACAGAAGGTCATCAAGTTCGTCCTCGGACGGCTTGCGCTTGGTAACAATCTTCAGCTCTTCACGTTTGACACGACCCGCATCACGGTTCTGAAGCAGGTAACCACCCGCAAGCGAGCGCAAGGTCATGTCTTCACCTTCCGGATCGGCCATGCCGCCGGTGACCAGAAGACGCAGGTTTTTCTTCGCTGCCAGAACTTCCTTGGCGGCGTCATCTGCATCCGGGCAGATCACGACTTCGGCAAACAGTTTGGCGATTTCTTCGGCGGTTTGCTTATCAAGGGTGCGGTTGACCGCGATGATGCCGCCAAAGGCCGATACCGGGTCACAAGACAGCGCCTTGTGATAGGCATCAATCAGGCTTTCGCCCTCGGCAACGCCGCACGGGTTGGCGTGCTTGATGATCGCAACCGCCGGCTTTTCATCGAATTCGGAAACAAGTTCGAACGCAGCATCGGTGTCATTGAGGTTATTGAATGACAGTTCCTTGCCCTGCAGCTGAGTCGCGGTGGAGACACCCGGGCGGTTTTTGCCATTGGTGTAGAACGCGGCCTGCTGATGCGGGTTTTCGCCGTAACGCAGTGTCTGTTTCAGTTCGGCAGAAACATTCAGACGCTGCGGGAAGGTTTCACCAAGTTCACCGGCAAACCAGCTTGAAATCGCTGAGTCATAGGCGCCAGTACGGGCGAACGCCTTGGCGGCAAGAACGCGGCGGGTCTCAGCAGTTGTGGCACCCGCATTATCATTCATCTCGGCAACGACGCGGTCGTAATCGGACGGATCGACAATTACGGTAACCGATTCATGGTTCTTGGCCGCAGAACGGATCATGCTCGGCCCGCCGATATCGATGTTTTCGATGCAGGTGTCGAAATCGGCACCCTTGGCAACGGTTTCTTCGAACGGATAGAGGTTCACACAAACCAGATCGATCGGGGAAATGTCGTTATCTTCCATCGCCTGCATATGCCTGGAAAGAGAACGGCGGCCCAGAAGGCCGCCGTGAATCTTCGGATGAAGAGTCTTGACACGACCGTCCATGATTTCGGGGAAGCCGGTGTGATCGGCAACTTCCTTGACCGGCACGCCAGCGGCTTCAATCGCCTTGGCAGAGCCGCCAGTCGACAGGATTTCAACACCCTGAGCGTGGAGGGATTTGGCAAATTCGACCAGACCGGTCTTGTCGGAAACGGAAATAAGCGCGCGCGCAATACGAGCAGTCATTGGGTTCGCTTTCATGCATCAATGTGATGAAGGTTGCGGACCCATTGATGATATATCGGCCCACAAAATCAGGAATGCGCATGGCTGCTCGTGCATGCGAAATGACAGTGTTGCGGGCAAACCGGCCTTCAAACGGGATCGAAAAACAACGTCTCCGATCCGGGCCGACACATGATCAATGAGTCCGAACCATGTTTCGCGCGGAGCTTTAGCATGTGCGGCGCAAAATGTGGACCCCGAATTCTTGCATGGCGGCTTTCTCGGCGCGTTGAAGCAACTTTACAGGCAACCCAAAACGGGGCAGCATCATGCCACCCCGCTTATATTTGGCCCAGTTATAGATCAGGCTACGTTTTTGCGTACACCAAGTGCTTCAAGTGCTGCGTTTAGTGAGTCTTGCTCCAGCCCCGCATACAGGGCGAGTTCATCACCAACCGCTGCCCCAAGGCATTCCTCGAACACATCCTGATTGGACTGTTCGGAATAGTTCTTCTGCTCATCACTGCCGAGGTTGGACTGGAAAATTCCGGCGGCACTGACCGGCAGGAAATCCTCATAAATGATCGGATCGGCGCGCAGATAGCCCTGATCCACCAGTTCATTGACCGGGGTAGCCGGATCAAGGTCACCCTTTTTGGCCGTATTCAAACCCGCCTTGGTCGGGCGATAGCGGAAGAAGGCCAGCTTCTCGACACGAAGCGTCTCATAATCATCGGGAAAAGCCAGAAAACGTTCGGCCAATTCGGTTTCGTAATCCCGTGCATTAGACCCACCGGCATTGATCTGCACGGCTTGGCGGGTCGTGGCCAATAGCGTGTCATAAAGCTTGCGACCCTCAGCCGTCAGGGCAATGCCGCGCTGCTCGATCTCGCCAAAGCGCGCAGTGTGGGTGCCCACGGTTTCATCACGGTCATCGCCAATGAAATTCACCCGTTCTTCAAGTGCCTTGAAGCTGGTCTGGCGCAGCAGGATCGGGCAGGACCGCGCAGGCGGGCCTTCGACGATTGCCTTTGGCGTAATGCCACGTTTTGGCATGTCCTGCTGCACGGCGTCGATATCAAGGGTGCGCGGGGTCAGGTGGTTGATATGCGGACCTTTGAAACAGACAACATCGGCAATCAGACGATGGGCATCATGAAGCTTCTGATAGGTTTCCAGCGTTACGGTCGCATCACTATGCCAGCGGAAGGTTTCCAATGCCTCGGCAACGAACTGCTCGGCCTGATTACGGGTCAGACCGCCATTTTTCTCTGCCAGATAAATCAGCTTGATGGCATCCGGGGTAAAGATCTCGCGCTTGGCGAGGATGCTCTCAGCCTGACTGCGCAGGTCTTCGTCTTCGATCAGTTCAAGACGCAGGAGCGAGGTAAAGACACGAAACGGATTGCGTTTGAGCGCTTCCTCGTCAATCGGGCGAAATGCGGTTGAATGCACCGGCACACCGGCAACAGACAGATCGTAATACCCCACCGGATGCATGCCCATGACGGCAAACAGGCGGCGCATATTGAAAAGCTCTTCGGGTTTGCCAAGCCGGATCGCGCCGTGGCGCTCCAGATCAATCCGCTCAAGCTCGCCATTGTGTTCCAGGCTTTCGGCAAGCTTGGGATCGGCGTCGAGCTTGGTCTGATTGATCTCGGAGACCAGCTCCATCAGGGTGCCATATTGCGGCACTTCGCTGCGATACATGTCAGACATCGCGCTGGAAAACATCGAACGGATTTCATCAGGATGGACAAAGGCGTCTGTCGACATGGGGCCTCCAAAAGACGGGATCATATTGAGCCAGCGGAATGACCTTGCCAGGCAAGATCATTCCCATTCATCATCAGAATGGCAAAATATGACCCGCTTTCGGGCATGACAAACGACAATTTGGCACGAATTCATTCCATAAAAGAATGAATGTGCAGATCGCTGAAACAAAAGTCGGAAATGAGTTCAGACATATTTGAGAGCTGAACGTGTGGAGCAGTCTTAGGACGCCGTCTCGGTTTCGCTGCCCTTGTTATCGGCAAAGATCGACTTCACCCCGATCTCTGGCGGCTGAAATTCCGGCACCAGCTGGCTGATCAGTTCCAGCGTTTTTGTTGTGTTGCGGTTGGTCGCACTGTCTTCGAGCGCATCAAACACCTGCTTGATCAGAGCATAATCCACCACACGCGGGGCTGCCAAAAGCACCCCGTCTGTTTCGGTCGGCACCGGGGGTTCGGAATCATGGAAAAGCTCTTCATAAAGCTTCTCACCCGGGCGCAAGCCGGTAACCTTGATTTCCACATCCTTGTCGGGCTGCAGACCCGATAGCAGGATCATCTGGCGGGCCAGATCAACGATCTTGACCGGACGGCCCATATCAAGAACGAAAATCTTGCCACCTTCAGTCACCCCATGGCGCCCGAGTTCGGCTGATTGCAGAACAAGCTCCACCGCCTCGGCGATGGTCATGAAGTAACGCGTGATGCCTTCGTGGGTGACCGTCAGCGGCCCACCGGCCTCCAGCTGGCGCTTGAACAACGGCACTACAGATCCGGTCGAGCCCAGAACATTGCCAAAGCGCACAGTAACAAAGCGGGTCGATCCACGCTGATCAAGCGGCAAGGTCTCCAGCGCCTGACAATAGCATTCCGCCAGTCGTTTTGAGGCCCCCATGACATTGGCCGGATTGACCGCCTTGTCGGTCGAGATCAGGACCATCGTCGCGACACCTGCAGCACGACATGCCTCGGCCACATTACGTGTGCCAAGCGTGTTGGTCAGAATGCCTTCATTGGGATTGTGTTCGACCAGCGGCACATGTTTGTAGGCCGCCGCATGGAAGACGATTTCGGGTTTGTAGCGTTCAAACACCTGCCCGATCCGGGTTTGATCACGAACATCGCCAAGAATGCTGTCACGCGGCAGATCGGGATATTTTTCCGCCATTTCCATATCGATGGCGTAAAGCTGAAACTCCCCGGCATCAAGCAAGGTCAGGCTTCTTGGGCCATAAGATGCGATCTGACGCACCAGTTCCGAGCCGATTGAGCCACCGGCACCGGTGACCAGAACCCGTTTGCCGACAATCATTTCACGCACGCGATCCCGATCCAGTCGCGCTTGCGGGCGGCCGAGCAAATCTTCAATTGCGACCGGGCGAATTTGCAGCGGATCAGCAAGCCCTTCGCGCAAATCACCGAGCTTTGGCAGGCGGGCCAAAGTCATGCCGTAACGATCTGCAATCTCGACCCACTTGGCGTTGTCTTCATGGCGGAGCGCATCGCCGCTCAAAACCAATCGGCGCGGCAGGCCATATCTGCCCTTTTGCAGTTTCTGAATGACGTCTTCGAGCTGATCGACGGTCGCCAGAACATCAACACCGTGCATATTCCGCCCGACGCGGCCTTTTGTCAGGGAAACGATGCCAATCACCCTGAATGGGGTATCTGCAGATCGTTCGGTTTCGCGGATGAAGGCTTCGGCCTCATCCCCGGCCCCGATCAACAGAACCGGCAAGCGTGACGTGCCCTGGCGCACCAGTGCACGGGCCGTCGATTTATCCTTGGCAATTCGATAGGTCAGACGCGACCCACCCAAAAGCGCCATCAGCAAAAACCACTGAATGATCGGTGCCGAACGCGGCATCCAGTCCAGGCGTGTGGTCAGAAACAGAACAAGGAAAAGAACAGCCACCGCAACCGAGACCGCCTTGGCAATCCGGATCACGTCATTAAGCGACGCATACCGCCAGATGCCGCGATACAGCCCGAAATACCAGAAGGACACAGCCGCAATCAGCGTAAAGATACCTGCCGAAAACAGAATATTATGCGGCGCATAGTAAACCACGCCGTCACCCACCCGCAGGTACAATGCCAGCGGGAAGGAGATTGCCGCCATGAAGATGTCATGGGCAAAGGCGATGTGGCTTCGCTGAAACGATCGCAGCATGCGGTCCCTTATTCGCAAGGTTTCTGTTTTTATAAGGATATACCCGCTTTGCGACTGGCGGATAAGGCTTTCTTTTCGCGCCCTGCCCCGATCAAGTCAAGCAGTGCACGCATCGGAAGATCGGATATTACCCCGCGCTCCCGCGCACCGGCATACGCAGCATCATACCGACCAATCCAAGCACAACAATCAGTGCGGCAATCACCCGCATCCAGTCGGGTGTGTCGCTCTGGGCAAAACAAACACCAATCAGAACAAGGTTGCTGATCAGGATCATGACCGACACCCGGGCATGCGAAAAACCGCGCTGGGTGGCCTTTTGATAGAAATGCTCACGATGGGCCTGCCAGATTTTCTCACGCCGCAAGGCCCGCTTGATCAGAGTAAGTGTCGCGTCAAACAGGTAATAGGACGGCAGGATAAGCGCGATGGCCCAGGCCCCCTCGGACGCGACCTTTAACAACAGCCAGCCCAGAACAAAACCCAGCGGGATTGATCCGACATCACCAAGAAACAGCTTCGCCGGATGCCAGTTCCAGATCAGGAAACCGATCATGATCGCAAGGATACCAAGCCCGATATAGCCGAGCCCGATGAATTGCGGCAGCGGCACAAAAAGGGCGAGGATAAAAATCCCAAGACCGATCGATCCGGCCTCGACCCCGGTAATGCCATCAATCCCGTCCATGAAATTGAACAGATTGATGAACCAGACCCAGGCCAACAACACCAACACATGATCCAGCCAGACCGGCACCAGCCCGCCCAGAACCGGTTTATCAAGCGCAAACATGCCAATGATGACGGCAAGAAATTGCAGGGCAAAACGCTTGGCGGCAGACAAATCATGGCGATCATCAAGCCAGCTGAGCAATCCAAGCCCGGCACAGGCAGCCAGCATCAGCCATTCACCAATTCCCGTCACACCGGTCATGGCAAAAACACCGGCAACCAGCACAATCAGAAGCGGCGTTACGGCAAGCCCGCCACCGCGCGGAGTGGGCACAACGTGACTGGAACGGTGGTTGGGCATATCAAGGATGGCCTTGCGCCGCAGATAGTTCAGCACCCCCCATGTCAGCAACATCGAGCCGATCAGAAAGATACTTGCAAAGGTCGCAAGTCCAGCAAAAGTCATCGTTGGGTCGCCCTTGTCCCTGTCCCCGCCAGATTGATCCGTCTGGATTAGCCGGACCGATTGCCCATCGCAAGGCTTTTCACCCGATGAATGCCTTATGCCCAAGCTCACAACGCAGCCATGTCGCGCAAAACCAAGCTTGATGCTTTACAGTTTGCCATGCTGGGCTTAACTACAGCACATAAACCGAAACCGGAGATATCCTTTGGCAGAACGTCGTTCCCGTCCATCCCAGCGCAACGCCCCCCGCAAACAGGCGGTCGAGGCCCCGGATCCGCGCATGCTTGCGCTCAAGACCCTGCAGGAATTGCGCGGCGGTGAAGTGACACTGGATGAACTTCTGTCAAAGCATGGTTATGGCCTGCCGTCGCTTGATCGCAATTTCCTGCGTCAGTTGCTTGGCACCACGCTACGCCATCTGGGTGAAATTGATGCGGTGCTTGCCCCGCGCTATCAACCGCCGCAGGATCGGGTTGCCGCACGCCTGACCAACATTCTGCGTCTGGGTGTCGCGCAGCTTTTCTTTATGGATACGTCCGATTACGGCGCAGTCGATAGTACGGTCAATCTCGCGCGTGATGCGGGTTTGCATAAATACACCAAACTGATCAATGCCGTTCTGCGCGGCTTGCAACGCGATGGCTTTGAATGGCCAGAAGGTGTCGAAGACTGGCAGCTCAATATCCCGGCCTGGCTACGCGGATCCTGGAAAAAGGCCTATGGCGCGGAAACCGCGCAGGGCATCGCCGAATCCTGCCTTGGTCACGCGATGCTCGATCTGTCGATCAAGGATCGCACGCAATCGGCCGATTGGGCTGAAAAAATGGACGGCTTGGTCCTGCCGACCGGATCGGTACGGCTCGAACCAGGCCGACGCATTCGCGATCTCCCCGGCTACAAGGATGGTGAATGGTGGGTTCAGGATGCGGCCGCGGCCATCCCGGCAACCCTGTTTTCGGCGTACAAAGACAAAACCATCTATGACCTTTGCGCCGCGCCGGGTGGCAAGACCATGCAGTTGGCTTCCCTTGGCGCCAGCGCGATTGCCGTGGATAAATCCGAAGGCCGTCTTAAGCGTGTTTTCGAGAACCTTGAACGTGTCTCGCTGGGTGCCGCGGTTGTCACCGGCGATGCCACCGACCTGGCGCCCGATACGCCGCGCGCTGATGCGGTATTGCTTGATGCACCCTGCTCGGCTACCGGCACCATTCGCCGCCACCCGGACATCCTGCTGCGTCAGAATGACAAGCTGCTGCAATCGCTTCTGCCGATCCAAAGCAAACTTCTGCGTCAAGCCGACAAGCTTTTGAATGTTGGTGGAGAGCTCATCTATTGCACCTGTTCGCTACAACCCGAAGAGGGCGAGTATCAGGTAAAATCCTTCCTTGCCGATCATCCGAATTATGAACGCAAAGCCATCACCACCGATGAACTTGGTGGTTGGGATGAGGCGATCAACGATGCCGGTGAATTGCGCATTCTGCCGATCCACATGGCCGATTTTGGCGGCATGGATGGCTTTTTCTGCGCCCGACTTGTCAAAAAGTCCTGATTTTCGACCACAAGATCAGGCTTTTGCGCACACAAGGCAGCCATGAGTCCCATTCGGGTGACATGGGGGGCATTCTGGGGTATGAAGGCCGCGAATTTCCCGTATCCCATATCGCTTCAGGACCTGTGACGCATGACCACGTCGAACATTAAAATCGCACCTTCGATCCTTTCGGCCGATTTCGCCCAGCTTGGCGTTGATGTCCGCGCTGTTGATGAAGCCGGTGCCGACTATATCCACATTGATGTGATGGATGGTCACTATGTACCGAACATCACCATTGGCCCGGATGTGGTCAAGGCGCTGCGCCCACACAGCGACAAGGTGTTTGACGTACATCTGATGATTGCACCGGTCGATCCGTATATCGAAGCATTTGCCAATGCCGGTTCCGATATCATCACCATCCATGCCGAAGCCGGTCCGCACCTGCATCGCTCGCTGCAGCTGATCAAGTCGCTGGGCAAAAAAGCCGGCGTGTCACTGAATCCGTCGACCCCGGAAAGTGTGATTGAATATGTCATGGACATGGTCGACCTGGTTCTGGTCATGACCGTGAACCCGGGCTTTGGCGGTCAGAAATTCATTCCAAGCCAGCTTGAAAAGATCAAACGCATCCGCAAGATGATCGAAGCCACCGGCCGCGACATCGACCTTGAAGTCGATGGTGGCGTAAACCCGGAAATCGCGCCTCAGGTGATCGAAGCCGGTGCCAATGTTCTGGTTGCAGGCTCCGCCACCTTCAAAGGTGGTCCGGGTGAATATGCCAACAACATCAAGGCTATCCGCGGTGCCTAGTTCGCAGACGCTTTGATGCCCTGAAAAGACAAAAGGCCGGAGCATTTTGCTTCGGCCTTTTTCGTATCTGGGTTCAAACGCTGCGATCAGAAATCGATGCAGCGGCCCTTGTTTTCCCAATCCCCGAAGCGGGTCGGTTCGGGGCCTTTGGGCCCACCGATTTCGCGCGCTTTGGCGGCGGCTTCCTTGGCGGCCTTGGCCTCATTCAACGCATTGATCGCATCCTGAGACAGCTTGGGTGCTTCCTCTGCCCCGGCGATCTCGTCAGCTACCGAATTGGTATCGGCCTGCGGTTCTGCCTTTTCCTTGGGAACTTCGTGAATGACGGTTTCGCGGAACTTTCCGGCCATTCGGCTTCTCCTGCTGTGGGCTTGGCCCGATAAATCACATTTGCCAAAGAAATAACCTGCGTAATCCCGATCAGCAAGTCCGCTGGGCCATGGGCAAAAGCACGGACAAACCCATGTGATTTCAGGCCTTTGGAATCAAACAGGGAATCCTGATGTGAGTGCGTCCGAAAAATTGAGAAAAACAGACTCTTTTCGAGGACGCGCAAAGCCGCTATTCCAAGCATACGAGCAAAACAAGGAGAAACCATGCGTCCAATTCCCCAGCGTATCGCCGAAGAACTTTCGGTTCGTCCGGAACAGGTCATTGCCACCATCGAGATGCTCAATGAAGGCTCCACCGTTCCGTTCATCGCCCGTTACCGCAAAGAGAAAACCGGCGGGCTTGATGATACCCAACTTCGTACGCTGGAAGACCGCCTGCGCTATCTGACCGAGCTTGAAGAACGCCGCGCATCGGTGCTCGAAAGCATTCGCGAACAGGAAAAGCTCACCCCGGAACTTGAAGCCCAGATCAACGAGGCCGATACCAAGACCCGTCTTGAAGATTTGTATCTGCCCTACAAGAAAAAGCGCCGCACCAAGGCCCAGATCGCCCGCGAAGCCGGGCTGCAGCCGTTGGCCGATAGCCTGTTCAACGAACCAACCCTTGATCCGGAAACCGAGGCAACCAAGTTTGTCGATGCCGAAAAGGGCGTGGAAGACACCAAGGCCGCCCTTGATAGCGCGCGCCAGATTCTGATGGAACGCTTTGCCGAGGACGCCGACCTTGTTGCCAAGCTGCGTGACCATTTGTGGAATGAGGGTGAAATCACCGCGTCTGTCATCGAAGGTAAACAGGCCGAAGGAGCGAAATTCTCGGACTATTTCGAGCATTCCGAAAAAATCAAAACCTGCCCGTCGCACCGCGCACTGGCCCTTTTCCGCGGGCGCAATGAAGACATCCTGCAGTTGAAACTGACCCTTGGCAAAGAAGACGAAGACCGTCCGCGTAGCCAGCCGGGCCGGGCCGAAATCATGATCGCCGCCCATGTCGGCATTGCGGACAAGGGACGTGCGGCTGACAAGTGGCTGATGGATACCGTGCGCTGGACATGGCGCGTCAAACTGTCGCTGTCGATTGAGCTTGATCTGTTTGGCACGTTGCGCGATTCCGCCGAAGAAGGTGCGATCAAGGTGTTTGCCGACAACCTCAAGGACCTGTTGCTGGCCGCACCTGCCGGGCAAAAGGCCACCATGGGGCTTGATCCGGGTGTGCGCACCGGGGTCAAGGTTGCGGTGGTGGATGCCACCGGCAAGCTGGTCGATACCGCAACGGTTTATCCCTTCCAGCCGCGCAATGACGTTGAAGGGGCACTTAATACCCTTGCCGCCCTGGCATCCCGTCATCAGATCGAACTGATCGCGATTGGCAATGGCACCTTTTCACGTGAAACCGACGAGCTTGCCGGTCAGCTTCTGAAACGCTTTCCGGCCCTTAAGGCCACCAAAGTCATCGTCAATGAGGCCGGCGCGTCGGTTTATTCCGCATCCCAGTTCGCAGCTGAAGAATTCCCCGATCTTGACGTGTCACTGCGCGGGGCGGCATCGATTGCCCGCCGTCTGCAGGATCCACTGGCAGAACTGGTCAAGATCGAACCGAAGTCGATCGGTGTCGGGCAGTATCAGCATGACGTATCGGAAACCAAACTGGCCAGATCACTTGATGCGGTGGTTGAGGATTGCGTGAACGGTGTGGGTGTTGACCTTAATACCGCCTCCATCCCGCTTCTGACCCGTGTCGCTGGCCTGACAGAGACGCTGGCACGTAATATTGTCGGCTATCGCGACTCCAATGGCGCGTTCCAGTCGCGTACCGACCTTAAAAAGGTCGAGCGTCTCGGGCCAAAGGCGTTTGAGCAGTGTGCGGGTTTCTTGCGTATTCGCGGGGCGACCAACCCGCTGGATGCATCGGCCGTACACCCGGAAGCCTATCCGCTGGTCGAAAAGATCAGTACCAAGGCCGCCAAGCCACTGGCCGATCTCATCGGGGATTCGGGCTTTATCAAAACACTTCGGGCCGAAGATTTCGCCGATGACATATTTGGCGTGCCGACCATCCGCGACATCATCGCCGAACTCGATAAGCCCGGCCGTGATCCGCGCCCGGAATTCAAGACCGCCAAATTCACCGAGGGTGTCAATGAGATCAAGGACCTGCGCACCGGTATGAAGCTTGAAGGCACGGTCACCAACGTGACAAACTTTGGCGCGTTCGTGGATATCGGCGTGCATCAGGATGGCCTTGTTCATATCTCGCAGCTGGCCGACAAGTTTGTCGAAGACCCTCGTCAGGTGGTCAAGGCCGGTCAGATTGTCTCGGTCACCGTCATGGAAGTCGATGCACCGCGCAAACGCATCGGGCTTTCGATGAAATCAGCCCCCGATTACGAAGGGACGCGTGAAAAGCGCGCGGATAATCGCGGTGCGGCACCGCGTGGCGGCAACCGGCCGCAGCATTCATCGGGTAATCGCCCTCAAGGCGGTGGACAGGGCCGCGGCAATTCCGGGGGCAATTCCGGCGGAGACGGGGGTGCGATGGCAGCGGCACTCAAGGCCGCGATGGAACGTCGCAAGTAGGCTGGCCCACGAAATTGAAACGATGGAAACGGCGGGATGGGCAGATGCCATTCCGCCGTTTCTGATTTGCCGGGCGCGTGCCATCGGATGAATTGACAGAATGCGCAATAAAACCCATGTTGAGCACTCACCAAGGGGAGCCCCGACAGGGGGCTGAGAAACTGCCGCGCAGTGACCCTTTGAACCTGATCCAGTTCATACTGGCGTAGGGACGGTGCGAACGCGGACCACGACGTTCTCCATCTTTCCGACTTCGAACTGGGTCTCCAACCGCAAAAGTTCTGCATTGGAGCCTCGACATGACGACCGTAATTTCCCAGACCGCGACTGATCTGTTTGAGCGCATGCGTGCGATCAATCCGTTAGTGCAATGCATCACCAACTATGTCGCGATGAATTATGCCGCCAATGTCCTGTTGGCAGCCGGTGCCTCGCCCGCCATGGTCCACACACCTGAAGAATCCGGTGAATTTGCCGCCATTGCCGGTGCGCTTACCGTCAATATCGGCACCCTGTCACCCAACTGGGTCGATGGCATGATTGCGGCTGCCAAATCGGCCAATCAGGCCAGCAAGCCATGGGTGCTTGATCCGGTGGCCCATTTTGCCACCGGTTATCGCCGCGGCACTGTGGCAGAACTTTTGAAACTCAAACCCACCGTCATTCGTGGCAACGCATCGGAAATCATCGCCCTTGGTGGCGGTCAAAGTGCCGGTCAGGGCGTTGATAGTGGTGATCCGGTCGAACAGGCAGAAGAAGCCGCACGCAGCCTTGCGAGTGCACAAGGTTGCGTTGTTGCGGTTACGGGCGAGGTCGATTTCGTCACCGATGGCGCGCGTTCGGTGCGCATTGCCGGCGGTTCGGGCCTGATGCCGAAAATCACCGCTACCGGGTGCTCGCTGACCGCCCTTGTCGGTGCCTATGTCGCCGTTGCCCCCGATCAGGCGTTTGAAGCCACCATTGCGGCCCTTGGCAACTTTGCCGTGGCCGGCGAGATCGCGGCGAAGACGGCAAACGGCCCGGCATCCTTCATGACTGCCTTTATTGATGGCCTGCACAATCTTGACGGTGAAACCTACGCCAAGAACCTTCGGATCGATCCGCAATGACGTCCTTTGATCTGTCGCTCTATCTTGTGCTTGATCCTGATCTGTGCCGGGACCATTCGATGGTGGAAACCACCATGGCCGCGATTGCCGGCGGGGCCACCATCATTCAGCTGCGCGACAAGGAGGCCGGAACTGACGGCCTCATTCGCGTTGGCCGGGAATTGATGCAGGCGATGGAAGGCACAAATGTGCCACTGATCGTCAATGACGATATCGACGCCGCCATTGCGATTGGCGCGCATGGGTTGCATGTCGGGCAGGATGACATGCCATCGCAAATCGCGCGCGAACGCCTTGGCCCGGACAAGATCATCGGCCTGTCGATCGAAAGCGAAGAGGTCGCGCAAAAGGTTGACCGCACCATTGTCGATTATGTCGGCATCGGCCCGGTATTTGCTACACCAACCAAGCCAGACCACAAACCGGCCATCGGGTTTGACGGGCTGGAAAGGCTGGCGCGGATGGTTGGCCTGCCCTCGGTCGCGATTGGTGGGCTTAAAGGGGAGCATGTCCTGGCCGTCCTTGAAAGCGGTGCGGATGGGCTGGCGGTTGTGTCCGCCATCTGTGGGCAGGCTGATCCGCAAAAGGCCACCGCAGATATCGCAGAAAAGCTTAGATCAGCGCGGGGGCATCTGGCCTAGCGGGCGGAAACTTGTGCGCGCCAGACGCATGGCTGCCACGCCCCAAGTGATGCTATCGGCACGGAAATGCCCCATTTGCGCCGTTAATTTTTCGGCTTCGCAGTTCAGATTACTACGCATGAACCAAGCACAACCGCGCGAGGAAGACATGCTTAGATCTCTGCGCAGCAAGCCGGTTGCCATTGCCTTGATTGGTCTTATGACGATCACGACAGCCGCGCTGGCTGCAATCAAATCTGCACCGAAACCAACCACGGACAGCGTCACCATTCATTCTGAAATGGCCAAGGGTGAAGTGACACTCAGCCATCAGGAAGACGGCACTGTTGCGATCAAACGCGATTGCGTCCGTTTCCCGTGCAAGATCGACATCTCCGCGCTCAAGCGTGGAGAATATGACGTTACCCTTACAAATGGCGACGAAAGCCAGAAGATGGTCGGACTCTATAAGGAATAGGCAGAACTGCCTGTTTCCATGTCCGGCCTTGTCAAAAATTTCCGCGATTTACGGGAACGTTTTTGGCACAGGAATGTTCATCATATATCGATCTATCAAAAGGTAACGCAGCCCCGCATTGCATAAACGCCAATGCGCGCTAGATAAAAGATCGCAGGTAACGCGCCTGATGCACCGATCACGCCTGCAACAAAGCTTGCCAACATGTTGCACGGGATTTTCACTTTTATCAAAGGCGCAAAAAGGGATATGTTGCGTTACCGCACAGATTAATAATGAAAGTCGAGGAACTGTATCATGGCATTTGAACTCCCAGCACTTCCGTATGCATATGACGCGCTTGCACCGGTCATGTCGTCTGAAACTCTCGAGTTTCACCATGACAAACACCACAACGCCTATGTTGTGAACGGCAACAAGCTGCTCGAAGGTTCGGGCCTTGAAGGCAAGTCGCTTGAGGAAATCGTTGTTGCTTCTTATGGCGACGCTTCCAAAGAAGGCCTGTTCAACAACGCGGCCCAGCACTGGAATCATATCGAGTTCTGGCAGATGATGAAGGGCAATGGCGGCGGCGCCATCCCGGGTGAACTCGAAAAGAAAATCGTTGAAGATTTCGGCTCTGTCGATGCCTTCAAAGAAGCCTTCATTCAGGCTGGCGTCACCCAGTTCGGTTCGGGCTGGTGCTGGCTGGCAATGGATAAATCCGGCAAGCTGGTCGTGACCAAAACCCCGAACGCGGAAAACCCGCTTGTTCACGGTCAGACCCCGCTGCTCGGTTGCGATGTTTGGGAACACTCCTACTACATCGACTACCGCAACGCGCGCCCGGATTATGTCAAAGCCTTCCTCGACAGCCTGGTAAACTGGGAATATGTCGCAGAGCGCTTCTCCAAAGCTGGCTAATCTGCCCAAGCTTTGTGACGAGATTAAAGAAAGCGGTCCCTTCAGGGGGCCGCTTTTTTATTTTCAGAATTATTCAGGCCACCGGCGCGAAGCATGCAACACCGCGATGACGGTGATCGCCCCATCATCAATTGCATAAGCAACCAGATAAGGTGTGCCGTTTACAATCATTTCGCGCGTCTCGGCAACCCGGCCAACCCGCCCAATAAAAGGATGGGTTGCCAGCTGTGAAACCGATCCTGAGATCAACTGATAGGTCTTGAGCGCCGCAGTCGGATTGCGGTCATCAATATAATCAAGAATGGCTTTCAGGTCTTCGACAGCCCTGCTGTCCCAGACAATTCTCATCGTGCCTTCTTGCCAGCAAACCGTTCGTCAAATTCGGCCAGCACATCCTCATGATCAACAAGCGTCGCATTACCAGAAGCGATACTTTGGGCACGTTCGGCAATCAGTTCCACTTGCCATTCTTGATGATCGGCAAACTGTCTTAGCGCATCATTGATGATACTGGACCGTGTTTGACCAAAGGCATCGGCCAACTTGTCGAGACGTTCGCGCAACGCAGGATCAACCCGGACTGCCAAGGTATCCTTGCTCATGATCGTTCCTTCCGACTGGAAAATGTTTGCAAGGTAATACAACGTATTCTACTGCAAAATAGCGCAAAGAAAAACCCCGCCAGCGAACCGGCGGGGTTTGGATCAAACCAGATTGATTGTCTGATCAGATATCGAATTTGATGCCCTGAGCCAGCGGCAGCTCGCGGGAATAGTTGATGGTGTTGGTTGCGCGGCGCATGTAGCCTTTCCACGCGTCCGAACCGGACTCACGACCACCACCGGTTTCTTTTTCACCGCCGAAGGCACCACCGATTTCCGCACCGGACGGGCCGATATTGACGTTGGCGATACCGCAATCGGAACCAACCGAGGACAGGAACAGTTCGGTTTCGCGCAGATCGGTCGAGAAGATGCACGACGACAGACCCTGCGGGACGTCATTCTGAAGCGCAATGGCTTCTTCAAGGGTCTCGTAGGTCATGACATAGAGGATCGGTGCGAAGGTTTCGTGCTTCACGGTGTCGGTCTGACCCGGCATTTCAACAACCGACGGGGTGACATAGAACGCGTTCGGGTATTCCGATTCCAGGGTACGCTCGCCACCATGTACGGTGCCACCATCCTTCTTGGCATTGCCAAGGGCGGTCTGCATGCTGGTGTAGGCTTCTTCGTCGATCAGCGGACCAACAAGGGTACCATCAGCCAACGGATCGCCAATCGAAACCGACTTGTACGCGGCAATGATTTTCGGCAGCAGCTGATCCTTGACGTCCTTGTGGACAATCAGACGACGCAAGCTGGTGCAACGCTGACCGCAGGTGCCAACAGCAGAGAACACAACCGCACGCACGGTCATGTCGAGATCGGCCGACGGGGTCACGATCATGGCGTTGTTGCCGCCAAGTTCAAGAATGGTACGGCCAAAACGCTCGGCAACGCGCGGGGCAACTTCACGGCCCATGCGGGTCGAACCGGTTGCCGAAATCAGCGCGACGTCACGGCTGTCGGTCATGATTTCACCGATTTCGCGATCACCGACAACGACCTGGTGCAGATTGGCCGGGGCATCACCGAATTTGGCAATCGCCTTTTCGAGGATCTTCTGACACGCCATGGCGGTGACCGGTGTCTTTTCCGACGGCTTCCAGATCACGGCATTGCCGCAAGCCAGTGCAAGGGCGGTGTTCCAGGCCCACGGTGCAACCGGGAAGTTGAACGCGGTGATCAGGCCAACAACACCCAACGGATGCCAGTTTTCCATCATTTTGTGGCCCGGACGTTCGGACGCGATGGTCAGGCCATAAAGCTGACGCGACAGGCCAAGGGCAAAGTCGCAGATATCGATCATTTCCTGAACTTCGCCAAGACCTTCCTGATAGATCTTGCCGCATTCAAGCGACACCAGACGGCCCAGCGGTTCCTTGGCGGCACGCAGTTCATCACCCAGAAGACGCACCAGCTCGCCGCGACGCGGGCCCGGCATCTGACGCCATGCGCCGAATGCCTTTTTGGCATTGCCGATCACATCGGTCATCTCGGCCGGAGTGGTTTCGGTAACACTTGCGAATTCCGAACCGTCGACCGGGGTCTGAACACTGAGCGTGCCATTGGCAATCTCGGCTTCGGACAGACCAAGTTCGGTCAGAATGGATTTGTAGCTCACAGTAAAACTCCCTTTGTTTTAAACTTTCCGGCGCGGATCACCGGCAAATTCGATCTCTGTTCAATCCTTGATGTCAGCTACTTTGGGCAGCAGCTTGGCGATGATGGCAAAGGCCTCATCAACCTGATCAAACGGAATGGTCAAAGGTGCCAGCAGGCGCACCACATTGGCGTGCTCACCACTTGGCATTAACAATAGCCCGTTGTCCCGGGCCAGTTGCAACAAGGTTTGCAGACGTTTGGGTGACGGTTTGCCGTCATCTGCAATCAACTCAAAAGCCCGCATCGCGCCGATCCCGCGCATATTGCCGATCACATGCCCACCGGGCAGATCGCGCAACCATGCAATGTGGGTCGCGTATTTTTCACCAAGCTGTTTGGCGCGCGCCGGAAGCTTGTCGGCTTCCAGAACCTCAAACACACCTGTTGCCGCCGCGCAGGCCACCGGGTTGCCCGAATAGGTACCGCCAAGCCCGCCCGGGGCCAGCGCATTCATGACATCCTCGGCACCGGTGATGGCTGCCAGCGGGAACCCCCCGCCAATGCCCTTGCCCATAACAAGGATATCGGGCGACACCCCGGCATGCTCAATGGCAAACATCTTGCCGGTTCGGGCAAATCCCGACTGGATTTCATCAGCAATCAGAACCATGCCGTTTTCATCACACAGGCGACGCAGGGCTATCAGGAATTCACCATCGGCGGCCCGAAAACCGCCTTCGCCCTGCACCGGTTCAATCACCACAGCCCCCACCGATGCCGGATCTGCGGAAACGGCAAACAGCTTGGCGATGGCAGCCATCGCATCATCAACCGATACACCCGTTTCCGGGCAAGGATATGGCAGATGCCAAACCGGTCCCGGCAACGGACCAAGCCCGGTCTTATAGGGTTTGGTTTTGCCCGTCAGTGCCAAGGTGGCAAGGGTTCGACCATGAAAGCCGCCCTCAAACGCAATCACGCCGGTGCGGCCGGTAAAGGCGCGCGCAAGCTTCAGCGCATTTTCCATCGCCTCTGCCCCGGAATTGGTCAGCATGGATTTTGCCGGGCCTTCAATCGGGCAGTTTGCCGCCAGCCATTCGGTCACCGCGACATAAGGTTCATGTGGCAGCGCGTTATAGCAGCTGTGGGTAAAGCGTTCACACTGGGTGGCAACGCGGTCCATCACAACCGGGTTGCGATGCCCGACATTCAAAACACCGATCCCGCCAATGAAATCGATATAGCGTTTGCCTTCGACATCCCAGGCCTCGGCATTCAGGGCGCGGTCCAGATAGACCGGGTGCACATTGCGTACGCCAGCCGACACCGCACTGCTGGCGCGATCGCGCATCTGCGTGCTGTCCTGGGCCGGTTTGGTGTTTTCGTCACGGGGCATGTGGGGCTGCTCCGACCTTTTTGTTGATGAATTAGATAACGTTCAGTTCAAGCACCGGCGCGTGATAGCGAATGCGTTCATAGCCAAACACCGACAGGTCCAGTGTTTCATAGCCGCCTGTCGTGATCAGCTCGGCAATGCCACGACCGACCGCCGGACTTTGTTGCAGGCCATGGCCCGAGAACCCGTTGGCGAAGATGAAGTTTTTAACATCCGTGTGACGGCCCAGAATCGCGTTCTGATCAAGCAGGTTATAGGAATAATGACCCGCCCAGGCATTAACGACCTTGATGGCTTCGAACCGCTCACAACGTTCATACAGGCCGGGCCAGATGATTTCGTCAAACAGGCTATGATCGACATCGAAATCCCAGCATTCCGGATCGCGATCCTTGGGCGGGGCAATGCCGGTGATGAAAAACTCACCTTCCGGGCGGACATAAAGACCACTTGGGTCAATCAGCATCGGGCAGGACGCGTTGATGTCTTCGGCGTCCCGACAATTAAAGACAAAGATGCAGCGTTTGCGCGGCTCAACCGGGATTTCAAGGCCCGCCATCCGGGCGACCTTTGATCCACCGGTGCCCGCGGCATTCACAAGCTGGCCACAGCCGAAACGACGACCGTCTTTCAGAACCACGCCCGTGACCTGATCACCATCGCGCAGGACTTCGACCACTTCGCCGTCAATGTAATCGGCACCGCGACGGCGCGCCTGTTTGCGGAATGACTGCATCAGGGAATAGGCATCAAACCAGCCCTCCCCGCTGCGGCCCCAGCAACCGGCTGCCAGATCGGATGTGTTCATCCACGGGTATTTCGCAGCCAAATCATCGGGTTCCATCCAGACGATGTCACCGCCAAATTCGGTTTGCGTCGCATGGTTCTGACGCAGGATATCGCGGCCCTGATCAGTTGCGAGAATGAGATAGCCCTTTTCATGCAGGGCAATGTCGACGTCCGGATCAAGATCGCGTTTCAGGTTGTGCAGGAACTGAATGCCATAGGCCGACATTTCGATATTGATCGGGGTCGAGAATTGCTGGCGGATCGACGCGGCTGAAAGGGCAGTCGAACAGAACTCATAGGTCGAGTCCTTTTCAATCACCAGAACCCGGCCCTTGAAATCATCGCGGCCTGTCAGATGCCATGCGATGGAACTACCAACAACCGCACCACCGACGATGATCACATCATAATTTTCGTCAACAGAACCCATTCTTGCCTTCTACCCGATGCAATTTGTTGTCGTCCGGCCCTTGATGGTCCGGTGTTTTGCACGATTGCGCCAGATACCGTTACTGAATGAATGGGGAGCTATCCTTCCAAAACATTCCAAAGTAACAGTATTCCAGCGCGGCTGGCTTTCGGCCCAAACGCTTCACGGGGTGGCGCGAGGGGGCGTAGAACCAGTTAAAATCCTATGTCTTGGATGAAAAGCAAACAAACGATATATTCGCACCATATCATTCCTTTTTGTTATGAACTGGTTTTGCCATGCGCCGCGTCCTACCATCCCTTACCGCCCTGCAATTCTTTGAAAGTTCGGCCCGCCATCTGTCCTTTACCCGGGCGGCCGAGGAACTCAATGTCACACAAAGCGCGATCAGCCGGCAGATCCGTGCGCTTGAGGAATATCTCGGACGTGATCTTTTTCGCCGCGTGAAGAAACGCCTGAAATTGACCGCCGCCGGTGAAGCTTATGCCGCCCAGGTGCGCGATCTTCTGGATCGGGCAGAAGCCGCCACCTTGCAGGTCATGGCCTATTCCGATGCGGGCGGGATGCTCAATGTCGGAACGCTACCGACCTTTGGCGCCCGCTGGCTCGTGCCGCGCCTTGGTGATTTCAAGGCGACCTGGCCTGATATTCAGCTCAATCTCATTACCCAGACACGGGAATTCAATTTCGACCGTGAGGGTATTGATATCGCCATTCACTTTGGCGAAGACAACTTGCCCGGCTGTGTGACGCATCGTTTGATGGGGGAAACCCTGATTGCGGTTTGTGCGCCCAAGCTGCTTAAGGAAAATGACGACCTGCCGATTGCCCGCGAACGGGTGCGCAACTGTACCCTATTACAGCATTCCACCCGCCCGCGCGCCTGGCAGGATTGGCTGGCGGCGACGGGCGTTGGCGTGGTCGATGAACTGGCCGGCCCCCGGTTCGAGCATTTCCACATGGTCATTCAGGCCGCTGTGGCGGGGCTTGGGCTGGCGCTTTTGCCGGAATTTCTGGTGCGCGAAGAACTTGAAAGCGGGCGTCTGGTGGCACCGTTTGATGTCGCGATTCCCAATCAGCACGCCTATTACGTTGTGTATCCCAAAGAAAAGGAAAACAACTTTGCGGTCCGCGCGTTTCGCGACTGGCTGATTGCCACGTGCCGGACCGAACAGGATGGTCGCACCATCCCGTCCGGCACAGCCGCCTGATATCGGGGGGATATCAGGCTGACTGACTAACCAGCACCACACCGCCGGCCGGGTCATTGATGGCCCGGATCGGGCTTTTGAACACCGATGACAACAAGTCTGGTGTCATGACATCTGGTACCGATCCCTTGGCAACGACTTCACCGGAACTCAGAACGGCAACCTGATCGGCATAGGTCAGGACCTGATTGAAATCATGCAGGATCATCAGAACCCCGACACCGCATTCCTTTGCCTCCCGCCGGGCAAGGTCCAAAACCGCATGTTGATGGGACACATCCAGACCGGCGGTCGGTTCATCAAGCAGAAGAAAACGCGCAGCAGATTCGGCGCCCTCGCTGCTTGTTGCGCTGTTCTGACTGGCATCCTTCATGCCCCAAAGCTGCACCAGCGCACGTGCCAGGTGCACACGCTGCTTCTCCCCACCTGACAGGGCCGGATAGGCCCGATCTGCAAGATGGGTGATATCGGCAAGCTCTATCGCACGGCGCACCTGTTTCTGATCAAACTGGCGGGTGGACACCTTGCGATAGGGCGCACGACCCAGTGCGACAACATCAAACACGGTGAATGGGAAAGTCATCGAGGCGGCCTGCGGCATCACCGCGCGTTCCTGCGCCAAATCAAGCGCCGAAATGCTCGAAAGAGGGCGGCCATTCTGGAAAACCTTGCCGCCACTTGGCGCAAGTTCACCTGCCAGAACCTTCAGCAAGGTGGACTTTCCCGCCCCGTTCGGCCCAAGGATGGCCAGAACCTCGCCCGGCTCAACGGTGATTGACACATCACGCAGCAGGTAACGCCCACGCGCCTTGAAATCTGCCTTATGCGCCATCAGGGTCATAGGCGGCGCCTTTTCTTCTCAACGATCAACAATCCCAGGAAAAACGGTCCACCAACAATGCCGGTGACAAGCCCGATGGGCAGTTCGGCCGGAAGCACAATGATGCGTGCCACCGCGTCAGCCGCCGTCAGAATGATCGCCCCGCCCATGGTCGATGCGGGCAGGACATACCGGTTATCAGGCCCCGTCGCCAGCCGCACCAGATGCGGGGCCACCAGCCCGACAAACCCGATAATGCCCGAAACCGCCACCGCTGCGCCAACCACGAGCGCGGTAACAACAGTGGCGCGACGTTTAAGATCCTCGACCTCAACCCCCAGATGGCGCGCCTCGGCCTCGCCCAGCAAAAACAGATTAAGCGGCGTACCCAGCCGGATCAGATAGGCAATGCCCAATACCATCACGATCAGGGCTGGCATATCGGTCGGACCATTACCCGAAAGTGCCCCCATCTGCCAAAAGGTCAGGCTGCGCAACTGGGCATCATCGGCCATATAGGTAAAGACACCAACCCCGGCAAAGGCGATGGCATTGATCGCAACACCGATCAGCAACATGATCGCCGCATCGGTGCGCCCATCCTGACGTGACAGGATACTGATCACGACCGTTGCCAGAACCGCCCCGCCAAAGGCCGCAACCGGAACACCGTAAGGTCCAATGATCGCGTAATAGCTGCCCAGTATCAGGTGGCCTGCAACAATCATACTCACCGCCCCGAAGGCCGCACTGGCCGAAACACCAATGATTCCCGGATCGGCAATCGGATTGCGAAACAGGCTTTGCATCACCGCCCCGGCAAGGCCCAGACCGCCCCCGATGATGATTGCGCGCAGGATCCTTGGCAGGCGCAGGCTATCAAGAATGCGGGCATCAAATGCATCAATGCCACCCTCGGCAACGCCGACACGCTGTGCCAAATGGACAAACACATCACCAACAGAAATCTCCACCCCACCCATGCCAAGTGACATCACGGTGGCGACACATAGCCCGATCATCAAAAGCACCAGAAACAGCCCCGATCGATTGACCGGCAGCTGCGTCTGCAGTGCGGCGACCCTTTGCTTCACCGTGATCACGCCCCCTGTTCGATGCTGTGAAGATGGGCCGCAAGATCGCGAATTTCCTTGGCGGATGCCGGACCAAAACCAAGAATGGTTGAGGCCGAAATGGCAAGAACCCGACCGTTCGCCACCGCCTTGTTCAGGCCAAGGATCGGATGGGCCTGAAGCCCCTCAAGCCCGTCCAACTGATCAAGGGTCGACTGGGTGACCAGCACATAATCCGATGCATCCGATGCAATCACCTCGGGCGAGACGGGTTTGAACCCATCAAAGCCCGCCATACTGTTGGCCCCGCCGATCATAGTGATGATTTCATCTGCCGTGGTTTCCTGCCCAGCCGACATCGGCTTGCCGTGACCAACCGCCATCAGAAACACGATGCTTGGCCGATCCGTGCCATCATCGCCCTTTAGTTCGGCAAGATCGGCTTCTACCCGATCAGAAAGCGCCTGCGCTGCATCCGTGCGCCCCAAAGCATCGCCCACCTGCGCAATGGCACCCGGAAGATTTTCCATCTTTGCCAAGGACGGCAGGATGACAATCGGAATACCCAGATCAGTCAGTTCAGAAAGCACAACATCCGGGCCTGATTTCTCAACCGCGACAATCAAGTCCGGTTTCAGGCCAATGATGCCCTCGGCCGCCAGATGGCGCATATAGCCAACCTTTGGCAGGCTTGGCACCGGCTCGGGGCGCGTACTTGTGGTATCGGTCGCAATCACGCGATCGCCAGCGCCAAGGGCAAAGACGATCTCGGTCGCGGGCGCCCCGACAGTGATGACACGCTGGGGCGTTTCATCGGCGAAGGCAGGCATACAAAGGCCGACAAAGCCGATGATCGCGAAAATAAATCCGGTGAAATGACGCATCGATTGGTTACTCCGCCACAGCTGCCACATTGTTCTCCAGACGCGGCAGGCTTTCGGCCAGTTTCTGCCAGTCGGGATTTTCCGGATCCTTGCGTTTGCGCTCCCCACAGAAGATCGCGAAATTGTTCAGATCGGCGTCATAAAGCTCAACTGTGGTGACAACGCCTTCGCGGATCGGTTTGCGCACAATCCATGCTTCGAAAATCTGATCCATGCGCAAATGCAGGGTGAATGTCGGATCCATGATGTTGATCCAGTCCCCCATTTCGCGAATGGTCTTGATCGGACCGGTATGGATCTGAATGGCACCGCTGTTGCCAACAAAGACCATGATCGAAATGCCGCTTTCCGAGGCCTTTTCAAGCAGGGTTTTCAGCGCGTCGCGACTTAACCGTTCGGCAAATTCGTGCCCCGCCAGACGCATGCCTTGCTGTCGGCCAACATTAAAGTCCTTGAGCATCCCGTGATACTGATGGACGTCCGTCATGCGGCGCCAGTGGGCCCGCAGGTTTTCAACATCGACATCCTGATCCGGAAGTGTGACGGCCTTTGGCAAGGGCGGCAGGACCTCGATGCCCGGCGACTGGTTGTCCGCCTTGAAATCACTGATCAACTGGTCATAGGCGGTCTCACTGGACTGCCCGGTCAGGAAAATCTTGTGAACGGCGCGCCCGTCATGATCGAAGATCTGGAGGCTGCGGCGGCGCCCAGCACGCGGATTGTTGGTTTCAACCGCAAACGCATGCCCCCAATGACCAAGGAACAGGCGCAAATCAACATCGTGATTAAGCACCAGGCCCATCTCACCATTGATGCTGACCTTGCCGAACGTTCCGATCTTTTCATGCACAACACTTGGATTGCGCGTCAGGATCTTGACCTGGCCCAGTTCTTCCAGCCGGGGAACGAAATCACCCCAATCGGCATCAAGACGCACGACGTTGGTGCCGATGCCTGCTGCAACCAGCTCACCTTCGCTTAGGTCCAGCTCGGCTGCGATATCGACGGCATATCCCTTGGCCTCACCTGCGGCAAAGGCCGCCCAGGCTTCGGCAGCATTCTTGAAATTGTTTTCACTCATGGCGTTTGTACCTCCTGCAAGATCAGACGAAGCAGAAGCTGCTTCGTCTGATTCTTTGGCTTAGAATTTCATGCTTGCGGAAATTTTGAAGTTGCGACCCGGCTCGTAAATGATCGCATCACTGGTGCGGTAGGTCTGATCGAGCAGGTTGTCGATACCTGCATTGACCTGCAGGCCGTCGACATAATTGCTGGCATCCCAACGCGCGAAGAGATCAAGACGGGTATAGCCACCGCGATCTGCGGTATCGTCGGGCATACGGTCCTGCTTGGCGACCATGGTTGCACGACCACCGAGCTCAAGCCCGTAATCCATCAGGCGATAACCGCCCGAAAGGCTCAGCTTGTCACCCTGAATGTTGGACAGGTTTTCACCGGTCTCGCTGTTTTCACCACGCAGTATGGATGTTGCTAACCCGGCAAAGACCACACCAGTGTCGTAATTGATGTCTGCCTCAAAACCCTTGATTTCGGCTTCCGGCAGGTTACTGCTGGTCGTTGTACCGCCGGGTCCGCCGCCACCCTCAACAGACTGCTCAATATAGTCAGTAATTTCATTGCGGAAGACAGCAACCTTTGCACGCAGGCTATCACGGTTGGTAAAGAGTTGATCTGCCTTGAAATTGGTCCCGAATTCCCAGGTTTGTGCCTTTTCGGCCTCAAGGTTGGGGTTTGGTACAAAGTTATTCAGGCCAAAGTGCACACCATCATTATAAAGCTGGCTAAGCGACGGAGCGTTGAAAGCTTCCGCGTAGCTAACATATGGCTGCAACCAGTTTGTCACTCGGTAACTCGCAGAGAAACGCGGAGACAGTGCAGAGTCAGTCCTGCTATTGCCCGAGCTTGATGACAAATCAAAACTGTCATAGCGAACACCGGCAGTAAGCTGCAGCGCATCCGTCAGATCAAACTGGTTGTCCAGATAAACACCTGAAATCAGCATCTCTGCATCTGGGTAGAATCCTGTTGTCGGTTCCCCGTTGCGGCGCCCTTCCTGACTGTCTTCAAACACTTCGCCGCCCAGCGTTACCGCAAGGTTCGTCGAACCAAGTTCAAAGCGTGAAGTATTGCTGCCTTCTGCACCAAGGGTGACAAGGTCACGCTCGTCCAGCCGTGTTTCGCTTAAAGCACTTTCGCGCAAATTTGTATGAGTGCCATACAGATTGACCTTGGCATCAACCAGATCATTGCCAGCAGAATAGTAATCATAACCTAGAACACCAGCGGTTTGACGTGTCTTGCGTTTGACGATCACCGTATTGGAGCCGATGGCACTATCCGGCGATGCCGGTATCACGTGGTGATCCGCATAGCGTTGCAACGACAAATGCAAATTACCGGTTTCACCTACATCAATGGATCCCTTGAATAAACCGTTGATGTAATTGTCATCGGTATATTCTTCTTTCAGGCCGTCACCAGTTTCATAGTTGCCACTGTTCTTGTGTGACACCGATACAAGAACATCTGATCCGTTTGTCGGCTTGGCATAGGCCATGGAATTAAGCGTCACTGCACTATCAACCGACGCATAACCCGATTTAACACGTCCCCCGACACGTTCCCCATCTTCCAGCATGTCCTCGGCCGTCACGGTTTCAAGTGCCAGCACCCCGCCAAGAGCACCGGTACCCTGCATGGTCGATGCCGGACCACGGAAAACCTCCACCTGCTTTAGAACCTCGGGGTCAAGGAAAAGCCCGCCTTTGTGGCCAGAATTGAAATTAGAACGCGCACCATCCACGCGGATCACAACACGGTCATCGGTCAAACCGCGAATGGTCGGCATCTGAACTGTGCTGCGCGGCCCCCCGGATGTATCCACACCCGGCAGGCTACGCAGGATATCTCCAAGATTTTCAGGTTGATAACGATCAAGCTCTTCGTCATCCACAATGGAGATAGATGCGGGCGCATCAATTGCCGTGGTTTCGACTTTGCTTGCTGTCACAGTGATAGCGTCAAGAACAACAGCCGTTTCGAGCACGTTTGTTTCGGTGACTTCGGCACCGTTTTCAGGTTGTGATGCCCCTTCCTGGGCATGTGCAACAGGACCAAGTGCGAGTGTGGAAACTGTCGCCAGAAGAAGGCGCACAGAAGTGGTTCGAGCCATGATGATTCCCCTGTAAGGCAGCTTTAGCTTTGTACCGATTTCGGCTGGCTGGCTGGCTTGTGCAGGGCACTGGCGCGCTGGCTGGCAAACGGATTGTTTGATTGGACAGGCGTTTAAACGCCTATTTGGTCAGGATCAGTTTGTTATTCGATGTCAGGCGCAATCTGTATTCTTCTCCCTGATGGACAATGATGATTTCGCGATCATCACCCATCAGATCTTGCACTTGCATCTGCTTCACTGTTTCGGACTTTCCTGCATGCCCCTTGTCTTCTGCGATGTCGGGCATCGCAAACTCCTTGCTGAATGAAATGTTATTAATAATGATTTGCGGCTCTATAGGGTTGTTGCGAATGCAAGTCAAGTTCATTTCGGAACTTGCGCAGGTTATGGTGATCAAGTTCACCCAACGAAAAAGGCACCCTGTGGTTATCGGGGTGCCTTTAGAAGTGTTTCAAGATATTGAATTCTCGACGATTTTTCCTAATCTGCGCCAATCTTTTTGGAGGATCCGGCGCGCATTGCCGCACAAAGCTGCACCGCGACCACGACAAACAGGAAGTAAAGTGCAACCTGCCAGTCGCCCAGAAGGTCATGCAGCGCCCCGAACAAAACCGGGCCGATGGCGGCAAACAGATAACCTACCGATTGCGCCATGCCCGACAAACGGGCGGAGGTCTGCGGATCGGCCCCGCGCATGCCAACAAGGGTCAGGGCAATGCTGATCATGCTGCCCTGTCCAAGCCCCATGCATACCGCCCAGACATAGGGCAGTTCGGTGGTGGCAAAGACAAAGCCCGGAATGGCGATGATCAACGGAATATGCAACACCAGCATCGCCAGTTTCTTGTTAGCGATTTTCGAATAGATCAGGGGCGCACCAAAGGCTGCCGGAATGCCAAACACATTAAACAGGGTGAGCAAGGTGGCGGCTTCGGCCTCGGAAATGCCGTGGTCGATGAAGACTTTGGCGACCCAGGCGGTGCCGGTATAGAACATCAGTGACTGGCACCCGAAAAACAGCGCCAGCCACCAGGCTTCAACATTATTCCAAAGCGAAATACGCGCAACCGGGGTGGGTGCCGCCCCGACATGGCGATAGCGCAGCATCGGCAGCCAACATACAAAGGCAATCGCGGCAAACACCGCCCAAACACCCAATGACCAGCGCCAATCGCCATCAGCTGCATTTCGGATCGGGATCGAAACAAATGCGGCAATCGTCGCACCGCTCGACATGGTAAAGGTATAAAGGGCGGTCACCAGCGCCACATGGGTCGGGAAACTGCGCCGAACGAGTGACGGGGTCAGTACGTTCAAAACCGCAATCGCCGCACCCAGAATGATGGTGCCGACCACCATGATGTCATAGGCTCCACTGGCGCGAAGCCCCTGCCCGATGGCAATGAACAGCAACATGGTCAAAAGTGTCGCTTCAAGACCGAATTTCTGTCCCAGACGCGGGGCAAACATCGACAGTACGCCGAAGCTCAGCACCGGGAGCGTCGTCAACAAACCGAGCTGCGTTCCCGACAAAGACAGGTCGGTGCCAATGATTTCCGCCAGCGGTCCCAGCCCGACAATGCTGCCGCGCATATTGGCGGCCAGAAGCAGGATCGCGAGGAGAAAGCCGATATGCGCCCCCAGATGATGGAAGCCACGCCCGGCATCCGTCGCGGTACCTTTTTCCGCTGATGCTGCGTCGGCGGTGGTCATTTTCGGGGCGGTCTTTTCAGTCATCAGGATGATCCGTGTTATGTCGCGATGGTGGTGGCGCGATCAGAATATCGGGGCTTCTCAAATTCAGAAATCGCGCGGGCTAAAGCGTAACAACAACACCCCACAATACGCGCAAGGCAATCAGGACGAACAGAACTGCAATGATGCGTTCAATCCAGGCTGCACGATCACGCAACCACGGCAAAACGGCCCCGTGCGAGAGACCGACAGCGACAAGGCAATACCATGCCCCGTCAATCGCCGCTGCGGTAAAGGCCAACAGGAACTTACTAGCCCATTCGAATTCGGGGGATACAAACTGGCTGAAAAGGGCGAGGAAAAACAGCGCAATCTTGGGATTGAGAAACGCGATCATAAACCCGTCGCGTGCGGCCTGCAGGACTGATCCTGATACCTTTCCGGTTTCATCAACATCAAACTTCGCACCTGCCTTGGCTCCGCGCCACTCCTTGATCGCAAGCCAGATCAGATAAAGCGCACCAAGAATACTAACCGCATTGTGAAAGACCGGCACGGTTTGAAACAGAATGCCAAGCCCGGTCATGGTGATGACGGCATAAAAGCCGATCCCAAGCGCATGCGCCCAGGCACAGGCAAAGCCTGCCTGGCGCGAATGACCGACGGAGTAGCGCAACACAACAGCCAGGCTGGGGCCCGGTGTCATTGCGCCAAGAACACAAATGGTTGCAACCGACAACCAGGCGGCGAAGCTCATGACGTTTCCTTTGGGTGACGCAGGTTTATTTCCCGCTCGGTTTTATCGAAAGCTATCTGCTTGCCAGAACCGTTTCAACGGAAATGAACTATCGTTATGATGCGCATCCGCACCATCCCGCCACCTGAAAGCTGCTTTTCGTAAAATACGGTTTTAAAACATGTTTCTGCTTCTCAAGAATGCCAACGTCTTCGCCCCGACCCCGCTTGGCATCAATGATATCCTGGTCTGCGACGAGAAAATCGTCGCCATTGCCCCGGATCTGGTTGTTTCGGTTCCCGCTGATATCAAAACCATCGACCTTGGCGGCAATATGACCGTACCGGGCTTTATCGACGGGCATGTGCATCTAATTGGCGGTGGGGGCGAAGGCGGCTTTGCCACCCGCACACCCGAAGTCGCGGTTGGCAAACTGATTGAGGCTGGCATTACATCCGTTTGCGGCTTGCTCGGCACCGATGCCGCCACCCGCCACATCGCATCACTTTATGCCAAGACCAAAGCCCTTCGAACCGAAGGCATTTCGGCCTGGTTTTTCACCGGCGGCTATCGCGTGCCGTCCCCGACCCTGACGGGCAATATCGGCGATGACGTGACGTTTCTGGATGCCTGTATTGGCCTGAAAACCGCAATTTCCGATCATCGCAGCAGTCAAAGCACGGTCGATGAACTGGCCCGCATCGCATCCCAATCGCGCATTGGCGGCATGACATCGGGCAAGGCCGGGTCTGTCGTCGTGCATCTGGGGGACGGTGACAGGCATTTTGATCCGTTGCTTGCGGTGATTGACCAGACCGAGATCCCGATAAGCCAGTTCATCCCGACCCATGTAAACCGCAAGCGCGCCTTGCTTGATGCGGCAAAACTCTGGGCCAAGCGTGGTGGCAATATCGATTTCACCACCGGAATTGACGCCGAACCTGACCCCAAGGGCGCGGTCAAAACATCAACCAGCATTGCCGAATGCCTGGCGGATGGCGTCCCGCTTGATCGCATTTCCATGACATCGGATGGCAATGGGTCACTTCCGGACTTTGATGGCGATGGCAATATGATTGGGCTTTCGGTGGCCGGTTTTGAAACGGTGCCACGCGAATTTGCCAATATGATTGCCGTCGAAAAGCTTGATATTCCAACGGCACTGGCCCCGATCACGACGAACCCGGCCCGGATGCTGGGCCTTTCGGCACACAAAGGCCATATCAAGGTCGGATATGACGCCGATATCCTTGTTCTGGATGATGCTTTGGCCCCCGATAGCGTTATTGCCCGCGGAAAACCGGCCATGATTGCCAAGGAACGTCTCCTTCGCGGCACTTTTGAAGACTAAACCGGCTTGAAACACCCAAATACCACTCGAAAAAACGGCTTTTCGCGCTGGATAGCCGTGCGAGTTGCCTTTTTATCGACATAACTGCCCCAAACAGCCCCTATTATGGTCAAACTGCTTCCCGTTTTCTTGTCCATGCTCGTGTTCCTTAAAAAGGTCCTTGAATGACCAAGCAATGAGAGCAACCACGAAGGGATCCAAGAGATGCAAAAGACAGCCACAATTCTTGCCGTTGCCGGTGCGTTGGGACTGTCCGCCTGCAGTGGATTGAATGACCGAGACCAGAAAATGCTGAGCGGTGGCGCCATTGGTGCCGGTGTCGGCGCGGTTGGAACCGTGATCACCGGAGGCTGCGTAACCTGCGGCGCCGTGATTGGTGGTGCAGTTGGTACCGGTGCTGGTTACATCATGCATGAAAACGAGGAAGCCCGGAAATAAACCCGGATTCGGCCCGGGTTTTGTACACGCTTCCACGTTCAAGGTGGTTTTGATCAGAGCTCAATGACCCTGAATACGCTCAAATGACCGATTTCCCGAGGTTTCGACGTGATTGTCACAGCACGTACCAACCTGACGCCACCACCTCAGATTGTTCTGTCTTCGGTATTTCGGACAGACCATAAAACGTTAAATGCCCGGCACGCCCGGGCATTTTTTATGCCAATTTGGCACTGTTCAAAACATTGAACCTTTTAAAATTCAATGCCTTATTGGTTGTATGTTTTTCGCATTCGTTATTTGTTTTACGTTAACGTCACTTTGTATTACAGTCCTGACATAATCAAAACAAGAATACCAGCTGACTGAGGGAGGCGTTCGTGGATGACATCCTCGAAACCGTAAAAGAAAAACTGCCGCAACTCCGCGGCCTGAATGCTGTCGTCGCCTTTGATTGCGGCGATGACGGACAAATCGTTGTTGATGCCACCGGCGATGAACCGGAAATCAGCGATGATGACCTGTCTGATGCCGATTGCATTCTCAAGATCAAGAAAGCCAACCTCGAAAAACTGATCGCCGGAAAGCTTGATCCGATGCTTGCCTTCACCATGGGCAAACTGAAGATCAAGGGTTCGATGGGTGTGGCAGCCAAGCTGTCATCCATGCTCGACTAACTCTGTCGGGAAGATCCGTTTTATGGGGGAAACATGCGCAGTCGCATCAAAATTGGCAGCATATCGGCCCTGATTGCCGGATTTGCGATCCAGTTTGCCGCACCGTCCTTGGCGTTTGGGTCGGAGATACTGAACTTTCGCGTCCTCAAGGACGGGGAACCGATCGGCTATGAAAAGGTCGAAATCATCCCGACCACCACCGGCCAGACCGTCAAGGTTAAGACCCTGACGGATGTTCGGGTGCTGTTTTTAAAGTTCCACTACGACCACCAGCGCACCGAACAATGGCAGAACGGCGAGCTGGTCTCGGTCGAAACCACCACCAATGATGACGGCACACACTACACCTGGCAGGCAAGCTATGACGCTGATTGTTATGCGCTTTCTGGCAAGGGTGTCGGGAAACGTGATGCCTGTGACGGGGCCTGGCCACTGAGTTTGTGGCACGAGGACGTTACCGGCAAAGCCAACCTTTTAAGCGTCATCAATGCCGAACCCTATAACGTCGACACACACAGGGTCGGTAAAGAAACCGTCATGGTCGAAAGCCGGGAAACACCGGCAGTCCATTACGAAATGTCTGGCGATGTCGACCGGGATCTCTGGTACGGCACCGATGGAAAATTGCTCAAAACGAGCTTTAAAAGAAAAGGCTACGACATCGATTTTATCAGGGTCGATGCGATAGACCTTCAACAATAAAAGCGGGCGTTTTAAATCATAGATTTGAAACGTTATAAGATTAAGGGAGAAACAGATGTCCTACTTCAAAAAGGGCTGCCTTTGGGGGGCAGCTTCAGGTACTGCACTTCTGTGCGCACTTGCCAGCGTTGGCACCGCACACGCATCGGGCTTTCAGGTCCGCGAAACCAGCGGCACCCTGCAGGGCTCAAGCTTTGCCGGCATGACCACCCTGTCAACCGATGCATCCACCATGTCCTATAACCCAGGCACGGTTGGTCAATACAAGGAAACCAGCTATAGCGCGGGTATCACTGTCATTCGACCGGTTGCGAACGCAACCAATACAGTCGCAACCAACGGCTCACGAACGGTGATTGCTCAAACCGGTGGCGGCTACAAGGATATGGCTCAGGATGCTGCAGTGCCTAACGCACATGCCGTCTGGAAATTGAACGACCAGATCAACCTTGGTGTTTCGATTACAGCACCTTGGGGCCTTGTTACCGATAACGATTCCGACTTCGCAGGGCGTTTCTTTGGCACAACATCCAAAATCAAAACCGTAAATATCAAGCCCGTGGTCGCTTATCGCTTTGACAATGGCCTCAGCATCGGCGCTGGTCCGCAAGTTCAGCGGTTTGAAGCCGCCCTTAGCAAAGCAGTTCCGTCACTCGGCGGCGCAGTGGCAGAGGGCAACTCAACGGTTGAAGGCGACGATATCGGCTACGGCTGGACCGCCGGGATGAACTGGGAAATCACGAACACCACCCGTGTTGGTCTTTCCTATATTTCCGAGGTTGAACACAAACTCAAAGGCGACATCACCTTCGATAATGCCGCGAAGAGTTTGGCCACCCCATGGACGGATCGCAAGACAACGGCCAAGATCACCACGCCGGAATCCATTGCGTTTGGTCTTTCGCACGATCTTTCGGATCAATGGACCGTCATGGGTGACATGCAATGGACCAACTGGAATTCGGTTAGCGATCTTGTCTTTAACTATAGCGGTCTGATTAACAGCGCTTCGTCCACAACGGGCAGCACAACCGAAAATTATCAGTGGGGAACCTCGTGGTTTGGCGCCCTTGGTGCACGTTACCAACACGATGATAACTGGTCCTTCACCGGTGGTGTTGCCTATGACGAAACCCCGATCAAAACCCGTAACCGCAATGTGCGTCTGCCGGATTCTGATCGCTATTGGGTATCGCTTGGTGCGACATACAAAGCAGCTGACTGGGCGGATGTAACATTGGGCTACACCCACATTTTTGCCGATGAAGCACGGGTCGATCACGCCTCTTCGCTCGTTGGCAATTACTCTGCCGACTACGAAGCCAAGGTCGACATCATCGCGCTGCAGGCGAAATTCAAGTTTTGATCTGCTATACTGTCCGGTGCGGGGTGCTTAGTCGCGCCGCATCGGGCTCCCTTTTTTTGCCCGCAAAGTGACGTTAACGTAATGGAGTTAACGCAAGTGAACAAAGTAAACGTTCAAGAATCCCCGATCCTGCGCGACGGCGTTGATATTAGCTCACCGGTTAAAACGCGCCCCGTGCATGAAATCTTTGATACTGCGGCCGCCCGGTTCCCGCTGCGCCCGTGTCTGGATTTCCTCGGTCGGATTTATGATTACAAGACCATCGCGGAACAGATTGATCGTGCTGCAGAAGGCTTCAAACAGCTTGGCGTGCGCAAGGGTGACAAGGTCGGGCTGTGCCTGCCCAATACCCCCTATTACGTTGTCTGCTATTACGCGATCCTGAAATGCGGCGGTGTGGTTGTGAACTTCAACCCGCTCTATGCCAAGCGCGAGATCGCCTATCAGATCGAGGATTCCGGTTGTCGCCTGATGGTGACGCTGAACCTGAAACAGATCTATCCCAAGGTCGCGGCCTGTCTGGATGAGACCTGTCTGAAGCGGATTGTTGTGTGCGAAATGAGCAACATCCTGCCGCCGGTCAAAAGCGTTCTGTTTTCGCTGTTCAAGCGCAGCGAACTGGCCGATGTCCCGACCGATCTGCGCCATATCCCCTATTCACGGGTGATCGGATGCAAACCGATTGATCGCGTGATCGATATCGATGTCCATGATCTGGCGGTTCTGCAATATACCGGCGGCACGACCGGGCGGCCCAAGGGTGCCATGCTGACGCATGCCAATCTGAGTGCCAATGTTGATCAACTGACCCGCTGGATGCCTGACGCCAAGCCGGGACAGGAAGTCACCTTGTGTGTTTTGCCGTTCTTCCATGTCTTTGCCATGACGGTGGCACTCAACACATCGGTCAATCTGGGTGCGGAAATGGTGTTGCAGCCACGCTTTGAGCTCAGTTCCCTGATCAAGGCACTGGACAAGAAAAAGGCCACCATTTTCCCGGGTGTTCCAACGATCTATACAGCGATCAACAATTCGCCGGAAACGCTCAAATACGATCTGTCGCACATCCGATGCTGCATTTCGGGCGGCGCACCGCTGCCGGTCGAGGTCAAACACCGTTTTGAGGAAATCACCGGCTCCAAGGTCGTCGAAGGATACGGCCTGTCAGAAGCAAGCCCGGTTTGCACCTGTAACCCGCTTAAGGGTGAGAACAAGGAAGGCTCGATTGGCCGACCCTTGCCCGGTACCGAAATCGAAGTCCGATCCCTGGATCGTCCCGAAAACCCCATGCCGCTTGGCGAGAAGGGCGAGGTTTGCATTCGCGGCCCGCAAGTCATGCCCGGCTATTGGCAAAATGAAGCCGCCACCGAGGAGACCTTTGTCGATGGTTGGCTGCGCACCGGCGATGTCGGCTATCAGGATGAGGATGGCTACACATTTCTGGTCGATCGCCTCAAGGACGTGATCCTGTGCAGCGGTTACAACGTCTATCCACGCGCGATTGAGGAGGCACTTTATCTCCATGATCAGATCGCCGAAGTCACCTGCATCGGCGTGCCCGATCAATATCGCGGCCAGGCGCCCAAGGCATTTGTCCGCCTGAAAGACGGCGTGACCGATGTCACGGCCGAGGATCTGCGGGCATTCCTTGATGACAAGATCTCGAGAATCGAAATGCCGCGTGAAATCGAAATTCGTGAAGAACTTCCCAAAACCATGGTCGGCAAACTGTCGAAAAAGGAACTGGTCGAGGAAGAACGCCAAAAGAGAGAGGAAAATACGGTTTAGTTACAACGCGTTAGCGTCACGATACACACACTGAAAAAATCTAAGTAACGTTAACGTAAACTAATTGACGTATAGTGAAAAATCGATACCATAAGGGGCGAATAATGACCAAAATTGACGAACGGTTTTACACCGTTCCCGAACTGGCCGACGATCTTGGCATCACACCGCGCACCATCCGGTTTTATGAGCAAAAGGGGCTCCTGAACCCGCAGCGTGCCGGCACAACCCGGGTCTATACCCGACAGGATCGCGCCAAACTGCTCCTCATTTTGCGGGGCAAGCGACTGGGTTTCAGCCTGAAAGAGATCGCCGATTATCTCGATCTTTATGGCGCGGACCCCACCCAGGCAGAGCAGATAAAGATGCTTCTGGAACGCGTTCGGGAACGGATTTCTGATCTGGAAGAACAGCGTCAGGCACTGGACGTCACACTGGATGAACTGCGCGAAATCGAACAGCAATCGGTTGATGCGCTTGAAGAAAAAGGAATCGATCCGGCCCCGTAACAAAAACACCGGATCCGAGGAAAGCTCAGGAAGGAAGACAAAACCATGACCAACGCCGTAATTGCCGGATATGTCCGGTCACCCTTTACCCCGGCCCGCAAAGGGGCCCTTGCCAAGGTCCGTCCTGACGACCTTGCGGCACAGGTCGTCAAAGGTCTGGTCGAAAAGACCGGTATTGATCCCAACGCGATCGAGGATCTGATCCTTGGCTGCGCCTTCCCGGAGGGTGAGCAGGGCTTCAATGTCGCCCGTCTGATCACATTCCTTGCCGATCTGCCGCGCTCTGTCGCGGGTGTGACGGTCAACCGGTTCTGCGGTTCATCCATGCAGTCGATCCATCAGGCGGCTGGCGCAATTGCAATCGGCGCGGGTGATGTATTTATCTGTGCCGGTGTTGAAAGCATGACGCGGGTTCCGATGATGGGCTTTAACCCGCTGCCCAACCCGGAACTTTATAAAGCCATGCCCGAAGCCTATATGGGCATGGGCGATACAGCCGAAAATGTTGCCGCCAAATACAGCCTGACCCGTGCCGATCAGGAAGCCTTTGCGGTCGAAAGCCACAAACGTGCCGCAGCGGCACAGGCGGCTGGCAAGTTCGTCGATGAAATCATCCCGATCCAGACCAGAGGCGGCGTTGTGTCTGAGGATGGCTGCATTCGCGGCGAAACCACCGCCGAAGGCCTGGCCGATCTCAAACCCGCCTTCAAGGCAGATGGCGTTGTTACTGCAGGCACCTCATCACCGCTGACCGATGGGGCCTCGGCGGTTCTGGTGTGTTCCGAAGAATATGCCGCCAAGAACGGCCTGACCCCGATTGCACGCGTCAAATCGGTTGCGGTTGATGGCTGCCTGCCGGAAATCATGGGCATCGGCCCGATTGGCGCCTCGAAAAAGGCGCTGTCACGTGCAGGCCTGAGTTCAGCCGATATTGATGTGACCGAACTGAACGAAGCGTTTTCGTCACAGGCCATGGCAAGCATTTCCGATCTCGGTCTGGACGCGGCCAAGGTCAATATCGATGGCGGTGCACTGGCAATTGGCCACCCGCTGGGTGCGACCGGTGCGCGTATTGTTGGCAAGGCGGCCGCAATCCTCAAACGTGATGGCGGCAAATATGCGCTGGCATCCCAGTGCATTGGCGGGGGTCAGGGGATCGCGACCATTCTGGAGGCGATGTAATGCCCAAGGTAGCCAAAGACATCAAACAGGTCGCCGTCATTGGCGCCGGTGTTATGGGGGCGGGGATCGCTGCCCATATCGCCAACTCCGGGACGCCTGTCCTGCTGCTTGATATCGTGCCAGAGGGTGCGAAAAACCGTAATGCGGTTGCCGAGGGCGCGGTCGCCAAGATGCTGAAAACCGATCCGGCACCGTTCATGTCCAAACGGGTCGCCAAACTGATCACGTGCGGCAATATCGAGGATGACCTTGATAAGATCGCCAAATGTGACTGGGTGATTGAGGCCGTCATTGAACGCCTTGATATCAAGCAGAATCTCTATCGCAAGATTGATGCGGTGCGTGCCAAGGGATCGGTGGTGTCGTCAAACACATCGACCATTCCGCTCGCCACCCTGATTGACGGGATGGATGAGAGCTTCGCACAGGACTTCATCATTACCCACTTCTTCAACCCGCCGCGCTATATGCGTTTGCTGGAGCTGGTTGGATCGGGTGTTACCCGTGATGGTGTGATTGATACCGTTGCCGATTTTGCCGATCGCAAACTGGGCAAGACCTGTGTGACCTGCCATGACGAACCGGGCTTTATCGCCAACCGTCTGGGTGTCTACTGGATTCAGGCCGCCATGGTCGAGGCCATGGACCGCAAACTGACCGTCGAAGAAGCCGACAGCGTCATTGGCCGCCCGTTTGGCATTCCCAAAACCGGGGTATTCGGCCTGATGGATCTGGTTGGTCTTGATCTGATGCCCCATGTGCAATCAAGCATGGCCGGCCTTCTCGACAAATCCGATCCGTTCCACGCGATTTACCGCGAAAGCGATCTGGTCAGCAAACTGATTGCCGATGGCTATACCGGTCGTAAGGGCAAGGGTGGCTTTTACCGCCTGAACCGCGAAGGTGGTCAGAAGGTCAAAGAGTCGGTTGATCTGCAAACCGGTGAATTTGCCAAATCCGAAAAAGCCCGTCTGGGCAGTGTCCGGGCTGCTGGCAAAGACCCGCGCAAGATGATGGAAGCGTCTGACAAGGGTGGCCAGTATGGCCGCGCTGTCATGGGCAAGACCCTTGCCTATGCCGCCTTCATTGCCGAGGCCGCAGCCAACTCCATCGTCGATGTCGATGATGCGATGAAGCTGGGTTACGCTTGGAAAACCGGGCCGTTTGAGCTGATGGATGCCATCGGCGTTGATGCGCTGATTTCGATGCTTGAAGAAGACGGTGTTGAAGTCCCGGCCTTGCTGAAAAAGGCGGCTGGAAAGTCGTTCTACAAGATCGAGGATGGTGACCTTTACTATCTCGGCTTTGATGGCACCTACGCCAAGGTCACCCGCCCGGATGGCGTCATCCTGCTTGAAGACATCAAACGCAAATCCGAACGGGTTGCTGGCAACCGCGCTGCATCGCTTTGGGATATCGGCGATGGCGTTGCCTGCCTTGAATTCCATACCAAGATGAATGCCCTTGATTCCGATGTGCTTGGCGCAATCAAGACATCGATCCGGACTGTCAAAAAGCAGTTCAAGGCGATGGTGATTTATAACGAGGGCAGCAATTTCTCGGCAGGCGCAAACCTTGGCCTGGCCCTGTTTGCCGCCAATATCGCCGCCTGGCCAGAGATCGAAAACCTCGTTGAAACCGGTCAGGAAACTTACAAGGCGCTGAAATATTCGCCCTTCCCGGTCGTCGGTGCGCCGAGCGGCCTTGCCTTGGGTGGCGGGTGTGAAGTTCTGCTTCATTGCGATGCGGTTCAGGCACACGGCGAAACCTATATCGGGCTGGTTGAGCCCGGTGTCGGCCTGATCCCGGCCTGGGGCGGGTGTAAGGAAATGATCCGTCGCTGGTCGGAAAATCCGAAGTTTGTTAAAGGCCCGATGGCCCCGAGTGCGAAGGCGTTCGAGATCATCTCGGTCGCGACCGTTGCCAAATCGGCAATGGAGGCCAAGGAAAACCTGTTCTTCCGCGAGGGTGACGGCATCACCATGAACCGCAACCGTTTGCTGACTGATGCCAAGGAACGCGCGCTTTCCATGGTTGATGGCTACGAAGCACCCGAAGAATTCACCTATCGTCTGCCGGGCGAAGCCGCCCGGGTTGCCTTTGAAATGGCGGTCGATGGCTTCCACCGTTTGGGCAAGGCCACCGATTATGACCGCGTGGTTGCCGGTGAACTGGCCAAGGTTCTGGCCGGTGGTGACACCGACGTGACCGAGGAACTTTCCGAAGACGATATTCTTGAACTGGAACGCGAAGGCTTCATGCGTCTGGTCCGCAACGAAGGCACCATGGCCCGGGTCGAGCATATGCTGCTGACCGGCAAGCCGTTGCGCAACTGACCGGTCCGGGAGGAAACATAAAATGGCTGAATATAAAGCACCCCTGCGCGACATGCGCTTCGTCCTGACTGAGCTGTTTGATTACGACGATATCAATCAGATGCCCGGTTGCGAGGATTTCACCCCCGATGTGGTCGATGCGGTCCTCGAAGAGGCTGCCAAGGTCTGCGAAGAAGTCCTGTATCCGATCAACCGGTCGGGTGATGAAGAAGGCTGCACCTGGGATGACGGGGTTGTCACAACCCCCAAAGGTTTCAAGGAAGCCTATCAGATCTTTGCTGAAGGCGGCTGGACTGGCATTGCCTGTGACCCGAAATATGGCGGTCAGGGCGCACCGAAATCACTCAATGCCCTGGTCGAGGAAATGATTTGTTCGACTAACCTGTCCTTTGGCATGTATCCGGGTCTGTCCTTTGGCGCCTATGCCGCCATGCATGCCCATGCATCGGACGAACTGAAAGACAAATACCTGCCCAAGATGGTCGAAGGCACCTGGTCGGGCACCATGTGCCTGACCGAACCGCATTGCGGTACTGATCTTGGCATCATCAAGACCAAGGCAGAACCGCTTGGCGACGGATCCTATGCGCTTTCCGGCACCAAGATTTTTATCTCGGCGGGCGAACATGACCTGACGGAAAACATCATCCATCTGGTTCTGGCCAAATTGCCTGACGCTCCAAGCGGCACCAAGGGCATTTCGCTTTTCCTTGTGCCGAAATTCATGGTCGGTGATGACGGATCACTTGGCGATCGCAATGCGGTCAAATGCGGGTCCATCGAACACAAGATGGGCATCAAGGCATCTTCAACCTGTGTGATGAACTTTGATGGTGCGGTCGGCTATCTGGTTGGTGAACCCCATCAGGGCATGCCCGCCATGTTCACCATGATGAACCAGGAACGTCTGTCGGTCGGGATTCAGGGTCTTGGTTTGGGCGAAGCGGCCTATCAGGGCGCGCGCGCCTATGCCAAGGACCGCCTGCAGGGGCGCGCCCTTACGGGTGCGAAATCCCCCAATCAGCCAGCCGACTCCATCATCGTCCACCCCGATGTGCGGCGCATGCTGCTGACTGCCAAGGCAACCAATGAAGGTTGCCGGGCAATGGGCATGTGGGTTGCGCGTGCGCTTGATACTGCCAAGCATCACGCAGACCCGGTCAAACGCGAAGAAGCCGACGAGTTCGTTCAGCTGATGACCCCGATCGTCAAGGCACTGTTCACCGACTGGGGCTTTGATAACACCAACCTGGGTGTGCAGGTCTTTGGCGGACATGGCTATATCCGCGAATGGGGCATGGAACAGTATGTCCGTGATGCCCGTATCGCCCAGATTTATGAAGGCACCAACGGCATTCAGGCACTTGACCTTGTCGGCCGTAAAATGCCGACCAAGGCCGGGCGTTATTTGCGCCGTTTCTTCCATCCTGTGCAGGAATATATCGAAGCCAATGTTTCAAACGGCGAGCTTGGCGAATATGTCCAGCCACTGGCGAAGGCCTTCATGCGCCTGCAACAGGCGACCGGCGAACTGGCCCAGCGCGGCATGAAAAACCCCGATGAAGCCGGGGCAGCCGCAACCGAATTCCTGCGTCTGTTTGGTCTGGTGGCCGTTGGTTTCATGTGGGCGCGGATGGCGGAAATCGCACTGGCCAAACAGGGTGATGACGAAGACGGCTTCTATAAGGGCAAGCTGGTGACGGCCAAGTTCTATATGGAACGGGTTCTGCCGCAGTCGGGTGCCCTGTTTAGCCAGATCATGTCGGGCTCTTCGACCATGATGGCGCTTGACGAGGAGCTGTTCTGATCATGGCTGTGGGCCGCATGCATCAAGACCGAACACCCGTGAACGGAGCGTTGTCGTGAACCTGATTTTCCGACTGATCCGTGTGGTGATCCTGTCCTTGTTGCGGCCCCGCCTGCACCCGCTTGATCCATCGACCCTGCATTTCCGGGCATGGCCGCTGGATCTTGATATCAATGTGCATATGACCAATTCACGCTATTTCGCGCTGATGGATCTGGGCCGAACGGAGCTGATCGTGCGCAACGGCATTGCCAAGCAGATGTTCAAACGCAAATGGCAGCCGGTGGTGTCGGGATCGACCATGCGGTTCAAACGCGCCATCAAACCGTTTCAGAAATTCGCACTCGAAACCCAGGCGCTCTATTGGGACGACAAGGGGTTCTATCTTGAACAACGCTTTGTCGCGAATGGCAAGACACTGGCTCTCGGTGTCGTAAAGGCCGTCTTTGTTGGCCCGGATGGCATTGTGGCCCCCGAAGATGTCTGTCGGATGGTCGGTGCGGATGAAACATCGCCTTCCATGCCCGACTGGCTTTCGGGGTGGCCTGACATGGAAACCGCGATCGAAGCACGACTGGCGATTTAACACACACCAACAACCGGCAAACCGGGACGCATGCGGAAAACCCGCGCAGGAGGAAACACCATGGCATCTGATGACGCCGTATTGCTCAACATCACCGACGGGGTCGCGACCATCACGCTAAACCGCCCGGACCGCATGAACGCCCTTGATCAGGCGATGGTCAGCGGACTGTCCGCCGCCATGGACAAGATCGAAGCCGGCATTTCCGATATCGGGGCGGTCATCATCGAAGGATCGGGCGGCACATTCATGGCCGGTGGCGATGTGAAGTTCTTCCATCAGGTCTCAAAAGGTCCGGTCGAAGACGCCCGCTCCCTGATCGAAGCATTGATTGATCGGGTTCATGACATTGTTTTGCGCATCAATGCCCTGCCCCGCCCGGTGATTGCCAAGCTCGAAGGCGCGGTTGCCGGATTTGGTGTCAGCCTGATGAATGCCTGCGACCTTGCCATCGCGGCTGAGGAAACCGTTTTCACATTGGCCTATATCCATATCGGCACATCCCCCGATGGCGGGGCAACCCATTCGCTGACCCGGTTGGTCGGCATGAAAAAGGCCAAGGAAATCGCTCTGCTGGGCGGCCGGATTGGCGTCGATGCAGCCCATGATTGCGGCCTGATCAACAAGGTTGTCCCGACCGATCTGTTGCCATCCGTCACCGCCAAATACGCCACCCGTCTCGCAACCGGCCCGCGCGATGCGATTGCACGCACCAAGGCGTTGCTCAATGCCGCCCCCAATGCCGATCTGCAGACCCAGCTGAAGGCCGAGGCCAAATCATTTGGCGATTGCGCGACAAGTGCCGATTTCCGCGAAGGTGTGACCGCCTTTGTCGAAAAGCGCACTGCGCGTTTTGGCAAATCATAAAAAGAATTCAGGGAAGAATTTGATGACGAGTCTTAAAGGCAAAACACTGTTCATCACCGGCGCATCGCGTGGCATTGGCAAGGAAATCGCCCTGCGTGCGGCCCGCGATGGCGCCAATGTCGCGATCATTGCCAAAACCGATGAACCCCATCCCAAACTGCCCGGCACCATCCATAGTGCCGCGGCCGAGATTGAGGAAGTCGGCGGCAAGGCACTGGCCCTTAAGACCGACATCCGTGATGAAGATCAGATTGCCGAGGCTGTCGCCAAGACTGTCGAGACGTTCGGCGGGATCGATATCCTGATTAACAATGCCAGCGCGATCAATTTGACCCCGACGCTGGACACCCCGATGAAGCGGTTTGATCTGATGCATCAGGTCAATACGCGCGCAAGCTTTGCCTGTGCCCAGGCCTGCCTGCCCCATCTTTTAAAATCGGACAATCCGCACATCCTGACGATGTCGCCACCGCCAAACCTGTCGCCACAATGGTTTGCCAATCACACCGCCTATACGATTTCAAAATACGGCATGAGCCTGATCACCCTTGGTCTGGCGGCCGAATTTGCCGACGAAGGGGTTGCTGTCAATTCGCTTTGGCCGGTCACGGTAATTGAAACCGCAGCGCTAAACATGATCCCGGGCCTAGAGCAGGGCCGGGCACGCACCCCGCAAATCATTGCCGATGCGGCGCATGCGATCCTGACCGCCCCTGCGCGCGGGATTACAGGTGGCTTCTTTACCGATGAAAGCGTGTTGGAGGCCATCGGCGTAACCGATTTCGAACACTACAACCTGACACCGGGCAAACCGCCCTATCCGGACTTCTTCCTTGAGCTTGATCGCAACGGCAAGAACGACGCGCAAGTTGCAAAACTGCTTACGAAACTGGGCCGCTTTCACAAAGCAGCCTGACCGTCATGGCGCCGGGGAAGTGTGTGCCTCGGCGTCTGGTAGGGGCCTGATTTTACGGCTGTGGATGATCTGCACTGGAAATCGGGCTCACTCGCCCGCTGAACTCAACCCGCCCTTTGTGGCGGGTTCTTTTTTGCCCGAACATCATGGATGCCGCACATATAAAGGCACCGCCACAGGGGAGAATGGCGGTGCCGCCTTCGCTATAAAACGCCAAACGTCGAGGGAAACGTTGAGGGATATGATGAAAAAGCGTGAAGCGAAGGAATAGGTATTTAACGGGAGTCAGGAAGCGCGGCGTTCCAGAGTCTGACGCGGCATTTCACAGGCGACAAGGCTTGGTGTCGGCAACATCATCTGCACCGAAAGCGCCATGCCAAGATCGCGATGATCGCGTTTGGTATCAAGGAAATGTTCCGACCAGATGCCATCACGGTTGGCTGAGAGAAACGCACAGCGCAGCATCGAAAAACGCCCAGAACCATGACAATCATGCTCACCGGTTACCTGTGCAAGCCAACCGGCAATCGCATCATGGGCGGCCTGATCAAGAATGTCCTGCATGCTGGCCCGGTCATTGGCGGCAATGCTGTCTTCGGCGAGCGCATCACGAAGTGCGTTAATCATGCGCTGACTGGCCTGCGGGGCACTGACACCAAACGAACGCAGCCATGCATGGGCCGCATCTTCGATCAGGCGCGTCATCGCGGCCGATTCAAATGCAGCATAGGTGAAACCCTGTTTTGCAACGCTCATGTCAGTCATTCGTTTGGCCCTCCGGGCGGTGAACAATCAGCAATATTTAACGTGTTGTTAAGGATGAGGATCGCTGAAAAAACGCGGGATAATTTGCTCGAATCAGGGCGTTTTTGTGGCGCGCAAAATCTTTGTAAAACAAACCACTAGCTGGCTGGTTTTATCCCATCAACCGCCACGTGATCACGGCCTGCCATGATCTGATCTAGCGGTTTGACCGGCCATGACAGGATCAGAAGTTTTTCATCGCGCGTCAGGCTTTCGACACCCAACCGGGCAAGCTTTTCATAAATGATTCCGATCTCGATCGCGGTCCGGGCATCGGGTTTGCGCACCGGCAACAAGGCCGAATGAAGCGCATTGGCATACGGATCTTCGATCAGGCGCAGCAACCCGTCTTTGACATCCTCACCCCCACTTTCGACCGTAATCCGCGAAAGTGCGCGGAGCTCATCTGGGCTGTCATATTCTTCGGGGGTTACGAAAAGCTTCATCCGACGTGCGGCCTTTCCGATGGCGAGGCTACTGGAATAATGGGTCAGCCACGGCGACAGAATAAGCCCCGCCAGAATGGGTGATAACCACCAGAAGAATGCCGTATCAACAAACACGGCAATCGCCCCCCAGACCAGACCTAGCACGATAATGGCGCGATGGGTTTTAAGTGCGGCCTTGAACGGCACGCCGGCATCATCACGTTCCTGCGCATCCCAGCCAACCTGATTACCGGTCAGAACCGACAACACGAACTGCGAATGCAGCAGCATCATGATCGGGGCCTGCAGGGCCGAATACAGGGTTTCAAGCAGACCACTGGCCAGCACCATCACCCCGCCATACTGCTTGCGATCGCGGCCCAGACAGACCATCAGGATCGAGATGATCTTGGGCAGAACCAGCATCCCGATGGTAAAGACCAGCAGCACCAGCATTTCAAACGACCGGTCGACCGGCCATTGCGGGAACATGGTGAACTGCCCGGGGAAGAAGCTATAGGTCAACTGGGTGTTCTGAAGGGTCGCAATCGTCGAGCTCAGCAACAGCAAAAGCCACAACGGCGATGACACAAAGCTCATCACCCCCATAAAGAAATGCAGACGGCTCAGAGGTTTGAAGCCGGGTACCACCATCAAACGCGCATGCTGCATATTGCCCTGACACCAGCGACGATCCCGGATGGCAAAATCAATCAGGTTGGGCGGCAATTCTTCCCAGCTGCCTTCAAGCTGCGGGATCAGCCAGCACCGCCAACCTGCCTTGCGCATAAAGGCGGCCTCGACGAAATCGTGGCTCAGGATATGGCCACCCATTGGCGGCTTGCCCGACAAGACCGGCAGGCCGCAGCATTCGATAAACGCCTTGGTGCGAATGATCGCGTTATGGCCCCAATAGTTCGAACTGCCCATACACCAGAATGAAAGACCCGCCGACATGGTCGGGCCATGCACCCGCGAAATGAACTGCAGGATGCGGGCAAACAGGGTCTGACGACCGGTTGGCTGTGGCGGGCTTTGAATGATGCCGGTATCCGGGTTGTTTTCCATCAGATAGGCCATATTGACCATGGCCTCACCCGACATGACGCTATCGGCGTCAAAGACGATCATGTGATCGTAATTCGCCGCATAGGTCTCGCAGAATTCCTTGAGGTTGCCGGACTTGCGTTCGGTGTTTTCTGCCCGGCGGCGGAAGAAGATCTTGCCGCGCGCATTTAAATCCGAACATGCCTTGGCCCATGCCATTTCCTCGGCAATCCAGATGTCGGGATCGCGGGTATCAGACAGCACAAAGAAATGAAACGCATCAAGCTCACCGGTCACGGCCAGACTTTCATAGCTTGCACGTAACCCGGCAAAAACGCGGTTGGGGTCCTCGTTATAGACCGGGATCACCACGACGTTTTTGGACCGCAGACGACCTTTGCGCGCAATCGGCTTCAGGCGTTTGAGCGTGATCGCATCCAGTTTCAGCCCACGCAAAATCAGCCCGACAATGCCCGTAAAGAAGGACAGCGAAATCCAGGCAAAGTTAATCGTAAAGAACGCCACCACCACCATTTCCATGATGGTCAGCTGATCCGCACCCAAAACATCGGTCATCAGCCACGCCGCATAAGCGGTTGCCGCAATCGATGCCCCGAACAGGAAAAACCGCCGCGATCCGACGCCGGGTCCGCGCAACTTGACCGTCGGATCACACAAGGTGTCATCAAACCCGTCTGCGGGGGCGGTCCCTTTGGCTTCGGTGTTGGTGGCTTCTGTCATCTGGCTTGTCCAGGGTTATCTGTTTCTGGCAATCGCTGGCACTTGATCCCAAGGGATCAGAAGGCCCACGGCATGGTCCAGGTCTCGCTCAGGACCTTGTCCTGATAGAGGATAAAGGCGCGAAGGTTGCTTGAAGTGGCATCACTGGTATTGACCAGATCAAAGATCACCCGCACGCCACCATTTTCCGGATCCGGCAAAATGCGAATGGTGCGAACCTCGCCCTCGGACGCGCTGATATCGGCCCGCAGGTTTTTGGCATCCTTGGTGAAATAATCCAGATCACCACCGGCAAAGTTCAGAACAAACCGGGTTCCGGCCTGATCTTCATCGCCCTGGGCGGCCAGTCGTTGAATACGGGTATCGGTGGCCTGTGCCAAACCGTGCAATCCGGTGCCATCGCGCGTCGCGGTGACACTATAGGCGACCTGCATTTCCCCACCGGCGGCCGGTTTGGTTTCAGGCACCCAATAAGCCACGATATTGTCGTTGGTTTCCGACGGACTTGGGATTTCGACCAGTTCGATATGGCCCTTGCCCCATTTGCCCTTCGGCGTCACCCAATAGCCCGGCTGCTGATCAAAGCGTTTTTCAAGATCCTGATAATGATCGAAATTGCGATCACGTTGCAAAAGCCCGAACCCGATGGGGTTTTCATCCAAGAACGAGCTCGTCTGCAGGTTTTCGGGATTATCGAGCGGACGCCACAGCCATTCACCGCGGCCGTTATTGATCAAAAGCCCGTCACTGGAATGGACTTCGCCACGATAATCATCAAAGAACCGGCGGCGCTGTTCGCCAAACAGGAACATGCCATTGAGCGGTGCAATGCCGATCTTTTCCACGCGATCGCGGAAGAACAGATGCGCCTTGATGTCGGCCTGACTGCGCGTACCCGGCGTAATGTCAAACTGATAGGCGCCTGTAACCCGCGCACTATCAAGCAGGGCATAAACCGTGATGGTCTCGCTACCATCGGTCGGTTCGACAATCCAGAATTCACGGAAAACCGGGATTTCCTCACCCGTCGGGCCGGCAAGATCGACGGCAAGGCCACGCGCCATCTGGCCAATCGACTGGCCCTGCCCCTGCAGACGGAAATAGGACGCGCCAAGGAAACGGGTCAGTTCATCATGGCTGGTCACGTCTGACAGCGGATAGCGCAGGCGGAACCCGGCATAGTTCTGGGTGGAAAAATCATTGCCCGACAGGCCGGTCTTGCCGAAATCAAACAGCCCGGCCGAAAACGGAATGATCTGCACCTCGCCGTCACGCACCAGATTGATGGTCACCGGCACATCATACATGGTGCCCGGATGGAACAGCTCCAGACTGAAATCGGTCTCGGCCGGATTGAAGAAGGCACGCTGCGACTTGAAGCGGATCTGTGCGTATTCTTCGGCGCTCAGCCCCGAAAGCGCTTCGGGCAGTTCGCGATGCGGGTTTTCAAACGGTTGGGTGGCGAGATTGCGCGCAAGGTCGGTCACCATCGCCGGATCAAACATCACGGGCTTGGAAACCACGGGCTGCTTGGGCGTATCAGTCTGATCAGCGGGTGCAGCATCCACGGTCACGTCTTCTGACGGAGCCTGGTTATCTTCTGCCTGTTCGCTTGGCGCCGTTTGCTCAGCCGGTGTGACAGTCGCAGGCGCAGATTCTGGTGCAGCCGTCTCGGCACTCTCAGTCGCCGGTGTCGGATCATTTTCCTGTGCATGGAGGCGCACCGCCCCGCCAATCATAATCAGCGAGGATGCCACAGCACCCAAAAGAACACGCCTGAGGGGCAGCTTCATATGCTGCTGAAAATGTTGCGTCATGCTCGTATATGCTACCAACCGTTGGATTTTTCGAATTTATTGGTTGCTTTTGTGCACAGGAAACAGGGCAGGAATGTGTCGTGATCAGGGTAAGAATCCGCAAAACGCGCATGTGCCATGCTGCCCGAAAGGATTGCTTTAATCCCGGACATGTCATTGGCAAAGCGTCATTTTTGCATGGGCAGCAACGCAAAAACGCTGCGAAGAACCGCTTGACGGAAACGCCAAACCGGTTGTCAAACTGCTGATTGAAACGCGCCGTTTTCCGCGCTGGAATCGGCATGCAATTCACGCGGTGTCATGTTGTGGCGCTGCTGGATGGCGCGCGCCAGTGCGGTCGTACTGCGATAACCGACCTGACTTGCCACCGCCTGCAATCGTTTGCCGTCGCGAAGCAACCCAAACGCCAGATCAAGACGGATGGTTTGCAGGAAATCACCGGGCGATGTGCCCAGCAAATCACGAAACCGCGCGGCAAAGCTCGCCCGTGACATGCCTGCGGTTTCCGCCTGGCGTTCGACAGACCAGTTTTCGCCGGGCTTCTGATGAAGTTCACCCACCACACGCGCAATTCGCGGATCCCGCAGGGCAGCCAGAATACCCGGCCGAACAAGGTTGTTGGCCTGACAATGGCGCAACACCATCAGCAACAACAGATCGACCAGAAGATTGATCGCGGTGCGCTGTCCGGGCTGGGCGCCTTGTGATTCCGAAAACAGCTGATCCGTGATGGCCTCAAGGCTCGGAGTCTCGTCAAACGGCAAAACCAGATATTCCGGCAGGCCAAGCTTTGCCGGGCTCAAGCCCGTATCGGGGAAATCGAGATTGGCACAGACAACCTCCGAACCCCGTTCAGGTGTATCAATGTCGTGCGGTACGGTACTGCCGAATAAAACAACACCCGGCCGATCGAGAAGAACCTGTTCACGCCCGTCAAACAGAACGCGCATGGCCCCGCGTTGCAGGACATGCAGCATGCCTTGCTGTTGCGATGGCAAATCAGATCGCCCCTGATGATGACTGCTGCCGCAATGGGTTCCGGCAAAGATCACATCGCCGCGCGGGTGATTTCCGGCGAACAGATCAGACAGGACATCCTTCTCAGACGAATTGCGTGCTTCCTCAGACAACAAGTCACTTCTCCGACGATAGGCTGTTTTCAGATTTCAAGACGACCTCTTGATGAACCAGTTCCGTGATCGCCTGCCAGTAAACACCAAGTGATCACCCCGTGAAGGAGATGAAAAGATGACCAAACGTTCTAGCTTCTTGCGTTCCGCTGCCTTGGCTGCTGTCCTGGGTATTTCCGCAGTCGGCAGCATTATCGCCACCACCGCACCGGCAAACGCCGCACAGGAAGTCAACATTGTCGACGGCTACGCCCTGCAGGGTTTTGACCCGGTTGCCTACTTCACCGTTGGTGCCCCGACCCCGGGCAACTCCGAATTCAAGGCCGAACATGGTGGCGCGACCTATCGCTTTGCCAGTGCAGAAAACCGCGATCTGTTTAACGCCAACCCGGAAAAATACGCGCCGCAATATGGCGGGTTCTGCGCCTTTGGTGCGGCCATGGGTCGTAAATTCGGTGCCGATCCGCAGGCATGGCGCATCGTTGACGACAAGCTTTATCTGAACCTGAACAAGGAAATCCAGAAACGCTGGGTTGCTGACATCCCGGGCTTCATCCGCGGTGCGGACCACAACTGGGACATCATCGAGACGATCGAAGACGCCAAACTGGCCGACGAAAAAATGGCGCCCGAAGGCCTGACCATCGGCGCACAATAACCTGGCCCCAGGGTTATTCTATCCGGGTTCCTCTCTGGCTCCCTGTTACCCGGTAAGAAAATGGCCGGTCCACAAAAGTGGGCCGGCCATATCTTGTTTCAGATGACTGCGAATGCCGATCTGAAAGCAAACCCGTCAATATCCGACCGCACAACCATCCTTGCGCGGATCCGAACCGGCAACATAGCCGGCATCGGTATTGGCAATCAGCTGCGCGCCGCCAAAACCGAAATTGGTGCTGTCAGGCGTTTCGACCTTGATCACATGACCCTTGGCCTTTAGCGCCTCAATCACATCCACCCCGACCGAGGTTTCCACCGCAACATTAAGCCCCGAAAGCGCCTGCCAGCGCGGTGCATCGGCCGCGGTTTGCGGATCCTGCCCCCAAAGCTGGGTGCGCAGTGTCATTTGCAGATGGCCTTGGGCCTGCATCGGACCGCCCATAACGCCAAAGCTCATGACCGGATTACCATCAAGGCCCATCAGGAAGGCCGGAATGATCGTCTGGAACGGACGCTTGCCACCCTTGACCAGGTTGGGGTGACCGTCTTTCAGGCTAAAGCCGTGACCACGGTTCTGCAGGCTGATCGAGGTGCCCGGCACCACAACGCCAGAGCCAAAGCCCATATAGTTCGACTGAATGAACGACACCATCATGCCGTTTTCATCGGCCGCACTGACATAGACAGTGCCCCCATGTTTGGGCGCACCGGCCTTGAAATCCTGGGCCTTGTTGGCATCAATCACGGCCGCACGCGATTTCAGATAATCATCAGACAGCAGATGCTCGACCGTGACATCGGTCATGTAATCGAGATCGGCGACATATTCGCGCATATCGGCAAAGGCCAGTTTCATCGCCTCGATCTCAAGATGAAGCGCCTCGACCGAATCCGGTTCATAATCGGTGATGTTGGTATGGCGCAGGATCCCGAGCGCGATCAGCGCTGAAATGCCCTGCCCGTTTGGCGGAATTTCATGCAGCTTCACATCGCCAAATGCCTGCGAAATCGTACCCACCCAATCCGCCTTGTGATTGCCAAGATCCTCTTCGGAAAGTGCTGCACCATGTTCCTTGGCAAAGGCGGCAATCTTGCCGGCCAGCTTGCCGCGATAGAAGCTCTCGCCCTTGGTTTCGGCAATGTCGATCAGGCTTTCAGCCGCGGCCTTGTTAACAAACAGCTCGCCGGCCTTCGGGGCCTTACCACCGGGCAGGAACGCCTCGGCAAAGCCCGGCTGTTTGCCCAGCAAATCGCCACCCTTTTCCCAAAGGGTCGCAATGATCGGCGATACGGCAAAGCCACGGGTGGCATACTCAATGGCAGGCTCGAACAGTTTTTCGAACGGCAATTTACCAAACTTGTCGGAAATTTCACGCCATGCAGAAACCGCACCCGGTGTCGTAACGGCTTCCCAGCCACGCTGTGGCATGGTGTCCGCCCCGGCGAAGCGTTCCGGGGTCCAATCGGCCGGTGCGCGGCCCGATGCATTCAGGCCATGCAGTTCCTTGCCATCCCAGATGATGGCATAGGCGTCCGAGCCAAGACCGTTACCGGTCGGCTCAACCACAGTCAGCGCAATGGCAGAAGCCAGTGCCGCATCGGCGGCATTGCCGCCCGAAAGCAACATGCGCAAACCGGCCTGGGCGGCAAGCGGCTGGGATGTTGAAACCATATTGCGCGCCAGAACCGGCGACCGGCGTGAGGCATAAAGCGCGTCGTGACGAAGTTTCATGGAAGTCTCCTAATCCTAATCGCCGTCTTGTTCATCGGTGGCAGGACGGTCTTTTTTACGCATCTTCAGGACCGAACGGACACTGAAGACGACCGAAAGAAGGGCAGCCGCCAACAGAACGGCAGAAATCGGACGGGTAAAGAAGACCGTCCAGTCGCCATCGCTCATCAGCGCGCGGCGCAGGTTGGTCTCGGCAATCGGGCCCAGAATGACACCCAGCACCAACGGCGCCAGCGGATAATCAAGCGACTTCAATCCATAGCCGACAAGGCCAATCGCGCCGAGCAGATAAAGATCGGTCACCCGGTTGTTGAGCGCAAACGCCCCGATCACGCAACAGATCATCACGGTCGGCACGATGAACTGTTTGGGAATGTCCGTCACGCGCAGGAACAGGCGCATCGACAAGACACAGACAACCAGCATCATCAGCGACGCGACAACCATGGCAACAAACATGCCATAGGCCAGATCGGCATTATCCATGATCAGGCGCGGACCCACCGAAATGCCATGCACCATAAGGGCCGCCATCAGGATGGCATCCACCGCCGATCCCGGAATGCCAAGTGCAATCATCGGAATAAGACCACCCCCGGCTGTGGCAGAGTTCCCGGCCTCGGACGCGATCACGCCATTCGGGTTGCCTTTGCCAAATTCCTCGGGCTTTTTGGAGCTGCGCTTGGCTTGATCATACGCCAGAAGGTTGGCGATTGATCCCCCCGCACCCGGAAGGGCACCGATGAACACACCAATCAGCGAAGAACGCACAAGATTGACCGGACGCATCAGGACTTCGCGCATGACAGCCCATGTCTTGAATTCGATGACATCGGGAATAAGCGCATCACTGCCCTTGCCTTTGCCGTGGTCCTCAACCTCGCTCATCAACTGGCTAATGGCAAAAATACCGATCAGGACAACAAGAAACGGCAAACCCGGCATCAAAAGATCACTGTCAAAGGTCAGACGCGGGCGTCCCATCATCGGATCCGGGCCGATGGTAGCAAGGCCCAAACCAATCACCCCGGCAATCAAACCGCGCATCAGCGAATTGCCCACAAGGCTTGCGACAATGGTCAGCGCAAACACGATCAAAGAGAAATATTCCCAGGGCCCCAGTTTGACCGCCAAAAGCGCCAGCGGTGGAGCAGCGACAATCAGAACAATGGTGGAAATGACCGTCCCGAAGAACGATGACCACACACCAAGCGAAAGCGCACGTCCTGGTTCTCCACCGCGCGCCATCGGATAGGCATCAAACGTGGTTGCGACTGAACTTGGTGTACCGGGAATCCCCAGAAGGGCTGCACTGATCAGCCCGCCGGTATAACCGCCGACATAAACCGACAACATCACCGAAACACCTTGCAATGGATCCATCGCAAAGGTCAGCGGCAATGTCAGGATAATCGCCATTGTTACGGTAAAGCCCGGAATGGCAGCTGCCACGATCCCGGCAATTGAACCGATCAGCATGTAGATCAAGGTGTCAAAGACGAACACCTGATGGGCACCGGAAATAAATGCGTCCAACATGATCGTAAACTTTACTTAGGCCGCGAACAGTACACCGCGCGGAAGAAACACGTTAAAGACCTCGGCAAACAGGATGTTCAAACCAACCGAGAAAATCAGGGCGGCGATGATCGACTGTACGAGGGTCTTTTTCGAAATACCGGCAATCAGAAGCTGGGTAACCAACAGGAAGACAAAAGTTGCCAACGAGAACCCGGCAACCGGCAGCACAAGCAGATAGACAACCAGCAAGCCAAACATCGCAAATGAAATGCGTCGTGCTTGGACCCACTGACCGAATGCATGTGGAAGGCCATCAAGATGACCAGCCTTCCGGATATCAAGAACCGCACGCACAGATGCAATCAGGCACAAGACAGCCAGAACCGCAAACACCAGCTTCGGGAACGATCCTGCGCCCAGCGGCTCCCACCGTGACGTCGGCAATTCACCCGCCCGGATCGACAGATAAACTGATCCAAGTCCGAAAACGATATATGAAATCAGCCGCGCGACTTCGGTTTTTGCACGCAAAGCAGCGGATGCCGATGCATCCGCTGCTGCTGATTTCCCGTTCGGGGCCGTCATCCTTCGAGCTTACCAACCAGACGGTTGACCGTGTCGGACAACTTGCCGAGATAGGTCTTGTATTCTTCCTGGCCAAGGAACATCGGCGCAGAACCGACATTGGTGACCTTGCTACGTACGTCTTCTCGCTGCATGACCTTTTCGAGATGCGCTTCAAGGACATCTGCAATTTTCTGCGGCGTTCCCTTCGGCAGAACAACACCACGGGTTACCGCCAGATCAAGATCGTGACCCAGCTCGCCAAAGGTCGGAACGTCCGGGGCTTCGTCGGTGCGCTCGGGCATACCAACCGCGGCAAAGACCAAATCACCATTCGCAACAAACTGACCAGCCGAGGAAACGTCACCGATGGCAACGTCGATATTGCCGCCAACCAGCGCACGGATACGCTGACCGGTACCTTCATACCCAACATAGGAGAACTCAATATCAAAGGCGTCTTCAATCATCGCCATATGAAGATGCGGCACGCCTGCAAGGGTCACACCGGCACGCACGGCACCCGGGTTCTCCTTGGCATAGGCAACCATTTCCTCAAAGTTCGAGAAATTATCGTTTTTCGAAAGCGTAAGATACTGAGGTGACGAGGTCACCAGCGCGATCGGCATGAAGCTGTCCCAGTTCAGGTCGGTAATACCCGTCCCGTTGGAAATCAGAAGACCTTCGTGAATCTGCGAAACGGTATAGCCATCGGCCGAACGCTTGGCGAATTCAGCCAGACCCAAATTACCACCAACGCCGGGCATGTTGATGACCGGGACGGCTTTGCCGGTTTCATCAGCCAACCCCTGGGCAACGATACGCATCAGCGTGTCACTGCCACCACCCGGGCCCCATGGCACGATGAATTCGATCGGTTTTTCTGGATAGTCCTGCGCCTGTGCCGGACCTGCGATGGCCGCGGCCAGCAAACCGGCAGCAACTGCAATCTTGCGGAACATGTGTCTTGCCTCCTGATATGTCGCCTGCAATATGTGAACCATTAATACTTTGGTTCAATCTCTTTGTCGACGCATTGTTGGCAGCAACAAACCAATTTCGCAAGCGCAAAATAATATATGCCTATAAATAAGGATTATGTTGCACATTTCCGCTAAAGATGGATAGTACCACTTATAAATTGATATCATAATTGGTACGGATTGGTTCGAATGTTTGAAATGGATAGCGCCATGAGCCTCTATCTCGTGTGGGGTGCCGCCATGCTGTTTGCGGGCGTCCTTGGCGGGATCATGGCCGGGCTTCTTGGTGTTGGCGGCGGGATTGTGATTGTCCCGGTGCTGTATCATTTTCTGACCACCATGGGCGTGGATGAAAGCTTGCGCATGCAGGTCGCTGTTGCCACCTCGCTGACCACAATCATTGCCACGGCGATTTCATCGACCCGCAGCCATTATAAAAAGGGATCGGTTGACACCTCCCTTCTCAAACATTGGGGTCCGGCCATCATTGTTGGCGTGATCCTTGGCACCACCATTGGCGGCCTGGCCGATGGTCGGGTTCTGACCATCGTCTTTGCGGTTGTCGCCCTTCTGGTTGCCGGCAACATGATCCTGGTGAAAGACCGCGAAACCGACGCGACCAAGAACCCGCCAAAATCCGTTTGGGCGTTGCTTGGCGTGATTGCCGGCAGCCTGTCGGCGATGATGGGGATTGGCGGCGGCACGATCTGTGTGCCGGTTTTGAGTTTCCTCGGTTACGACATCCGTCGTGCGGTGGGCACCTCGGCGGCAATCGGCTTGATCATCGCCCTTCCCGGCACCATCGGCTATGCCCTGTCCGGTGTCGGCGTAGATGGCCGTCCGCCCTTTTCGCTGGGATATGTAAACGTTTTGGCCGCGGCCCTTCTGATCCCGATGACGGTGCTCTGCGCCCCGATCGGCGCGCGAATCGCGCACACCATTCCGCGCCGTGCGCTGCGCATGTGCTTTGGCCTGTTTTTGGCGATCACGTCAGCGCGCATGTTCTATGACCTGCTAAGCTGAACAACCGCCCAAGCATCTGGTTGCAAACAGAAATAGTGCGGGCTTGTTCTTTGATAAACCAATGGCTTACAATAATAGGTGCGCATTGGTTCGCGCGAGGGAACGTCGGAAACGTCAACAGAAACGTCATTAAAAATGAACAACAACCATGACTGAATTTGCCACTCAGACGCTGGCAGAAAAGCTCAAGACCGGTTTCGCACAGGGGGCCTTTGTCAAGGACGGGCGCGTGATTGCCGAGCGCACTCTTGCCGAGCAGCTTGATGTCGGTCGCCGCGCACTGCGCAAGGCCCTTGATCAGCTTGAATCCGAAGGCTTGATCTGGCGCCGTCAGGGTCAAGGCACCTTTGTTGGCACCCCGCCAACCCCGCGTCTGCGGAAGCTCGAAGGGTTGGCCACCAAAACCAGCCCGTTTGAAATCATGGAAGTCCGTCAGGAAATCGAACCGTCCATGGCCCGGTTCGCCGCCCTTCGCGCCTCACAGGGCGACATTGATGCCATGCGCGGCATGATCGAAAAGGCCGCCAGCGCGACCACGCAGGCCGAGTACGAAAAATGGGATGCGGCCTTTCATCAACGCTTGGCCGAATCCGTTAAAAACACACTGTTTCTGGCGGTGTTCGAGGCCGTCAATGCCGTTCGCCGCGAGGCCGCCTGGGCCCGCCTGCGCGAAAGCAGCCATTCAGATACCTTGATTGAAGAATTAAGCAATCAGCATCGCGACATCATCAACGCGATCGAGCAGCGCGATCCCAAACGCGCCGAAAACGCCATGCGCCGCCACCTGTCCGAGGTGGAACACGCACTAAAACAAACCTGATCTGGGAAAGCTGGCCTTTGCGGGTGGCCCCGCAACAGCCCCGATCACCCTTGCGGCGCAAATTCCGCAAACATCCCGTGATAGGCCTTAAGCGGCGGATTGGCATAGGCCCCTGCCTTGCTGGTGCGAAGCCCCAGAAACGCCATCGCCTCGATCATCTTGACCGCCGCACTGACGCCGTCAATCACCGGCACGCCCAACTCTTGCTGTAAGCGATCGGCAATATCGGTCATGCCCGCACAGCCCAGCACAATCGCCTCGGCATAATCATCAGACAGGCACAACTCGGCCTGCTTTTTAAGCGCTGCATAAGCCGCCTTGGCGTTACTGCCTTCGAAATCCAGCGTCCTTACACCAGCCGCCCGAACCACACACTGTGAAGACGCGCCGTATTTCGACACCAGATGTTCAAGCGGGCGGACAGACACCGGCATCGGGGTCACAATCGCAAAGCGCGATGACACGGCAGCGGCCATCCGCATCGCGGCCTCGCAAAGCCCAAGAACCGGCGCACCGGTCAGACACCGCGCGGCATCGACCCCGGTATCATCAAAGCACGCCACCACATAGCCACCGATGGGATCGGCTTCCTGCTCCGGGGCGGCTTCAAGTTCGCGAATGACCGACAGCAACCCGACACTGGCGAAGGCCTCGTCATAATAGCCTTCGATGCTGTCGGGCCCGAATGTCGGGTTAAGGGCGAGAACCTTGGTGGATGCCCCCACAATATTTTCGGCCTGTAACCCGATCTTCTTGGTAAAGCCGGTCGACAGGTTGGGGTTGATGACAGCGATGCGGCTCATGCTTTTTGCCCCTTGCGGCGGCGCATGATCGCAACCGTGCCTAATGCCAAGGCAATCACCAGGAAGGAGAACCCGGTGGTTACAGTCCCCAGCGCATAAAGCACTGGTGTGGTGACATTGGTCGTCATGCCATAGATCTCAAGCGGCAGGGTGTTAAGCGCGCCGGCCGTCATCAGGGTGCGGGCAAATTCATCGTAAGACAGGGTGAACGAGAACATCGCAACGCCGATCAGGCTTGGGCCCACCATCGGCAAAACAACATATTGAATGGTTTGCCAGTTGCTGGCACCCAAATCGCGTGCGGCTTCCTCAAAGGACGGATCAAACCGGTTAAACACCGCAAACATGATCAGAAGCCCGAACGGGAAGGTCCATGTCAGATGCGCACCAAGGGCCGAGGTAAACCATTGCGGCTGCCATTCAACGATGTTGAACAGCAAACCAATCCCCAGCGAAATCAGGATCGACGGCACGATCAGGCTGGCAATCGCCAGATAGAAAATCACACTGTCGCCGCGGAACCGCTTGCGGAAGGCAAGACCAGCCATAAAGGACACAACAACTGTGACCACCATGACGATCAGGCCAAGCTTAAGCGACCGGCTAAACGATCCGCCAAAGTCACCCACCGCCTGCTGTTCAAACAGATTGCCAAACCAGTGGAACGAGAACCCGTTCATCGGGAAGGTCAGACCACCATTCTCGCCCTGGAACGACAGAATGAAAATCGTCAGCATCGGGCCATACAGAAACAGCACGAACAACGCAAAGAATGCCGCAAGGAAATAGAAACTGGTCGGGCGGCGTTCACGGGTTTTGGTGAATAATGCCATGATCACAACTCCTTGCGGATATCAACAAGACGAAGAAGTGCGGTCACAATCAGCAACACCGTGATCAACAGCACCACCGCACTGGCGGCGGCCGCGGGATATTGCAGAAGGCCGATTTCGTTGGAAATCTGCAAACCGACCGAGGCACTCTGTCCGCCACTCATCAAACGCACCGTGATGAAATCGCCCATCACCACCGTAATGACAAAGATCGATCCGATGGCAATGCCCGGCTTGGACAGCGGCACGATAACGGATTTAAGGGTTTCGAACCCGCTGGCCCCGGCATCGCGCGCGGCCTCAACCAAGGAACGGTCAATGCGCATCATGGAATTGAAGATCGGCACCACCATGAACAGCGCATAAAGATGCACATCTGCCAGAACGACTGCGAAGTCGGAAAACAGCAGGAATTCAAGCGGCTGGTCGACAATCCCCAGATTGATCAGGGCAGAGTTCAAAAGCCCGTTACGCCCGAGGAACGGGATCCACGAAATCATGCGGATGATGTTCGAGGTCCAGAACGGGATGGTGCATAGCATAAAGAACACGATCTGCCAGGTCAGACTGCGCACATGAAACGCCAGGAAATAAGCCACCGTAAACCCGATGATCAGGGTAAAGAACCAGGTCAGGGCGGCATATTTCAAAGTGTTGAGATAGATGCTCCAGGTGACCGAGGAGCCCAGCAGATAATTGTAATTCTCGAAAATGAAGTCCGGCAGGATGCGGTATTCGTCATAGTCCCAGAAACTGACCACAACAATGGTCAGAAGCGGGATAACAAGAAATACCGCAAAGATCAGCGCCATCGGCGTGATCAGGAAATAGGACGATCTTTTTGATGTATCAGAAGCCATGCTCTGTCCTTGAAACCCTGCCAGAAAACCAAAAAGTCAAAACGAATAAACAAACCCGGCACCGGAAAATAAAATGGCATTATCAAGCCGGGGTGACGGGCGCGGCCAAAGCCGCACCCACCCAAAATCCGTCGCAGATTATGCTGCGATGAATTCGTTCCATTTGCGGACCATGTGCTTGTTCTCGTCCATGACGGAGTTCCAGCACGCGACCGAGCCCATACGCTCTTCGTAGGAACCACCATCGCGAACAGCGCCAGCTTTTTCCATGACCTTGCCATCCGGGGAAAGGATGTCGCCTTCGGCGGCTTTGCCTTCCATCCAGAAGCCCCATTCGTCTTCGGACATGAACTTCTTCGCGGTTGCCGGTGCAGCGCTGTAGTAACCCTGACGGTTAAGATACGCACCAACCCAGCCCGACAGGTACCAGTCGATATATTCGTAAGCTGCTTCAAGCTCGAGACCCGACAGGTGCTTGGCAAGACCGATGCCGCCACCCCATGCACGGTAGCCTTCCTTAAGCGGCTGGTACTTACATGCGATGCCTTTGGAACGAACCGCTGCAACGGCCGGCGACCACATGGACTGAATAACAACTTCGCCAGATGCCATCAGGTTGACCGACTCATCGAAGCTCTTCCAGAAGGCACGGAACTGACCGGCTTTCTTGGCATCAATCATGACCGCGATGGTCGCGTCGATTTCTTCCTGGGTCATGTTGCCTTTATCACCATAGGTCACTTCGCCCATGGCTTCGCACACCATCGCCGCATCCATGATGCCGATCGACGGAATGTTGAGGATCGATGCCTTGCCCTTGAATGCCGGATCAAGCAGATCGGCCCAGCTGGTGATTTCACGATCAATCAGGTCCGGGCGAATGCCAAGCGTATCAGCATTATAGATGGTCGGGATCAGGGTCATCCACTGGGTCGGCGCGGATGCGAATTCGACGCTGTCGGCACCTTCAACGAAGCCGACGGTATGCGGCGCGGTACCCTGGGCAATTTCGGAATCCGGGGTCAGCTTGCCATCAATGAACAGCTTGGAGATGTACTCATAGTTTTTGAGCTTGGTGGTATCCATCGGCTGCATGGTGCCGGCCGGGAAGACCTTCTTACAGATCCAGTATTCGATATCGGCAATATCAAACGAGTTCGGCTGGGTGACGGCGCGCTGGGCGACCGCATCGGAATCAAGGGCGGTCATCTGAAGCGTAAAGCCAAGATCTTCTTTGACCTTGTCCGCAACGGCGTTGATGTTCGAAACGCCGGTACCGAACTGACGCAGGGTAACGTCCTTGATGTTCTGCGCCCAGATGGTCGGGAAGCCGGTGATAGCACCCGAACCGATGGCAGCACCGGTAACAGCCGCTGCACCCTTGACGAAACCACGGCGCGAAACGCCGCTTTCCGTCTCGATTGATGTCTTCGAAATTTTCTTTTCGATCGTCATGTGAAGCACTCCTGATAGCTTGTTGGTTTATTTCATTCAGGCCAGAACATGTGCATGTTCCGGCTTCCAATAGGCGATGAATTTGTCCAGTCGCCTGACCGGTGCCTGCCGAAATTCGCTTTCGGTCTTCATTAGGGTTAATTCCTTGCCATCGGCCGTGGTGGCGACAATGCGCACCCACAGGCCGAGATATTCGACCGTTGTGATCTCGACAGGGATTTGCCCGTTCTTGCAGTCTTCGGGTGGCGTTTCGTCCAGACCGATCAGGTCGGTACGAATGGTGAATTCAAGTTCTTCGCCCGCCTTGCCATCGGCAAAACCGGGCAGAAGGAAACTGTCCGGACCGCGTGCGAGCAACGTGCCTGCAGGACCCGCTTCCGAAACCGTGCCTTTGAAAATGTTCTGACCGCCCATGAAGTTGGCGATGAAGCGCGATTTGGGCTGGTTAAAGATTTCATGCGGGCTGCCTTTCTGGCGAATGATCCCGTCTTCCATCACGACAACCATGTCCGAAAGCGCCAATGCCTCGTCCTGGGCGTGGGTAACGTGGACAAACGTGATGCCCAGCTCCTGCTGCAGGCGGCGCAATTCATCGCGCATGCGAGCACGCAGGAACGGATCAAGGGCTGAAAGCGGCTCATCAAGCAGCAGAACAGACGGCTCGGTAATCAGGGAACGCGCAAGTGCGATACGCTGCTGCTGCCCGCCAGAGAGCTGGTCGGGCTTGCGATCCGCAAATTGCTCCATATGGACTCGGGCCAGCATCTCTTTGGCCCGATCTTTACGATCCGATGGGGAGACACCTTGCATCTTGAGGCCAAAGGCGACGTTCTCCGCACAGGTCATGTGCGGGAAAAGCGCGTAATTCTGAAACATCATCGCCGTGCCACGTTTGACCGGCGGCAGTTCGGTCACATTGCGATCCCCGATCAGAAGATCGCCTTCGCTGATCACTTCGTGACCGGCGATCATGCGCAGCGTGGTTGACTTGCCGCACCCGGACGGGCCGATCAAGCAGCAATACGCCCCTGCCGGAATTTGCAGATCAATCGATTTCACTGCCTGTGTGCTGCCATAGAATTTACTGACAGCAATCAATTCAATGGCCCCGTTACCCGTCATCCGCTCACCCGTCGCTGCATGCAAAATTGTTAACAATCATGTCAGCGATCCAAGGCAAGATGCGTGCCACTTGTTTTTATTGGCAGTTTTTCAGCGAGTCTCACCAAACAGCCAAAACCTGAGCGTTTGTGCAGAGCACCAGTCTGCCCGTTTTATGCTCACTTTATGCCTTTTTATTAGTCAAAATAATTCATGTGCGAAAATTATAATCATCTTCGCGTGACTCGGGATAATGCAGGGCCAGTTTTCTGTTGTGCAAATCGTCAACAATTTTGTAGAAATGTACGACGACCCAATAACCATGAACGATGGAAAGTATCGTCACGATGGCCAAGGCCGAGCCAACCGGCAGCTATAAAGGCAGCGAAAAGCTGCGCCCGGAGGAAATGATCTATCACGAAATGCTCGACGCGATTCTTGATCGCCGTCTGGAGCCGGGCATGAAGCTCGTAGAGGAAGATCTTGCCAAGACCTTTGGCGTCAGCCGAGCGCGCATTCGCGCCACTTTCCTGCAGCTCGCCCATGACAAACTGATCAATCTGGTGCCCAACCGCGGCGCCTTTGTCTCAGAGCCGACCATCGACGAAGCCATCGAAGTCTTTTCGGCACGCCGCATGATCGAGGATGGCGTTGCCCGCAAGGTCGCCACCAGCATGACCGACGAACGCGCCGCCCAGATCAAAGCGCATTTGGATCGCGAACATGACGCCCATCATCGCGGCGACCATCGTGCGGCCATCATCCTGTCCGGCGAATTTCATCTGTTGTTGGCGCGCCTGAGCGGCAATCTCGTGATCGAGGAATTCCTCGAACGCCTGATCCTGCGCACGTCCCTGATCATTGCCATGTATGAAAGCCCGCAGCCGGTTGATTGCTCCCACAGCGAACATGACCAGCTGCTCAATGCCCTTCTCAGCGGTGATCCCGATGTCGCGGCTGCCGAAATGTCGCGCCACCTTGATGCCATCCGCGATCGCCTGCAACTGCAGCGCCCCAAACCTGCCAAAACCGACTTCGCCAGCATCTTTGGCCGCGTCCCGACCTCCGAAGCCAGCTGAGCACGCGGCGAAGACAGCCATCCCAAAGCAAACCAACCAACCTTTTACAGGCTTTGTGAGCATTCCTCACATTTGAGCACACCGGCGTGGTAAAGGCGCTCTGCCTCGCGGGATCTGGCATGTCTGCACGCCGAAGCGACAACAGAAGTGATGCCGCCTCAGGCTATTCCTTCCCGCGTACCAACAGCTACCTTGCCAATCTTTACCGGCACCAGCACCGACTTTTCCTCTTGAAAACCTGCCGATTTCAATCTGATTGACCATTTTGTTTAAAATATTCGAACTCACCAACGATCCTTTGTTATGGTCCGCACCAACAGGTTTTTGGCCCCGGTCACGTTATTATCATATTGTATGATGTTTACATCGGCGGTGCGAAAATCTAAGCTGCGCTCAGTTTATCAGATTGCGCTACCCGGCCCGATCCCGCCCGCATTTCGGGTGTGTGGTGTCAGGCCGGATTGATGCGCGCAGTCCCGTCAGGTACAGGACTTAACCCCACAGGAGACTCCCACATGTTCAGTGGAAAGCACTATGTCGCAGGCGAATGGATGGATGGCCCGGATGTCTTTCAGGCTGACAATCCGGCAACAGGCGACAAGCTCCCGACCAAATTCCAGCATGGTACCGAGGAAATCGTTGATCAGGCGGTTGTCGCAGCCCAGGCCTGTGCCGAAGATTTCGCATCCATGCTGCCGGCCAAGCGTGCAGAATTCCTGCGCGCCATTGCCGACGAGATTGACGCACGCGGCGATGAAATCACTGAAATCGGCACGCTTGAATCTGCCCTGCCTGCTGCACGCCTGACCGGCGAGCGCGGCCGGACTGTCGGCCAGTTGCGCTTCTTTGCCGACTGGATCGAAGAAGGGTCATGGTTTGAAGCCCGCATTGAAACCGCGCAGCCTGATCGTCAGCCCCTGCCGAAACCCGACATCCGCGTGATGAACAAGGCGCTTGGTCCGGTCGGTGTGTTTGGCGCATCAAACTTCCCGCTGGCCTTTTCGACCGCCGGCGGTGATACGGCATCAGCACTTGCGGCCGGTTGCCCGGTTGTCTTCAAGGGCCATGCCGCCCATCCCGGCACCTCGGAAATAGTCGCCAAGGCGATTGAGGCAGCGGTTCAAAAAACCGGCATGCCCAAAGGCGTGTTCAGCCTGATCCATGGCGGTACACGCAAGGTTGGTCAGGCCCTGGTGACGCATCCGCTGATCAAGGCGGTTGGCTTTACCGGCTCGACCGGTGGTGGCCGTGCCCTGTTTGATATTGCCGTATCCCGCCCGGAACCGATCCCGTTCTATGGTGAGCTCGGTTCAAACAACCCGGTCTTCCTGCTGCCCCAGGCAATGGGTGACAAGGCCGCCGACATTGCCAAGGGCTGGGTTGCGTCACTCACCATGGGTGTTGGCCAGTTCTGCACCAATCCGGGTCTTCTGATCGCGCTCAAGGGTGCGGATCTCGATACCTTTGTCGATACGGCCGCAAGCGAGCTTGGCCAGATTGGCGGCACTGCCATGCTGACCGATCGGGTTTCAAGCGCCTATCACGATGTTACCGACGCCATGACCAAACATGGCAAGGTCAATTGCGCACTGAAACGTCGCGACTCTGATGGCAAATTCGAAGGCAGCCCGGCGATCTTCCGCACCACAGCAGCCGACTGGAAAGCCAACCCGGAACTGGCCGAGGAAATGTTTGGCCCGGCCGGCATCATTGTCGAATGCGACTGCGTTGAAGACATGATTGCCCTGTCGACCACCCTGATCGGTCAGCTGACCGCGACTATCCACATGGTCGATGGCGATGCCGATCTGGCCAATGCCCTGCGTCCGGCGCTTGAAAAATGTGCCGGTCGCATCCTGATTAATGGCTGGCCGACCGGTGTCGAGGTCTGCCATTCCATGGTGCACGGCGGTCCTTATCCGGCAAGTACGGATTCACGCTCGACCTCGGTCGGGTCGCTTGCCATCAAACGCTTTGTCCGTCCGGTCTCCTATCAGGCCTTCCCGGATGCGTTGCTGCCAGCCCCGATCAAGGATGCCAACCCGCTGAATATCCCGCGGCTGGTCAATGGCAAATGGCAGATGCCGGGCTAACCACCGCATATTCGAAAAACAAAGGGACGCAGCCAACCGGTTGCGTCCCTTTTTCATTGGCGATCTGGCTTAGAATTCAGGCATCGCGCGGCACGCCATTGGGATCATCACTGCCACGGTGATATTTGAACGTGCCTGTTGATGTGCCAATCACAGTACCTGCCGCGTCATAGGCGGTTGCCTCGGTAAACACCACCGTGCGGCCACCGCCCTGCTTGCGGCCCACCACACGCACAACACCCTCTTTTGCCATGCCAAGGAAATTGGTGGTCAGCGACAGGGTCAGGGATCTGCGCACATTGCCCGGCACAGGGCAGAAACATACCGCATAGCCAGACGCCGTATCCATCAGGGTGGTCAGAACCCCGCCATGCAGGATACCGGCCCGGTTGCAGTGATGGTTTTGCACATCGAGTTCGATCACCGCATGGTCCTCAGCCCATTCCACCAACCGGTAACCCAGATGATCCTGAAGTCCACTGCCATGGGCCTGTTCATAGGCAAGATTATCGTTCGAACCGGTCATTTTCGGGCACCCCTGTGATCACGTATTCATCAAGCTATAACAGAAAGACGCCCAACGCGAAAACCGCGTTGAGTCGCCAGAAGCACCCAGCCCAGACACCCGTCAAACCAGCGTCAAACCAGTGTCAAACCAGTGTCAAACGCCTCGATACCGCGCCTATGTTGCGCATCGCAACATGGAATAACCATTCAAAATCAATGGATTGAATATACCGTTCTCCAAACAAGAACGGGATGGCGGTGAAACGAGAATAGTTGTTTTAGCAGGGTCTGGGTATACCTGAAATCACCTTAGACACAGACGATCTACAAGGATCAGAGCCATGACCACGATTGCTTATAAAGACGCCACCAGCATTGAACGCGAAGTCCGCATCGGCTGGTTCACGGCCTTTGTTCAGGCCCTTCGTGTTGCAGTCATCATGAAAGCGTCCCAGGCGAAAAACCACGCAGAACTGACGGCGGACTGGAACAAGGCGATGCGTCAGGTTCAGGGTTAATTTCCCCGGCCCTGCAATTTGCAATGATCTGCACGCGCTTGAAGATGCAAAGCCCTTGACGCTTCGGGTTGAACCACCGACAACGGTTCCATGCAAAAGTTTGACATCGTCACCATCCGGCTGTTTGTCGCCATCGTGCGCGCCGGAAGCATCAATGAAGCCGCCCGGCGCGAACATATCGCGACATCGGCCGTTTCGCGCCGTATCGGCGAACTTGAAGCCATGCTGGGTGTCAAACTCCTGCGCCGCCTGCCCCGCGGGGTCGAACCGACCGAAGAAGGCGCGATCTTTGCCCGCTACGGCGAAAAGCTTCTGGGCGACCTGAACCATCTTTCCAATGAATTGCGTGATTTCAACGCCGGTGAGAAGGGCAAGATCTATCTTGCGGCCGTTACCTCGGCGATCCTGACCGGCCTGCCCAGTTTTCTGGCCGATTTTGAACGCGATTTCCCCCATATATCGGTCGATGTCCGTGAACTGACCTCGCGCGAAAGTGCGGAAGCCATTCGCGAAGGCCGTGCTGACCTCGCCATTCTGGCTGATAACAGTCCGCTTGGCAGTCTGGCCCATGATGTCTTTTGTGATGATCCGATCTGGGTCGTGACGCCAAAAGGCCACCCATTGATCCCCAATGCCGACAATCCAAAACCGGTGAAGTTTTCTGAGGCCGCGAAATACGACATCATCTCGCTGTTTGAAGGTGGGGTGATTGATGATCTGATTTCCGAAGCCGCAGCCAAAATCAAACTCGACATGCACCCGCATATCCGCGTGGTGCGTTTCGGGTCCTTGCGGCAAATGATTGCGGCCGGTCTTGGCATCGGCTTTTTGCGCAAAAGCTCGGTCGCAGGATATCTTGGCCATATGAATATCGCCGGCGCCCCGATTGCCGATGACTGGGCCAAGCGCCAATTGCTGATCGCCCATGAAGGCGATGCCAACCTGACCAGTGCCGCGCGCCTGTTTCGGGATTATCTGTTGCGGAAATCGGCCGAAACCCGCTTCAAACCGGTGCTGGGCTGATCACCAGCATTCAGGCAGATCGCTGAACCCGCTCCGCCCACAGATCCTGCCCGGTCGGGCCAAGCGGAACCGCCATGCCGCCAAAGCGCGCAACATGACGTTCGGCTTCACCCAGAATAAGTCCCGGCAATTCTTCCCACTGCCCGATGGGCGGCAGGACCTCGATCCTCTCACCTGATTTGGCATCAATCATTTCCGGCAGATCTTCGCGCGCATGCGTGCCACCCCCGGCCAGCATCGGCACGATGATCGCCTGTTTGTGTGATCCGATATCGCGCCAGTCAGAAAGCGACGGCGATCCTTCGATATTGCCAATACAGATTTCCGCGCCAACGCAAATCCGGCTCAGGCGATCAGCCAGTCGCACGGTTTCCGGCAAGGGTTGCGTCAATGTTTTCAAGCCATGCGGCACAAGAAACACAGATGTCTGCGAAAGATCCCAGTCCCGCTTGCGCGCGGATGCATGAATACGCGCGGCAATCATTTCACCAAAACCGGGCAGATTGATCGCAGGCGGCAGGATGACAGTGTCACTCAGTCCCGCCTGATGCAGTTTAGCGGGCAGTTCTTCAAACACCAAATAGCCTTCGCTAAAGAACAGCGGGAAAACAATCAGGCGATCGGCATCACCGGAGGACTTGAGCTTCTCAAGCTGATCACTGAGTGCAGGTTTGCTTCGCATGTAGCCGTGGCTAAGCGGGCCATTCCAGTCAGGCGCAATTGAGCGGGCAAGATCGCCTGCCGGGTCGCCGCCATTACCACTGTTGCCATGGGACACCATCATCAGTGTCGGCATTTCAAAATCAGTCATGCCAGTCACCATCGTTGCATACTTCAGAGCGTAGTTTGTCATACGCGCCACGCAACCATCTGGATCTTAGCAGGGCTCAAAATACCATGAGTTTGCTTGGTGGACCGAGGGCAGCGATCCGCATCGCGCCCAGCCCGATTGTTGCGAATTTCGCAACACATTGGCGATAATTGGGTGAATTGTACCCTTACGGGAAAAAGGTATTCTATTTTCAACAACGGAACAGATACCCTCGTGGAGGTAGACATGCTTATCAAAGTAGATGCAGATACCCGCGGTCGCGCCCAGTTTGGTTGGCTTGATTCCAACCATACCTTTTCGTTCGGCCATTATTACGATCCGAACCGTATGGGCTGGGGCCCGCTGCGCGTCATTAACGAAGACCGGGTCATTCCCGGTGCCGGGTTCGATACCCATGGCCACAAGGACATGGAAATCATTTCCTATGTTCTGGAAGGTGCCCTTGAACACAAAGACAGCATTGGCAACGGGTCGGTCATCCGCCCGGGCCGGCTGCAACGCATGACGGCGGGCACCGGCATTCGCCATTCGGAATACAACCATTCGAAAACCGATCCGGTGCATTTCCTGCAAATCTGGATCATCCCCGAGGCCGCCGGTCTTGAGCCGGGCTATGAGGAAAAGGAAATCGCACGTCGCGATACCGGTTCCGGCCTGACCCTGATTGGCAGCCGCGATGGTCGCGAAGACTCGGTCACCATTCATCAGAATGTCGATCTTTATGTCGCCCATCTCAATGACGGCGAAACAGCAACACACAAAATCGCAAAAGGCCGGGTTGCCTGGGTGCAGGTTGCACGCGGCACCGTGACGCTGAACGGCGAAACCCTTACAGCCGGTGACGGTGTGGCGATCAAGGATGAAGACGAGATCGTCTTTGCCAATGCCAACGGTGCCGAAGCCCTTTTATTTGATATGGCGGCATAGAACGCGAAACCCGCGTGCCCCATGAACAGGAGAACTGTCATGACGACCCTTGATACCCCACAAACCCGCCCGATCATCCCTGCCCTTGGCAATCTTTGGTCGGCCCTTAAACCGCTTTCGCCTGTTATCATCCGTGTGGCGACCGGCCTTCTTATGGTCCCGCATGGGGCGCAGAAGCTTTTTGGCGCCTTTGGCGGCTATGGGCTTGAAGGTACCGCTGGCTGGCTTGAAAGCATCGGCTTTGCGCCGGGCCTGCTGTTTGCGCTTGCCATCGGCCTGCTTGAGTTCTTTGGCGGCTTGCTGCTGACCGTGGGCCTTCTGACCCGTCCGGTGGCTGCTGCGGTTCTTGTTTTCATGACCGTGGCCGTTCTGACCCATATTCCGGCGGGCTATTTCTGGATTGATGGCGGTTTTGAAACACCGCTGATGTGGGGGCTTCTTGCCTTGGCGACCCTTATTCAGGGTGGCGGCAAATTCTCGATTGATCACAAAGTCGGCCGCGAATTCTGATCATCTCGCCATTTCACGCTTCGTTTTCAACGGGCTGCATTTTTTTTGCAGCCCGTTTTTTTCATCTGTGTCCCCATATGGGGATATTGAAATGGGCGGAAAACAGCAAAAATGGACATCAAGCAAACGAATTACCCACTCCAGAAAAAGCCGGTACCCCGTCATGAATGTCGCAACGCCCAGAAGCAGTCAGAATGATATCGAAATCGCCGACGGTCTGCGCCGGTGCAAAGGCGACAACGCCTATGGCAAGCAGAACAACGAAAAGCGTTTCCTGCTCGTCGATGACAGTATCGAGGTCCGCTTCTCTGTCCGGCGTGTCTTGCGCAGTGCCGGGGCCACCCAGATCGACGTTGCGGAAAACGGCGAAACCGCCTTGCAGATGCTCGCTCAGGCCGGTCGCAAACAGAACCCCTATGACGTGGTCATCATGGACTATATGATGCCGGGCATGTCGGGGATCGAAATGCTTTATGAAATCGAGCGCCGCGACATCAAGAATGCCGAAGGCACGCGCAAGATCATGCTGACCGGCTTTTATGACGCCAAGGTCAACGCCGAAGCCAAATCTGTTGGCGCATCAATTGTGCTCAGCAAACCATGTGATGCCGCCAGTCTTTCTGCCGCAATCTCGTAGGTATCGCGCAAAGAAATGCAGCAAAATGCTTCGATCATATTTGTCGATGATGACCCCAATGTCCTGCGCGGGTTGCGTCGCCGTATGGTTTCAAAGCGACCAAATTGGAATTTGCGGTTTTTCGAAAGTGCCGAACAGGCCCTGATCGGACTTGAAGAATACCCCGCCGACGTGGTCATTTCCGATATGCGCATGCCTTCGATGGACGGCGCAGAATTCCTGCGCATCGTGGCAAAACGATCGCCGCAAACATCGCGCATTCTGTTATCGGGCTATGCCGATGAAATCGCCATTCAGAATGGTGCTGCCGCCACACATCACTTCCTGACCAAGCCATGCAGCGACAATGACATCATTCATGCCGCCGAACGCGGTTTGATCCTGAACGGGTATTTGCGCGATCCGTTGCTGGTTGATCTGCTGTCTCGCGTTCCGGCGGATCTGATGTGGCCGTCGACCTTCCGGCGCCTGCACACCATCTTGCAGTTCAGCGGCCCCAGCAGCCATACCGAGCTTAATGACTTCGCCCATGATCACCCGGCCTTAACCGCACTTGCGGCTGAGCTGGCCCAGCGTGAAGAGCTTGTCCCGGCGGATGCACAGCCCGACTTTGTCGGACTTTTGAAAGTTCTCGGGATCGAGACCATCAAGGCCTTGTGTATCTTGTGGTGCGAACTTGGCCAGCCAAGCAATTTTGATGGCAGCCGGATCAATATCGCCCTGCATCGCCCGCTTGTCCTGGGGCAGATGGCCGCCAATATCGCGCGCCTGCGCAATCTTGCCCCCGATACAGTTGATCAGATCCGGGCCGCCGCCCTTCTGTGTCACATCGGCGAAATCATCATCGCCAATGTCCTGCCCGAACAACTTGCCGCCAGCCGCCACCGCGCGGATGCCGATAACTGCGATATCGTTTCCGCCGAAATCAGCGAGATGGGCTTTGCCCACCCGGCGGTGTCTGCCTGCATCTGTGCTTGCTGGGGCTTTCCCCATCAGATCATTGAAAACATCGCATTTCACCATCGACCGGAATCGGCCCCAACGGCCAATTCCGAAAGCCTGCTGATTGTCTATGCCGCGCAGCATTTTGCCCGCAAGGCCGGTGTCGATGGTGCAACCCGTGCACAGAAATACGACCTCGCCAGCGGCTATATCACCAAATGCGGGGCCGCGGCCGAGTGGCCTGTTTGGGAACGGACGTGTTTGGAAAAACACGTTCCGCTGGAACGCGCCGCGCACGGGCCAGTCAGCCAGACCGCCCACTAAGCCAAACGCCCCAAGCAGGGTGTTTAAACCTGCTTGCTGGAAGGGTAGCTTTAATTCAGCAGATCATCTCAGAAGACTGTTCAGATCGCTCGGCCCTTCAAGAAGGTCGGCGTTGGTATCGGCCATCGCGGCGTGATCGGGTTTTGGCAAGCGGATCACGAATTCTGCCCCGTCTGTATAATCGGCCGACAAGGTCAGATCGCCGTTGAAATCATCCTGAATAAGCTTGCGACAAATCGGCAGGCCCTGGCCGGTTCCGACACCGCGTTCCTTGGTGGTAAAGAAGTAATCGAAAATCCGTTCACGGATTTCTTCGGGCACCCCGCCGCCATTATCGCGCAGGCGGATATAGACATTGTCGTCATCTGAGCTCACCAGCAGGTCGATATTGCCACGTCGCTGACCACTTTCGCGAATGGCTTGGGACGCGTTGACGATCAGATTGATCAATGCCTGCGACAAATGGTTTCTGCGGCCGCTGACTTCGGTGACGTCTGCTTGCATCGAAACGTCCAGATCGGCGATATGCTTGACCTGGTTCCGGGTAAGCGTCACGGCGGTATCAATTTCCTCGTTAATCGAAATCAGTTCCACCGCATCGGTCGTCGGATGGGCAAACTTGCGAATGCCGCGCACGATTTCTGCAATCCGGTTCAGGCCCTGAATGCTTTCATCGATTGCCATCGGCACTTCTTCGCTGATGAAGTCGATCTTGTCGTTATCAAGATTAAGCTTTGCCGGTTCCTTGGGGTCCTTGCGCTCGATCGCGCCGACAATATCGGCAAAGCTGTCAGACAGGAATTCCAGATTGTTCTGGATATATTGCGCCGGCGTGTTGATTTCATGGGCAACCCCGCCAGCCAAGGTGCCAAGCGCATGCATCTTGGCATAATCGGCGGCTTCTTCGATCACTTCCTGTTCCTGGCGCGCCTTTTGGGTGGCGATATCGGCGGCAAAAATCTTCTGACGCTGGCGCAACATGAACCCGCCCAGCACCGCCATCACGATAACGCCGACAAAGAACAGATATGACAGCACCTGAATATCGGTCTTCACGACCGAGATATTATTGGCGTTATAGACCGAGACAAAATTGGTAGTCCGCACCACCGCCTGCTGCAAGGCCTCGTTCATCGGCTCAAGCAGGCGATAAAGCTCGCTCAGTTTTTCTGCGGGATCGGTGATGCTTGCCATGGCGGCATCGATCTCATCGATCTGCACTTCGAGCTGATCGACCGTCTCGGCAACTTCGGGCACGGTGAACAGAACCCTGAACCCTTCGCCTTCGCGCAACAGGATGACACGACTGACCAGAATTTCGTATTCCAGCAGAATGTCATCGACCACTTCATCGCGAAGGCCAACCCGGCCAAATGCAGCTTCGATATCGCGCTGAAGAACCAGAAACTGGCGCTGCACCTGAAAGACTGCCCAGACGAAGTTTTCGCGATAGGTGAATCGCTCATCGTCAAGTTGGCGGACAATGGCCGTGGACAGGATGCCATACAACGCAACGAACAGGACCAATGCGATAAACATGGCCCTGCCCGTCGTCTTGAAAAAGAATGACTTAATTCGCTGCATCAACCGACTTTACCTGCCAGACGGAATAAGCCCAATAGGTATCAGTCTGAAACCGCTCGTCTGCGTCATAGGGGAAAATCACCCAGAACGGCCCCTTTTCACGCACCGACATCTCGGCGTCGTTCAGATGGTAGGCCAGAATGGCACCGTCTTCGCGCAGGATGTCAACCGGCACCATGACGTTATAATCATTTAGGGCAGACACACGCACGGTCTCTGCTTCCAGACCATAGGTATCAAACAGCAGGTCAAAGGCCACGCCACGGAACGTCTGGACACCATCGGTCCACTGGGTCGAAGTGTTGATTTCAGTCGCCTGCAAATCCATCAGTTCCTGCATGGACACACGGACCGTTTCACCATCGGCCTTGGTCATGGAAAGCGTGCCGCCAGCCAATGCCGGGCTGACCAGGAAACCAAGCAGTGCGATCGCCATCGCGATCGCTTTAAGTGCATTATGCATCATCGTTTTCATGCTCCATCACATGCCTATAGATAGTGGTCACCGGCACGTGTTTTTCAATGCCTGAAACCGGAGATTTGCCAAGACAGTGCCTAGCCCGTCGCCACAAGCGAGGTTGACGCACTTGCTTCCCAATTATCAAGGGAAACCGGTGTGCCAAGGTGGAAGCCCTGCAGTTCGCTAATCCCGTAGACTTGCAGCTTTTCGGCGACCTTGGCGCTTTCAATGCCCTTGGCAGAAATCGACAGGCCCATTTTCGAACAGACCTGCGCGATCCATTCAACAAAGGCATCATCGAGGAAATCGCTCATGGTCCCGCGCACCAGATCGCGATCAAGCTTGATCCCGGCAAAGACTTCCTGACGCAAAAGATCGAGTGAATTGTTCCCCGAACCAAAATCATCAATCAAAAGCCCGATACCGCGTTCACGCAGGCGGGTCGCATTGGCCAGCATCTCAAGATCATTGGGTGCCAGTTGGCGTTCGGGAATTTCAAAACTCACCTTGACCCCGCGCATCCGCATCTTTTCATAGAAGCGAATGATCAGCTCGAAGAATTGCGGCGTCTTGAGCGAGAAGGCCGAAAGATTGACGGCCAGATTGGCCTGATCACCCAGAAGCGCGCTATAGCGCGGTGCCTGATCGACCATGATCGCCATCATCTGGCTGCCCAGGCGGTTGATCACCGGGTTTTCCTGACAGGATTCGATGATCTCGTCGATGCCAAATTCCTTCTCCAGTGTCGGCATGCGACACAGCACCTCTGCCCCGCACAGACCCAGATCGCTTGCCCGGAAACGCGGTTGCAGGACGGTATGGAAGTCCGCGCGATCAATCGCATTATTGACCATCAGGGCCGAAGGGCCGCTGGTGACCTTTTTAACCGCAGCTTCGGTATTGAGGATGCGGTCAATTGCCTCTTTGAGCACCGCAACCGAAACCGGCTTGGCCAGAACACGCGTTACCATTGCCTGATTGATTGCTTCGCGCAGCGACAGGCTTGAAACGTTACCAGATAGCAGCATCCGGTGGATATTTGGCGCCATGCGCGCCGACTGCTTCAGGAAGGAAATACCATCAAGTTCGGGCATGACCAGATCGGCAATGATCAGGTCGGTCCGCTCGCGGTTCTGCGCGAGCCAGTCCAGTGCGTTTTGCCCGTCTGTGTGGGTGACGAATTCAAAGCAACCCGACAGGGTCCGGCGCACAGCCGCCAGCAGCTTTTCATCATCATCGACCATCAAAATGACGGGGCGTTGTTTTTCAACCTGATCCATAAATGGAGATCTCCATTCGCGCGGTTTGCACGGTTTGGGCGATTATCTTTTCGAACAGAAGCCCTTAAATGCGTGCTATACGAACAGCAGGACTTTGAGGGTTCGGAGATTAGTGTCAGACTACCTTTCTCGGACATCCCCATTTGTGGAGGGCGCTTTTGATGACGGCCAAAAAGACGGTGCGAATTGCATTTGTTGATGATGACGAGAACCTTCTGTCGTCACATCGCCGCAATTTTTCCCGCCTGCGTCCGGACTGGGAGGGCGTCTTTCTCAATGACCCGATTGCCGCGCGCGATGCGATCACGGCAGACGCGGATATTTCGGCCGTTATTCTTGATATCCACATGCCCGGCATGACCGGCCTTGAACTGGCTGCCGAATTGCGCACCGTGCGCAAGGACCTGTTGATTTTGATGCTGACGGGCTATGCCGATCTGCAATCAGCACTGCTTGCGGTGAATGAGCTCGGTGTGTTTCGCTTTTATCCCAAGCCGACCATGCTTGAGACGATGCTTGATGACATCGAGGCCGAAATCAAAAGCCGCCTTGGCCAAAGCGAAGACACCCTGCCGACCGAATTTCTTGATCTGTTTGAACTGGGCGTGATTGCGGTCGATGAAGACCTCAACATCCTGCATTTGAATGCGCAGGGGGCTGATGTATTGCGCCGCTCCTCGCTGGTGCGCTCCGGATCCCAGGGACGCCTGATCATTGATCCCAGTCCGGACGGGCTGGCCGGGTTCCTCTCACCACCTGGCAAGAACGTGCCGCGCAGCCATCAAAGCTTCTCGCTTGAACGCGACGGTGAAAAACTTTCGCTTCTGATCCGGCGTGTCCCCAAAAAGGCCGATGGCACGCAAAGCTTCATGATCATTTTGGTCGATCCGGCGCAACAACGCCCGCCTGCGATTGACGATCTGATGGACCTGTTCGGCCTGACCCGGTCCGAGGCAAAACTGACCCAGAAACTGGCCGAGGGACTGGCGCTAGATCAGGCAGCCGAACTTGTCGGAATTTCGCATTCTTCGGCACGGACATACCTTAAGACTATCTTTTCAAAGACCGGTGTGAACCGCCAGCCACAGCTGATGAAGACCGTGCTTTCAAGCATCCCGTCCTTGCGCTAACAGCCTGTAACTTTGGGCTTAAATCGCGCAATCCGACCAAAGACCCACGTCATAAAAACTTGAAAACGCGCCCAATACATCTACCCTGAGTTATGAAATATCAGGGTCATGAATGTTGGGGTGGGCATCCGGCTTGATGGGGAATACCGACACATCAGAACCAATGCGGGCCAGGGCGTGGCGGGTTTCCGTGCGTAATGGATGTGTCAAACGTAGCTGTGATCTTGTCCTTGCCGGAATTGGCCTGGTCATCCTTTTCCCGGTCATGATCGTCATTGCCGCCTTGCTGCTTGGCTTGGGCTTTACCAAACCACTTTTCGTTCAAAAACGCGTTGGCCAGAACGGCCAGACCTTTGTCATTTTCAAGTTTCGAACCCTGCGGGATCGAACCTGTCACCCCGCTTCCCCATCAAGTCTGCGCCGATCGAACCGTTTCACAGCGACCTTACGCCGCACCGGCCTTGACGAGTTGCCGCAACTTTTCAATGTGCTGCGCGGCGACATGTCGCTGGTTGGTCCGCGCCCGCACAGCCTTGCGGATCATCATGGCTTTTCTGCCCGCATCGCCGATTACAGCGCCCGCCTAACCATCAAACCCGGCATGACAGGCTGGGCGCAAATTCAGGGCTGGCGCGGTCCGGTTTGCGGCGACGATCATTTGCGTGCACGCACGGCCTGCGATCTTGAATATGTCCGGCGTCAAAGCCTTGTCTTTGATGGGATCATTCTGATCCGCACACTTGTATTGCCCTTCAAAACACTGGCGCCATCCAAACCGTGGCACAGACCCTGCCACGGGCTGAAACCCTGCCTTCAATGTAACCGGCGGCAGGTTTGATGCGCGGATACCTTCTGGCCATCGCACTCATTTGTGCCATCACGCCAAGCGCAGCTCTGGCGATGGATGCACCGGATGAGGCCAACGGCATTCGGATCGGACGGCTTCTGGCAACCCCGTCGCTTGATATCGGCACGCGCTATGACAGCAACATTTTTCAAAGCGATGCCAACCCGACCGATGATGTCATCACAACCCTGACCCCGCGCCTGACCCTGCAAGGCGACTGGCGGATTTTTCACCTGCATCTTTCGGCCGGTGGCGAGCTCGGCTTTTTTGCCGACTCTTCGGACGATGATTATCAGGACATTGAACTGCGCGCGGCAGGCAGTCTGGAGCTTGGTGCGACCTCGCTTGACGGCGGGTTTGAGATCAAGCGCACCCACGATCCACGGGGCAGTAACGATGTCTCAACCAGTGCCACCGCGCCGGTAATTTACCGCGATGTAAGTGCGCAAATCGGCGGACGCCATGTCACCAATGGCCTGGATTATGAATCACTGTTTTCCCTGCGGCGCCTCGCCTTTGACGACAGTACCGCACGCAATGGATCACGCATCCGCAATGATGACCGCGATCGCCTTGAACTGCGCGAAACCCTGCGTGTTCTGATGCCGCTTGATCTTGGCCGCGAAGCCTATGGCGAGATCAGCTTTAACCAACGCCAATATAACCGCACGCCCGATGATGACGGGCGCATTCGCGATTCCGCGGGCTATCAGCTGCTTGGCGGCATCCGCCTTGACCTGACCGATCTGATCACGGCCGATCTGGCAGCCGGCTGGATGAGCCAGTCCTATGCCGACCCGTCTTTTGGCGATATCGGCGACTACACACTGCGCGGTGATTTTGACTGGGCGATTACACGCCTGACCAACATCACGTTCAACGCCGCACGCACCGTACGCGAAACGACCCAGACCGGCGCCAGTGGCATTCTGGCCTTTGAAGCTGGAACCGGCATTTCGCATGAACTGCGTCGCGGGCTTACTGTTTCGCTTAACGCTGCCTACAGCTCTGAGACCTATCAACAAACCACACGGCGTGATCGCACCCATCACCTTGGCTTTGGCCTGCGCTATGGGCTTAATCGCTTGACTAAAATCGAAGGCGGCCTTGCCTATGACCAGCGAAATTCAAACCGTCCGGGCGAGGATTATGACCGCCTGCAAAGCCACATCCGCCTCAAGCTGGAGATGTAAATGATCCCGAAACACCCGATATCCGGCGTATCACCCTGGCGTCTTTTTGCCCTGATGGTCCTCATCCTGACCCTGTTAAGCACTCCCGGCACACAGGCCCAGACCGTCTATGTCATGGATAGTGGCGATACGGTGCGGGTCACGGTGTTTGGCGAGCCGGACCTGTCAGGCGAATTCAAGGTCGATGCCATGGGTCGGCTTAATCTGGCACTGATCGGGCCGGTTGATGCGCGCAACCTCACCCCGGATCAGGCACGCCAGAAAATACATGACGCCTATCTTGATGGGTATTTGCGCCATCCAGATATCGCGGTTGAAATCATCGCCTTTCGCCCGTTTTTCATCATGGGTGAGGTTAATCAACCGGGATCCTATGACTATGTACCTGGCATGAATGTGCTCAATGCCATCGCGGTCGGCGGGGGCCTGACCTATCGCGGGGATGAGGACGATATCGAAATCCTGCGCGGGCATGACGCATCGCGCGTCGTCATCCCGGCAACCCTTGCCACCATCGTCATGCCGGGCGACATCGTGCGTGTGGCCGAAAGGTACTTCTAAGTTGACGGGAATCCACTGGGGATGGGCCGCACTGCAGCATAATGCTCTGCCGTTTTTTGGCAAAAACGCAGGGGTTTTAGAACCGCTCCATATATCGTCGGATTTTCCGCTGTTTTGCCGATCAGACGTCTTTACCTTTGCCCGTTTTCCATGATGAAATCGCGATCACGCCATCATCAGGGTCAAAACCCGGATGGCAAACAGATAACCTGAAAAGCCCATTTTGCCCCACGCAACGGAGTTCTTAAAACATGTCCGGGAAAACAGAAACGCGCCATGGCGGACGCATTCTGGTCGATCAACTGGCCCTGCACGGGGCGGAACGCGTCTTTCTTGTCCCGGGCGAAAGCTACCTCGCCGTGCTTGATGGCCTGGTCGATCATCCCGACATGGAACCGATCATCTGCCGTCAGGAAGGTGGCGCTGCCATCATGGCAGAGGCCTATGGCAAGCTGACCAACAAGCCGGGCATCTGCATGGTGACGCGCGGCCCGGGTGCGACCAACGCATCGGCCGGCGTTCATGTCGCCCATCAGGACAGCACACCGATGATCCTGCTGGTTGGCCAGATCGGGCGTGACATGGTCGATCGCGAAGCGTTTCAGGAAGTCGATTACCGCAAGATGTTCGAACCCTTGGCCAAGTGGGTCGGGCAGATCGATGACATCAACCGCATCCCGGAATATATCAGCCACGCCTACCACATCGCGACATCCGGCCGCCCCGGCCCGGTGGTTCTGGCGCTTCCCGAAGACATGCTGTCTTCAAGTGCGGACGTACCGGATGCCAAACCCTATGTCCCGATTGAGGCCAAAACAGCCCCCGAAGACGTCGCCCGTTTCCGCGAGGCGCTTTCGAAATCCGAAAAACCGGTGATGATCGTCGGGGGTGGCGGTTGGACCCGTGAAGCGACTGAAAACCTTAAATCGTTTGCACTTCGTAACAATGTGCCAATTGCGACAAGCTTCCGCTGTCAGGACTATATCCCCAACACGCACAGCCACTTCATCGGCGATGTCGGCATCGGCATCAATCCCAAGCTGGCCGAATTCATCAAGGACAGCGATCTTGTGATTTTGGTTGGCTCACGCATGGGGGAAATGACCAGCAGTGGCTATAGCCTGCTGGATATCCCCTGCCCGAAACAGAAACTGGTGCATGTTTACAGTGGGCCCGATGAATTGGGCCGGGTCTATCGCCCGGATGTCGCGATCAATGCATCGCAGCGTTCCTTCCTGCGCGCGATTGCGATGATGGAGCCGGTAGATGGATCGGCCCGCCACGAGATGATTGAAACCGCACATGCCAATTACATCGCCTTTTCCACCCCGGTCGAAACCCCGGGCGATGTCAAAATGGCCCATGTGGTGGCGGAACTGCGTGAAAAACTGCCCGATAATGCGATTGTCACCAATGGGGCGGGCAACTATGCCGCCTTCCTCCATCGCTTCTTCCGCTATCGGGAATACCGCACCGAACTGGCCCCGACATCGGGCTCGATGGGCTACGGATTGCCGGCCTCGGTCTCGGCCAAGCTGGCCCATCCGGACCGCCCGGTGGTTTGCCTTGCCGGCGACGGATGCATTTTGATGCACGGGCAGGAATTTGCCACCGCCGTGCAATATGGTGCCAATATCATCACGCTGGTGGTCAATAACGGCATGTTTGGCACCATCCGCATGCATCAGGAACGCAACTATCCCGGTCGCGTTTCGGGCACCGAACTGCACAACCCGGATTTCGCGGCCTACGCCAAGGCCTTTGGCGGCTACGGCGAAACCGTCACCAGGACAGAGGATTTCGGACCGGCCTTTGAGCGCGCCATCGCCTCAAACAAACCCGCCATCCTCGAAATTCAGGTCGACCCACAGGCGCTCACCCCGGTCAAAACCCTTGATCAGATCCGCGCAGGCACCTGAGAATTCCTGATTGTTTCGAAAATGCAACAAGAGGGATCAGCGTTTGGGAATGCTGATCTCGCCGCTTTCAAGACCAGCCTTCAACGCATCAATGGCAACAGCCAGTTTTTCATCGACCACATGCAGATAAGCCGTCCAGTCGGAAAGCTTGAAAAGCTCTTCCTTGCCATCGGAAATGCCGCGCAAACCGATCAGCGGCACATCAAACTTGTGACAGGCGCGCAGGATGGCAAAGCTTTCCATATCGACCATATCGGCATCAATGACGTCATAAGCTGCGCCTGACACCACATTGGCGCCGGTCGACAAACGTGCTTCGGGGATGCCGGGGATACGATGCGGCATCTCGATCTCGGCTGGCAACTCGACAAACGGCGTGCAGCCCTTCTCAAAACCCAGAACCGACGCATCCATATCGCGATAGGACACGGAAACAGCCTGATAGACCTCGGCCTGCTCCAACGTGCGCGACCCGGCCGACCCCAAGGTCACAACAAGATCAGGCAAATCACCAGCCAACTTCAATTCGGTCAAGGCGGCAGTCAAATTGATCGCAGCCTCCACCGGCCCAACCCCGATCATCAAAGGCGTAAACCGCGCCTTGAGGAATTCCCCATACTCCGCCGGCGCCGCCATACAAAACAGCACGTTATAACCAGAAAGGTTGTGAAGGTAGCCGCGCATGATCTAGATCCCGAAATTCGAATAAGTTCGGGAAGACTAAACACCCATGCCGAAAATACCAGCACAAACACGGTTAGGATTTTAGGGGAAATTGGCGCACCCGACAGGATTCGAACCTGTGGCCTTCGCCTTCGGAGGGCGACGCTCTATCCAGCTGAGCTACGGGTGCCTTTAGCGGATTGCGTGATACAGGTTTTAAGAACAGCAAGCAAGAATTTTCAGTGTGGTTTACGGCGAACTCCCGTGCCAGCAGTGCTTAAGGAGTCAAAACAAACTCAAGCTTCCTCTTTCCCCCAACGCAGACAAAATTACGCATTTCAAAATTTAAAATTTCCAATCTCTAAATTTTTCTCTGCTATCAGTTGAATACAGTCATGCATAATATCGCTTCACATCGGCTTTATAGTGGTTATTCCAATGCAGCAGTCAAACGCCTACGATATCGCCAAGTCTCTCATTCAGATGGCCGATCAGTTCTTCACCATTCCGGAAGAGTTCGAAGCGACCTCTGAGTACTCGACACTACGCAAAGAACCTGTCCTGCAAGCTGCATTTGAGCTCGCACCGGATAGTCCGGATATTGCATATGCACTGGCTCGGTTCTACGAGAGTCGAGAAAACCTGACCGCTGCGATCAAAACGCTGACTGACATTCGATCGAGAGGCATCATTGCTGATGCGACCACCTTTCTTGAGTGTAAGTTACGGCTGCGTATGAGTGATCTTGAAGGCGCACTTGATGTGTTCAAACAGGTAAAAGATCAACTAAGCCCAAACTTTTTCCAGCCGAAGAACCTTTCTTTGCTACTCAGAACATTTGTCGGGTCTGAGGCGTTTAAACAGCCGTTAGACAAGTATTTCGACAAACTTTTCTTTATTGAACACCTTTTAAGCAAGCCCAACAGCTGGCTGCAGTCCATCGGGCCAGCTCTTCAGGAAAGCGTTATGTACGACCTGTTTGCCTATATGAAGGCAAAGGTTCAGAGCCAAGGTGCGCGCTTTATCGTATTTTATAATGACGATGTGCTACGTGTAAAAAATCGTAGCGAGACAGAAAACATGCTTCTTGGCATGAAGCTTTGGCAGAATATGGGGGTCCGTGAAAAGTGGCTTAGAGGCTGCCCGCCACATATCGAAGAACATTACAACGGCATCCCGCATTTCTCGCCTGAATATCTCAGCCAGGTTTTTGACGGCCCGCAAAGCCACATCCAATCAACACGCCTTGTTCTTCAGGACATGGAATCTTCTTACATCAATGTAAGCCAAGGCTGCCGTCATACGGTGGGGCACCCTGAACACGCTGATAACCGGGTTATGCTGTTTGGTGCATCAGATGTTTTTGGATACGGCTCCGAAGATAGCCACACAATTGCCAGCTATCTGCAAAGCTATCTTACCCAAAAATCCGGCAAAGATGGGAACAAGACATTCAAAGTCGAAAACCATGGCTTGCGCGGCTCAACCGTTCTTGTCTGGTTCAACAATATCCTTCACCAGCATCTGGTAAAAGATGATGTGGTAATTGTTTGGTCGACATTTGAATTGCCGGAAGAGTTCGTTTCAAAGTCAGGGATTGAATACGAACACATCAATCTCAGTCGACCACATGATTATGGCGAATTATTCATTGACCATTCTCACGTCGGCCCACGTGGCAACAAGCTTTTCGGCAAACGGATTGCTCAGAGGCTTTCTAAGCCCGCTGCGACAGCGAACCCGGATGCTGCGCCAATAACGGAGCAGCAATACGCACGTGCACACAATGCCCTTGGCCTGCAAAAATACACCCTGTACCGGACATTCAGCAAAATGTTCGAATCACAAGGTCTCGACACATACGTGGCCTATCTTGATGAAGTCCGAGAGCCCGGACACAAAAAATACGGCAGCGTAGCTGTAAACTGTAACCCGTTTACACTTGGCCATCTGCACTTGCTTGAATATGCGGCAAAGCAGGTTGATTTTCTTTATGTGTTTGTCATCGAGGAGGATATGTCATTCTTCCCGTTCAAGCACCGCAAAGAGATGGTGCGTGACGGGCTTGCGCATCTCAAGAATGTCAAGGTGATCGACGGGGGCCGGTATATTTGTACGACTGTCACTTTCCCGGAATACTTTTCGAAAGAGGACAAAAATGATGTGCCTGCAGATGCCTCGGTAGAAGCATGGTTTTTCTGCGAATACATCGCCCCGCGCCTCGGCATAACCGAAATCTTTCTCGGTGATGAGCCAAAGTGTCAGCTTACCAAGAAATACAATGCGAAAATGGCTGAAATACTGCCAACCTTCGGGATTGAGGTGGATATCATTCCAAGAATCTCAAACGGCGATCAGGTCATTAGCGCATCAAGCGTGCGTGCCTTCCTGAAAGAAGGTGATTTTGACTCCATCGGACAAATCACCCCGAAAACAACGCTGGCATTTCTTAAGAAGCACTACGCACCACAGATCGCCTGACGAGTATCGACACAAGTCAAGCCTTCGGGTTTGACTTGTGTATATGTATGTCGTCATCGTGCTGGAATGAAAGTCCCCAAAACGCACCAAGCTTCTTGTACTTTTCTTTGTCATAGAGGTCGGCACAGAAGAAGCGTTTGGGATCTTTATCTTCAAAAAACGCGCGGATTTGCAGACGATGGTTCATGAATGCGCGACGATAAACTTCTTTGCGTGAAGGCAAATCAAGTCTCGCGGGCAATCCACGGTCAACCAACCCATAGTAGTCATCAAGGCAATTATAGACGGTTGCGTGCCGCTTCGCATTTCCCGGATTGGTTCCTTTTGAATGGCTTATCAGTGACTCGAACCAGTCATCAAACGGCCGATCAAAGTAAACAAAATAGGAATTCGGGACAGCCCAGTAGAGATACTTCACCAGGTTTACGTGTGACCAGGGACCATCCTCGAATATCTCACCGTTTTTGAATTCTTCACTCGCCAAAATGGCCGGAAAGTTTCCATCAATCGAAAGTTGCGGCCAATTTTTGGCATGGGATACAGACCAGCTAACAGCTTTATAACCGTTATTTGCAAAAAACTGCCCAAAGGACTTGGTGCCTGTTCGTTGCAAAGAAACATAGAAAATCTTGTCAGACATAAATCAGCGGCCCCAAGAACTTAAAAGACACCAAACCGTTCACAGCTTGCGTATCAGGAAAAAAGAAATCTAACCTTAACTTTCGACATCTCGGCGTTCATAGGGATCGCGCACCACCCATGTGCCGTCCCATTCGCGGTCCTGTTCGCGGCGTTCAAGGCGTTCCATCCGGTTCATCATCAGCTGGGCGGAAAAATCGGCATCATCAAATTCGATGACTTCTTCATAAAGCGGGCGGGCGGCATCGAAATTGCCGTCGCGGTAATGCGCCATGGCGGTTTCGTATTTGCTCCGCCAATCGCGCCGCTCCTCGGAAAGCTGCCCACCGGGGGCCAGGACTTCATAGAGGAAGACGACCTTTTCGGTGCCGAGCAGCACGACATGATCGAGATCGCGCATTTCAACTTCGCCCGACGCCATGCTGGCGGTTTCGTGCGATGCGAGGATTTGCGTGCCATAGACCCGGTTGGCCTTTTCAAGCCGGTTGGCATAGTTCACGCAATCACCGACCACGGTATAGGCGCGGGATTTGTCCGTGCCGATGGAACCGACAACCACTTCGCCGGTCGCAATACCTACACGGATTTCAAGACCGTGATCACCGATCAGATCAGCATATTTGGTCTTAAGCGCATGGAAGCGCGCGACCTGTTCAAGGGCGGCCTGACAGGCATGTTTGGCATGCGCGCCTTCGCCACAAAACGGCGGGCCCCAGAAGCCAATCACCCGGTCACCAACAAAGTTGTCGATAATCCCGCTTTGATTGGCGATCGGTTCGGTCATGGCCGTCAGATAGTCATTCAGGAAATCAACAAGCTTTTCGGGCGGGGTATGTTCGGCCAGCCAGTCAAACCCGGTCAGGTTCACGACACTGACCGTCATCACGCGCTTTTCGGAATTCTCAAGCGCGGTTTCCTGATTGATAAGATTATTGATGACTTTCGGATCGACATATTTGCCAAACCGTTCGCGCATCCGAAACCGTACGCGCAACTCACGGGTCATGCGGTTAAAGGCATCACCCAAACGCCCAAAATCACCCTTGGAGCTGAATTCAAGCTTCGTATCGAGCTTGCCCGACTGAATGGAATTCAGCGCACTCGTGGTTTTGCGCACGGCCACCACCACCGCATGCGCCATGTAATAGGCCAGCGAAATACCGATAATCACGGCTGCCAGCATCATGATGAATTCGGCCTGAATCAGGAAATCTTCCCGCTTGGAGACGTTTTCCACCGTCTCGGCGGCGTAATCTTCCAGAAGCCGGATTTCATTGCGCAGGTTAAGCACGATAATCCGGTGCAGGCCGCGCACGGTTTTTTCCTGCGCCCCGGCATCTGGCAAGTTGCCCGCCCGCACCTGATCAAGCAGTCGTTCGACACCCAGCGAAAATTGCGCGGACACATCGGCAAATTCCCGCATGCGCACATCAAGATCAAGCAGCACACCCTCATCAAAATGTGCGGATGCCTGCGCCCGCCCAAGGGCGGCAAAGGTAAAGGATTTGCGGAAGGCCTGTTCGATCTGGGTCTGTTTGGCCTCGATCTCGATCTCGATACCATTCAAGAGCGATGTCTGCGGCCCGTCGCTTTCGACCACGCGCATATAGCGATCAATCAGCGAAATCTGTTCAAGCTGGCGCGCACGTACGTCCGAAAGCGAGTCTTTGACCGGTGTGACATAGCGCGACACCGCCTCAAGATCACCATTGATGCCAAGGGACTGGATCACGGAGAACCCGGTGGCCACGACGAGCCACACGACGAAAAAGGCCGCGACACCCAGGAACTTTGCCCGAATGGTCCTTAGCATGCCGGTCCTGATCCTCCGGTTAAGTGATGTTACACCGTCAATCGCTGCTTGGCATATCGGAACGAAACAGCGGTTCGACAACCCGCATAATGCATTGCAACTCTTTAAAAAAGGCTACCTGATCATGCATTACTGGTCAAAACGCAATCAGTTAATGATGCAGGAATAATTTTGATCGGTTTGGCCGCCCATGACCCAACGCCGGATATCCTCAATCACCACCGGCCCGTTCAGATCCCGCAAAAGCATGTGATAGCCCCCCGGATACAGGCAACGGTGATAGACCGGCAAGCTGAGCGCGGATAGCGCGCGTGCAAGGGCTTCAACGGCCTCCGGCGGGATGACCTGATCCTGCTCACCCGAAAGCAAAAGGGTCGGCACGGAAACATCACCAGCCAGAATGCGCGCCAGATCCATGATATCGGCAACCCCGGCAATCAGATCGACGCGCACTGATGACATCATGTATGGATCGCGCGATAACCTGCGCAGCATCTCGATATTATCCGATGGCCAGATATCAAGCCCCCGCCCGGTCAAGGGCAACCAAGGCAGGCTGTGCGACATCACCGAAAGCGGGGCGGTCTGATACCACGGCATCATGTCGCGATTCCAAACAGCGGGTGCCACCAGCACCAGACCATCCATCAAATGGCTGCGCGTAGCGGCCGCAATGATCGCGATGGCCCCGCCCATCGAATTGCCCAGAAGATAAATCGGTTTATCGGGATAGCGTGCACGCAACAATGTCAGGACATCGCTGGCATCATTGACCAGGCTGGCCGCCCCGGCCCAGAACGGGCGTGACGGGCTTCGGCCAAAGCCGCGCTGATCATAGGCATAGATCGCAATCCCGGTTGGGCCGATCTGTTCGCCCAACTCCATGAAGGCATTGGCGTAATCGCCCATCCCGTGCAAGCCAAGGATCACAGCATCCGGGTTTTCAAGATCACCCCAACTTTGCAGCGGCAATTCAGTGCCATCAGCGGCTGTAAAAACATCTGATCCAAGCACGGTTTGGGCAACCGGTGGCCCCGCCGGGTGGACCGTCGGCGCGCAGGCCGCAACCAGCCCGATCAGAGCAAGGGCGATCAGTGTCTGAAAAATTCTGGAGAAATCACCAACAAAGGACACAGGGCACCGGATCAGCACGGAGAGTGGAACGTCACTAAAGCCGATAAAACAAAACCCCGCAAGAATTTGCGGGGTTTTGCAGACCATCAAAAAACGCGTCAGATCAGGCAGCCTTGCCGGCGCGTTCCTTGTTGTTGTCGCGCGTCAGCTTCAGGAAGATGTCCTCAAGATCGCCTTCCTCGGTCGACAGGTCCTTGATCGCAAGGCCACAGCCGTGGATTGCCTCAAGGATTTCCGCCATCTGCGTGTTGCTTGGGCGGTACGAAAGCGCGATCTGGTTTTCCGATTTAAGCTCTGCCCCCCAGGGCGAAAGGGCATCAGGGACAGCGTTCAGTTCGTTATTCACCGTCAGAATCAGCGTCTTGGCATCAATCCGGCGCAGCAGGCTGCGCTTGTCTTCATGGGCAATGACATTGCCCTGATTGATGATCGCGATCTCGTCACACAGTTCCTCGGCTTCTTCCAGATAGTGCGTCGTCAGAACGATGGTGACACCGGCCGCATTCAGTTCCTTGACGTAGGCCCAAAGCTGCTGACGCAATTCGATATCGACACCTGCGGTCGGTTCATCAAGAACCAGTACTGGCGGGGTATGGACCATTGCCTTGCCGACCAGAAGACGGCGACGCATGCCACCCGAAAGCGAACGCGAATACGAATCTGCCTTGTCAGACAGGCCAATGGCCGACAGAATCTCGTCCGTGCGGCGTTCGGATTTCGGCACGCCATAGAGGCCCGCCTGCAATTCCATCACCTGACGCGGGGTGAAAAATGCATCAAGATTGAGTTCCTGGGGCACGATCCCGATCGAGCAACGGGCCGCCCTCATCTGGGCTTCGATATCATAGTCCCAGATTTTCGCCGTGCCGCTGGTCTTGGTCACCAGACCGGCCAGGATGTTGATAAACGTAGATTTTCCGGCACCGTTCGGGCCCAGCAGGGCAAAAAACGAGCCGCGCGGGATCTTGAGCGATACGTTATCAAGCGCACGTTTTTCGCCGTTCGAACCCTTATAGACCTTGGTCAGCCCCTCGACTTCGATGGCATAGTCGGGCATTGCAGTCATATGTCAGTGATCTCCACTCTTTTCCGCGTCGCTTGTTTGCGCTAAGACCATGGGGCGCCATGAGCACGCGGAAGTATTGATTGAATATGCCCAATCGGTATCATTCCCGGGAAACCGGGGTCAATGCTGTCCACAGTGCGTGGCCAATCCCGATGGTCATACAAGCCTGAAAATGGCAAACTTGGAACTGGATATATGAAGATCACCGAAGAAATCAAAGTCGGCACGCTAAATGTTGCCTGTGACGGCGGAAAAGGTCACCTTGGGCACCCGACCGTTTACCTCAATCTTGAGGACAAGGGTGAGGTGGTCTGCCCGTATTGCTCGAAAAAATACATCTTCGACAAATCCTTGGCCGAGCACGCAGCCCACTAATCCAAAACGCTCCTTCTCGGGTACAGTATGGGGTTGGGCCCTGCCGGTCCTTGCGCGCAGGCTGTCTGACGGACCATATATTGTCACCTGACCTTGCTGTCGTGAGCGCCATCACGGCCAATCCACGGGGAACTTCCATGACGTCTTCTGCACCTAACAGCTTTCGCGCCCTGCCCGATCCGGACGGACATTTTGGCAATTTTGGTGGACGCTTTGTCGCCGAAACCCTGATGCCGCTGATCCTTGATCTTGAGCAGGCCTACAAGGACGCCAAGGCAGACCCCGCCTTCAAAAAGGAGATGGATTACTATCTCCGTCACTATGTTGGCCGTGAAAACCCGCTTTATTTTGCCGAACGCCTGTCTGATCACCTTGGCGGTGCAAAGATCTATTTCAAGCGCGAGGATCTCAACCACACCGGCGCGCACAAGATCAATAACTGCATCGGCCAGATCCTGTTGGCCAAGCGCATGGGCAAAACCCGTATCATCGCCGAAACCGGTGCCGGTCAGCATGGCGTTGCGACCGCGACCGTCTGCGCACGCTTTGGCCTGCCCTGCACGGTCTATATGGGCTCGAAGGATATCGAACGTCAGTCGCCCAACGTGTTCCGCATGAAGCTGCTGGGTGCCGAGGTGAAACCGGTGGTATCGGGCTCAAACTCGCTCAAGGATGCGATGAACGAAGCCCTGCGTGACTGGGTCACCAATGTTGAAGATACCTTCTATATCATCGGCACGGCTGCTGGCCCGCACCCCTATCCGGAAATGGTCCGTGATTTCCAGTCCGTGATTGGCAGTGAAGCCCGCGAACAGATCATGGAAGCCGAAGGCCGCCTACCTGATCAGGTGATTGCATCGGTTGGCGGCGGGTCAAACGCAATTGGCCTGTTCCATCCGTTCCTTGATGACAAGGGCGTTGATGTGGTCGGTGTCGAAGCCGCCGGTCATGGCGTGCATACCGGTAACCATGCCGCCAGTCTGTCGGCCGGTCGCCCGGGCGTTCTGCATGGCAACCGTACCTATTTGCTGATGGATGATGACGGCCAGATCAAGGAAGCCGATTCGATTTCGGCCGGTCTTGATTATCCGGGCATCGGGCCAGAGCATAGCTGGCTTAAGGATATCGGTCGCGCGCGCTACGAGCCGATCACCGACAAGGAGGCCCTGGAGGCCTTCAAACTCTGTTCGGAACTCGAAGGCATCATTCCCGCGCTGGAATGCAGCCACGCAATCGCGCAGATCATGAAAGAGGCCCCGAAAATGGGCAAGGACCAGATCATCCTCATGTGTCTGAGTGGCCGGGGTGACAAGGACATCTTTACCGTGGCCGAAGCACTGGGAGTAGAATTGTGAGCGACGCTATCATCGGCGGCCAGGACCGCATCGCCAAACGCTTTGCCAAGCTCAAGGAAGAAGGCCGTGCTGGTCTGGTGACCTTTATCACTGCGGGCGATCCGGATCCGGAAACCTCGTTTGAAATCCTCAAAAAACTGCCGGAAGCCGGTGCCGATATCATCGAACTGGGCATGCCCTTCACCGATCCGATGGCCGATGGCCCCGCCATTCAGGAAGCATCGATCCGTGCCCTGGATGCCGGCATGCACATGCGCAAGACGCTGTCGATTGTGCGTGGCTTCCGCGATCAGGATCATGAAACGCCGATCATTCTGATGGGCTATTACAACCCGATCTATATCTATGGCGTTGCCGAATTCCTTGAAGATGCGCGCAATGCCGGGGTAGATGGCCTGATCGTTGTTGATCTGCCGCCCGAAGAAGACCCGGAACTGTGCATTCCAAGCGTGGAAAAGGGCCTGTCATTCATTCGCCTGACCACACCGACCTCCGATGACAAGCGTCTTCCGAAACTTGTTCAGAATACCTCGGGCTTTGTTTACTATGTCTCGGTTGCCGGTGTGACCGGTGCCGGTTCGGCCAGTAATGAACAGATTACCGAAGCCATGGGGCGTTTGCGCCGCCATACCGACCTTCCGATTGCGGTCGGGTTTGGCATCAAGACCGCCGAACAGGCCGCCGACGTGGCAAAGCAGGCAGACGCCGCAGTGGTCGGGTCGGCAATCGTATCAAAAATTGCCGAAAGTCTTGACGAAAACGGCAAGGCCACCGATAAGACCGCCTCTATGGTTACCGGCCTTGTAAGTGAACTTGCAAACGGGGTCCGAAACGCGCGCAAATAGCTGGCGCTGCGTTTGAAAGAACCGATATAGACAGAACCAAGGATCAGTATCCGATATGTCGTGGCTGACTGAATTCGTCCGTCCAAAGATTCAGAAACTTGTTCGCCGCACCGATGTGCCTGAAAATCTCTGGTACAAATGCAAATCCTGCGAACAGATGATCTTCCATCGCGATCTGGCAAAGAACAATCATGTTTGCCAGCATTGCGGTCATCACATGCGGATTTCCGCCAAGGACCGTCTCGAAACCCTGTTTGATGGTGGCAAGTACCAGACCATCGAACTGCCGAATGTTCCAGTCGATCCGCTGAAATTCCGCGATCAGAAAAAATATACCGACCGCCTCAAGGCCGCACAGGCCAAAGCAACCTTCAAGGATGCGCTGGCAGTGGCCCATGGCGAAGTCGGCGGTCATGCCACCGTTGTCGCCGTGTTCGATTTCTCCTTCATGGGTGGATCGATGGGCATTGCGGTTGGCGAAGGCATCGTTGCTGCGGCTGAGCTCGCCTGCGTGCAGGACGCGGCCCTGATCATCGTTCCGGCTTCGGGTGGCGCACGTATGCAGGAAGGCATTCTCAGCCTGATGCAGATGGCCCGCACCACGGCCGCGATTGAAAAGGTCAAGGAACAGGGTCTGCCCTATTTCGTACTGCTGACCGATCCGACCACTGGCGGTGTTTCGGCATCCTTTGCCATGCTGGGCGACATTCAGATCGCCGAGCCGGGCGCACAGATCGGCTTTGCCGGACGTCGCGTGATCGAAAGCACCATCCGCGAAAAACTGCCAGATGACTTCCAGACGGCCGAATACCTTCTGGAACACGGCATGGTGGATATGGTTGTTGCGCGTTCGGAACTGAACGAGACCTTTGGCCGCCTGATCGACATGATCCGTCGCACCAAACCAGGTGCGGCTGTGGTGCCGATCAAGGACGCCAAGGCAAAGGCATCCAAATCCAAAGATCTGAGTGCGGATAAATAACTTGGCGGGCAGCGACGCAATCCTTGCTCGCCTCGGCAAGCTGCACCCGAAAGTCATCGACCTTTCGCTTGGGCGGATTACCCGGCTGCTTGAAAAGCTGGGCAATCCGCACCTTGCCCTTCCGCCTGTCATTCATATTGCCGGCACCAATGGCAAAGGATCGACCATTGCCTATCTGCGTGCGATCTATGAAGCGGCCGGCCTTCGGGTCCATTGCTCCACATCGCCACATCTGGTGCGTTTCCATGAACGCATCACGCTTGCCGGGGACATGATCTCCGAAGACGCGCTGTGTGACCTTCTTGAAGAAGTCGAAGCGGTCAATGGCGGGGAATCCATTACCTTTTTCGAAATCACGCAAGCTGCCGCATTCCTTGCCTTTTCGCGGGTTCCGGCCGATGTATTGCTGCTTGAAACCGGGCTTGGCGGGCGTGTCGATGCGTCCAATGTCATTGATGCCCCGGCGGCAACCGTGATCACGCCGATTTCGCTCGATCATCAGGGCTTCCTGGGCGACACAATCGCCAAGATCGCGTTCGAGAAAGCCGGGATCATGAAAACCGGCGTGCCGTGCATTACCGCGCCGCAATGCCTTGAGGCCTTTAACAAGCTGGCATGCTACGCCAATCGCATTTCCGCCCCGATCTTCAATGATTTTGAGGTCACCGAGGAACGCGAAGACGGCTTTGCCATTCGCATTGGCACCGATCACATCGATCTGCCCCATCCGGCCCTGCCCGGACGCCATCAATACACCAATGCCGCCACCGCGATTGCCACGGTGCGCAAGGCCCGCATTCCCGGCTGTGACGGCATGGTTACGGATATCCTCGCCCGTGGCCTTGAAACCGCAAGCTGGCCTGCCAGGTTGCAAAAGCTCACCACCGGGCCGCTCTGCGAGGCCCTGCCAGATGGCTGTGAGCTCGTTCTGGATGGCGGCCACAACATCGCCGCATCCGAAGCCATTGCCGACTGGCTGTCACGCCAACCGGCTGGCGATACCGTCGTCATTATGGGCATGCTTGATAACCGCGATGCCGAAGCCTTCCTGAAGCCGCTTGCAACCCACATCACGGCCTTTGCCGGTGTGCCGATTCCCGGCGAACATCAGGCCCACCGGCCTGAGACACTCCGTGATGCGGCAATTGCCTGCCGGATAAGCCCGGCCTTTTCGTCTGACGGCTTTGAAGCGGCCATTACCCCGCTTCTGGATGCCTGCGCGCGCCCCAAGCGCGTGCTTATTCTCGGCTCGCTTTATCTAGCCGGTCTGGTTCTGGACAATCATTCCTGAATTATCCTACGGTTTGGATTGATACTATCCTTTAACTTTAACAACCTCCCCATTCGGGGAGTGTAATCACTCAACTAAAACAATATATCAGTCGGTACAAATTCAAACCGACGCACAGGGAACGCCAAGAATGTCTACTCTTGCCAAAACAAGCGCGCACACTGATGTGCCATCCGGCTCGGTCGCAGTTATTTCTGCGTCTTTGCCTGTGACCTTCAAATCCAACGTTGAAAAGGCGCTTGTTGTAGTTGTCAGCGACTTTTCCGGACGGTTTGGTATCAACGAAGACAGTCACGAACTGCTTCCCTATTGGATGTCCGTTCTTGGCTATGACAGCGAGTTTAATCAAAGCCTGGCGGTCGATCGCCTTGCTGAAACTTTCTTCAAGTCCGAGATCGACGGCAGTGATATCGCCAATGTCTATGCCGCAGCACTTGAAAAAGTCACGGCGATCCTTCTTGCCGGATCCCGCTGGAAACCTGGCCAGGCAGCAGCCATGATCAACGCATCACAAACGGCATTTCTGCAGTCACAGGAAATCCTCACACATGCCCTGTGTCAGCAGCGCTTTGCCGAAATTCAAAACAGCGCCAGCAACAAGTTTGCCGACGAGATGCTTGATCAGAACGTTGAACTATCTATGTCGATCAACGAAGTGGCTGTAATTAACTCGACCCTGATGAAGGAAATGGCTGACATTGATGGTCAGGCCCAGTCCATCGCAGCTGCCGTTGAAGAAATGGCGACCGGCATTACAACCATCAGCGAGAATTCCCGCGAAATCGCCGAAAAATCACAAAGCGCGCGCAACACAGCGCAAGATGGTGCAGAAACCATCTCCAACACGGCGGAAAACATGCGCCGGGTGGCACATGCGGTTAATGACGCGACCAAACGCGTCGAATCGCTTGCCGAAACTTCCGAAAAGATCGGTGCGATGGTTGAAACCATCGAAAACATTGCATCGCAAACCAACCTGCTTGCGCTTAATGCCACGATTGAGGCAGCGCGCGCCGGTGAAGCGGGCAAAGGCTTTGCCGTGGTTGCCGGTGAAGTGAAAAACCTTTCAAGCCAGACGGCCAAGGCCACGGTCGATATCCGCGACAATATCGTCATGCTGCGCGAAGAAATTGGCGGCATTGTCGAAGCAATGCGCACTGGCGCCGAGGCTGTCGAGGCTGGCGATGCCTCAATGAATGATGCCGTCGGCTCGATGAACGACATTGGCGACATGGTATCAGACGTTACCGACCGCATGGGCGACATCGCCGCTATTCTCGAACAACAGGAACAGGTCGCAGCAGAAGTTTCAGACCGTGTGGCAAATATCGCCGCCGATACCGCCGATAACGTCAAACGTATCGAAACCAGCATTAGTGCGACGGACTCTGTCGTCACCAAGGTTGGTCAGCAAATTGGTGCATTGGCCGAATTTGACATTCCCAAGAAGGCCATTCGCATTGCCAAGTCTGACCACGTTATATGGAAGAAACGTCTAGCAGACATGCTTGCCGGTCGTCAGGCCCTTTATGCCGATGAATTGGCAAGCCATATGAGCTGCCGGTTGGGCAAATGGTACTACAGCCCCGAGGGCAAGGCGCTTGCTGACTCTGCGGCCTATAAGGAAATCGAAGGTCCGCACAAGATCGTGCATGAATGCGGGATCGAGGCCGTCAAACGCTATAACGACGGGGATGTCGAAGGCGCACTGGAACTTTATGGCAAGGTCGAAGCCGCCTCGCGTGAAGTTGTTCGACTGCTCGATGCATTGGTGAAAAGCTGAATGAAGAAAACATCATAAAACACTGATATATATTCGATTTCAAAATCCGGATAATCACCTACGATAAAGACTGGTCATAACTCCCGCCGCCTTCGCAGGTGATTATCCAATAATTCTAATATTTGACGTTACGGATTTTCTGCAAGCTGTTGAAATCATGTTTCAACAGTGTTCTCAGACGTCAGGCAACTCGATCTTGCGACGTGGCGTGCCATTTGACGGCCCATCACCGCCATCCGTGCTGCGCAGGCGCAGATTGCCTGCCTTGTGCACGCGGCGACGATCACCCTGAACCGGCGGCGGCAGTCCTTTGCTGCCTTTATTTGCCGCATTGTTTTTGGTCAGGCCTGGGTCACCATTTTTGGCGGCCTCGCGTTTAACCTTGCGCCCGGTGAGCCAGGTATAACCCAGCACATAAAGCAGAAATCCACCCACCCCAACGGTCAGAGTCAGGAACTGCAAAACCGGCAGGAAACTGCCAAAAATCTGCCCACCGCCATAGATCATGAAGATGCAAAGCGCCGCCACGGGCGCGAGCGCCAAAAAGAAGATGCCGCGCACCTTGTGGCGGATCGGGCCGTAATGCATCAGCATCGCATAGAACAGATACATCAGCGCGACAAACACCACGAGTTTGATCAGCAAAATGAAGTGATCAAAATTGGCAAGCCGTTGATTGCGCTCGTAAATCCCGAAGACAACAAACAAACCATGGACGATCAGGCCAAACAGGCCAAAGGTCAGAATAAAGCGCAGCCAGACGCTGACGCTAAAAAAGCTGCGCCATCCTGAACCGTTCGCCTTGCGACGGTCTTGCTGCTGTTTGCGTTTCCGGGAGGCGAGCTTCATGTCATCTGAAAGCTCACGCGCCGGACCTGCAGTTTCCACGCCGATGCCTTTTGGCATAAATTCCGGCTTGCTTGTTTTCCGGGCCACGAACCCGATCTCCCATGTCCCTTGGGATGAATTTACCCGCTACCATAGCAATCCCGGGGCAAGCTGATAAGCACAAAGAAGAATGATGGTAAAAAACCCGGCAAATGAGGGCTTTATCCTTCATGTTTCGAAATCGAAACGATGAACGATCCCTGCTTTGATTTGGCCACTAAATACATGCGCATTTCTGTCAGGAGGCTTGGTGGTTTTTGCCCGAAATCGGCAGGCGGTACTCGACTTAAGGGCCCGGATCGGGCATTCTTCGGGCCAATCATTTTAACGCATACAAGAGCACGAGACGCATGACAGATTCCGCCCCGTCCAATACCGGTTCGTCCGCAGACAACGCCCCGCGTCGCGTCGTTCTGGTTGACGGTTCCGGCTTTATTTTCCGCGCTTTTCACGCCCTGCCACCGATGACGAGCCCCGATGGCACGCCGGTCAATGCGGTTTATGGCTTCTGCACCATGTTGATGAAGCTGCGCGAAGATACCAAACCCGACCATATGGCGGTGATCTTTGACACCAAGGGCAAGTCGTTCCGAAACGATTTTTACCCGGAATACAAGGCACACCGTCCGCCGCCCCCCGAAGAACTGGTCCCGCAGTTTGGCCTGATCCGCGATGCGACGCGCGCCTTCAACCTGCCCTCGATCGAACTTGAAGGCTATGAGGCCGACGATCTGATCGCGACCTATGCCCGCCAGGCGGAGGCGGAGGGTTCTGACGTAATTATCGTGTCTTCGGACAAGGACCTCATGCAGCTTGTCACCGATCGGGTGCAAATGTTTGATGCGATGAAGAATCGCACCATTGGCGCGGCCGAAGTGCTTGAGAAATTCGGCGTCAATCCGGACAAGGTCATTGATATTCAGGCGCTTGCCGGTGACTCCGTTGATAACGTGCCCGGTGTGCCCGGCATTGGCGTTAAAACCGCCGCCCAACTTATTGATGAATATGGTGATCTTGATTCTCTACTGGAGCGCGCTGGCGAAATCAAACAGCCCAAGCGCCGCGAGAAACTGATCGAAAATGCCGAACTTGCCCGCGTGTCACGTGATCTGGTGACGCTCAAGACCGATGTCCCGGTGGTCGAACCGCTCGGTGACTTCGAATTGCGCGAGCCTGATCCCGAAGTTCTTTTAAGCTTTGTGGCAAGTCACGGCTTTAAATCATTGCTTTCTAAAGTAAAGTCGAAATTCGGTGGCGATGTCGAGTTTGAAAGCCCAACGGCCGCCGGTGTTGGCGTTAATGATATCAAGGTCGAAAAGGCCGAATATGAACTGGTGCAGGATGAAGAGCGTCTAAAGCACTGGATTTCCGAGGCTGAATACCTTGGCACCGTCGCAGTGGATACCGAAACCACATCGCTTGATGCCCATACGGCCAAACTGGTCGGCGTTTCACTTTCGACCGAGCCGGGCAATGGGTGCTACATCCCGCTCGGCCATGTCAGCGGCGAGGCCCAGGGCGGCTTTGATTTCGGCGACAGTCCCGCAGAAAGCAAGGACGCCCCCAAGCAGATCAAGCTTGAACGCGCGATTGAGCTCCTTAAACCGCTGCTCGAAGATCCGGGTGTGCTCAAGGTCGGTCAGAACCTGAAATACGACATGATCGTTCTGGCCCGCCATGGCATCAAGGTCGCGCCCATGGATGACACCATGGTACTGTCCTATGTGCTTGATGGCACCAGCCACGGGCACGGCATGGATGAATTGGCCGAACTGCACCTTGATTACAAACCGATCTCCTTCAAGGAGGTCTGCGGCAGCGGCAAGACCCAGATCACCTTTGATCAGGTGCCGCTCGACAAGGCGCTGGATTACGCGGCCGAGGATGCCGATATCACTCTGCGTCTGCATCGGTTGCTCAAACCCCGGATCGCCCAGGAACATATGGCCAGCGTCTATGAAACGCTTGACCGTCCACTAGTCCCGGTTCTGGCCGAAATGGAAGGCCTTGGCGTCAAGGTCGATGCCGAAATCCTTAAAAACCTGTCCGATGATTTCGCCAAACGCATGGCCGCCCTTGAAGAAACCATTCATGAAATGGCGGGTGAGCCTTTCAATCTCGGCAGTCCCAAGCAGCTGGGCGAAATCCTGTTTGATAAAATGAGCCTGCCCGGAGGTAAAAAGACCAAAACCGGCGCCTGGCAAACCGGGGCGGATGTGCTTGAAGCACTTGCGGCCCAGGGTCATGACCTGCCGGCGAAGCTTCTGGAATGGCGCCAGCTTTCAAAGCTTAAAAGCACCTACACAGATGCGCTAGCCCATCACATCAATCCCAATACCGGGCGGGTGCACACCAGCTACGGTCAGACCAACGTCAATACCGGGCGTTTGTCATCGAACGACCCGAACCTGCAAAACATCCCGATCCGAAGCGAAGAAGGCCGCAAAATCCGCACCGCCTTTGTCGCCGAGCCGGGTTACAAGCTGATTTCTGCCGACTATTCGCAGATTGAGCTGCGTCTTCTCGCCCACGTCGCCGAGATCGAAGCGCTGCGCGATGCGTTTAAGAACGGCGAGGATATCCACGCCGCGACCGCATCAAAGGTCTTTGGCGTCCCGATCGAGGGCATGGACCCGATGGTCCGTCGCAAGGCCAAGGCGATCAACTTTGGCATCATTTACGGCATCTCGGCCTTTGGGCTCGCCAACCAGCTTGGCATTGCCCAGAAGGAAGCCAAGGAATTCATCGAAGCCTATTTCGAGATTTATCCCGGCATCCGCGATTACATGGATGAGGCCAAGGAGTTCGCCAAAAAGCACGGCTTTGTCCGTACCCTGTTTGGCCGTCACATCCATATCAGCGGCATCAATGACAAAAACGGCATGCGTCGAAGCTTTGGCGAGCGTGCTGCCATCAACGCGCCCATTCAGGGCGGGGCGGCTGACATCATCAAACGTGCGATGATCGCCGTGCCCGATGCCTTGCGTGATGCCGGGCTTAAAACCCGCATGCTGCTTCAGGTCCACGATGAATTGATCTTTGAAGCCCCGGAAGACGAAACCGAAAAGGCGATCAAGACCATCCGCGAAGTCATGGAAAACGCGGCCCACCTGTCGGTACCGCTCATTGCCGATGCCGGCATTGGCGACAGCTGGGCGGATGCGCACTGATCTTAGGCTTCTGAACGCAAAAAAGACCCCGCTGCAGATCCTTGCAGCGGGGTCTTCTTATATTAGGCTCAGGACCTATTAATTTGGTTTGAATGGTTCACCGGATTTGTTCGGATACGCGAAGCAAAACCGCCGGAAGATATTCATCTTTCAAGGGTTTGCGACAAAGTAGCCCGTGCAAATCCGGTGAATCCGAAGGACAGACGTTATATTTGCAAACTCCGGCGTCAAACCCCTTGGCCGGGATACCAGCCCGACCGGCGGGCTTTTCCTTGGATTTCGCAAATATAACGTCTGCCATTCAAATCAAATTAATAGGTCCTGAGCCTAGGTACGTATTGTTGTGCTAAACGCTTAGAGTCCCAGCACTTCACGCATGGAATAAAGGCCCGGCGCCTTGTCTTCGGCCCATTTCGCCGCGCGCACCGCACCCTTGGCGAAGACTTCGCGTGAGGATGCCTTGTGAGTGATCTCAATCCGCTCGCCCTCGCAGGCAAAGACAACCGTGTGATCGCCAACCACATCGCCACCACGCAGGGTCGCAAAACCGATGGTCCCATCTTCACGCGCACCCGTATGGCCATCGCGGGACCGCACCGATACCTCATCAAGGTTTACGCCACGGCCCTTGGCCGCCGCTTCGCCCAGCCCCAGTGCGGTACCCGACGGGGCATCGACCTTGTGCTTGTGGTGCATTTCGACGATTTCGATGTCAGCCACATCCTTATCAAGGATGCTTGCCACCTTCTCGACCAGCGCAAAGGCCAGGTTCACCCCTACACTCATATTCGGGGCAAAGATGATCGGGGCCTTTTCGCCTGCGACCTTCAACTCGTCTTTCTGATCATTGGAAAGGCCGGTGGTACCGATCACAAGGATCGTGCCGGTTTCGGCTGCAAGTTTTGCGTGCTTCATGGTCGCGGCCGGCGCGGTAAAATCAATCACCGCATCAACCGCTTCAAACAGTGCCTTGGGATCATCGCCAACGACAATACCGCTTTCTTCCAGACCGGCGATCAGGGTGACGTCCTTGCCGATGAACGCGCTTCCGGGCAGGTCAGTGCCACCACCAACTTCACAGCCCTTGGTCTTGGCGGTTTCATTCACCAGCATCCGCCCCATACGGCCAGCACATCCAACAATCCCGATCTTCATTTCCGGTCTCCTCCGGGCAAGTAATTTCAAATTCGTATTTGCTTTAACACAAGGCCCCGAGAGCGCAAAACAAAACCCCCGACAAAGCTGCCGGGGGTTTGTGATATCGATCCTTAAAGCGCAGGCTGATCAGTCGGTCAGGTCTTTCCAGATTTCTTTCATCTTGGAAAAGAACCCTTCGCTTTCCGGATGCGAGCCTTCTTCACGCGAAATCTCGTCAAATTCCTCAAGCAGTTCCTTCTGACGGTCTGTCAGATTGACCGGGGTTTCGACGCTGACTTCGACAAACATGTCACCGCGTGCCTGGCTGCGCAGGATCGTCATGCCCTTACCGCGCAGACGAAGCTGCTGACCGGACTGGGTGCCCGCCGGGATATTGATCCGCGTGCGCGTGCCTTCGATCGTCGGGACCTCGATGGTGCCACCAAGGGCGGCCTTGCCCATCGGGATCGGAATCCGGCAATACAGGTTGGCGCCTTCACGCTGGAAAAAGCGGTGATGGGCGATATCCAGGAAGATATACAGATCGCCCGGAGGGGCCCCATTGGTGCCCGCCTCGCCCTCGCTGGCAAGGCGAATGCGCGTGCCGTCTTCGACACCGGCCGGAATGGTGACCTGAAGGGTTTTTTCTTTCTCGACGCGGCCAACCCCGTGACAAGCCTTGCACGGATTTTTGACCATCTTGCCCTTGCCATGACAGCTCGGGCAGGTGCGTTCAATGGTAAAGAAGCCCTGCTGTGCGCGGACCTTGCCATGACCGTTACAGGTCGGGCAGGTAACCGGCTGGGAACCGGGCTCTGCACCGGTCCCGTCACATTCGTCGCACTGGACCGATCCGGGAATGGTAATTTCGGCCTTCTTGCCTTCGAACGCTTCTTCGAGCGTAATCGCCATGTTGTAGCGCAGATCCGCCCCGCGGGACGATCCACCGCCACCACCGCGGCGTCCGCCGCCCATGGCGCCAAAGATTTCGTCAAAGACATCGGCAAAACCGCCGCCGCCAAATCCACCGCCGCCGAAGCCGCCACCAAAGCCGCCTCCGCCACCGGGGCCGCCCTGTTCAAAGGCAGCGTGGCCAAAGCGGTCATAGGCTGCACGCTTTTCCTGATCCTTCAGGATTTCGTAGGCTTCATTGACCTGTTTGAATTTGACTTCAGCTTCGGTATCGCCCGGGTTCTTATCCGGGTGATATTTCATCGCTTGCTTCCGATAGGCGCTTTTCAGCTCGGCTGCGCTGGCATCTTTGCTGACACCCAACAGCTCGTAATAATCTTCTTTCGCCATCTGTAACTCCGAAATACGGTCGGGCCGTTCCAGCAAATTCTTGCGTCCGGAACGGCCCGATTCTTCTTTACAGGGCGTCGTTCAAGACGACCTCTGCGGTCGCCTTACTTGTCTTTTTTGTTGTCATCGACTTCTTCGAAGTCGGCGTCAACAACACCATCATCGGCCTGAGCAGAGGCATCGGCTTCCGGTGCTTCGCCGTCACCAGCTTCTTCCTGCTGGGCCTGATACATGGCTTCGCCAAGTTTCATCGAGGCCTGCTGCAGTTCGTTCAGCTTGGTGGTGATGGCTTCGGCATCTTCGCCGTCCTTGGCTTCTTTCAAAGCCGACAGGGCGTTTTCGATTTCCGACTTGGTCGCGTCGTCAACCTTGTCACCATGCTCCGAAAGGTTCTTTTCGGTGGCGTGGATGATGGCTTCTGCCTGGTTGCGGGCTTCCACAAGGGCCTTGCGCTGTTTATCAGCTTCGGCGTTGCTTTCCGCGTCCTTGACCATGTTTTCGATCTCGTCGTCGGAAAGACCACCAGATGCCTGAATGCGGATCTGCTGTTCCTTGTTGGTCGCCTTGTCCTTGGCAGACACGTTGACGATACCGTTGGCATCAATGTCAAAGGTCACTTCAATCTGCGGAACACCGCGCGGTGCCGGCGGGATACCCACCAGATCGAACTGGCCAAGCATCTTGTTGTCGGCTGCCATTTCACGTTCACCCTGGAAGACGCGGATGGTCACGGCCGTCTGATTGTCTTCAGCGGTCGAGAAGGTCTGCGACTTGCGGGTCGGGATCGTGGTGTTACGGTCGATCAGGCGGGTGAAGACACCACCGAGCGTTTCGATACCAAGCGACAGCGGGGTCACATCGAGCAGCAGAACGTCTTTGACGTCACCCTGCAGGACACCACCCTGAATCGCAGCACCAAGGGCAACAACCTCATCCGGGTTCACGCCTTTGTGTGGATCACGACCAAAGAACTCTTTAACGCGTTCCTGAACCTTCGGCATACGGGTCATACCACCGACCAGAATGACGTCGTCGATTTCACCTGCGGTGATACCGGCGTCTTTCAGGGCCGCTTTACACGGGGTCATGGTGCGTTCGATCAGATCGGACACCAGACCTTCAAGCTTCGCACGCGACAACTTGATGTTGAGGTGTTTCGGACCCGACTGGTCTGCGGTGATGAACGGCAGGTTGACATCGGTCTGCATCGACGAGGACAGCTCGATCTTGGCTTTCTCGGCAGCTTCTTTCAGACGCTGCAGGGCCAGACGGTCCTTGCGCAGGTCGATCTGCTGTTCCTTTTTGAACTCGTCAGCAAGGTAATCAATGATCTGTTTGTCGAAGTCTTCACCACCAAGGAAGGTATCACCGTTGGTCGATTTAACTTCGAAAACGCCATCGCCGATTTCCAGAACCGACACGTCAAAGGTACCGCCACCAAGGTCATAAACGACCACGGTGCCGCCGTCTTTCTTGTCCAAGCCATAGGCAAGGGCAGCTGCGGTCGGCTCGTTGATGATACGCTTGACTTCAAGACCAGCAATCTTGCCGGCGTCTTTGGTCGCCTGGCGCTGGGAATCGTTGAAGTATGCCGGAACGGTAATCACGGCTTCGGTGACTTCTTCGCCAAGATGGCCTTCGGCGGTTTCCTTCATTTTCTGAAGGACCATGGCTGCGATCTGGCTCGGCGCCATTTTGTCGCCATTGACTTCAACCCATGCGTCGCCGTTCTCGCCCGAGATGATTTTGTACGGGACAAGGTCCTTGTCTTTTTCGACTTCGGCATCGCCGTAACGACGACCGATCAGACGCTTGATGGCAAACAGGGTGTTTTCCGGGTTGGTGACAGCCTGGCGTTTCGCCGGCTGACCGACAAGGCGCTCACCATCATCGGTGAAAGCGACCATTGACGGGGTGGTACGAGCACCTTCGCTGTTCTCAATCACGCGGCCTTCTTTGCCGTCCATGACTGCGACGCACGAGTTGGTGGTGCCAAGGTCGATACCAATAATCTTACCCATAGTAAGTTCCTCTTTTAGCGGCCGGTCCGTCCCGCAGCCTCCGAAATGAAGCGCCGCGCAGGACCTCCTGGGACCAATGGTTGTAATACACGTAATTTTTCTGGGGGCTCTTCGTTACCCCGCGAACCTATATATGAAAGTCGCCACAAAGTCGCAAGCGGTCAAAGTGGGGAATCTTGGCTGTTTTTTGCCTTCCAACCGCAATTTTGATCCAATCACCGGCTCAACAGCCCCCTTAAACCGGCAAAATCAACGCAAATCGCCCGATTTTCGGATGCAAAACCCGGCTTTCAAATTACTTCATAACCGGGTTGCAAAACATTCAGATCAGGGCAATCAGACAGGTATATCGGCAGGATTACAGCGGGTTTGACGCAAGACAGCCTCAAGCTTTTTGGCAAGGCTTTCTTTTTCATCAGCACCCAGAAAACGCGCAATTTCGAGACTTTTGCCATGCGTGCGCAAGAAAAGGGTCGCTTGTTCATCCTCGCCGCGTTCCAGAACAACACGCAGCCAATAGGGCTGAAAATCAAATTCCTGGCGTTCGCCGCGCACCGAAATCCGCGTTACCCGAAGATTGCCCGGCGCCAGCTCAATGCGTTCTTCCTGACGGGCCGCGCGGAAGCTGAAATAAAACGCCAACGACAGCAAGATCACATCCAGCCCCAAAAACCCGATCACCGGCCACGCGCCCACCGACCAGAAAATAAACCCGATGGTGGTGGTGAGGGCAGCCAGAAACAGCACAATATTCCGCGCAGCCCGACGCGACAGCGATCGCGGCGGAAACAGATCCACCCGAAAGATCGGTTTTGCTGAACGCGGCACGTTTGGCATTTGAATTACCTGTTGCTGGATGCTCAATTGTGCGCCCGGGCACGGGGCAGCTGCAATCAAAATTCGATTTTTCAAACCTCACAGTTTATATAGTTTGCTTTAAAGAGATCGGATCAGGGGATCGCCACCAACAAGAATCCCCGCCCCAAATATCGATAAATAAAAAGAGATTGCAGTCCATGGCCCGCCCGATGAACAAAGCCGCCATCGAAGAGTTTTTCCAGCGTCTGTCCGATGCCGATCCGGAACCGAAGGGGGAGCTTGATTACACCAATCCCTATACCCTTCTGGTCGCGGTTGCGCTGTCGGCACAGGCGACCGATGTCGGCGTGAACAAGGCGACCAAAAAGCTGTTTCAGATTGTCGAAACCCCGCAGGACATGCTTGATCTGGGCGAAGAAGCCCTGATCGAGCACATCAAGACCATCGGGCTTTATCGTGGCAAGGCCAAGAACGTCATGGCGGCGGCCAAAATCCTTGTCGAAAAGCATGGCGGGGTCGTGCCCAACGATCAGGAAGCGCTTGAAGAGCTGCCCGGTGTCGGGCGCAAGACCGCCAATGTGGTGCGCAACATCGCCTGGGGCGAACACACCATGGCGGTTGATACCCATATTTTCCGGCTGGGCAACCGGACCGGCATGGCCACCGGCAAAACGGTTCTAGCGGTTGAAAAAGCACTGCTTAAAAAGGTCCCGCCGCGTTTCATGACCCATGCCCATCACTGGCTGATCTTGCATGGGCGGTATATCTGCAAGGCGCGCAAGCCGCGCTGCGGCGACTGCATCGTCAATGATCTGTGCAATTACAAAGACAAAACGCCTGCCGAGGCATGACCTGGCAGGCGTTCCGAATTTAAGCGTTTATCCCGTTTCCTGATCAGAAAACCAGATCAAAGCTTGCCGGCGCCGGGGCAATTACCTCAGCACCATCTGGCTGGATTTGCATGATGGCATAGCCGCGCTCGGACTGACCATCCGGGGTCAGGCGGAAAATACCATCCACACCGACAAACCCACCCGGATTGGTCAGGGTCTGCTGGCTCATATTGTTTTCATCGCGTGCCATCAGGGCCGCCAGGGCCGTGCTGTCATAGGCAAGGCTTGAGATGCGCGGCGGCTGACTGCCAAAGGTGCGCTCAAAGCGTGCGGCGAACAGTTCCCAGTTTTCCGGATTGGGGGCGGCAAAAATCCCGCCCTTAAGCGCCGGCTCGGCAAACAGGCCCGGATCATTCCAGCCGAACGTACCGATAAACTGAACGACGGATGGATCAATATCGAAATAGGCCAGAAGCGAGGACACCTGACGCAGCTCACCGCCGGTGGCCGGCAGGATCAGGGCATCAAAATCAAGCTCGCCAAAGGTATCAACGCCTTCAAGACGCCGCAGTGCACGCTTGGCCCCGGCAGTGCCTTCGGCTTCAAGCTGTGCCTTGTGGGCGCGCAGATTTGCACGCCGTGCGTCGTAATTGGCGAAGTCACGAATGGTCTGCTGCAGGTTTTCCGAGCCCGGCCGATAAAACGCCACCCGGCCCAGATTTCCACCAACGCGCGAGATAACGCTGTTCAGCCCACTTGCGATCTGACGGCCATAATCGTTTTGCGGTAAAAGGGCTGCGAAACGATAGCGCCCCTGTGTTGTGGCATAACCGGCCGCACGGGCAATCTGATCTTCGGGGATCAGGCCATTGACCCAGACTCCGCTCTCCGCCACGCGGCGGTTATTGGAAAACGCCACCACCGGCACATTGGCCGCTTTGGCGACCTCACTGGCACCACTGACCGATTCGGCAAATAGCGGCCCCAGGATCATCTTGGCACCCGCTTCGACCGCTTCGCGCGCGGCGTTCTGTCCGCCCTGATAGGTCCCGGCGGTATCAACCGGCATCAGGACAAAATCATCACCGGCAATGTCAAACATCGCAAGCTCCGCGGCATGGCGCATCGCCCGACCAAGCTCGCCATGCTGACCCGAGAGCGGCAACAACAAGGCAACCCGCTTTTCAAAGACAGCCGCTTCGTCGTTATAAAGCATCGGGAGTTCCGCCCCTTCGCCTTCTGGCAGGGCGGCTTCGCTAGGCCAAGGATTGGCATCGGGGATCAACCCCTGATCCGGGGCACTGGTGGGATCCACGGTATTCGGAGCAGGCTGATTGGCGCTTTCAACCGGTGCCCCATCACGTTGCGATCCGAACAGGTCCGTGATACTCGTGGTCGCATTACATGCGCTCAGCCCGAGAGAGAGGACAACCACAGATGCCGTCCGGCGCGCGATCCGGCCCCAAGCCGGAAATAGATCCGAATACCGATCCTGATCTGACAACGCGTCACAATGCAGCGCCTGTTTCTGCATCCGGTTCTTTGACGGATGACGTTTCGGACAACCCACTCTCACCTCCAGATAAGTCGTTTCGACCGCAGGGTAATGCGGGCGAGGATGCAAGTAAACATGATGAAAGCCATTTGCCGCTTTCAGCTGGTCTTTATCTTGTTGCTACTCCAATCGGAAATTTGGGCGATATTACGTTCAGAGCGCTTGAAATCCTCAAACGCGCTGATGTCATCCTGTGCGAAGACACCAGAACATCGGGAAAATTGCTGTCGCGCTATGGCGTGAAGACCAAGCGAATCGCCTATCACGAACATAATGCCGCACGCATGCGCCCGGAAATCATGGACCGCCTTGAAAAGGGCCAGGGACTGGCACTGATTTCCGATGCCGGGACCCCCTTGATCAATGATCCAGGCTACAAGCTGGTGCGCGATTGCAAGGAAGAAGGCTTTAACGTCACAGCCGCCCCGGGTGCTGCATCGCCGATTGTGGCGCTGATCCTGTCGGGCCTGCCAAGTGATCATTTCTTTTATGCCGGTTTCCTGCCCCCTAAAACGATGGCACGCAAAAAGGAACTGGCGCGTTTTGCCCCGATCCCGGGCAGCCTGATTTTCCTTGAAAGCCCCAAACGCCTTGCGGCAAGCTTGGCCGATATGGCTGAAGTTCTGGGCGGCACCCGCGAGGCCGCCGTGACGCGCGAACTGACCAAGATGTTTGAAGAAGTTCGCAATGGCACGCTTGCAGATCTAGCCGCCCATTATGATGAGGCCGGCGCGCCAAAGGGCGAGATCGTGGTGATTGTCGGCCCGGCTGACGCCAGCGAGGCCGAACCAAGTGCCGAGGATATTGACGCGCGCCTGAGCGCGTTGATCAAAACCCACCGCACCAAGGAAGCGGCCGATATCCTAGCCCGCGAAACCGGCCTTAAGAAGCGCGATCTTTATAACCGTGCGCTTGAACTCGCCAAATCGGACCCGGATTGACCATGGTCCGGTCCCGCCCCTTGCCTGATAACACGTCAAGCCGCAAGCGGGCGGAAAGGGCCGGACGCCGGGCGGAAACACTTTGTGCCCTTTGGTTGCGTCTAAAAGGCTATCGCGTTCTTGCCACCCGCCACAAAAGCCCGGTTGGCGAGATCGACATCATCGCCAGACGCGGAAATATCCTGATCGCGGTTGAGGTCAAAAACCGCACGGATCGTGCAGATGCCCTTCATGCCATCACCCCCAAGCAACAAAACCGCATCGCCCGCGCGCTCGAAGCATACGCGGGCAATATCGGCCATGCGGGTGATCTTCGCCTTGATCTGATGATTGCCGGGCGTTGGGGACGGATGGAGCATCTCAAAAATGCGTGGCAGGTCGCGTAATTCGCGAAACCTGCCCAAGCTCAGGGATGCATCTTTGCACCCTTGGTGATTTTATCGACACTGCGCTTGTCTGCGTGAATGCCAATACCGACAAACTTCGCGTTTTCCGGGTCAGCCTTGGCGAACACATCGCGATTGGCGGCGTCATGACCGGTGGCAAACATATCCTCGATATAGGCCGAGACCCGCACCCTGCGATTTAAGGCACGCTGGTGGATTTTCGCAATCGTGTCCTCGTCTGCTGCCAAAACGATGGCCGGTTGCCGGGAAAGCGGATTATAGATGTTCTGGTTGGCGTCAACATACGGCTCCCCGATAATATCCGGCGTCTGGGCGACAATGCCGCTCATCAAAAACGCCGTAACATTCAGGGATTGCCAAGTTTCAAGATCATTGCGCAAAATCAGGGCAACTTTGGTATCAAACATTTCCTTCCTCCAATCGGTCAGATGATCCGGTAATGAAAGAAGCAATAGACCAGTCTGATGATCGCGGTATTGAACGTTTGTGCAAAAAGCGCGAACGGTTCGTCGCCGCCCCGACCGCACCGGGGATCGAGCGGATCGAAGCCCTGTTTTATGGCAACATGTTTACCCCGCACCGCCACGATACCTATGCGCTTGGCATCACCCTGCAAGGTGTTCAGACCTTTAATTACCGCGGGGAATTTCGCGCCAGCAATCCGGGCAATATCATCATCCTGCATCCCGACGAGCTCCATGACGGCGGGGCGGGAACCGATGACGGCTTGCAATATCGCATGCTCTATCTTGAACCGGCCTTGTTGCGATCAGGGCTCGATCACGATGCCGATCCCCTGCCCTTTGTCGGTGAACCGGTTATTCAGGACCCGGTATTATGGTCAATCATGGCCACTGCCCTGGGCGAACTTGAGCGGGATATGGACCCGCTTTTGCATGATCAATTTGTCGCCGATATTGCCCAGCGCCTCTCATTGCATGCCAAGGCGCCATTAAAACGCCCGCGCTTTACCGCCAGCCACAGCATGGATCAGGTCCGTGCCTTTCTGGAAGATAACTATGACCGATCGGTGCAATCTGACGAGCTTGAAAAAGTTGCCGATATGGATCGTTTTCGCCTGATCCGCCATTTCCGCGCCCGGTTCGGTACAACACCCTATCGCTATTTGATGATGCGCCGCCTGCAAAAGGCACGCGCGTTGATGACGCTTGGTCAACCGCTTGCCGGGATCGCGGCGGAAACCGGCTTTGCCGATCAAAGCCATTTCAACCGCCATTTCCGCCAGACTTACGGCGTGTCACCGGGGCGTTGGGCGGAATTGTTTGCCAGTAAACCCCATTGATCGGGGCCGCCTGACCGTCATCCCAGCCACGTATGCACAGAAAAATGCATTTTTGCTGATAAAGCGGTCCGGATTTTAAAACTCTTTAACCCCCGCGCGCGATTATTGGGTTCAGAGACTGGGGGAACTGGACGAGACATCCGTAAATGTCACCAAAAAGAATGGTCAATCGACCACGCGGCTTTGCCAACGCACTTTTGCTGACCGCGACTTGCCTGATACCGCTTGCGGGATGCACGCCTGCATCCATGGTGATCGGGGCTGGCGCGACCGCCGGTGTTGCGGCCTTTCAGGAACGCGGGTTTGATGGTGCGGCCAGTGACACGGCCATTACCGCCCAGATCTGGCAGAAGTTTCTGGCACAGGACGAAAAACTGTTTCTTGATATCGAGATTGAAGTGGTTGAAGGCGAAGTGCTTTTGGCCGGTCAGGTCCCGACCGTCAGCGATCAACTTGAAGCCGTGCGCTTAAGCTGGCAGGTTGACGGGGTCAAAACTGTCCATAACGAGATCGAAATCGGCGACAGCATGACACTCGTCGACAGTGCGAGCGATCTGGTGATCACGACAAAGATCAAAACCGCACTGATGTTTGATGGCGATGTTTTCGCGATCAATTACAGCGTTGAGACCGTAAACGGGACTGTCCACCTGATGGGCATTGCCCAGGATGAGCTTGAACGCAATCGTGTCATTTCGCACGCCCGCGACACCAGCTATGTCAAACGAGTTGTCAGTCACATTCGACTGAAAAACGATGCCATCCGACAAGGAACCTGAGCCATCAGCAGCGTAAGCCATATAACAGCACCGACCGATGCCGATCGCCAATGGCTTGTCGATTACGGCAAGGGCAAGAAGCCAGATGCCAGTGTGGCCGAGGCTGCGCTGCATTTTGCCCGCCTGAACCAGTCGAATGGCCTCTATAAGCGCGACATCGCGCCGTTCCTTGCCATCCTTGATGATCTTGCCGATCAGGTCCGTGCTGAACTGGCCGATCTGACCTTGCAGCCCGATCTTGCCACCGATGGCAAGGATCAGCAGGCCCTGCCGGTTGATGACAAGGAAGCCGAACCGACCATTGATCAGGTTGTCCGCGCCTTGCAAACCGTCATTGCCGAGCGCAACGGCTTTCAGGGCGATGCAGAAAACTACGACGATCTGGCCAATGCCGACCTGATGCAGGTGATCGAACGCAAGCGTGGCCTGCCCGTCGCACTCGGGATGCTTTATATCCATGCCGCACGACGTTGTGGCATTGCGGTGACCGGAATTGATTTCCCCGGCCACTTCCTTTTGCGGGTTCAGGCCAACGGCAAACGCAAAATGATCGATCCGTTCCATGGCGCGATCAGTCTGGGCCCCGCCGAACTGCGTGAATTGCTGAAGTCTTTCAGTGGCCTGGATGCCGAGTTGGCGCCGCAACACTACAAGCCGTCATCTGACATCGATATTTTGTTGCGACTTCAAAACAATATAAAGGTTCGTGCCCTTCGCGCCGGAGAATTGGAGCTCGCAACCCGTGTTGTCGAGCACAGTTTGCTGATTGCGCCGGAGCATGAAGGCCTTTGGCATCAGCTTGGCGCGCTTTATGCGCGCCTTGATCAGGACCATATGGCGCTTGGCGCGTTCGAACAGTTCGTCAAACGCTGCGAAGACCCGCTGCATCGCGCCCGGATCGAAGCCGTGATCGAAGAATTGCGTGACCGGCTCAGCCAGGATGCTGTCCCCAAGGACACCAACGGCAAAACCAGTGAAGGCACAGAAGCCCCCAACGCCGAGGACAACCCGCGTTCGCCGGAAAACAGCGATCCAATCCCGCTTTTCCCCGATAAGTAATCCCCGGATTTCCCGGCCTCGCCCCCCAATCTGAACCCAAATAGCCCCGTTTTGGCGGCATGCGTATCATGCCGGACCAACGGGAGTCCGGCACGTCGAAATGGATATTTTAAGTGATTAGATGTTATTGATATTATCTAATTGTGTATTAATAGCATGATTATGATTTATCTATTTCAAGACAAACCGGTTTGTCTTGAATGTCATACCCCGGCAGAACCGGAGAATTTGGCTGTCAAAATCATGTAAATTTGCTTGTTTCGGCATTTTTCCCGCATTTTTCGGCCCGAAACACCGTGCTATCTGCGAAAAGACTGAATAAAGCCCGAACCGTTGATTTCCGGGGGTTTGCGGATGGCCTCGATGACGCGGGCGAGTTCAAAAGCGATTTTATCCACCCGTGGTTTTGATTTTTAACCGACATCAGATCGAATTTTGCCGATCACCTTCTGAAAAAACATCTTTCGTAGTTTTTATGAAGGTTAAGACCGGGTTAAACGACCGGGGACGAAACAGTTGCAAGGCTTGCACCGCACAATGCATCCCCTATACTCCGCAACAGTCCAAACCAAAGGCATCTGAACATGGCTTTGCGCCATGTCACACGCCTTGCGGCAAACCGGGTCCGTCACGGTGCCGTTCAAACCAAAAGCAGGAAGAGACTACATATGAACGACACCAAATTTGACGTCGTCGGGATCGGCAATGCGATTGTTGATGTTCTTGCCCACTGCAAGGAAGAAGACCTTGAGCGCCTCGACCTTGTTAAAAACGCCATGACCCTGATTGATGCCGAACGCGCAGACGCACTTTACGCGCAGATGGGCCCGGGTCTTGAAATGTCGGGCGGCTCGGCAGGCAACACCATGGCCGGCATCGCAGCCCTTGGCGGCAAGGGTGCCTATATCGGCAAGGTCCGTGATGATCAGCTGGGTCAGGTTTTCCGCCACGATATCCGCGCGATTGGTGTCGCCTTTGATTCTGCGGCTGCGACCGAAGGCTCGCCGACTGCGCGTTGCCTGATCTTTGTCACCCCGGATGGTCACCGCACCATGAACACCTTCCTTGGTGCCTGTGCCGAACTTGGCCCGGAAGACATTGACGAAGACCTGATCAAATCCGCCAAGATCACCTACATGGAAGGCTATCTGTGGGATCGCCCGGAAGCCAAGGACGCGTTTGTTAAGGCCGCCAAGGTCGCCCATGACGCCGGTCGTCAGGTTTCGATCAGCCTGTCCGATTCCTTCTGCGTTGATCGTCACCGTGAATCCTTCCGCGAACTGGTCGACGATCATATCGACGTACTGTTTGCCAACGAAGACGAGATCAAGTCGCTTTATGAGGTCGAAACCTTTGAAGAAGCACTGGCCGAAGTTCGCAAGCATTGCCGTGTCGCGGCCCTGACCCGCAGCGAAAAGGGTGCGGTCATCGTCAGTCAGGACGAACTTTATGAAATCAGTGCCGAGCCTGTTTCGAAAGTCGTCGATACCACCGGTGCCGGCGATCTGTTCGCGTCAGGCTTCCTGTATGGTTACACCCAGGGTCACACCCTTGAGGTTTGTGGTCAGCTCGGTGCGATCTGTGCGGCCGAGGTGATTTCGCATATGGGTGCACGCCCGGATGCGGATCTTAAGGACCTGATCGCAAAGGCGATCTGATCATGCCTTTATATAAAGCATGACCAATCCAAAAGATTTCACGGGACGGCAACAATTCGGGGCCGTCCCGTTTTTTCGTCCGCAAAGGCCGGGTTTGCAAAGCGCTGCAGCGCAACACAAGCATTGACTTTGTCCAGAGTTTGGCGCAAACAGCCCGCATTGCAGAATAATCAACCCGACATGGCGCTTACAACGCTGGCCTTTCGCCTTCACATTGGCTATGACAGGGCGGCCTTCGGGCATATCTGCACGATTACGATCCGGGCCAGTAAACATTCAGCACATGCGTTGATGTGGGGTTCCCGCCGGTGGCACCGGCGTGTGGCAGCCTTAAACCCTGTTGCTGAATATCTACTGGCCTTGAAACACTTACTTACTGACCGATGCGCATGGGCGTTTCCCGGCGCGCGGCATTTTTATTTCTGGAGTCCGCGCCCATGAGCTTGCGCAATATCGCCATCATCGCCCACGTTGACCACGGCAAAACCACGCTGGTCGATTCCATGTTCCGTCAGTCCGGTGTCTATCGTGACAACCAGCGCGTTGACGAACGCGCCATGGACAGCAACGACCTGGAACGTGAACGTGGCATTACCATCGTCGCAAAACCGACGGCTGTTCAGTGGGGCGAAACCCGTGTGAACATCGTTGATACCCCGGGCCACGCCGATTTCGGCGGTGAGGTCGAGCGTATCCTGTCCATGGTTGAAGGCGTTGTCCTGCTGGTGGATTCGGCCGAAGGCCCGATGCCGCAGACCAAATTCGTTCTGGGCAAGGCCCTGAAACTTGGTCTGAAGCCGATTGTTGTCATCAACAAGATCGACCGTCCGGACCAGCGCGCCGAAGAAGTCCTGGACGAGATTTTCGATCTGTTCGTATCGCTCGAAGCATCTGACGAACAGCTCGACTTCCCGGTTCTCTATGCATCCGGTCGTGATGGCTGGGCGGCTGAAAGCCCGGAAGGCCCGAAAGACAACCTGACCCCGCTGATGGAACTGGTCCTGAACCATGTTCCGGCACCGGACGTTGATGAAAACGCCCCGTTCGCCATGTTGGCCACCATGCTGCATGCCGATAACTTCCTGGGCCGTATTCTGACCGGACGTGTTTATCAGGGCCGTGCAAAACTCAACATGCCGGTGAAAGTTCTGCGTGACGATGGCACGGTTGAAACCGGCCGTCTGTCCAAACTGATGGGCTTCCGCGGTCTGGAACGTGTTCCGCAGGACGAAGCTGTTGCCGGTGATATCATCGCGATTGCCGGTCTGACCGAAGCAACCGTGGCAGACACCATCTGCGCAACCGACGTTTCCACCGCGATCGAAAGCCAGCCGATCGATCCGCCAACCCTGGCGATGACCTTCTCGGTCAACAACTCGCCGCTGGCCGGTCAGGAAGGTGACAAGGTTACCTCGCGCATGATCCGTGCCCGTCTTGAGCGCGAAGCCGAAGGCAACATCGCGATCAAGATCGGTGAAACCGCCGACAAGGACGCATTCGAAGTCGCCGGTCGTGGTGAATTGCAGCTGGGCGTTCTGGTTGAAACCATGCGCCGCGAAGGGTTCGAGCTGTCGATCTCGCGTCCGCGCGTTCTGTTCCAGGAAATCGACGGTGTCCTGTCCGAGCCGTTCGAAGAAGTCCAGGTCGATGTCGACGAAGAATATTCCGGCGTCGTGGTCGAAAAAATGAGCCTGCGTAAGGCTGAAATGACCGACATGCGCTCTTCTGGTGGCGGCAAGACCCGTATCATCTTCCTCGCCCCGTCGCGTGGCCTGATCGGGTATCACGGTGAATTCCTGACCGATACCCGTGGTACCGGCGTGATGAACCGCGTGTTCCATTCCTATGGTCCGGTCAAAGGCTCCATCGCGGGCCGTCGTAACGGTGCGCTGATTTCCAACGATCAGGGCGATGCGGTTGCTTATGCGCTGTTTAACCTTGAAGATCGCGGCATCATGTTCATTGAGCCGGGCGAGCGTGTCTATCAGGGCATGATTGTTGGCGAACACAACCGTGACAACGATCTTGAGATCAACGTCCTTAAGGGCAAAAAGCTGACCAACGTCCGTGCATCGGGCAAGGATGATGCCATCCTGCTGACCCCGCCGCGCCGTATGTCGCTCGAAGAAGCCCTGTCCTACATCCAGGATGACGAACTGGTCGAAGTAACCCCGGAAAGCGTGCGTATCCGTAAACTGCACCTTGATCCGAACGTGCGTAAGCGCGAAAGCCGCAAGAAAGAAGGCTAAGCCTTCCTTGCGATGCCAAATTCAAAAAGGCCGGTCCGATGGATCGGCCTTTTTTCTTGCCTGTAGATCCATCTGCCCCCGGCGCAGTTTCGGCTTTCATTAACCTGTTTGGCCTAGCTTCTTGGCATCGTATTTAACGCTGGGGGAAATCAATGAGCAGCATGGAAAAGCGAAGCTGGGGGGCGGCCTTTGGCGCCTTTATCCATCCGCGCGTCATTACGATGCTGTTTCTGGGTCTTTCGGCCGGCATTCCGATCCTTCTGATTTTCTCGACCCTATCGATCTGGCTGCGCGAAGCCGGTGTGGATCGCTCCACCGTGACCTATTTCAGCTGGGCGGCCCTTGGTTATTCCTTCAAGTTCGTCTGGGCGCCACTGATTGACCGGCTGCCCTTCCCGGTCCTGCACAGCCTGATGGGCCGCAGACGCTCCTGGCTGATCATCGCTCAGATCGCAATCATTGGTGCCATTCTATGGATGGGCCTGACCGATCCGGCCGAAAATCTGACTATGATGGCCTTTGCGGCTGTTGCGCTTGGTTTTGCGTCGGCCACCCAGGACATCGTTATTGACGCCTATCGCATCGAGGCGGCCGATACCGACCTGCAGGCGATGATGAGCTCAGCCTATATCGGTGGCTATCGCATTGGCATGATCATCGCCGGGGCTGGCGCATTGACCATTGCCGGCCTGTTTGAGGCCGAAGGCGTTTACCAGCATTACGCCTGGACCGTGGCCTATGGCTGCATGGCGCTTGCCATGTGTATCGGGGTGATGACCACGCTTCTGGTCAGTGAACCCAAAGCTGTGAAGCTCGACAGCAAGTATTTCCACGAGACATCGGATTATGTCCGCTTTCTCGCGATGTTTGCGATCACTGTGATCACTTTCATCTCTGCCAATGTCTATGCTGGAAACATCACGGACCCGCTCAAGGCAGCATTGATTGGCTCTGGCATGATTTCCGAACTTTCAAGCTTCATTGCCGGAAGCATCAAGCTGGCACTTTCGGTTGCTGTTGCTGTTGGTGTCGCCTGGCTGACCACACGCGTCGGCCTGACGCCAACCGGCATGGTTCAGGAAACCTATATCTCACCCGTCAAAGACTTCATTGATCGCTATGGCAAAGCTGCCATCGTCATTCTGGCGCTGATCGGCGTATATCGCATTGCCGACATCGTCATGGGTGTCATGGCCAACGTGTTCTATACCGACCTTGGCTTTTCCAAAGAAGAAATCGCTGCGGTGTCCAAGACATTCGGTCTGTTCATGACCATTAGCGGCAGCTTCCTTGGTGGGTTGCTTTCGGTGCGTTATGGCGTAGTGAAGATTCTGTTCCTCGGCGCCCTGCTCTCGGCAATCACAAATATTCTGTTTGCCTTCATGGCGCAGCTTGGCCCCGATACGACGATGTTTGTTGTTGTTATCATGGCCGACAACCTGTCGGGTGGTCTGGCAACGGCCGCCTTCATCGCCTATCTGTCCGGTCTGACCAATATCTCCTTTACCGCCATGCAATACGCGATCTTCAGTTCGATCATGACCCTGTTTCCCAAAATCCTTGCCGGGTTCTCGGGCACGGTGGTCGATAGCGTAGGCTACAGCTGGTTCTTTATCGGCACGGCCGTGATCGGCATTCCGGTTCTGTATCTTGTTGTCCTTGCCGGTCGCCTGACCAACGTCAAAGAAGCCGAGGATGCCAGGAACGCTGAGGCCTGATCAGGCTGGCCACGCCACGTGCCATAACCAGACCCCCAAAACAAAACCGGACGCCTGCTGTGGCGTCCGGTTTTTTAAATCTTGTCTTTGTTACGGGGGCTACCCGCCACTCACTGCCCGTTTCACGCGGCCTGTTCGGCCTCGTCCTGGGTCAGCAGTGCATAGATCGCGTCGGCTGAGCCAGCCCCGCGGAGTTTGTCACACATGCCCTGATTGCGCAGCAGACGGGAAATCCGAGCCAGTGCTTTCAGATGATCGGCACCGGCTTCTTCGGGTGCAATCAGCATGCAGAACAGATCGACCGGGTGTTCATCCACGGCATCGAACTCGATCGGGTTGCCTGCACGGGCAAAGACCATATACAGGCGGTCCAGATCATTGAGTTTGCCATGCGGAATCGCGACACCGCCACCAACACCGGTGCTGCCAAGCTTTTCACGGTCAAGCAGGACAGAGAAAATCTCGCTCGCAGGGCGACCGGTAACTTCGGCGGCCTTTTCGGCAAGTTCCTCAAGCACTGCTTTCTTCGCGCCGGAACGCAGTGCCGGGATAACTCCGGACGGAGTAAGAATTGATGATATGTCCATTTTTCGCGTTGCGTTGTTTGGCTCGGAATCTGTGTCTGTCACGCGCCACTCGCTTCGCTATCGTTTGGGTCCAACCATCCGATATTGCCGTCCGAGCGACGGTAGACAACGTTCAGTCCGCCATGTTTGCCATTCCGGAACATCAGTGCCGGAATGTCCCCCAAGTCGAGCCGCATGACAGCTTCCCCAACGGAAAGCGTATCGATGCGATCGGGTGTCTCGGCAACAATCACCGGTTCGTAGCCGTTTGTGTGATTATCGTCCGAATGATCTTCATCTTCCTGTTCGATCACATAATGGATCGCTTCCAGGCGAGCCTCCTCATAATGGTCTCGGGTTGCGTGATGATCACGCAGGCGCCGTTTATAGCGCCGCAACTGTTTGGCCACTCTGTCGCAGGCCGCATCAAACGCAGGGTAAACCTCGTTCGCTGATGCTTTTGCCTGAACCAGCATGCCTTTGCCGACATGAACCGATATCTGCGCGTTATAGAGATGTGCCTGTTTGGTGACGGTCACCGTGGCTTCGATCGCGTGATCGAAATATTTCTCTACTGCAGGGTCCAAGGTCTCGACGACGTGCTGGCGAAATGCTTCGCCGACGTCAAGTTGCTTACCGATAACCGTAATTTGCATGGATCGCCTATCCCCGGTTGAGTGACTTACCAGTACATGTCGATGTCTGGTGCCCCTCGCTCAGGTGGGCGCACCATATTCCCTCGTCATTACCAAGTCAAGATATGGGTATGTTCCCTTGAATTACAGCACCTTAAGGTACATTTTTTCGATAAAATCGTGCTAGGAAGCACGTGATTTTTTCTCGCGCCGACGCTGAACTGACGAAGGAATGCGCATCGCTTCGCGGTATTTTGCCACTGTTCGGCGCGCAATGTCGATTCCTTCCTTGCCAAGAAGCTCAACCAGTTTGTCATCCGACAAAATCTTCTTGGGTTCTTCGTTGTCGATCAAGGACTTGATGCGGTGGCGCACCGCTTCGGATGAATAGGCATCCCCGCCATCCGAAGACGAAATCGCCGTGGTAAAGAAGTATTTCAGCTCGAACATGCCGCGCGGGGTCGACATGAATTTACCATTGGTCACGCGCGACACCGTACTTTCATGCATGCCGATCGCCTCGGCAATGTCGCGCAGGATCAGCGGGCGCAGATGCCCGACCCCATGGGTAAAGAACCCGTCCTGCTGGCGGACAATCTCGCTTGCGACCTTCATGATGGTGGTGGCGCGCTGATGCAGCGCCTTGACCAGCCAGTTGGCACTTTGCAGCTTTTCACTCATGAAGCCGCGTTCTTCGCGGTCCTTCAATCCCGAGCCGATTTGGGCGACATAGTCTTCATTGACCAGAACACGCGGCAGGGCTTCGGAATTGAGCTCCAGATGCCAGTTGCCATTGCCTGCAGCCCGCATCAGAACATCGGGAATCACGGGCGTTGCGACCTCGCCATCGGCGGTCTTGCCCGGGCGCGGATCAAGGGTTTTGATCTCGGCGATCATGTCATGGAGATCATCCGAATCGACGCCGCAGACACGGCGCAGACGATCAAAGTCGCGCTTGGCCAGCAGTTCCAGATTGGCAAGCAACGCCGCCATCGCCGGGTCAAACCGGTTCAATTCGCGCAGCTGCAGCTCCAGACATTCCGCAAGGTCACGGGCAAAGATGCCGATCGGGTCAAAGCCCTGCATAACCTTCAGGACGCGTTCGACATCGGTGATGCTGCATTCAAGCGCTTCGGAAACTTCTTCAAGCCCGCCACTGATATAGCCGTTCTCATCAAGCATATCGATCAGGTAGCTGCCGATCATGCGCGACATGGCGTCGGCAAAGGCGATATTAAGCTGATCATCAAGGCTTTGACGCAGGGTCGCCTCATCCGCCAGGGTCTGCTCAAGCCCCGGCAGGTCATCCCCGCCGGCCGCCGAACCACCACCGGCACCGCCCGCACCACCGCCACTGTGAGGGGCAGAATAATCATGGCTGCCTGAGACCGGCTCGCCATTGCGGGTGATTTCACCCTCGCCGCCATAAAGCGCATCACTCGATACATCAAGCGGGCCGTCATCGCTGCCCATGGTTTCGCTCGATGTCAGGCGGTCGGTGCCATACTGGTCATCGCGGTCGGAAAAGTTGTCGTTTGATCGGCTATCAAGCCCTTCATCGCCATTGCCAACGGCACCGTCTCCGGCCTCGGCATAGGTCTGACCCGGATCGGCCCGCTCCAGCAGCGGGTTTTCCATCAGTTCGCTGTCGATGAAATTGGAAAGCTCAATATTATTGAATTGCAGCAGTTTGATTGCCTGCTGCAGCTGGGGAGTCATGACAAGTGACTGGGACTGGCGTAGATCCAGACGCGCCTTCAGGGCCATTTATGCACTACCCCGTGTCAATCCGAACTCCCCCCAAGACTTCATTGATGGTCCGGCAGCCTTATCAGAGGCTGAAACGATCGCCCAGATAAACCCTGCGAACATCGTCGTTACGAACGATTTCCTCAGGACCACCTTCCATCAAAACCCGACCGTCATGCAAGATATATGCCCGGTCAATAATGTCGAGAGTCTCGCGCACATTGTGGTCAGTAATCAAGACCCCAATGCCACGATCTTTCAGATGACGTACAAGATCGCGAATATCACCCACTGCAATCGGGTCAATCCCGGCAAGTGGTTCATCAAGCAGAACAAAGTTCGGATGGGCCGCAAGGGCACGGGCAATCTCGCAACGCCGGCGTTCCCCACCCGAAAGGGCAAGGGCCGGTGTGCGGCGCAAATGTTCGATTGCAAATTCTGCCAGAAGGTCTTCAAGAGTCTGTTCACGCTTGAGGCGGTCATCCTCGACCACTTCAAGAACAGCCATGATGTTCTGTTCAACCGTCATGCCGCGGAAAATCGATGCTTCCTGCGGCAAATAGCCGATTCCCATGCGTGCGCGCTGATACATCGGCATCATGGTGATGTCGCGCCCATCAAGGGAAATCGTGCCACGGTCTGCGGCAATCAGGCCGGTAATGATATAGAAACTGGTGGTCTTGCCAGCACCGTTCGGGCCCAGAAGGCCGACCGCCTCGCCACGCTGCACCGAAACAGACACGTCTTTGAGCACCGGGCGCTTCTTGAAGCTTTTGCCCAGGTTATGCGCCACAAGACCCTTGTTGGTGCTGATCAGGCGTGGTCCGGTTGACCCGCCTTCTGATGGCTGTGCGCTGGCGGATGCAGCTGTCGCCTTTGCGTTGTCGGATTTTACGCTTTTGCGCGACCAGAACAAATGACCGACCTTTCTCAGTTACCGGTCCCGGCATCGGCCGGGCTGTTGTTTTCGTCTTTTTGCGGAACCAGAAGGCCCCGAACGCGGGTTTTGCCATCGCCGTTACCGTCTGCCATCAGTCGGCTGACTCCGGTATTGAGGTCGACCACGGCACGATCCCCGTTCAACTGGTTCTCTCCGCGGGTGATCTTAACCGATCCGATAAGGGTGGCGATACCTGTTTTCGCATCATAAACACCCTGATCCCCAACGACAAACTCTGTTGCTGTGCGAATATTCACATTGCCCTGACCATCAATACGGCGCAATTCGTTTGCACCGGCCTGACCGGCATCAAAGCGCGCAGTCAGGACATCACCGCGAAGGGTGCGATCTTCCGATACGGCAACCGCGTCACCGCGCGCCACTGCGACCCGCTCTGTTTCCCAATATTCAAGGCTGTCACGCGCGGTTAACGTTTCGCTGGGCGTGGTGTATTTAAGGTTATCACCGGTCAAAACGACCACGGCCTCGTCAATGTCATAGACCGCGCGATCGCCCACCGCGACATCGGTATCAGACGACAGTTTGACATTGCCGGTCGCTATGATGCGGTAAATCTCGCTATTGCCGTCACGGTCACGATACAGCGCCTGCAGCTCATCGGCATCAACGCGCGATGTGCCGCGCTTGGCCACCGCATTGCCGCGTGCGATCAGGACCTGTTCATTGCGGCGCCATTCGATACCGTTATCAGACTCGACCTCAAGCCCGCCACTGCCATTTTGCGCCAATCCCAGCGGATTGGCCGAAGCGGTTTGCGACATACTGGACAGGCCAATCACGGCCGCCCCCAGCATAAGGCCCCCTAGCATGAAGGGTGTCAGCAGCGTTCCAGTCTTGCGGGCGAGATGCGGCATCGCAATCATGACTTCCCTCTCATTGCTCCGTCGAATTCATTGCACTGTCGAAAATCACCAGACGGGATTTCCCCAAAAAGCGGATCACCGCCCCCTTGTCTTCAAGCTCAAACCCGGAATCGGAAGCAATGGTGCCAAACGGCCCCTGCCCATCCACCGGCACATCGCCACTAGCACTGCCAGCATTCATGGCAATTTCAGCTTCCTCGGTATGAATTTCAAAACCCTGATCGTGGTACATGTTTACCGTGCCGACCAGATCCAGCATCCCGTCGGTTTCGGTATAGAACCCTTCATTGGCAGTCATCGCAATCCATGATCCGTCATTGAGCGTAATGTCGGCCTGCGGCCCCGACAAATAGATATGATCGGGCCGTGTTTCGGTTTCCGACGTTTCCACCGCTTCACTGGCGGTCACGGTAAAGGGCTGGCGATTGCCATCGACGCCAAAGAAGCGTGGATTGCTCATCGCGACATTTTCCATCAAATCCTCGGGCGAGGTCGAAAAGCCAAGCCGAAAGCCGCTATCCTGCACCTGTTCGATCTGCGGCCACAGCACGACGAGTGCCATGATCGTCATCGCGATCAGCGGCAGCACGAATTTCAGCATATTGACGATGACACGGCGGAACGGATTGATGCGCACATTGCGACGCGCCGAAGGCATACGATCACGCGAGAAGCCCCGCGCGTGACGTTCTTCACGTCCCGCTGCCTTCTGGCTTTCTGCGCGGTCTTCAACCTGTGGCGTGCCCTCGGTGCTCATGCGTTACGCCACTCCGACACGCAACAGATCATGGATATGAACCAAGCCCACCGGCACACCGGCGTCATCAAGAACAAACAGCGATGTGATCGACCGGTCATTCATGATGGCCAACGCCTCGACCGCCAGCGCACCAGCACTGGTGACTTTCGGCCCGGCGGTCATGACATCACCAACCTTGAGCGCGACCAGATTATCGGCCATGTGACGGCGTAAATCGCCATCGGTCACGATCCCGGCCAAAACACCGGCATCATCGACCACACCCACACAGCCAAAGGAATGGCTGGTCATGGTGACAAGGGCTTCGGACATCAGGGCGTCGGGTTTGATCAATGGCAGGGTATCGGCCTCATGCATGACATCACGGACATGCAGCAACCGCTGACCCAGCTTGCCACCGGGATGGAAGGTGCGGAAATCTTCCGATGAAAATCCGCGCCGCTCCATAAGCGTTACCGCCAGCGCATCGGCAAAGGCCAGCATCGCGGTCGTCGATGTCGTCGGCGCCTGCTTGTTCGGGCAGGCTTCCGGGCTTGCCGGCAAAACAAGCGGGCAATCGGATTGTTTCGCAAGCGAGCTTTCCGGTTTGCGGGTCATACCGATCAGCGGCACGTTAAAGCGCCGGGTAAAGGCAATAATGTCGGACAGCTCCGGGGTTTCACCGGAATTGGACAGGGCCAGAACCGCATCATCCTTGCCAATCATGCCAAGGTCCCCGTGGCTCGCTTCAGCCGGATGCACGAAAAAGGACGGCGTGCCGGTCGAGGCAAAGGTCGCGGCAATTTTCTTGGCGATATGACCGCTTTTGCCCATGCCGGTGACAACCAGGCGGCCCTTGAGGCCCTCGATCAGGTTGATGGCATCGCAAAACTCGCCATTGAGCGAGTCTGCAAGGTCGCGCAGCGCAGTGGCTTCGATATCAAGAACACGGCGCGCAATGGCAAGATCGGCATCGGTTGCCGGTGCTGGCCGGTTGGAAGACTCTTTGGCCAATTCTGGAGACACTTCTGGGGTCACTGTCATCTGTTTCTTGTTAGCGTTTTCCGCCCGGAGATAGCTTATACCGCCAATCTTGCAAGATCATTGGGCCAAAACTATGAACCCGGTTGGCGTGGGGGTCAATTCAAGAGGGTCTAACCGTGTTAATTCAATGCGTTCTGCGAGTGCCAAATCATTTGTGGGTAGGAGCTTTTACGCAGGAAACCCTCAGGTTTTCAAGTATTAGCGACGCCCTCCACGAATGATTTGGCACTCGCCCTACGGGTTTGGATAAAAGCATACCCTCAGGCCCTATTTCTTTTTGAAAAGGCACAAAGCCTTTCCGGCAAAGAAATAAAACCTGTTGGAAAGCTTTTATTCAAACAGAACACGTTGAATTAACACGGTTAGACCCTCGATCCTCCATACACCTCCTATTCTTCACAGGCGGTTAACCGGCCTTATGCCGAGATCAGGAATGGGCGAAAATATCGGTTTCTTCCCAGCCCGCCAGATCGAGCGTCGCGCGCATCGGCAGGAAGTCAAAACAGGCCTGCGCGATCTCCATGCGCCCTTCACGGACCAGACGACGATCAAGCTCTTCGCGTGCCTTGTGCAGATACAGCACGTCGGATGCGGCGTAATCGATCTGTTCCTTGGAAAGCTCGGCCGCGCCCCAGTCGGAGCTCTGCTGTTGCTTGGAAATCTCGACCCCGACGGTCTCGCGCAGCACATCCTTCAGACCATGACGGTCTGTGTAAGTGCGCACCAGTTTGGAGGCGATCTTGGTGCAATAGACCGGCGCACAACGCACGCCGAGATATTTGTCCATCACCGCGATGTCAAAACGCCCGAAATGAAACAGCTTGAGAACGCTGTCGTCGGCCAGAAGTTTCTTGAGGTTCGGCGCGCTGTAATCTTCCCCATCAAACTTGACCAGATGGGCGTCGCCATCCCCGCTTGAAAGCTGCACGACACACAAACGGTCGCGGTGCGGGTTAAGGCCCATGGTCTCACTATCGATCGCCACGACCTTTCCAAGGTCAAGGTCATCAGGCAGATCTCCGAGATGGAGGAAATTGGTCATCGCGGTTCTCCAAATGTCAGAATTTGCCTGTTCTTAGCACAGCAAACCGCGCATCGCACCGCAAAAGTCGGGGGCGTTCATTACACCTCGTTCCTCACGACAACATTTCCACCATAAAGCAACCAAGGGTTGCTATCATCGCAATTTCGTAACGACACCAAATCAAGTGAGGTTATTATGGTAGACGAGAACCACCCCAACAAATATCAACCTGTGATTGACACCGCTTTAGCAAGTTTGAACAAGCTCCCTAATGACGCACTTGATCAAGTCTCTGATTCAATTAAACGATTCAATGAAAAAAAGATCTCAGAGATACCAGAAGATGAGATCACCAAACTTATTGACTATCTGACTTATTGCTTCTTCGCACTCCCATACAGTGTTACGGCAGATCTGGTTTTTTGGCGTGTACGAACCTCAGATGCGGGAGTCAGGTTTAAACACACTGATGAGCTATCATACCCTCCCAAAACTGACATAGCTGGGCGAGTTGCCTTCGCGAACGAACCCGTTTTCTACGCTGCTTCAAGCCCCGAAACAGCATTTGCAGAAGCACGACTCAAAGAAGGAATGACATTCCATCTCACGAAGTACAAATGCATCGCTCATGAAAACTTCAATCTTACGATGATTGGCGATATCGACAATCTAAGAAGACGCGGAAAAACCACTACACAATCGCCGGAGTTTCAAGCCGCTTATGAAGCGGTTCTAAAAGCTGTGAACCCAGATTTGGCTCTCGCTATTCAATTGGTTGACGCATTCCTAACAGACTGGGTAGGGCGCAAAGGAGATAACAATGTCTATCGAGTATCGAACGCTATCACGAACGAACTCATGAGACACGATCGAGTAGCTGGCATTATCTTTCAAAGTGTTGAACATGCAGGGGGACTCAACTTTGCCGTGAAGAAAGAGTCGTATGATAATTGGATAACGCCCACTGAGACGATGGCTTGCAAGGTTAATAAGGCATATGGCTATGGAGCTTATCAAATGCTTCAAAGCCAGCCTGTCCCTATACGTGAACTTGGCCCCATCGAATGGCCTTGATTCATCCCAAAACGACAATACCCCAGCACATCTGAAATGTGCTGGGGTATGGTGCCCAGGAGAAGACTCGAACTTCCACGACCTTAAGGCCACTGGCACCTGAAGCCAGCGCGTCTACCAATTCCGCCACCTGGGCATAGGGGCTTAGGTATTGTCCGGGGTTTCCCGCCGGAACGGGGCGGAATATACGCGGTCAGGCTTAAGTGTCAACCAACTTTTTGATGGTTTGGTGAAACTTCCTGCGCGCGATTGCAGGCCCCCGCCAATCGCGCGGTTTTTCTTGGCATTTTGCGGGTTTCGGGCTTAAACCGCGTGGTCGAACAAATAGGCCAGAACACCGTTCAAACGGTTTCTGCCCTGATCGGTGGCGCGCAAGCCCGCCGAATCACAGATCAGATCACCAGACTCGATCAGGGTTTCAAGCCGATCCTGCGCGAGAACATCACGCGGTCCCTTGCCAATGATGCGCTCAAACCGGGCCGTCGGGATCGTTTCATTCAGCCTTAAGCCCATCATCACCATTTCAAGCAGACGTTCATCCGCCTCAAGCGCGGTTTCTTCCTGCGTGCCATGGCCCTGCTTTTCAACGCGATCGAGCCAGATCTCGGGCGCACGGTGACGTCGGACCGCCATCGGCGTGATATTGCCAGCCGCGCCCACCACCGCTTCGCGGCCATGCGCGCCCGGCCCGATGCCGAGATAATCGCCATAGCGCCAATACACGAGGTTATGGCGGCTTTCCTGCCCCGATTTGGCGTGGTTGGACACCTCGTAACAGCGATAGCCGGCCCGTTCGGTTTCTTCCTGGGTGATCTCATAAAGCTCGGTCGCAAGGTCCTCGCCCGGCACCACCAGGTCACCGCGCTGATGCAGCGTATAAAACTGTGTGCCCGGCTCAATGGTCAGCTGATAAAGCGAAATATGCCCATTGGCGATGCCAAGCCCCTCACGGAGTTCCGCCCGCCAGGCTTTGGGATCATGTTCCGGCCGGGCGTAAATCAGATCAAAGGAAAACCGATCAAACACCGAGGTCGCAACATCCAAGGCCCGCATGGCTTCCTCGGCACTGTGCAAGCGCCCCAGGAATTTAAGATCGCGGTCATTGAGCGCCTGAATACCGATTGAGACCCGGTTAATGCCGTTCGCAGCAAAGGCCGAGAACCGGTCAATCTCGACCGTGCCCGGATTGGCCTCCAACGTGATTTCAAGGTCATCCGTCACATCCCAGAAGGATTTGATGTCCTCAATCAGCACACCCGCCGTTTCCGGGTCCATCAAGGATGGCGTGCCGCCGCCAAAGAAAACCGAGCCCACCGTTCGCCCCGGATGGCGGGCCGCGCCATGGGCCAGCTCCGCCCGGAGCGCCTTGCGCCAACGCGCGTGATCAACACTGTTCGCCACATGGCTGTTGAAATCACAATAGGGGCATTTCGACAGACAGAATGGCCAGTGGATATAAATGCCAAACGGCACGGTTTCACTTGAGGCTGCGGACACGCGGGACTCTTTTCGAATGCGGGATGAGTTGCCTGTAACGTAACACGCACCGCCGATCATGACATCAGCGATGCGCGCATGGGATGAATGCAGGAAATACCCCGGATCAGTCTTCGAAGCAGGCCTTGACCAGCTGGGCAAAGGCATCGGCCCGGTGGCTCATTTCATGCTTTTTCGCCGGGTCCATTTCGCCAAAGGTTTCCGCGTACCCCTTGGGCTGGAAAATCGGGTCATAACCAAAGCCATGCGGGCCGCGCTTGGGCCAGACGATTTCGCCATCAACCCGGCCTTCGAAATTCTCGACATGCCCGTCCGGCCACGCCAGCGACAAGGCACAGATAAAGGATGCACGACGGTCCGGATGACTACCGATGCCGTTCTGGACCTTTTCCATCGCCATGTCGAAATCCTTGTCCGGCCCGGCCCAGCGCGCGGAATAAATACCCGGTGCGCCATCAAGGGCAGAAACCGCCAAACCACTATCATCGGCAAGGGCTGGCAGATTTGCGCCATTGGCAGCGGCGGTTGATTTCAGCTGTGCATTGCCGATGAAAGTTTTTTCGGTTTCTTCGGGTTCCGGAAGGTCCAGTTCACCCGCCGAGAAAACCTCGATCCCGAACGGTGCGAGCAGCTCGGCGATTTCCTTGATCTTGCCTTTGTTGTGGCTGGCGATGACGAGTTTTTTTTCCGTAAAACGACGGGCCATGGTCTTGCCTGAAATGCGGTTTCTAAAAGGGGTGAGATCAAAGCAAGGTTGTTGAGATTCGTTTCATGCTGAGTCGAAAATGGCTGGTCGCGAGAACCGAAGCGCAGCGTAGTTGAAGCTACGTGAGCATCGGAAGCGCAGTGCCCCGCCATTTGCAGGCCAGCATGGGACGAAGATCAGCGACCTTAGAGACCGAGTGCCTGACGCTGTTTTTCAAACAGCTCTTTGCAGCCTTTTTCGGCCAGCGCGAACATCTGATCATAAGACGCGCGATCAAACGGAACGTCTTCGGCGGTTGCCTGAACCTCGACAATGCCGCCATTGCCGGCCAGCACGAAGTTGGCATCGGCACCGGCATTGCTGTCTTCGGCGTAATCAAGATCAAGCACCGCCTCGCCGTTATAGATCCCGCACGAAATCGCTGCGACCGGCTGGGTCAGCGGGATTTCCTTGATCAGGCCAAGGCGACGCACGCCCTGAAACGCCAGATGGGCGGCAACATAGGCACCCGTGATCGATGCAGTCCGCGTACCGCCATCGGCCTGAATGACATCGCAATCAAGGCGCATCTGCATTTCACCCATCGCCTTCATGTCGGCAACCGCACGGATCGAACGCCCGATCAGGCGCTGAATTTCCTGGGTACGGCCCGACTGACCCCCACGGGCGGCTTCACGGTTCATGCGCGAGTCCGTTGCGCGCGGCAGCATACCGTATTCAGCCGTGATCCAGCCCTTGCCGGAATTGCGCATCCAGCCCGGGACCTTGTCTTCGACCGTTGCGGTACAGATCACGTGCGTGTCGCCGAATTTGATCAGGCAGGAGCCTTCGGCATATTTGGAAATGCCGGTTTCAATCGTCACATCACGAAGCTGATCGGGGGTACGGCCGGAAGGGCGCATGAGAAGGAACCTCTTGGTTGTCTTGGCGGTGTTCACAGATCGGAACAGCGCAAAATTGTCCTGTAAAATTTGGCCCAAAGTAAGATGTGACCCACCAAACGTCCAGCAGTTTCCCAGCATGTTTTTATTGCTTCCCGGGCAATGCAGACAAACCAACAACTTGAAGCAATTGGCCCTGCAATTGACGCAATGCAATTGCCTGACTAAATTCTGTTCAGTTTCACGACAAAAGGTCCCGACCCGAACACAATGGCGCATTTTGACGATACATTGCTGGGCGACATGAATGCGCGGTCACGTGAAGTGTTCCGCCAGATTGTCGATGCCTATGTCGAAACCGGGGAGCCGATCGGCTCGCGCTCGATTGCGCGGCGCATGTCGGAAAACCTCTCAGCCGCGACGATCCGCAATGTCATGTCCGATCTTGAAGAAATGGGTCTTCTGGTCGCACCGCACATTTCGGCCGGACGCCTGCCCAGTGAGAAGGGCCTGCGGCTTTTTGTGAATGCCCTGATGGAGGTCGGCGACCTTCCCAATGCTGAACGCGACCAGTTGACCAAGAATTGCGAACAGGCGGGCTATTCGCTCGATCAGATGCTGGGCGAGGCAACCACGATGCTATCGGGCCTGTCGCGCTGCGCCGGGCTGGTGGTCGCGCCGAAGACCGATGGCATTCGCTTAAAACAGATCGAATTTGTTGCCCTTTCGCCGGGCAAGGTTCTTGCGGTACTCGTCTCGCAGAACGGCAATGTTGAAAACCGAATCCTTGATGTTCCGGCGGATTTACCCGCCTCGGCATTGACAGAGGCGGCAAATTATCTAAATACCCGGTTGGCTGGAAAGACGCTTGATGATGCGCGCCTTCTGATGACTCAGGAGCGTGATCGCCTCAAACAGGAGCTTGATGATCTTTCCGCCAATCTGATTGATGCGGGCCTGGCAACATGGGCCGGCGGAGTCAAGGGATCGTCCCTGATTGTGAAGGGGCAATCCCAGCTGCTCGAAAATATCGATACGATAGAACAGCTTGAGACCGTGCGCCGCCTGTTTAACGTGCTTGAAGCCCGCGATCAGATGATTGAATTGCTCGATGTGACGACGGACGCCCAGGGCGTTCAGATTTTCATCGGGTCGGAGAATAAACTGTTCGGCGGATCGGGTCTTTCGATGGTGATTTCACCCTATCAGAATGCTGAAGGCAGCATTGTGGGTGCAATCGGGGTTGTCGGACCGACCCGGATCAATTATGCCCGGATCATTCCGCTGGTCGATTACACCGCCAAGCTGGTCGGTCGACTGATTGGATAAATCGCGGCGCTGCGTGTCAGGCCGCATAACGTGAAAGTAGCAAGGTTAGCCATGTCGGAAACCGCAAAGAACACTCCGGAAGATCTGCAGGACGTCAATGCAGAGGACACCGCATCGGAAGAGGTCGCAGCAGAGGCGACCGAAGAAGCCGTTGAAGATGCCGCACCCCAGGACCCGGTCGAGGCCCTTGAAGCCGAAGTCGCGGAACTGAAAGACCGTCTGCTGCGCCAGGCCGCCGAGGTGGAAAACACCCGCCGCCGCGCGAAAAAGGACGTCGAGGATGCCGGCAACTACGCCATCACCAAATTTGCCCGCGATTTGCTCGATGTCAGCGACAACCTGCGTCGCGCCCTTGATGCCGCCGGTGACACGTCTGATGCCGACCCGGCGATGAAAACGCTGGTCGACGGTGTCGAGATGACCGAGCAGGCCCTGCAGAAGGCGCTTGAAAAGAACGGCATCGAAAAAGTTGAGCCGCTGGGCGAAAAGCTTGATCCGAACAAGCATCAGGCCGTGTTTGAACTGCCGCATCCGGAATATCCGGATGGTCACGTCGCACAGGTCATGCAGGCGGGTTATGTCCTTAAGGGGCGCTTGCTGCGCCCGGCCATGGTCGGTGTCACCAAAAACCCGGCCGGTGAAAAACCAAGCCAGGACGATACCCCGGGCGGCAATGTTGATACCTCGGCCTAAGCCACATTGAATATTCAAACCGATTTTAGCGGATCGGGTTTTACGGCCTCGCCAGACATACTTGGCGAGGCCGTTTTGCTTTCATACGCTCAAGAGATTCCCGCTTTCGCGCGAATGACATAAGCTATTGGACCATCCATCACCCACAAGACCGTCATGCCCGCGCAGGCGGGCATCCACTTCGCCAAAGGACGAAAAATTATGCCGCTTAGCCCCAACCTGATCGACATCCTGCGCGATGAAGCCGCCCCGATTGTCATTCTGACCGGGGCGGGTATTTCCAAGGAAAGCGGGTTGCATACCTTTCGGGACGCGGACGGCATCTGGGCAAAATACGATATTTCCGAGGTCGCAACGCCCGACGCCTTTGTCGCTAATCCCGATCTGGTCCATCATTTCTATAATGACCGCCGGGCTGGCCTGCATGACCCGGATGTGCAACCCAATGCCGCCCATCTGGCCCTGGCAAGGCTAGAGGCCGAATGGCCCGGTGACGTGTTGCTGGTCACACAAAACATCGATGATCTGCATGGTCGCGCGGGATCAAAAAACCTGATCCACATGCATGGCGAACTTTTGAAGATCCGCTGCAATCATTGTGACCTGCTCACTGAGTGGCCGGGCGACCTTGCCAAGGAAACCCCGTGTCCCAGTTGCGGCAAGGCCGGTGGCTTGCGCCCGCATGTGGTGTGGTTTGGTGAAATGCCCCTGGAGATGGACCGCATTTATGCAGCGCTCGGCGAATGCGGGCTTTTCATTTCCATCGGGACATCAGGCAATGTCTATCCCGCCGCCGGGTTTGTGCAGGTCGCCCACGAAGAAGCCGGGGCCGAAACGGTCGAGCTCAATCTCGAACCCAGTTCCGGTGCCACCCAGTTCGATCACAGCACCTATGGCCCTGCCACCGAACTGGTGCCGACCTTCGTTTCCGCCTTGCTTGGGGATTGATATCGGTCTTACGGATTGATCAGGTCACGAAATGATTTCTCGCCCGCATCGCTAAAACGCACAATCCGCGACTCCGGCACGCGCCGGGCCCAGCCAAGATCATAAAACCGGTCCAGCAAGGCCGCCCCAAAGGAGCCCGCCAGATGCGATTGCCGGGCACTCCAGTCCAGGCACTCGCGACAGAGTGGGCGGCGCTTGGCCCGCAAGCCATCCAGATCAATGCCAAACGTATTGGCAAAATCGATCCCGGCCGGTGTCAGGGCAACGCCATTCACGTCGCTTTCAATCAGCTTGCGTTTGGCCAGGCCGTCAAACAGGGCTACCCCCATGTCACCGGCCAGATGATCATAACAAACGCGCGCCTTGCGCAATTCCGGGTCCTTGGGGCCGGTGCGCACCCGGTTATGCCCGACCCGGTTGGCAATCCCCATCAGGACTTCCAACACCTCGACAATATCGGGGCCACTTAACGTGAAATAACGATGCCGCCCCTGTTTGCGCGGCACAACGATCTGCCCGCTCTCAAGCTTTGCCAGATGCGAGCTTGCGGTTTGCGGCGTCACACCGGCCTCCTGGGCCAGTTCAGCTGCGGTAAGCGCCCGACCACTCATCAGTGCGGTCAGCATATTTGCGCGCGCCGGATCGCCAAGCAATGCGGCCACACGGGCAATATCGGGTCCTTCTTTCATAGTTCGATGCTAATCGAAGCATTGATGCGCAGCAATCGGGATAATGGATCTGTCACCCAAGAAACCATCTCTCCTGAAAGGACGCTGTCATGATCACCTGCTTCATTCGCTATGAAATCGACCCCTACAAAAAAGACGCCTTCATCGAATATGCCCGCAACTGGGGACAGGCCATTCCCCGCTGTGGTGCTGACCTTGTCGGCTATTTCGCCCCGCATGAAGGATCGGTCTCGACCGCCTATGGCATCTATCATTTGCCCGATCTGGCATCATATGAAGCCTATCGCGCACGGCTGAAGGATGATCCGCTGGGACAGGAAAACTATGAATTCTCCCAGCACGAAAAGTTTATCCTGCGCGAAGAACGCCAATTCCTGAAAATCGCCTCTTCGCCACACGCCGGCCCGCATTCGGAGCTGATCAAACCATGATTGCCGTCATTTTCGAGGTCACACCACACGAAGGGCGCTATGACGATTATCTGAAAATCGCCGGTGATCTCAAACCCATGCTGGAAACCATGGATGGCTTTATCTCGATCGAGCGATTTCAAAGCCTGACCCATCCGGGCAAGGTTTTATCGCTGTCTTTCTGGCGCGATGAAGACGCCATTGCCGCCTGGCGCAATCTTGGCGATCACCGCGCCGCCCAGATCAAGGGGCGCCACAAGATCTTTGAAGATTACCGTTTGCGGGTTGCTGGCGTGATCCGCGATTACGGCCTGCATGACCGTGATCAGGCCCCGGATGATTCGCGGGCCGAACATGATCGCTGATCGCTAAGTTCAGTAGTGTTAATGGGACTGGAACTCAGGCCTTTGCCGGTTTCGGGGGTGCTTCGTCATCCCCGATCTCGCTGCTCTCGGCAAATCCGGCGAATTCTTCTTCCACGGCATCCTCAACGGCTTTGGCCCCGCCCTTGTAATCCAGCAGCATCACGGCAAGCACGACGATGCCGGCACCAACAAAGATGACCGGGACCGGCAGCATGTCAAAGAAGATCAGGTCCATCGCCACAGAAAACGGCAGTGCTGTATAGGCTGCTGGCGACACCACACTGGCGTCGGCCACCCGAACCGCGCGCAGCACCATGTAATTGGTCAGCATGGCAAAGAAACCGGCCCCGGATGAATAGAGCCAATCGGCGATTGAGGCCGGATACCAGGTGATCATCGCAATCGGCACCCAGATTGCCACCGCGATGATCTGTGGCCAGAAAAGCATGGAACAATTGGTTTCGGTCCGGGTCAGCACCTTGGCAAACAGGGTCTGGGCAGAAAAACAGAACGCCCCGATCAGGGCGGCAGCCACACCAAGCGGCACACCAAAGCCATCCATACGCGGGAAACACATCACCCAGACGCCAACAAGGCCCAGAAGGGTTGCGATGATTTTGCGCGGGGTCAGTTTCTCGCCCAGAATCACCACCGCCAACATCACGGTCAGCAAGGCTTCGATAAACAGATAGGCATTGACCTCGGCGATGCTCATCTGGCGCAGGGCAAAGAACACAAAGAACAGCGATCCGTACCATAAAACGCCGCGCGCGATATGGGCCATGGGCCGGCGGGTGCGGATCTGGCGTGTGCCGATAAACACGACAAGGATCAGGAACACCGCGACCGTGGTCAGCGCGCGCATCGCCAGAATTTGCGATGTCGGTACATCGTGGGAAACAAGCTTGGCACAGACATCAACAAAAACGCCCGATGCCATGGCAGCCGTCATCCACAGAACGCCGCGGAAATTTCCGCTCAGTCGCGTTGCGGTCATGGTCAATCCCGGTTTTGAAAAAGAAGTACTGGGGTTTCCGGCCGTCAGGGAGTGACGGGCTTACGAGGTGGCGCAAGGGGACATCAAAGAAACATGGCCGGAAACCCTGTATGGCGATGATATTGCCTGCTTGTTTGGAAAAATACGAATGAAGCTTTTTCAGCCATTGTTGAGATTTTTTTGGCCCAATTTCGGGTAAGGCCTGATAGACAGAATAAAAGCCTTTAATACCGTCCGGATGGAAACCCCGATGCGCAGAAAGCTCCCCCCGTTGCGCGCCCTCGTCGCTTTTGAAGCCACCGCACGCCATCAAAGCGTGAAGGGTGCCGCCGAAGAACTGCATGTCACGCAAAGCGCGATCAGCCACCAGCTCCGCCAGCTTGAGGAAAACCTTGGCGTGGTGCTGTTTACCCGCAAGGGCCGGGGATTGACGCTGACCAAATCGGCAAAGCTTCTGTTGCCGCGCCTGACCGAGGCGCTCGATGGTATTGCTGACATCACCGGCGAAGTCGGCCCGGACAAGGGCAAGGCGATCCGCATCGGCGCGCTGGCGACCCCGGCCCTGACGGTTCTGCTCTATGAGCTCGATAACCTGCGCGATCGTCTGCCCACTGACATCCCTGTTCAGTTTCGCAAGATCGAATTTGATGACGGGCTGGATCCGCTCGAAATCGACCTCGCCCTTCAGATCGCGCCAAAGGACCTTCCCGGTCCCGAAGACTGGATTACCGAACTTCTGACACCGGAAGTCTATACCGCCTTTGCCGCCCCGGAATGGCTTGAAAAGCGCGGCTATGATGCCAGCAGTGTCGATGTCTGTGCACTTGGTCCGCGCGATATCCTGTTGATTGACAGTGACAGCGAACAGTTTTCCCAAATCGAACAATGGTTCAGTGATGCCAGCTTCTCACTCGCTGATTGCTGGACCTTCAGCCACCATATCTGGGCCCTTGAGGCTGCGCGCGCCGGTCAGGGCATTGTTGCCAGTACTGATGTGGTTGCCCGCAACTATGTCGAACGCGGTGAACTGGTCGCACTCAATTTCCCGGATTTCATTTCGCACTGGTGGTATCGCCTTCTGATCCGCCCGGCGCGCGAAAAAGACCCGATCGTCATCGAAGCCGCCAACTGGATCCGCGAACTGATCAATCCCAAAACCGCATCACTTGCACGTAAAAAGGTGATGTAACGCCATTGTCGTTGTCCTTGGACGCTCGAAAGGTTAGGGTTTGGCCACAAAAATCAGCCTTAAGCCAATGAACGGGGTTATGTGGGGAAGATGACATCCTTGGTGTCGGTCGTGGTCACGACATATAACTGGCCGGAAGCACTTTCCATGGTGCTCAATTCTCTTGCCGATCAGAAGGATCGCAATTTCGAGATCGTCATCGCTGATGACGGATCCGGCGATGAAACCGCACAGGTCATCACGGATTTCGCGGCCAAAAGCCCGGTTCCAGTTAAACATTACTGGCACGAAGACAGTGGCTTTCGCGTTGCCAAGGCGCGCAATGGTGCAATCGGATTATGCGAAGGCGATCTGGTTGTCTTTATTGATGGCGACTGCTGTGTGATGCCTGACTTCATCACCCGCCACCGCAAGGCAGCCACCAAAGGCTGTCTGGTGTCGGGCAAACGGGTGTTCCTGAAAGAACGTTTGACCAATACCCTTCTGGCGCGCAGATGGGCCTTTCACAAATGGCCGCGCCCGCTGCTGTTTGTCACCGCCCTGTTTGGTTTCGCCAACCGGCCGTTTCAATTCATTCGCCTGCCCCATAATGGCCCGTGGCTTTGGGAACATGAAAAGGACTGGCAAAAGGCGCAGACCTGCAATCTTGCTGTCTTTAAATCCGACATCGACCGCGTTCAGGGCTTTGATGAAAGCTACGAAGGCCATGGCTTAGAAGACTCTGATTTTGTCCTGCGGTTGTTACGCTCCGGGCTCAAACGCAAGAATGTCGAATATTGCTCACCTGTTCTGCATCTCTTCCACAAGCGTTCCGACCCGAGCCGCCATGTACAGGATTCCAAGAACCCGAGCCATTTCAAAAATCTTCTGGATGATACGGAACGTTTCCTGCCCCTGACCGCGGTCAAGGCAAGCGCACCGACGCAGGAAGAGGATCGGGAAGTAGCCGAATAACCTTTCGACCAAGGATGCATCTAGACCCCCTTGGAAGCAGCCGCGTTTCGCGATAAAAGGTCGGCATCATTTTCCTTCGGATGCATCTTTGCATCGTCGAAGCTCATATCAGCCGCCCTGGTGATCGGGGCATGCGTTCAAAAAGCGAAAGGGATTTTCCCAGATGGATCTCAGCAAGATTGCCGTTGGCAAGGATGTTCCGTGGGACGTAAACGTCGTCATCGAAATTCCGCAGGGCGGACCGGTCAAATACGAAGTGGACAAGGACTCCGGTGCGGTCTTTGTGGATCGTTTCCTGCACACCTCGATGTATTACCCGGTCAATTATGGCTTCATCCCGAACACGCTGGGCGAAGATGGCGACCCGGTTGATGCCATGGTCATGTTCCGTGAGCCGGTCGTTGCCGGTTCCGTCATTCGTGCGCGTCCGATCGGTGTTCTGATCATGGAAGACGAAGCCGGTCAGGACGAAAAACTGATCTGCGTGCCGCATGACAAGATCGACCCCTACTACACCGACATCAAATCCCACGAAGATCTGCCGCAGATCCTGCGCGACCAGATCCAGCACTTCTTCGAGCGTTACAAAGACCTCGAGAAAGGCAAATGGGTCAAGGTCACCGGTTGGGAAGGCGCAGAAAAGGCGGCCAAACTGATCGAAGAAGGTGTGACCCGCCTCGGCAAATAAGCCCGGCATACATCCCGTCTTCGGACAGGTCACCGATGTCATACGCAACGCCCCGCCACATCAGCGGGGCGTTGTTTTTTTGACTTATTGGTCGCGTCACAATACTTTGGTGCAGGGGGTCTACCCTTACAGGGTGGAAATGACGGAGAAATGCACGTCTCAGGATATTGTTCGTGACCGCCAAGACAGAACCTGACAAAACCCACACCATCAATATCCTTGTTGATGACATCACCACGCTTGAGGTTGACGCCATCGTCAATGCCGCGAACGAGGCCCTGTTGCCAGGCGGCGGCGTTTGCGGCGCCATACACCGTGCCGCGGGTCCGGAACTCGAAGCAGCCTGCCGCCCCCTTGCCCCCTGCCCGACCGGCGAGGCAAAGATCACATCGGGATTCCGGCTAAAGGCGAAATACGTCATTCACACGGTCGGTCCAGTCTGGAATGGCGGCAGCAAGGGTGAAGCAGATCTCTTGGCAAGCTGTTATCGCCAGTCGATCTTGCTCGCGGCCAAGAACAATCTGGCCTCCATTGCGTTTCCTGCCATATCCACGGGCATATTTGGCTCAGAGCATATTGCACGATATCTGTTTCACTTTGTTCGTTTTTGGCGTGTCGCTGGCAAGGCACAGCGCGCAGAGCGATGTGGCGCATCGCTTAAGCGGTGTAATGCCGCCAGAGGCCGCCAAAAGCGAACCCTTCGGGCCGGGACATTCTTCCGCCCGGCAGCGTCAAGGTCTTTGAGCGTAGCACCGCTACGATCGGCAGACCTTTCCTTGCCGAACCGAAGAATGTCCTCGGCAAAGGGAAGCAGATTTCGTGCAATATGCTCTGCGGAAGACCAGGCGGCCCAAATCGCCGTATCAACGATACGTGAACTGACTGGCGAACTGGCCGAAATGCCACAAATTTACCTTTGTTGTTTCTCACCATCGGCGCGTAGCCATATTGAGAACGCCTGCCACCAATATGATCAAAACCGATAAGGTCCCACGATAGAATGCAAAGCGACGCTGTTGCAGCCTCCTCGTCCCAACCACTTGAACTGTCTGCCTCGGCTGACGGCGTTTTGCGCGTGGGCGAACACGAATTTCGCTGTGCTCTCGGAAAGAACGGTATCACCGACGCTGACACAAAGACCGAAGGGGACGGCAAATCACCCGCCGGGCGCTGGCAGCTGCGCTATGTCATGTACCGTGCTGATCGCAGACCCTGCCCGCGGACCAAGCTTCCGGTCACCACCATCTCGTTTTCCGACGGCTGGTGTGATGATCCCAAGCACCCCTACTATAACTGCCCGATCCGCCTGCCCTTTGAGGCCAGCCATGAAAAGCTCTATCGCGACGATGATCTTTACAACATCATCGTTGTGCTGGGTCACAATGATGACCCGCCCGTGCCGGGCAAGGGATCGGCGATCTTTATGCATATCGCCAAACCCGATTATAGCGGTACCGAGGGCTGCGTCGCGCTTAAGGAAAAAGACCTTGAAACGCTCCTTGGCCTGGCCGCCTATGAAACATTCATCACCATCACTGCGTAAAATCATGGACTTGCCGTTTTAATGGCAACAGCCTAGTTTCAAGTGCCGGATCAATTCACAGGACAGGCCATGATCGAAGACGATTATCTCTATAAAAAAGGCGGCGTTGCAGGATTTGGCGCCCGACTGAAATCCATTTTCGGGTCGGGAAAATTCTGGGTGCGCAGCCTTGGTGTGATCGTTCTGATTGCCGTGATCTATTATCCGGCAGGCATGGCGATTGTGCATCATATCGATGACAATCCCGACTTTTCTGGCGATTACAAAGGCGGCAGCCACGCGGTGAGCACCGCCGCCGGCCTGATTGATCGCGAGGTCAACCAGAACCGCTGGACGGCCAATGACCCGTTCTTCCTGCCAAGTGCAGCGCTTGATAACATGCCGAACTTCCAGACCGGCATTGTCTATGCCCTGTCACGCTTTGCCATCGAGCTTTCCGACCAGATCGGTCGAACACGTGGCTCAAGCCAGGTTGACCCGGATCTTGATGATGCCGCCGGCCTGTTGAAGTTCCGCGGCGACAAATGGGTGTTTGATCCCAGTGTATCGCTTCTGCCCGGTGTCACATCCGAACAACAATATCGTCAGGCAATCCGCTCCCTTCAGAGCTACAACACGCGTCTGACCAATGGCGAGGCCGTGTTTGAACGCCGCGCAGACAACCTGCAGGAAACGCTGAACCGCTTTGCCAATGATCTTGGCTCGGCCTCGGCCTTGATTGATGACAAGGTCGAAAATCCGTCGATCTTTGATCGCACCGCCGATGACGTGTTCTATGCCACCAAGGGCCGGCTTTATGCCTATAGCCTGATCCTGCGCGATCTTGGCACCGATTTCGAACAGATCATCAATGAACGCCAGATCGCCTCGGTCTGGGCGGAAATGATCGGCTCGCTTCAGGCGGCTGCTGCCCTTGATCCGATGGTGGTGGTCAACGGATCGGCTGATGGCATCGTTTTCCCCAACCATCTGGCGGGACTTGGTTTTTATCTTCTGCGGGCCCGCACCCAGATGCGCGAAATCAGCAGTATCCTGCAACGCTGACGTTAGGGTCCAAACTCATTCACATGACCGACACGGCAACCGATATGAGAGAAAAATCTAGAAAAAGCCCGCAGATCGGGGTGATCCCCGGTCAAGGGATTTGACGCAGAGGCTTTCTCTCATATCGGTTGTCCTGCGGATCACCCGGATTTGAACGGGCTACTTTGTCGCAAAATCTTGAAAGATGTATATCTGCCTGCGGTTTTGCTCCGCATATCCGCACAAATCCGGGAGACCGGGACGATTATGTGAATGAGTTTGGACCCTGGTGATCACAGTTTGCGCCGCATGGAATACCTGAGTTGCGCGCTGCGACTTGATCTTTTGTGTTTTTTGCCCCATTTAGGGCCTAACCAAATGAAATAGAGATTGCTGAGCGGGCAGCATAATAAGCCCCGGCAATCAGAGTGAGAGGACAAGCCGACTATGTTCATTCAGACCGAACCGACCCCGAATCCGGCGACACTCAAATTCCTCCCGGGTGAGGAAGTCATGGGCCGCCTTGGTACGGCAAACTTCGTCAAAGGCGACGAAGCCATCAAATCCCCGCTTGCCCGCAAGCTGTTTGAAGTTGATGGCATCGCCGGTGTCTTCCTAGGTGGTGATTTCATCACGATTACCAAGGATGACTCCAAGGACTGGCAGACCCTGAAACCGCAGATTCTTGGCGGTATCATGGAACATTACACCTCGGGCCAGCCGGTGCTTGATCAGGATTCCAACGCCGCCACCGGTGCCAGCACCGCTGCCGAAGGCGATAACGAACTGGTCAGCCAGATCAAGGAACTGCTTGATACCCGTGTCCGCCCGGCGGTCGCACAGGATGGTGGCGATATCGTTTTCCACCGTTTTGAAGACGGCGTGGTCTTCCTTGAAATGCACGGCGCCTGTGCCGGTTGCCCCAGCAGCACCGCGACGCTCAAAATGGGCATCGAAAACATGCTGCGTTATTACGTGCCCGAAGTTCAGGCCGTCGAACCGGTCATGGCCGAATAGGATCGGTTTCGCCGATCTGGCCTGACGGGTATCTCGTCGGGTCAAATGGCAAAACCCGTGCGGTGAACTGACCGCCGAACTTTTTACGAGTCGTTAACAATTTCAGACGCCCGGCGCGAACATATGCCCGCGCCGGGCGTTAAAAATTTGCGCCCAACGAAAAGGTTTTCTTGGCGTTTTCAACTCTCGGAAAGATTGCCCGTTGCGATCACCGGCTGCGGCAGGCATAGATAACCTCCGCTTGGGATGGACAGCTTGACTGATCCTGGAGATTCAACAATGACTAGCGCAAAAACAAATAATTACCGGAATACTGCGCTTGCCTCGATTTTTGGGGCGGTGTTTTTCCTGTATATTGGTATTTTCGCCGGAATTGATCTATCGCCAACTCCGGAAGGCCTCAGCACCGAGACCGCTGAAGTCACACCTGAAGGCACCAAGACCAAAAAGAAAAAACAGGTCTTTCTCCGCGGCCCGGAAGTGGTCGCGCTGAACCAGTATTTCAAAAGCATCGACTATCATCTGAACGAAGTTGGCGAAGTGCCACGCGTCTACATCAAGCGCGTCCCGAAGGGTCTTGGCGAACTGGCATCGGTTGATGAGCGCAAGCAGCTTTTCCTGCGCATCATGCTGCCGCTGGCCATGCGGGTGAATGAAGAAATCACCGCGCGCCGTGAACGCCTGATGGCCATTCAGGCCAAGGGCATTTCCGGCACCCCGGTCAGCGCAAAAGACCAGCAATGGGTCAAGCAGCTGATGAAACGCTATCGCGTGACCGATGGCGGTATCACCGCCCTGCTTGAGCGCATTGACGTCATCCCGACTTCGCTCATTCTCGCCCAGTCGGCCGAGGAAAGCGGTTGGGGTACCTCGCGCTTTGTGCGTCAGGGCAATGCGCTGTTTGGCCAGTGGGCCTGGGGCGATGACGAAGGCATCGTGCCAAAGGGCCGTGAAGAGGGCAAAAACCACGTCATCAAGGCCTTTGGCAGCCTGATGGACAGTGTCCGGGCCTATGCACGCAACATCAATTCCCATCCGGCCTATCAGAGCCTCCGCGAACGCCGTGCTGCCTTACGCGCCGAAGGTCAGATGATCACGGGCTGGGACCTGGCCGAAACCCTGACCAAATATTCCGAGCGCGGGGCCGAATATGTCGACAGCCTGCACGCCATCATGAGCGTCAATGACCTCAATGATCTTGATGGCCTGACCTTTGCCGTGGGTGATGTGCCACCCCCGCCAAAGGTGCTCGCCGCCCTTGAGGAATAATCTTCAAGGGGGGGGCACAGAATTCCAGAACACGAAAAAGGGACCCGTTCGGGTCCCTTTTTTTGGTTCGGCTGTTGGCTGTTGGGTCGAACTTACGACCCGCCGCGATAAATCCAGCCCTTTTCGGATTTCAGCAGGCGAATTTCATCTTCGATCACGCGGCGATCCCCGACCTTGTAATCACCTTCCTTCAAGGTCAGCATCTTGGTCTTCACCAGATCAAGCGCGTCGCGCACCGTATTGCCGACATCATCCATTGATCCGGCCGCCTTGCCCTTTTCCGAGACATCATCGGCGAAATCCTCAAGCGTGCGGTCAAAGACAAGCTCGTAGCGCACCACGACAATCACTTCATTGTCTTCTTCGGAAATGCTGTTGGTCTTGGTCACGTTCTCAACATGGCCAACCTTGGCATAGGGATCATCACGAAACCGCTCGATCACCGCCGTTGTGACTTCATCGGCACTTGGCCCGCTGACCTGTTCATCTTCACAGGCCGCAAGCAGCGGGAAAAACATGATAACGGCGAAAAATCGGGTCAACGGGCCCATAAGCGTTTCCTGTTTTCTGGGTTTGAAACTTGATTTTCAATCATTTGCCCGGATGATGTGGCAAAAATCGGGTCAGATGTCACATCCTGCCAACCACAACGTCGGTAAAGGGGCGTCTCTGCCCAACAGGGTAGCATTTATCCCTGAAACGCAGCAGACGGAAATTATTTGCACCCTTCCCCTATGAACCTGATACACAGGCGACCTGACCCCAACCTGTTTTCAGTCATTGAAATTCAGGGCGCTGCTTTCCGAAAGTCCGAGCAAGACACGTGATATTCGATTTGATCATTGCCATCGCAACCATCGGCGTTGCGATCGTGCTGTCCATGCGCCGCGTTTCGCGCTCGACCACATGGCGTGCGGTTGTCACCCCGCTGGCCTCAATCATCGGCAGCGGCTTTTTGCTTTTGGGTCCTGTTCTGAACCTTGGTTACGGCGGCTATGCACCGCTGGTCATGCTGGCCCTGTGTCTGGTTGCCTACATGTATGGATCTGTCATCCGCGCCAATATTGCGGCGGGGGAAGATGCCATCATCAAAGGCACCCATGGCAAGCTTGCCAAACGGGTCGAAACCCGGTCCTCCTGGGCGCTGGCCTTTGCCTATATCGTATCAGTCACCTATTACCTCAATCTGCTGGGCGCCTTTTCGCTCAGCCTGACACCGTTTGATTCCGCCCTTGATGCCAAACTGATGACCTCGGCGGTCTTCATCATCATCGTCCTGGTCGGTTGGTCGCGCGGGTTTAGAAGCCTTGAGCGGCTTGAATATGTTTCGGTCGGGTTGAAACTGGTGATCATTGCAGGTCTGCTGGTCGGGCTGATGGCCCATTTCGGCCAGCAGGCCATAGATGATCAACTGATCTTCAATACCCAGAACATCACCGGCTGGCCGGCGATCACCATGGCTTTTGGTCTTCTGATCACGGTCCAGGGGTTTGAAACGTCGCGCTATCTCGGATCAAGCTATGATGCCCAGACGCGCATCCGCTCCATGCGGTTGGCCCAGTGGCTGTCGACCCTGATCTATCTGGTTTACATCCTTCTGATTTCCTATGTCTTCGCACCCGATCAGATGTCGTCATCGGAAACCGGCATCATCGACATGATGGAAGTCGTCGCCCCGATCCTGCCCTTCATGCTGGTCGCAGCTGCCATGGCATCGCAATTCAGTGCGGCGATTGCCGATACCAGCGGATCGGGCGGGCTGTTTGCCGAACTGTCGCGCAACCGCATTTCTGAACCACAGGCCTATCTCGCCCTTGGCATTATTGGCATTGCCCTGACCTGGTCGGCCGATATTTTTGCGATTGTGAATTATGCCTCGCGCGGCTTTGCCATCTATTACGGGCTGCAGGCGGGGCTTGCCGCCGTCATCGCCAAACGGCGCGGGGATGGCTGGCATCGTATCGGCTTCTTTGCCTTGCTCGCCACCCTTGGCGCTGCCATCGCGATATTTGGTCAGGCGGTCGAGTAACCGGCAAGCCTCACCCCGGGGGCCAAACAGAAAAAAGGCGGAGACTGACTGATCAGCTCCGCCTTTTTTGATGACTGTTTCAGGCCGTTTTAGCCGTGCTCTGCCTCATGGGCGGCAAGGGCTGCAAGGTTGACCAGATCGTTCACCGTCGCGCCCATCTGGGCGATCTGGGCCGGTTTTTCCATGCCGATCATCACCGGACCAACCACCGTGCCACCGCCAAGCTTATCAAGAAGCTTCGATGCCGTGGTTGCCGCGTGAAGTGCCGGCATGACCAGAACGTTGGCCGGACCCGACAGGCGGCAGAACGGATAAAGCTTCAGAAGCTCGGTATCCAGCGCGACATCAACGGCCATATCACCATCGAACTCGAAATCGACATTGCTGTTTTCCAGAATGCCAACCGCTTCGCGGATACGGTCGGTATCCTCGCTATATGGGTTGCCGAAAGTCGAGTGTGAAACCATCGCCACACGCGGCTCATGGCCCATCTGGCGGGCCTTCTCGGCGGCCTGAATGGCGATCTCGGCCAGTTCTTCGGCATTGGGCACGTTATGCACACGGGTATCGGCGATGAACACGGTGCGGCCCTTGGCAATCGCAATCGAAAGACCCATTGGAATCTCGCCTTCTTTGGCGTCAATCACGCTGGCGATATCGGTAAAGCTGCGATTGAAGTTCCGGGTCAGACCCGTGATCAGACCATCGGCATGGCCTTTGGCGACCATGACGGATGCGAACACGTTACGCTTCTGGTTCACCATGCGCTGGCAATCGCGCCACAAATAGCCTTTGCGCTGCAGGCGTTCATACATGAACTCGGCATATTCGCTATTGTGTTTGGAAAGTGCGGCATTGCTGATCTCGACACCCTCAAGGCTTTCAATGCCAAGCTTCTTCGCACTTTCCTGAATTCGGTCTTCGCGCCCGATCAGGATCGGCGTGCCATAACCCGAATTGCGATAGGCCACCGCCGCACGGATCACGGTTTCTTCTTCGCCCTCGGCAAAGGCGATGCGTTTCGGATGGGCGCGAACATAATCGGAAATCAGCTGCAGATGTGCTGCGGTCGGATCAAGACGACCGCGCAGCTGGTTTTCGTATTCTTCCATGTCAATGATCGGACGGCGGGCCACACCGCTATCCATCGCGGCCTGGGCAACTGCCTTGGGCACCGCCATGATCAGACGCGGGTCAAACGGTGCCGGGATGATATATTCCGGGCCATATTGCAAACGACGCCCGGAATAGGCCGCAGCCACTTCATCCGGCACATCTTCACGTGCAAGCGACGCCACAGCCTGTGCGGCGGCAATTTTCATTTCCTCGTTGATCGTTGATGCCTGAACATCAAGCGCACCGCGGAAGATATAGGGGAAACCAAGCACGTTGTTGATCTGGTTCGGATAGTCCGAACGCCCGGTCGCGCAGATCGCGTCATCACGGATCGATGCAACCTCTTCCGGGGAAATTTCCGGATCCGGGTTGGCCATGGCAAAGATGATCGGCTGTTTGGCCATGGATTTGACCATCTTGGTCGTCACCGCCCCCTTGACCGACAGGCCAAAGAACGCATCCGCACCGTCCATCGCATCTTCAAGCGAGCGCGCATCGGTATCCGCCGCATGGGCCGATTTCCACTGGTTCATGCCGTCTTCACGGCCCTTGTAGATCACACCGCGTGAATCGCACATGATCACATTGTCATGGGCAACACCCATGCTTTTGACCAGCTCACAACAGGCAATCGCGGCCGCACCGGCGCCATTGATGACAAGCTTGATGTCTTCAAGCTTGCGCCCCGTCAGGTCACAGGCATTGATCAGGCCCGATGCCGCAATGATCGCCGTGCCATGCTGGTCATCATGGAACACCGGAATGTCCATGACTTCGCGCAGGCGCTGCTCGATGATGAAGCATTCCGGCGCCTTGATGTCTTCAAGGTTGATGCCGCCAAACGACGCCCCCAGGAAGCGCACGCAATTGACGAACTCGTCGACATCTTCGGTCGAGACTTCAAGATCAAGGCCGTCAACATCGGCAAAGCGTTTGAACAGAACCGCCTTGCCTTCCATCACCGGCTTGGAGGCCAGCGCGCCAAGGTTCCCCAGGCCCAGCACGGCCGTCCCGTTGGAAATGACCGCGACGATATTGCCCTTGGACGTATAGTCATAGGCCGTCGCCGGGTTCTTGGAGATTTCAAGACAAGGCACCGCAACGCCCGGCGAATACGCCAGCGAGAGGTCGCGCTGAGTGGTCAGCGGCTTGGATGCGGTGATTTCGATTTTGCCGGGGCGGCCGCTGGAATGAAACAGCAGCGCTTCACGGTCACGAACCTTGATTTCTGTATCTGACATTGTGTTTTTTCACTGACGCTTGCGTGGTGAGATGGAAGGCAACCTGTTCGGTCTGTTTTGTTCTTGAGTGTAGATTTTCCTGATCGACAAATTTCCGGTGTGGGACCGTCATGTCGGACCGCCCAATAAATCAGGCTTCTCGCCCCGGGTCAAAGGCGACGTTAACGGCAACCGCAAAATTACGTAGCGTTTTCCGTATGTTGCGTCGCAATATATCCACGCGATCCACCCTGTTTTACGCGCCGGATTTTGATCCGAAACATGCCCGAACCACCGCCCATAAAATCCGGGCGGACAATAAGCCGTGATTTTTCAGGGGTATAATCGCACGCGTGCAAATGGCCCGGCAGATCGGTGTTTCTATTGCGCCGCGCAAATCAACTGCGGCTTTTGGCCGGGTTGTGAACTTTCCATGATACGAAAAACGGGGGCCAAGGCCCCCGCATTCTTCTGTCTGCCAAGGACAAAACCGCACCCGGTCGCAGACTCTGCTGCCGCGTCCTTGGGCGGCTTATTTCGGCATATGCATATGGATGTTGGTCGCACCGTTCTTTTCAAGGATGGCGCGTGCCTTGCCCTCGGCACCGTCATGGTCCGGATCAATCCGCACCCACAGGATCACCGACCCGGCATCCACCGCACGGGCGAAATCATCGGTATGCGGGGTAGATGTCACTTCTTCGATGAACTCACGCAGGGCCACCGCACCAACACCGGCGCCGACCGCAATGGCGGCGGCCGCAGTTGCCGCCCCACCAAACAGGGCAATCGCACCCGATGCCACCAGCGGCACTTCATATTTGGTTTCACCGACCAGTGCTGTCAGCACGTCCGACCATGACCGGCCATCCTTGCCCGCCACATCAATGGATTCATGGGAGCTCAGAACCGACAGATCGGTACGTTCAAACCCGGCATCGCGAAGCGCACGCAGGGCCGCATCGAAACCGTCCTTGGTATCAAACAGTCCGACCAGTTCCGGGGCCTGCGGGATGGTTTGTTCTTCTGCCATTTTGTACGCTCCTTGCTCACTGTTATTTTATCGTCGTAAACGATGTTTGGACCCTAGGGCCTGTTGATCATCAGGATGCAGTCGTGGCGGGATCGTATTTTCCCATCTGCAAGAAGTGGATGGCGCAACGTGGCGGGCCCCACGCAAGCCAGCCACGACGCAGCAGATGGGAAAATACGCCCCGTCCCAGAGGGATTGCTGCCTAAGGGTGCGAACCCGCGTCCCTCGTCCTCGAATATGCCAAGCATGTCCTACGTCCTCACTCCTAATTTCGCACCCTTAGACAGCAACCACGGCGGTATCCTGATGATCAACAGGCCCTAATCTGTATCTTTATATATTTCGCAGAAATTCAGGCGTTGCAATGGCATAGATCAAGTTTTATCACCGCACCAGTTTGGGTCACTCTCTACGCCTCTCGTCTTTGCCTTCAGGGTTTGCTATCAAGTCATCATGAACCAGATCGCCGATAATTCCGATACCACACCGACCGCCCCTTCCTTTTCCAAGGACGGCGCGACGCCGATGATGATGCAGTTCCTTGAAATCAAGGAACAGTATCAGGACTGCCTGCTGTTTTATCGGATGGGCGATTTCTACGAGCTGTTCTTTGACGATGCGGTCAAAGCTGCCGAAGCCCTTGATATTGCCCTGACAAAACGCGGCAAGCATCAGGGTAACGAAATTCCCATGGCCGGTGTTCCCGTCCATAGCCACGAAACCTATCTGCAGCGCCTGATCCGCAAGGGCTTCCGGGTGGCCGTCTGCGAACAGATGGAAGACCCGGCAGAGGCCAAAAAACGCGGTGCCAAATCCGTGGTCAAACGCGGTGTCGTCCGCCTGATTACGCCGGGCACACTCACCGAAGACAGCCTGCTTGATGCACGGCGCCATAACTATCTGGCGGCTGTATCCGAAGTACGCGGCAAGATCGGGCTGGCCTGGCTTGATATGTCGACCGGCGATTTCTTTGTGCAGCCGTCCGATATGGCAGGCCTGGGTGCCGCTCTTGCCCGGCTGGATCCGGGTGAAATCCTGTTTTCGGAAAAGATGCTGAACCGCTCCGAAGTGTTCGACATCTATGCCGAATATAAAAACATCATCACCCCGCAGCCGACCGCGCGCTTTGATGCCGAAAACGCCCAATTGCGGCTTAAAAAACTTTATGAGGTCGAGGCCCTTGATGCCTTTGGCGGCTTTGACGTGGCCGAACTGTCTGCTGCCGGGGCGCTGATTGATTATGTCGAACTGACCCAAAAGGGCCAGATGCCCCGCCTCGCCCCGCCGACCCGGGTTGCCGAAGGGGCCGCGATGGAAATCGATGCCGCAACGCGTCGGTCGCTCGAACTCATTCAAACCCAGTCGGGCGAGCGCAAGGGATCGCTGCTTTCGGTCATTGACCGCACCCGGACCGGTGCCGGTGCACGTTTGTTGGCCGCCCGCCTGTCAGCACCCCTGACCAGTGCTGATGACGTCAACAAGCGCCTTGATCTGGTGGAATATTTCCATGATCGCGATGGCTTGCGCTCTGATTTGCGCGCGGCCCTTGGCGAATGCCCCGATATCGAACGCGCGCTGTCGCGCCTGTCGGTTGGGCGTGGTGGTCCGCGTGATTTGGCCGCGATGCGCGATGGGCTTTCCTGCGCCTTTGCGATTGGCAATCTTCTCAATAAGCCGGACGGCGGCAATGACGGCCTGACCAGCCAGCCCGAAGCCCTTTCGGATCATTTGGCCATGATGGGTCATCACGGTGATCTGATTGATCTGTTGCGCCGTGCCATTGCCGAAAGCCTGCCGCTTCTGGCGCGTGATGGCGGCTTTATTGCTGGCGGCTATCACCCGCCACTTGATGAACTGCGCATGCTGTCCAGTGAGAGCAAAAAGCTGATCGCCAATCTGCAGGCCCGCTATACCGAGCAGACCGGGATTTCCAACCTCAAGGTCAAGCATAACAATGTGCTGGGCTACTTCATCGAAGTTTCGGCCAAGACCGCCGACAAGATGATGGAGGTCGATGAGTTCATCCACCGCCAGACCATGGCCAATGCGGTACGCTTTACCACCGTCGAACTCTCCGAACTTGAAAGCAAGGTCTCCAAGGCCGGTGATCAGGCACTCGCCCTTGAGCTGGAGCTTTTTGAAGAACTGGTTTCGGCCGTGCTGGCCAAGGCTGATGATATTGCCAAATGTGCCCAGGCACTGGCCGGGCTGGATGTATCGGCCGCCCTTTCGGAACTGGCCCGCGATCAGGGCTGCATTCGACCAACCATTGATAATAGCTTGGCCTTTGACATCGAAGCGGGCCGTCATCCGGTGGTCGAAGCCGCCTTGCGCGAAAATGGTGATGCGCCGTTTGTTGCCAATGACTGCCGCCTTGAGGATGAGCAAAGCCTGTGGCTGATCACTGGTCCGAACATGGCCGGTAAATCGACCTTCCTGCGCCAGAATGCCCTGATTGCGGTTCTGGCCCAGATCGGCGCATTCGTTCCGGCGGCCAAGGCCCATATCGGGGTGATTGACCGACTGTTTTCGCGCGTCGGTGCCGCCGATGATCTTGCGCGTGGGCGATCAACCTTCATGGTCGAAATGGTTGAAACCGCCTCGATCCTTAATCAGGCGACCGACCGTTCGCTGGTTATCCTCGATGAAATCGGGCGTGGCACGGCGACCTTTGATGGCCTGTCGATTGCCTGGGCGGTGGTTGAAAACCTTCATGAAATCAACAAGTGCCGTGGCTTGTTTGCCACCCACTATCACGAATTGACCGCCCTTGCCGCCAAGCTTGAACACCTGTCGTGTCACACCATGCTGATCAAGGAATGGCAGGGTGAGGTCGTCTTCCTCCATGAAGTGGGCGCTGGCAGTGCGGATCGATCCTACGGCATCCATGTCGCTCAGCTGGCCGGTCTGCCAAAACCCGTGATCAAGCGCGCCGAGCAAGTCCTGAAAACCCTTGAAAAGGGCGAACAGGGCGGTGCGGTTTCCAAACTCGCCGATGACCTGCCGCTATTTGCCGTCGCCATCGAACAAGCCGCCAAGGAAGAACGCGATAGCGCCCCTTCCCTGTCAGACGATCAGAAGGCCGTGCTTGATGCGGTCGCCGATCTTGATCCCGACAACATGACCCCGCGCGAAGCCCTTGATGCGCTTTATCGTCTTCAGGCTAAAGTTACTTAGGTATATGGTTACTCAATAAAAACGCCCCTTATTTCGAATAAGGGGCGAGATCGATATTCCTCACACTGCTACTTAAAGGCTTACTATTTTTTAAGCGCTTCAAAATAAGCCTGTGCGGATCTACTGAGTAGCTCTACGTACTCTTCCCGATCAACAGCAGTACTGTCCTTCTCCGCGATTCTAAATGAGGCCAAAGCAACCTCGCGGGCATTATCCAATACGCGTGAACTCGGTTTGTTAGGAGTCGAAGCGGAGGAATCGGTACGATTTTCACCAAATTCGTACATTTTCTCTCTCCATGTTAGTGAATCTTTATTATTGAACATTAGACGTTAACTCGTCAATACCATTCAGATGGTCCTGCCCACAGTGGTGTAACAACACCCCTAACACCGCAGCAGCCGCAGATATAACAGATCTGTTTGCCTCGATAAACCTACCTTCGAAGTCTGAAGTTCCTATTAAAACACCCAACGGTGGCTTGGAGCCTTCGTTTGTCATTATCGGGCAAGAAACATACGAGACATACGTTGAAGAGTCATACGGGCGCTGAAAATCATCTGGAATATCTAGGTTTGTACCGTTCTCAGTAAACTGAACCCCACCCTCCAGTGTAGAACTACTTTGGTAGGTTGCGTTTTGATAAGTCGTACCAACACGCCCCATTCCATTCGGCCATACGCGCCCAAAACCTCGAGATGGATGGTTTGCTGAACAGACTTTCCATACAGGTTTCAACTCATTGCTATCCGGATCCATAATGTAAACAGCAAAAGACCATTTTTCGCCGGGCTTGAAACCAAAGACCTTTTCCGGTTCTTTCACAAGAAGTGATAATATTTCACTAATTTTTTTGTTTAATTCTGCAGCAGATTTAAAATGCGATCTCTGTGATATATTACTATGTATTTGATATACTGCTGACCCTATCCACGTCTGAATGTATGAAACGGAAAGAAGGCTGCTCGCATAAACGTCCTTTTCTTGTTCTGAATCCTGATATGATAAATACAAATCTCTAAACTCATGAAACCCTAAGGAGCTAACGTAGTTGTTTGACCAAACAAAAATAAATATGCACACCTGAACCGAAATCAGTACGATCAATGCAATCCAGAATAATCTTTCCTCTACACTCGATATTTTTTGATAAAATGAAACAACAACAGCAATTGCAGCTGGAATAACAATACTTGAGACAATACTTAAATTTCGACGCAAACGTTCGATTTGTTCGACTTCCTCTCTCGATTTTTTTCCGAGATAGGATAATTTTTCTTTAAAATCGTTCATGACTCAATCAGTGACATAATCTACCACAACATTAATTCTAAAAATCTAATTATACCTGCAATAACAATGCAAGATTATTTTTCCACCATGAGGAGATACTGTCACCCTATTGGCGTGCAAAACAGGCGCCATGCCCTAGTATTTCGTTAGATGTTCAAATATTTTTTATGCAATTCGCATCATCAAACGGAGGGATGCAGTATAAGGTTCGTTAATGACAGACTGACCGCCAAGGCCGAGGAAACCGATCAACGTGACCTACAAGATCAAAAAGCAGCGCGAAATCATTGACCGCAAAAAGGTCTTTGCCGAGCTTGAGGCCATCGCAAATGATCCGTCCCTCAAAAGCTTCAAACAGCGTACCGCCGTTCTGAACAAGCTGAAATCAGTGCTCGAAGCCGGTCGTGCTGTCATTCGTGCGCGCTTTGAAGAAAGCAATTCCGGGCAAGATACGGTCTTTTCCAACAGTTTCCTGATGGATCAGATCGTGCGTCTGATCCATGATTTTGCCACCACGTTCGAATATCCGCTGCACAATCCGACCAATGAACAGCGCATGTCGGTGGTGGCTGTCGGCGGCTATGGCCGCGGTGACATGGCGCCGCATTCGGATGTCGATATCCTGTTTCTGTTTCCCTACAAACAGACCGCCAATGGCGAACAGGTTGTTGAGTTTATCCTTTATATGCTTTGGGATCTGGGGCTTAAGGTCGGTCATGCGACGCGTTCGGTCGATGATTGCCTGCGCATGGGCAAACAGGACATCACCATCCGCACCAACCTGCTTGAAAGCCGCTTTGTCTGGGGCGATGAGGAAACATACAAGCTGTTTCGCGCCCGCTTCATGGAAGAACTGGTCAAGGGCAGCGGCATCGAGTTCATCGAAAAGAAGCTTGGTGAGCGCGATGAACGCCATACCCGCATGGGCGATTCCCGTTATGTGGTCGAACCCAACGTCAAGGATGGCAAGGGGGGGTTACGCGATCTCCATACCCTGTTCTGGATTGGCAAATACCTTTATCGCGTCAATTCCCCGATGGAGCTGGTCGATCTCAAGGTCCTGACGCGCAAGGAAGCGCGCGGCTTCCTTAAGGCCCAGAACTTCCTGTGGGCCGTGCGTTGCTGGTTGCATTATCTTTCGGACCGCGAAGAAGATCGCCTGACCTTTGACATGCAGCGCGAGATCGCCGAACGGCTTGGCTATACCGATCATGCCGGGGCGTCGGGTGTCGAACGCTTCATGAAGCACTATTATCTGATGGTGAAGCATGTCGGGAACCTGACACGCATCTTCTGTGCCGCCCTTGAAGAACGCCATCAGCGCCGCCCGCTGATCCGTTTTCCGGGCAAACTGTTTGGCACCAAGGAAATTGACGGGTTCGAGTTGCGCAATGACCGCCTGACGGTCGAAAGCCTTGATGTTTTCAAGAACGACCCGATCAAGATTTTGCGTCTGTTTCTGGTTGCCCATCAAAACGGGGTTGGCATTCATCCCGAAACGCTGCGCTGGGTGACGCAAAGCCTGAAATATGTCGATCACAAGCTGCAAAACGATCCGGATGCCAACGAGGTTTTCCTTGAAATCCTCACCCAGCGTGACAGCCCGGATGTGACGCTCCGCAAGATGAACGAGGCCGGGGTTCTTGGCCGCTTCATTCCCGATTTCGGGCGCGTTGTCGCCCAGATGCAGTATGACATGTACCACACCTACACCGTGGACGAGCATACCATCCGCGCCATTGGCATCCTCAATCAGATCGAATGTGGCGAACTGGCCGAAGACGCGCCTGTTGCCACCCGCATCATGGGTCAGGTGATTTCACGGCGTGTGCTTTATGTCGCGGTTCTGCTCCATGACATTGCCAAGGGGCGCGGTGGCGATCATTCCGAACTGGGGGCCGAAGTTGCCGAAAAGCTTTGTCCGCGTCTGGGCCTGTCGCCGGCCGATACCGAAACGGTTGCCTGGCTGGTCAAGGCCCATCTGTGGATGAGCCTGACGGCATTCAAACGTGATCTCAATGATCCCAGCACCATTCGCGCCTTTGGCGATCTGGTGCAGTCGCAGGAACGCCTGCGTCTGTTGCTGTGTTTGACGGTCGCGGACATTCGTGCCGTCGGCCCGAACATCTGGAATGGCTGGAAGGCGACGCTTCTGCGCGAACTTTACTATGCCACTGATGATCTGCTTTCTGGGGGTCTCAATGCCGATAGCCGCGATTCGCGTGTTGCCAATGCACAAGCCGCGCTACGCGATGCGCTTAAAGATTGGCCGGAAAAGGATATCGAAGATTTTATCGAACGCGGCTATCCATCCTATTGGCTGAGTTTCGATACCGATATTCACGTCCATCACGCCCATCTGACGCACGAGGCCCGCGAATCCGGGGCTGACATCACGATTGATGTCCGCATTGATACCGAAATTGATGCCACCGAAATCACGGTTCACACCACCGACCATCCCGGCCTGTTTTCCCAGATCGCCGGTGCCATGGCGCTTTGTGGTGCGAACGTCGTCGATGCAAAGATCCTGACGCTCGCGGACGGCATGGCGCTTGATACCTTCTTTGTCCAGGACACCAATGGCGAGGCGTTTAACGACACCGCCAAGCTCGAACGCCTGCGTGAAACCCTTGAAAAGGTCATTTCCGGACAAATCCGCCCCAGTCAGGAAATCGAACGTCGCCAGACCAAGGACAACAAGCACCGCACCGCCGTCTTCAAGGTCGAACCCAATGTCATTATCGACAACAAGGCCAGCCGCACCCATACAGTGATTGAAATCACCGCCCGTGACCGGCTTGGATTGCTTTATGACATTACGCGCGCACTGCGCGATCTTTCGATGCAGATCGCCTCGGCGCGGATTTCCACCTTTGGCGAGCGCGCAGTGGACGTTTTCTATGTGAAAGATGTCTTCGGGCTTAAAATCGACAGCCGCACCAAATTCGTTCAGGTCAAGGAAACCCTGACCCAGGCGATTCGCAACGACTAGGGCGAAATCCGGAAAGCAGATAAACCGGATCGATCCAATACCCATGCGCTACCATCGGCAACGCCACGGTATGGATCTGATCCGGCTGTTCCCGGCCGTTGTGGCCGGTACAGTGCTCAGAGCCTGCTGCGTTTAGCGTGCAACGTTTTGCCGAGGTCATTCCTCTGTTCGGCAAGAAAAGGATCGCAGAGCGTAGTGGGGCTACGGTCGAGATCCTTGACGCTGCAGGGCAGAGGAATGGCCCGGCCCACAGGGGTTGTGTTTTGCGATGTTTCGCATCGTTACACCACTTGAACGATGCACCGCATCGTCCTGCGCGCTGTGCCTTGCCAAACAATTCGCAAAACACAAACAAAAGCGATGCAGGCTAAACGCAGCAGGCTCTTTATTCTTTTTTGGAAATTGTGACGGACGAGGAAGGGTAAAACCAAACCCGGCAGCGCGACCTGTTATTCACGGTGCCGAAATCCTCGGAGTGCAGCAGGTTGAGGTGGATCCCTTAATTCCCCGCCCGTCCAATATGAGGCTCGCGTCCCAACGAACCCTCAGCGAGTCAGAATATGGGGCCTTCGCAACTGTTTTTCTGTGACGGTTGTCACAGGCCCCCCAAAAAAATCACCTGATTCAACCACTTTCACAAAAATGCGATATAAGCCGCGCGTTATAGGGCTCAAAAATTACGACTATTTTCACCTTCGGCTGTCAGATTTCTGTCCATCAAGCTTGAAAATACCGCAATCGCACGTCATCACCGCCAGATTGATCCACCGGTTTGACGTCGAATCGCGACTTAGGTCCTGACCCTGAATACGGAACGCTTAACGCATGTCGCTTGTCCGCTCTATTGCCACGGTGAGTGGTTTTACCCTGCTGTCCCGTTTGCTGGGATTCTGCCGCGATATTCTGATTGCCGGTATGCTCGGGGCCGGCGGCATGGCCGATGCGTTCTTTGTGGCATTCAAATTCCCCAACCTGTTTCGCCGCCTGTTTGGCGAAGGCGCGTTTTCCGCGGCCTTCATTCCGCTTCTGGCCGGCGACATTGAAAAACGCGGTCTGGATGCGGCCCGCGAATTTGCCGCGCGCGCCATGTCGATGCTGGTGCTGATCACCGGTTTTCTGGTGGCGATCATTGAAATCCTGATGCCCTGGGCGATGTATGTCTTTGCGCCGGGTTTTGCCGAAAACCCCGAAAAGTTCGCGCTGGCCGTTGAACTGTCGCGCATTACCTTCCCGTATCTGGCGTTTATTTCTGCTGTCGCGTTGATGTCGGGTGTGATGAATACGCTCCATCGCTATGCCGCCGCCGCCGCTGCCCCGATCATTCTTAATATCTGTCTGATCGGTGCCTTGCTTGGCCTGACCCCGGTCACCGAAACGCCGGCCCACGCCCTGGCATGGGGGGTGGCAATTGCCGGGGTGGCGCAATTTGTGGCCTTGGTGATTGCCTGTAAACGTGCCGGTTTTGCCATCAAATGGCAGCTGCCGCGTGTCGATGACCGCATCAAGCTTCTGGGCAAACGCATGATCCCGGGCATGATTGGTGCGGGCGTCTATCAGATCAACCTTCTGATCGACACCATGCTGGCATCGCTTGTGTCGGACGGTGCTGTTTCCTGGCTTTATTATGCCGATCGCGTGCAGCAACTCCCACTTGGTGTGATTGGCATTGCCATTGGCACCGCCCTTTTGCCCACACTGTCGCGCCAATTGCAGGGCGATGATCCCAAAACCGCGATGCATAGCCAAAATCGCGGCATTGAAATCGCCCTTCTCCTTACCCTTCCGGCTGCGGTTGCCCTTGGCGTGATGGGCCTTCCAGTGATCAATGTGCTGTTTGAACGCGGGGCGTTTGGGGCGGAAGAAACCCTTATGACCGGCATGGCGCTCACGGTGTTTGCGTTTGGTCTGCCGGCCTCGGTCCTGGTCAAGGTATTGGCACCGGGCTTCTTTGCGCGCGAAGACACCAAAACACCGATCCGCATTGCCATTTCCTGCATGGTGCTCAACATCATCCTGATCGTGGTCCTGATGCCCTGGTTCGGGCATCTCGGCATTGCTGCCGCAACCTCTGTTTCGGTCTGGGTCAATGCGACGTCGCTGGGCTTTATTTTGCACCGGCGCGGCGATCTGACATTTGATGCCCGTCTGTTAAAACGTGTGCCGCGCATTCTTCTGGCGTCCGCCCTGATGGGATCGGCCTTGTGGTTTGCCATTGATGCCTTCTGGCAAAATGATGCGGCTTCCATCACGCGGATAATCACCATGGCGATCTGTGTTGGTGGCGGCATGGCGGTCTATGCCATCAGCGCCCAGCTGCTTGGCGCGACCAGCTTTTCCGAGCTGAAATCGACGCTTAAGCGGGGAAAACCCGCCTGATCGCAATTATTCGGCACGTTTCCCGATAAGCAGCTTGACCTTCCCCGGCCACGGGGCTTAACTCGCGCGCGTTGCTTGCATGCTCGTCCGCCGGCGGGTGTCCAAAACCTGGCGGAGTATGCAGGTCCCGTTACTCAAGATATGAAATGGACGACGACGTTATGGAACGTGTGTTTTCGGGCGCTCAGCCCACCGGTAACCTTCACCTTGGCAACTATCTTGGCGCGATCCGCAACTGGGTCGACCTGCAGAAGAAATATGAATGCATCTTCTGTGTGGTCGATATGCATGCCATCACGGTCTGGCAAGACCCCAAGGAACTGCGTTCCAACATTCGCGAACTGGCCGCCAGCATGATCGCTTCGGGCATCGACCCGGAAAATCAGGTGCTGTTTAACCAAAGCCAGGTTTCCGCCCATGCCGAACTGGCCTGGATTTTTAACTGTGTCGCGCGCATCGGCTGGTTGAACCGCATGACCCAGTTCAAGGAAAAGGCGGGCAAGCATCGCGAAAACGCATCTCTCGGTCTTTATGCCTATCCGAGCCTGATGGCCGCTGACATTCTGGCCTATAAGGCAACCCATGTGCCGGTCGGCGAAGACCAGAAACAGCATCTTGAACTCGCACGTGACATCGCGCTTAAATTCAATACCGATTACGATGTCGAGGGTTTCTTCCCGCAGCCAGAACCGCTGATTTTGGGTCCGGCAACGCGTGTGATGTCGCTGCGTGACGGTTCGAAAAAGATGTCGAAATCCGACGCCTCGGATATGGCGCGCATCAACATGACCGATGATGCCGACACGCTCGCCAAAAAGATCCGCAAGGCAAAGACCGATCCGGAACCGCTTCCCTCTGAGGCCGCCGGTCTTGAAGGCCGCCCGGAAGCCAAGAACCTGATCACCATCTATGCTGCCCTCACCGACAGCACCGTCGATGCGGTTCTGGCGGAACATGGCGGCACGCAGTTCTCTGGCTTTAAACAGGCGCTGACCGACGTGGTGGTCGAAAATCTGGCACCGATTACCGAGGAAATGGCACGGCTCAATGCCGATCCGGCCTATATCGATTCAGTTCTGGCCAAGGGGGCGGAACGTGCCAACACCATCGCCCAGCCGATCCTCAAAGAGGTCAAGGAAATCGTCGGCTTCTTGAACGGCTGATCACGCCAAAAAGATTTGAACAACAAAAAGCCCGCCGGTGTGAACCAGGCGGGCTTTTTTGTTGTGATATCGAAACAAGCCTTATCAGATGGCGTCTCCGGACGGTGTCGGGTTCTGCTGCATCGCCTGATATTTCTTCAAACCATCCATCATCGTCTGGCTGAACCACGCCCCCACCGGCGCATCACCATTCATGTTATGGGATGCCTGTTGCAACAGCGGATGGTTGGCCGGATCCTCCGCAGATGACGCCTTTGCCACGGTGGCAGCCCCGGTTTCTGAGCTGCGCGCGGTTTCACGTGCTGTCATCTGGCCATCATCGGCCACCGGATTGCTGCTGGCCACCGCATCAGCCGCCATGGTCTGTGCCTTGTCCCGACCAAGGGCCGCGTTAAACCGCGCCGCCATCTCAGCGGCCGAAAGCGGGGTACCGTCTGGCGCTGTGGTCTGAATTTCCGAGGCTTTGCGCTCTGCCGCTTCGGCTTTCACCGCGTTTATCTTGGCATATTTGGATTCGTGAGCTGCCATTTCAGCAGAAATGGCAAACTGATTGCTCTGACGGCTGATCCGCCCACTGCTTGCGGCCCGTGCCCAGACGGTATCGGCATCTTTGGGTGCCGGGCGCTGCACCGGCTCATTGGCGGTCGAGCTTGATGATATGGTCTGGCCCAGGGTCGAAACCGGGTTTGCGGTCCCGGCCGAGGCCATGGCAACGCTCAGTTCTGCAGGGTCGGATGCAGGGGCCGGGGCCGTCGCAATTTCCCCATCAGCAGCCGCCACATTGGCAGGTGCCGGATTTTGGGCGGCTTGTGCGACCTGTGATGCCTGAACACCTTGTGTTCCTTGCGCCACCTGCGCCGCTTGTGCCCACGGCACATTCAGATCAGATGCCTTCACCCCGGCACCACCTGTTGCATCGGCTGCGGCCAAAACTGTCTGATCAACGGGTGCGGTCGGGGCTGATTGTACGATGGTGGCCTGTTCGGCAGGGCTTGCCGCCTGGCCCGAAGCCCCGCTCATCCAGGGCAGAACCAGATCACCCTGATAGGTCCCGTTTTGCGCCACGGTGGTCTGCGCGTCATTGGGTGCATCGGTGGCATCGGCCACCGCCGTGCCGTCATCAACACCACTACCGCCAAAACCGTCTTCAATGAACGCCATGACGTGGCTGCCGGTATCATCACCCGTGACGGCATCGACCACGGCGTCAATCGCCGCCCCGGCAAGGCCAAACACCCCGCCAAACAGGCCGCCGCCCGCAACGCGCGCGCCATTGCCGATCTCATCGCCGGTGAGCGATCGATAGATCATGCCAACACCGGGAATATGTTGCAGGGGATTGATGACATCGAGGACATCGGTGAATTCAAAACCGTCCTCACCAAACATGTATTGCGAAAATGTCCGGCCTTCGCCGTCACCCGAAAGCGCATCAGCCGCATTCGACTGGGCAAACTTGCTGTCTGCTGCCCCGCCTGTGCCCGTCGCGCCACCGGTAATGCTACCGGGCGAAATTTGCCGCCAATTTTCACCAATCGACATGTCTGTCCTCCTCTTGCCACATGATGTGCAAAAGGAGTGCCAGTTTTCGATCTTTCTAAAACATTGAAATAGGGTGATTTTCTTGGAGCGGTCGTCCGCCAGATCTGCCCGTCGGAATCTTCTGCCGGGTCGCATCAGGCCATTCAGGCAGATGGTTCAAAAAGAACGATCTAGAAAAGATGTCCTGCCCGCTCTTTTTTGGTCTGCAGATAGAACTCGTTATGCCCATTTGAGGGGAATTTGTGCGGCACACGCTCTGAAACCGTCACGCCCCAGCTTTCAAGCCCGGTGAGTTTTTCCGGATTGTTGGTCAGCAAGCGCACGCTTTCAAAACCCAACTGACGCAACATCTCGGCCGCCGGACGATAAACACGTTCATCGGCGTCAAAACCAAGTTCCTCGTTGGCATCAAGGGTGTCAAACCCGCGATCCTGAAGGGCATAGGCACGCAACTTGTTCACAAGCCCGATGCCACGCCCTTCCTGACGCAGATAAAGGACAATGCCGCCCTGGCCGCTTTTGGCGATTTCGGAAATGGCACCGCGCAGCTGCGGTCCGCAATCACAGCGCAGCGACCCGATCAGATCCCCGGTAAAGCATTCCGAATGCAGGCGAATAAGCACCGGTTTGTCCTTGGCCGGTTCGTCAATGACGATGGCCAGATGTTCCTGCCCGCCATCTTCGGGGCGAAAGGCAATGACAGTGACATTTTCGGCATCTTCAAGCGGCACGCGCGCTTCGCTGACTTGGCGCAAACTTGCGGCCGAGGCATTTTCATAGCCATTGATGCTTTCAGACTGCAGAACCAGTAAATTCTGCGCCCGGGCAAGATTTTCAAGCTGATCTCCACTGACCGGCACGGTCACAACCGCGGGCAACAAACGGGCAAGCTTTGCCAGACGGATGGCGGCATGTTCGGCCATGCTGATCGGGCGCCAGTCCCCGTCGGGAAGCGCATCAAGATCAAGCAACGGATTGGCGATCTCGCCCAAACGATCGGCGTTAACAGCCGACTGGCTTGCAGAGACAAAGGCAATGAACGGATCGTTTTTGCATGCCTGACCAAGCGATTTGGCCCGCACGCGCGGAAGGACGATTGCCGGTGCGCCATCATTTCCGGTGATGTCGCACAGTCGCTCCAGACCATGCTGAGACAGCGGCTCGGCCGCGATCACCGCAACACTGTGGGCTTCGCCATTATCGTGCCCCTGGACCAGAACGATCTCGCCACGGCGCAAATCTGCCACAGCGCGGGACACCGTTACCAGGTCGGTCGCCGGGATCAGATTGCTGTCATTTTGGGCCGTCACGGCGGAGCTTTGGGTCATCGGCATCTTGTCTTTGTGATCACAACATCGCGATCCGGTGGCTATGGGGCTGGATAAAGACCCGGTTTAATTCATATAAGCGCATCAGGCGGCGCAATTGGTGATGCGCAAAATCGCAGGAAGACGCGCATCTTTCAAGATTTTACGACATCACATTACAGACAAATCGCCCCTACTACCTAATCCGGGTTGGTCAGGAGTTAAAGGACCAAAGCGAAAACAGTTTGTTCTTGAAAATAGACAGCAAGATACTGATCCTAGATCCCGTACTACATATATGGCGGGGCGGATCAGAAGTTCCACAAAAACAATGGTGTGATTATCCACCAAAATCAGCTTCTATTCGCAAACAAGAACTGGTCAGCAGCAAGGGATGGTGAATGTCGACAGGTAAACAGGTTCTGGTGGTTGAGGATGATGCAGCCCTCAGCCAGTCTCTGACAGAGCAGCTCAGACTTCATGAAGATTTCGAATGTGTGGTTGCCAATAGCGGCAAGGAAGCGCTCGATCTTGCCAAGGATTCCTATTTTGACGTGATCCTGCTCGATGTCGGCCTGCCCGATATGGATGGCCGCGATGTTTGCAAACTGATGCGGCGCGCCAATGTCAAATCGCCGATCATTATGCTGACCGGAGCCAATAGTGACTCTGACACCATTCTGGGCCTTGAGTCGGGCGCCAATGATTATGTCACCAAGCCATTCCGCCTGAATGTGCTGCTGGCGCGCATTCGCGCCCATATCCGTCAGCATGAACAAAGCGAAGACGCGGTCTTTGTCATCGGCCCGTACAGCTTCCAGCCCAGCGCCAAGATCCTGATTGAAACCGCGACCGAAAAGAAAGTCCGGCTGACGGAAAAGGAAACCTCGATCCTGAAGTTCCTGTTCCGGGCCGGCGACAAACCGGTCAGCCGCGAAACCCTGCTCGATGAAGTCTGGGGCTATAACGCCGGTGTCACCACCCATACGCTGGAAACACATGTCTATCGTCTGCGCCAGAAAATCGAAAAGGATCCATCAAACGCGGCGATCCTGATTACCGAGCCAGGCGGCTACAAGCTGAACCCCTGATCAGGCTGCAGTTTTACGTCCACAAAAGAAAATCCCGCTGATGCGGGATTTTTTTGTCACAAACGGTCAGATGGCGCGTCTATGTTCTCGGCCTGATTATCCACAGGAAGGTGAAGATCACGCGAATCGCCACAAAACACGCGGATAACGCATAAATTTTATGACTTTTTGCAGGTTTTTACCCCGAATGTGGATTTAAAAGCCCGAATTTCGGTGTTTTTAGGGATCTCAATAGCCCCGCGAGCCGAAAATAGCCGTCCCAACCCGCACATGGGTGGCGCCAAAGCGGATTGCGGCCTCGTAATCACCGCTCATCCCCATGCTTTTGATTTTAAGACCATGGCGATCAGCAATCTTGCCCAGCAGGGTGAAATGCGGGGCCGGTTCCTCGTCAACCGGGGGAATGCACATCAACCCAATGACCGGAAGATCCAGCTCCTCACGACACATCTTGATGAAATCATCGGCATCCTTTGGTGCGATGCCGGCTTTCTGTTCTTCCTCGCCGGTATTGATCTGAATGAACAGATCCGGGCAGACACCGGTATTGTCGCGATGTTTGGCAAGCGCCTTTGCCAGTTTCGGGCGATCCACGGTTTCGATCACGTCAAACAGGGCCACCGCGTCCTTGAGTTTATTGGTCTGAAGCGGCCCAATCAGATGCAGCTCGATATCGGGAAACTCGGCGCGCAGTCCCGGCCATTTGCCCGCTGCTTCCTGCACCCGGTTTTCGCCAAACACGCGCCTGCCATCGACCAGCGCCTTGCGCACATGATCAGCCTCATGGTTCTTGGACACACATACCAGCGTCACATCATCCGGATCACGATCGGCCGCGTCACATGCCGCATTGATATTGCTCTGAATTTCGGCAAGGTTGGCCGCGACATCGGATTTGTCAGATGACAGATCAAGACTGCTCATGGAAGATGGTCCTTCATCGGTAAAGCGCGTGGGCTCAGATATAGCTGCCACATCGGGATAGTATCAATGGATAAAGCCCTGTTAAAGCAGGCACGCAGGCTCAATTTACGTAATAGCGGCTCGAACCGCCTTATCCCGCCGATTGTGCTGATGACCGACGATCAAAGGATGCCGGATCCGGTAGCCGCCATCCACGCCCTGCCCCGTGACAGCATGGTTATTTTTCGCCATTACGATCATCCGATGCGGGCGCAAATCGGCGAGAAACTCCGAACAGTCTGCCGCACCAAAGGTATCGCATTTCTGGTGGCCGATGACGTCGCGCTCGCCCTCAGGCTCGATGCTGACGGCATGCATTTTCCCGAATACCGGGCCCTGACCGATCCGGGCATCTATCATCGGATCCCGCAGGGTTTCTTGCGCACCTCGGCCTGCCATTCACAGCAAACGATCCGAAAACTCGCCCTGCTTCCAGCGCGTTCCCGACCCGATGGCGTCCTGATCTCGCCGATCTTTGCGACACAAAGCCACCCCAACGCCGAACCACTTTCGCGCAGCAAAACCAACCAGATGATCCAGGCATGCCAGCAGGCCGACATGGCCCCGATCGGCCTTGGCGGGATCACCGCGCAAACAATCGAAAATCTGCAGACTTCAGCCCTTGCCTCCGTCGCCGGGATCGGGTTTTCTGGTGTTTGTCACCTGCCATCCCGTTGACCGGAGTTCTCCCGCAAAATGCCCCGGGCCCTGCACCCTTCGCGCAAGACATTTACCCGTTTTGCCTCCAAACAGCCGTTTCAGTTTGGCCTGCCCAATGTCAGCGCCGCACTGACCCAAGCGTCTGATAACAGCCCGATCTATTTTACCCGCGCGACATCCCTTCTGCGCCGTCAGGTGCTGGCGGGTGCACCCGGGGTCAAGATCAAGTCGGACAGCTACCGATTTCAGGTTTTGCCACGCGATTGTTGGGGGGAGCGGGATTTTTCAAACAAATCCGTATTGTTTCTGATCCCCGACGATGCGCTCGGCGATTGTGTCGGCATGGCGCTGTTTTTTCGCGCGCTCAAACAGCGTTTTACCAATATCCGGATTGGGGTGCTTAACAGTGATAGCGCATCAGACATCTTTGCGCTGATGCCAGATACCGAGATTTTTCAACTATTTATCTCAAGCACAGAGCTCAAACGCTTTGATCACGTGATTGATCTCAGTGAAATGGAAGGCTGGCGTGATATCGCGACCATGCCGGTCAACCCGGAAGAAGCCCTCTGCGAGGCATTTGGCATTCCGCCCATACCGCTCGAAGAACGCCAATTGCCAAGTACAACCGGGCGTAAAATCGGTATCGTCCCGATGGCGTCCTCGCCACTGCGCACGTTACCGCCCAAGCTGGTCACCGAGATTACCGCAATGTTGGCCAAACAGGATTGCGACATCACCCTTGTGCTGAATGCCTATCAGGGGATGATGAAGGCTTATAAGGCCGCGCTGAATGATCTTGGTATTCGAAACGGCAACAACATCCGGATTGTGGATGGCTTCAAAACCATCGGCGATCTGGTCAAGTTCGTCGGGCAGCAGGATTACCTGGTTGTAGCCGACAGCGGCCCCGCCCATATCTCCAAACTGTTCCAGACACCGGGCTTAGGTATTTACAGCTCGGCTGATGCCAAAACCCTGCAGGGCCGCCACAAAAACCTGCGCACCTGGCAAAGCGATTTTGTCGGCCCCCATTGCGCCGCGCCATGTGGCCTCGCCAAACTCCGTGCCACAGTTGATGGAAAAATAGGCTGCATGGGAAGTCTCGCGCTGCCGATCACTGACCTTCCCGATATCCCCGACAAAGGCGATACCTCACTCGTGCAGGCGTTGGTGACGAACGCGCCCGTCCCCTGCGTTGCCCGTTTGAGCGAGAACATCCCGGCAATTCGCGATGCGATAACTGAGGATCTGTTCGCTTCCTGATCAGAGGCGGCGGCAACCGGCACTCCCACGATACAGACAAAAAGAAAGGGCGGCCGAAGCCACCCTTTCAAAATCGATCCCAATTCCGAAGAATTAGAAGGTCAGAGCAAGACCGGTAACGGCGCCAAAGCCGTCGTTATCGGCGATGTTTGCGCTGTCAGCTTCGTCATCGAACCAGAAGATCGACGATTTCCAAGCAACGCCTGCACCAAGCGCATAGGACATGCCGAGATCAACGGTGCTGATTTCGCCAGTTGTCGTGCTGGAACCGTCGGTGCGGTTTCCGTAGTCAGCATAACCGTAGGACAGCGAAACAGTCGCCGCATCCATTGCGTAGGAGACGCCGATGTCAAACGCGTCGGTATCACCAGCGGTGCGGGAGTTTTCACCCTGCGCGTAATCGTCTTCAATGTGACCCCAGGAAGAACCAACGACGAAGTTACCGAAGCCAAGAGTTGCACCAAGGCCATACCAGTTGCCTTCAGCCTGGTTTTCACCGGTTGCAGAAACACCAACCGCGACACCATCGAAGTCATGCTGATAACTGATACCTGCTGACAGAATGTTGTCGCCGTCAGTCGCGGTGTCGTTGTTGTTCGAACCACTGTCATCCGCATAGGAGACACCAGCCTGGAAGCCGCTGATGTTCGGGGTGAAGTAGGTGAAGCGCTTCTGGTCACCGCTCGACGGAACCGTGTCAACAAGGTAAGCATCAACCCAGTTGGTCAGATCGCCATCGTTAACGCCAACCGGGCCAACCGACGGTGCGGTGATGGCAAGTGAGTCAGCAGCGCTATCGTCTTTACCAAGCTTGACCTGACCGAAGCCACCATTGACAAACAGATACTGTTCATCGATCTGGTCCGAAGAGGTTTCACCTTCAAGTTCAATTTTCGCACCAACTTCGATGCCGTTATCAAGCGTGGTCTTACCAGAGAAGTGAACTTCGGTGTCAGACTGGAAAGCGTTTTTGGATTCGCCAACGTCCTGGTCAGCAACACCAGCCCACTGTTCCATGTAACCGCCAACCGAAAGCTGGATCGGCTCGGAAGCCTGTGCGGTGCCTGCAGCGGCAACAGCGACAAGTGCGCTGGAAGCAAAAAGAATCTTTTTCATCATAACCCTCAATAGAATGACGTTTCGGGACGAAGGGGTTTGAACCGGACGGCCCTTCGTTCTGTCGAGGGTGATAAAGCCACTTAAATGAATTATGGTCAATTATAATAAGTGACCATCGGATATTTAAAAAGAATGCTGTTGCGATTTTACAACACTTGCATCGGATGGCTTTCAAAAGCCTGATTTATTAAGGTAATTCATCTATGTAGTTGGTTTTTATGCGGACAAGCGCAAGACCATTCTTGTCCTATGATCACATTAAATGAGCATTGGTCATAATTTAGATGCGCTAAAAGTATAATTTCCATTGCCAGAAATCCGTTGAGATTAGGAAAAACAGGAATCCCAAACGGCTCACAGAATGCTTTTAGGCAAAGGATTAATTGGATGCTGTGAGCAATGTCAGGAAGGTTTATTTAAACTTTTTAGAAGGATACAAACAAAAAAGAAGGGGGTGGAAAATCCACCCCCTTCAATTTTTCGACTAATCCGAAAAGGATTAGAAGGAAAGTGCGAGACCGGTAACTGCACCGAAGCCTTCGTTGTCGTCTGCAGTACCTGCATCCTGACCTTCGTCGTCAAACCAGAAAACAGAAGATTTCCAGGTTACGCCTGCGCCCAGGGTGTAAGCAAGACCAAGGTCAACAGTGTTGATCTCGTCAACGCCCGAAGTACCAGCGTCATCGTCGCTCTCACCATATGCATAGACAAGGGAGATCGACGCTGCGTCCATTGCGTAGGAAACGCCAATATCGAAGTCGGTGGTGTCGTCAACATAGGTGGTCGACTGACCAGCGCCGAATTCACCGTCGGTTTCAGAAACGGAAGCGCCAACGGTGAATGCACCAAAGCCTACGTTTGCGCCAACGCCGTACCATTCGCCTTCCTGGAAGTGCTCACCGACAAGGGAAACAGCAACGGACACACCGTCGAAGTCACCTTTATACTCGATACCACCAGAAACGCGGTTATCGCCGGTCTGAACGTCGTCGTCACCTTCTGACGAGTCGTCATCAGCATAGGAAATACCTGCACGGAAACCGCCGAGAACCGGGGTGTAGTAAGTGATGCGCTGCGAGTCGTCACCAGCCGGAACGGTGTCCGGAACAGCATTAACAGTTACCCAGTTACCAAGGTCGCCATCGTTCGCGCCGACCGGACCAACGGACGGAGCGGTGATGCCCATGTCAGCTGCTGCGCCGTCTTCGGCACCAACTTTAACCTGGCCAAAGCCACCGTTGATGAACAGATACTGTTCGTCGATACCAGCGGACTGGCCTTCCATTTCGATTTTCGCACCAACTTCGATGCCGTTGTCGAGAGTGGTCGAACCGGAGAAGTGAACTTCGGTGTCAGACTGGATTGCGTTTTTATGCTCAAAAGCGCTTTCTTCGTCAACAGCACCGATCCACTGTTCCATGTAACCGCCTACGGACAGGCTGATCGGCTCAGAAGCCTGAGCTGCGCCTGCGAAACCAACAGCGACGAGTGCGCTGGAAGCTACCAGAATCTTTTTCATCTTTTCCCTCAACGTCTTTGAATGCGTTTTACGCAATACAAGTATTTGGACAGCTTTTGCCGCCCGGTTCGAGAAGGATGGAGCCACCAATTGATGCCCACGTCAACCAAAGCTGTGACCAAAATGGCACATTGATCAAATGGTGTGGCAAAAAAAACACACTGGTTTTCTTTGCTCATCTGCGAATTCCACCCTATATTCGCTGAAAATTCGGGTTGCTTGTTGAACACAATTCTCTTAAGGGCAGGAAATGCTAACCTTTTCTTCGTTCAAATCGCTGGTTATCGGAACAGGTGCCGCTCTCGTTCTTGCGGGCTGCTCTTATGGCACGGTAGATTACGATCAGTTCCCTGGCTCGGCAAATACCGATGAACGTGTCAACGGGCAGGCAATGACCCGCGCCCAGGAAAAAGAGCGTGGCGGTGTGTTTGGTTCTGAAGGCCTTAACATATTTGGCGGAGAAGACGCGCAGCAAGGTGGTTCAGGGATCGGAGTGAACAGTTTCCTGTGGCGCGCGTCGCTTGATACACTCTCCTTTATGCCGCTGAACTCTGCAGATCCGTTCGGTGGTGTTATCATCACTGACTGGTACACACCGCCAGAGTCGCCAGACGAACGATTCAAGTTGACGACGTATATCCTCGGAACATCCCTGCGTTCTGATGCCATCAAGGTTTCTGTCTTCCGTCAGGTCAGCGTCGGCCACAACCAGTGGCAGGATGCAGTGGTTGAGCCGGGAACAGTAACCGCTATGGAAGACGCCATTCTGACCCGCGCCCGTCAGCTGCGTATCGATAGCGCGAATTCCGAATAAGGGTAATGTCGCAAGACACGCTTTATATATCACCGGAATACAACCCCCACTCGCTGAAACGCGACTGGGGGTTTCTTGTATGCCCTGAGCGCTCTGAAATATTTGAAGCATTAATAGGCGATCTGACCGGACTTCGGGCAACACTTTGCCGATCGCTTGTGCGAACAGCAGTCAAAGGCCAAGCAATCGTAGTCCCGATTCCCGATCATCGGGCAAAGGTAAGTACAGATGGACTGTCAGAGAGTAGCAATGACCTTTGCGAGGAAGTCGGATTTGATATCGTCGTGCTTGCCCTGCTGGCCGATGTTCCGATCCATCGCCCGTTGCATCTGACACACAGCAGTCTGATCGGACATTGGAGATGGCTGCGCGAGGTCTGGCGCGGTTGTGCATTGCGTCCGGCGCACCGAAGCTTAGCTCTGGAATGCACAACGCACACCCCTGTGAAGGACGCCCTGAAAAACGGTAAGAACAATCTGGCGATCGCCGAATTGCGCAGTCTGTTCAAAAAGGTTCAGCAAGCACCAGATGATGCAGAGCTCTACCTTTCTTTCCTGAACGACCTAACTCTGTTTTGCCCTTTTATCGGAACCGAACTATTGTGGCGCCAGGGATGGATTGAAAGCGATCCAAGAGGCAGGTCGTCCAGCACCAAAGTTAATGCCAGGCTAAAGAAGGTATAATTGAATGACGTTGCGCGCGGTTTTTCCGATTCTTGCACTTTTGGCTCTGACAACACTCAGTGCCTGCGGATTTCGCCCGCTCTATGCCACAGCTGGCGATGACTATAACACCGCAGCCAGCATGGCGCGCGTCAACGTCGCGCTGATCAATGATCGCGTTGGACAGCTGACCCGTAATGCCCTGATTGAGACCCTCACCCCGCGCGGTCAAAGCACAAACCCGCTTTATGATCTGAACGTGACCTTGACAGAATCGACAAGTGAGCAGGGTTTTACCAAGGATAATGAAGCAACCATTGCCGATTATCTGATTAATGCGAACTATCAACTCGTGCGCAGATCTGACTCAAAGGTTTTGCGTAAAGGCGAGGTCCGCGCCCGCACCAGTTACAACATCGTCGATTCGGACTTTGCCAGCATCGAAGCCGAGGATGCCGCACGCGGTAACGCGGCCAGTAACCTGGCGCAACAGTTGGCCAATCAGGTCGCTATTGGCCTGCGTTCGCAATAACCCCCTGCCCGCTCATCTCGATTAACTCACGACTCCCCTAAGGAACCACAAGGCGCATCATGAAGCTCAAGGCAGCACAGGTTGAAAACTTCTTGCGTGCCCCGGATGCGAAGGCTCAGCTCGTTCTGATCTATGGCGAGGATGAGGGCCTTGTACGCGAACGTGCGATTCGCCTGGCCAAAACCGTGATTGAGGACCTCAAGGATCCCTTCCGCGCCATAGAGCTTGGCAGTGCCCAGCTCAAGGAAGATGCCGGCCGTCTGCGTGACGAATCGGCTGCCATGAGTTTCGGCGGCGGGCGGCGCGTGATCCGACTCCGTGATATCGGCGATGCACAGGCGCCTGTGATTGCTGACTTCCTTGGCGACCCTGCCGGTGACGCCCTGATTGTCATTGAAGCCGGAAGCCTTCCAACCCGCTCCAAACTACGCCAGGCAGTTGAAAAGGCCAACAATGGCATGGCACTGCCCTGCTATGCCGATGGCGCGCGAGACATCGAAACCCTGATCCATTCGATCATGGAAGAACATAGACTTCGCATTGACCGCGATGCCACGAGCTATCTCGTCGCCAATCTCGGCTCGGACCGCATGATTTCGCGCAGCGAGCTTGAAAAACTCGCCCTGTATGCCCTGAAAGACGGCCAGGTCACGCTGGCTGATGCGATGGCCTGCGTGGGGGATAGCTCCGCGCGCCACTACGACGATGTCATTCAGGCTGTTTCACAGGGCAATGTCGTCAATCTCGATGCCGCCCTGACGCGACTGGTTGAAGAAGGGCTTAATCCGGTCGGCGCACTGCGCATGATGATCGGCTATTTTCAAAAACTGCATCTGGTCAAAGGCCAGGTGTCGCAGGGAATGGACGCCAACCAGGCAATGAAATCGCTGCGCCCGCCCCTGTTCTTCAAGGCCGCCGACCAGTTCCGTGCCAACCTGAACAATTGGGCGGTCAACAACCTGCAGCGCGCCCTGCAAATCCTGCTCGAAGCAGAAAAAGACTGCAAAAGTGGCCTCGCGATCCCCGAAACCATAGCGCACCGCGCCATGATCAAGGTCGCGGTTGCCCGCCAGAAACAGGTCCGGCGCTAACCCACCATCAGCCTCCATACCCCGCCAGATCGATCCCGGTGCCTGTCGCAGATCCGCAAGAAAAAGGCATGCCACGCAATGTGACATGCCTTTAAAGATTTGAGTCACCCACAGGACCAGGGAACCGAAGCACGAGAGCGCCTTAAAGCACCCGCTTTACCTCAACCGATCCCCGGCGTGCTTTCGAATCTTCTTCTTTAAGCTTCTTGAGCTGGTCGATTTTTGCACGATCGAGCTCTTTCATGCTGGTTTTGGTTACGGCTTTTTTCCCGTGCCATCTGTAACCTCCTCGGCAATCAGATCATCAAGCGCATCCTCGCTGACTTCTTCGCTTTCGATCGGATCATCGCCTTCCGGCCCTTCGATGACGAAATCATCATCTTCGCTTTCGGGCAACGTGGCATCGGCAATCGTTTCAAGCTCTGCGGTCAGATCATCTTCATCAGAGTCGTCATCGTCTTCGATAAACATCGAATCGAATTCGTTGTCATCCGACTCCGCTGAACTCACCTCGACTTCATCCTCGCCAAGCTCGCTGGCCTTGCCGTGGGTCAGGCGCTGCAAGATGTCATCAAGCTGCTCAAGCGTGTCATAGCGGATCGAGATTTTGCCAGACGCACCGTCAAAGTCGATATTGACCGCCAACCCCAACATATTGCTAAGGTCACGCTCCAGAGCCACTGTATCTGGGTCTTTCTCCGTCGACGCCCCGCCCGATGATTTCTTCGGACGCGACGCCTTACCACCATCGGTTTTGACAAGCTTTTCGGCCTGACGAACGTTCAAGCCCTTCTTGACGATCTGCCCGGCAAGCTCGACCGCGTTATCTGCGCCCAAAAGCGCACGTGCATGGCCAGAGCTTAACACCTTGTCCGAGAGCATCTGCTTGATCGGTGCCGGCAGACCCAGAAGACGCAGACTGTTGGCAATGTGGCTTCGGCTTTTACCGAGTGCCTGACCGAGCGCTTCCTGCGTGTGGGAAAACTCGCTCATCAGGCGGTTATAGCCTTCGGCCTCTTCAAGCGGTGACAGATCCTGACGCTGCAGGTTTTCAATAAGCGCAATCTCAGCCGTTTCGCGGTCATCAAACTCGCGCACCAGAACCGGCACTTCGTGCAGCTGTGCCCGCTGGGCAGCACGCCAGCGACGTTCGCCAGCAATGATTTCATAGGTGGTTTCACCCGTCGACGATGCACGCACCAGAATCGGCTGAATGATGCCCTTTTCGCGGATCGAGGCCGCCAGGTCATCAATCGCGTCATCATCAAAATTGCTGCGCGGCTGGAACGGGGATGGTTTCAGATCGGTAATCGCAATCAGCTGCGTCGTGCCCCCCGGTCCGGGGTGGGCAGCCTCGCCGGTATCATCGCCGCTTGCGGCAACCGCAACATCTTCGTCTTCTTCGCCCAGAAGTGCAGACAGTCCCCTTCCCAAGCCGCGTTTTTTTGCTTCGCTCATGCTTTCACCCCTTCGCGTTTCAGGACTTCGCTCGCCAGATTCAAATAGGCCCGGGCGCCCGGGCACTTCATGTCATACACCAGCACCGGCGCACCGTGGCTGGGGGCTTCGGAAACGCGGACATTGCGCGGGATTACCGTGCGATAAACCACATCGCCGAAATAGTCGCGGACATCATTGGCCACCTGGGCCGACAGGTTGTTACGCTTGTCATACATGGTCAGCACAATGCCCTGGATCTCAAGGTTCGGATTGAACGCCTTCTTAACCCGCTTGATGGTGCGGACCAGATGGCTGACCCCTTCAAGGGCAAAGAATTCGCATTGCAGCGGCACCAGAACCGCATCGGACGCCACCAGCGCATTCAGGGTCAAAAGACCGAGTGATGGTGGACAATCAATCAGGACGTAATCAACATCCTGAGGCAGTTTGCCAAGCGAATCCTTAAGCTGCGTCTCGCGCCGCTCGAAATCGACCAGCTCGATCTCAGCCCCGGAAAGATCCATCCCCGACGGCACGATGCTGAGCCGCGGAATGCTGGTTTCCTTGCGCGCTTCTTCAAGCGTATTGCCATTGATCAGCACATCATAAGAACTGATTTCGCGATCAGACGGACGCAGGCCCAAACCGGTACTGGCATTGCCCTGCGGATCAAGATCGACAATCAGGACCCGCTGGTTCACCGCCGCCAGGGCGGTTGCCAGATTGATGGTCGTGGTGGTTTTGCCCACCCCGCCCTTCTGGTTGGCCACGGCGATGATGCGCGGACGGTTTCCGGCACCCTCTGATTTCGTCGAAAGCGGCAAATCAATAACATCCGTCACCGGCCCACTCCTTTTAAGATCATCACGACACCGTCCGGATCGACCAGGCTGGCATGCGTGGTTACATCAAATGTCCAACCGGCATCGCGTGCGTCCGCCAGTTCATCCTCAAAGGCACGTCCCTTCAGCAGCACATAATGGCCGCCCTCTTTCAAATGGCGCTGCCCCAATTCCAAAAGCTTGGGCAGTGGTGCAAAGGCGCGCGCCGCAATCACATCGGCCTGACGCGGCGCTGCCGCCTCAATCCGTTCGCGGGCAATCTCGGTCTGGCCCAACACACAACACACCCGCGCGGCCTCCATCAGAAACACCGTCTTTTTGGTATTGGATTCCATCAGGGTCACATTATTCGCGCCAAGGATCGCCAGAACGATGCCCGGGAACCCGGCACCCGATCCGAAATCAACGATCTTGCCGTCGGCGGCGACATCGGAAAGATGTGGCCAAAGCTGTGCGGAATCCTGCAAATGACGTCCCCAAACGTCTTCGGCCGTGCTGGCGCCAACGATATTAATGCGTGGCTGCCACTTCACGACGAGGTCTGCATATTGGTTGAGGCGATCCAATGTTTCACGTGAAACATTCAAATCCTGCTCAAACCAGGTTTTTACGGGCGTGGAAATTGTCTGCATATTTGATTTATAGGCCCACCCAGAAAAACACTCCAGTCTTGATTTTTACCATTTTGTGTTTTTGGCCGCATCGGGTGCGATAAAATCAAAATAAAACACTTCGAATGTTTCGCGTGAAACATTCCCACGCTCAGAACCGATCACCCCAGCCCAATTTCACCGCATATTCGCGGAAGTTGGTCCTGCCCTCGCCCGACATCCGCCGAGTCGGCCCACAACCGGGGCAAAACCTTCCGCGACTCGGCATAGACGGGGTCGGTGAATGAATATGTGGATGTGCCGCTCCTCACGCGCTGTCGTCGGCACATCCACACACCACAGACGACAACACCCGGCCGATAGTTTGGCCGGGTGTTCCGATCTGGGATCAATTGTGCAGTTGATCAGGCGGTACGCGATGCCGCTGCGTTCTGATGCTTGTGGCTTTTGATATGGCCCAGCAGGGCCGTGACCGCCGCCGGAGTAACGCCCGGGATGCGCGATGCGGCGCCGATGGTTTCCGGCTGGATTTCTTTGAGCTTAAGCCGAATCTCGGCGGACAGACCCCCGACCTTATCGAAATCAAGACCACGCGGCAGACGCAATTCCTCGTCGCGGCGGAAGGCGGCAATGTCGGCCGCCTGGCGATCGAGATAGCCTTTATATTGGGCATCAATCGACACCTGTTCCGTGATTGCCGGATCAAACGCGCCGAGCTGCGGCCAGACCTTGGTCAGGGTATCAAAGTCGATATCGGGATAGGCCAGCAGATCATAGGCCGAGCGGCGCACCCCATCCTGATTGATCTTGATGTCGAACTTGGCCAGACCATTCGGGGTTTCGGTCAGCTCGGATACTTCCGCCTTCGCCGCGTTCAATGCCGACTTCTTGGCATCCCAGGCCTGTTCGCGGATCGATGCGATACAGCCGATATCAAGACCGCGATCCGTCAGACGCTGATCAGCGTTATCCGCGCGCAGCATCAGGCGATATTCTGCGCGCGAGGTGAACATGCGGTACGGCTCGCGCGTGCCAAGGGTGACCAGATCATCGATCATCACACCGATATAGGCATCGGCACGATCGAGAACAAATTCACGTTCCGTCCCACCGGCAATCAAGGCCGCATTCACACCGGCAATCAGCCCCTGCCCGGCTGCTTCTTCGTAGCCGGTCGTGCCATTGATCTGACCAGCAAAGAACAGGGCCGCAACCTTTTTGGTTTCCAGCGTATGGCGCAACTCGCGCGGATCGACGAAGTCATATTCCACCGCGTAACCGGGACGGAAGATCTCGACCTTTTCCAGACCCGGAATGGTGGCCAGCATGGCAAGCTGGACGTCTTCGGGCAGCGAGGTCGAAATGCCATTTGGATAGACGGTCGGATCATCGAGGCCTTCGGGCTCAAGAAAAATCTGGTGCTGATTTTTCTCGGCGAAGCGCACGACCTTGTCTTCGATGGACGGGCAATAGCGCGGACCGCTGCTTTGGATTTTGCCGCTATACATCGGCGCACGATCTAGATTGGCACGAATGATTTCGTGGGTCGCTTCCGTCGTCCAGGTCAGGTGGCAGGGAATCTGCGGCACCGTGATTTCCTTGGTCAGGAAGGAAAACGGGTCGGGTGGTGTATCGCCAGGCTGTTCCTGCAGGCTGGCCCAATCAATGGTCCGGCCATCAAGACGGGCCGGGGTTCCGGTTTTCAAACGTCCTAATCGGAATTCGTATTTCGCCAGCGTCTCGGACAATCCGGTTGCCGGGGCATCGCCCATACGACCGGCCGGCTCGGATTTTTCGCCAATATGGATCAGACCATTGAGGAACGTACCCGTGGTCAGCACCACCGCCCCGGCCGTGTATTCCGAACCATCACCGGTGACGACACCTTTGATCCGGTTGTTGTCATCAATGATCAGGTCTTCAACCCCGCCTTCGAGGATGGTGAGGTTTTCCTGCTCCGCCAGGATATCCTGCACCGCCTGACGATAAAGTTTGCGATCCGCCTGCGCGCGTGGCCCGCGGACGGCCGGGCCCTTGGAACGGTTGAGCATGCGGAACTGGATGCCGGCACGGTCAATCGCCCGGCCCATCACACCATCAAGCGCATCGACTTCGCGTACCATATGCCCCTTGCCCAGACCACCAATGGCCGGGTTGCACGACATTTCCCCGATGCGATCGGCGCGGTGCGTGACCAGTGCCGTCGCAGCGCCCATGCGCGCAGCGGCCGCAGCGGCTTCACATCCGGCATGGCCACCGCCGACCACGATCACGTCAAAGCGGTTATTTGGCACGTTCTGTGACATCGACTTCCTCACTCAATCCCCGCAACTTATCATGCAGCGGGCGTGAACCTTATCCGGTTCCGACAGGCTACCCGTCCCGTCGTACGACCAATGTTTCACGTGAAACATTTTCCATAGGGACTCTTCCCTAACTCTATTTGCCGATACAGAAGTCTCCGAAGATGATATCGAGCAAATCTTCCACATCGACGCGTCCGGTAATCTTGCCGATTTCGCGAACAGCGAGGCGTACATCCTCGGCTGCCAGTTCTGCGATATCGGTCTGCAATCCGCGATCCAGATGATCGCTGGCACTTTCAAGTGCCCGCCGATGGCGCAACCGTGTCAGCGGCACGGGCCCGGCAAAATCGAGCCCCTCTTTTACGCGAGTCTCCAGCAGTTGCAAGAGGCTTTCCATCCCCTGCCCGGTCATGGCCGATATGGCCAAAACGGGAAGCTCCAGCGCGCGGCCATCCGCCGATGTCCCCTGCCACTGTGCCGGGACATCAATGGCATCTGTTGCATCGACCTTGTTGATCAGAATAAGCGTCTTGTCATCGATCAGGCGCGCGGCCTCCGGATCGATGTTCGGCCAGTCTTCCCGATCAATCACCACCAGCCTGAGGTCAGCATTTTCGGCCCGCTCCGTGGCCCGGCGCACCCCCTCGGACTCGATGACATCCCCGCTTTCGCGCAGGCCTGCGGTATCAACCATGGTGACCGGGAAGCCACCAAGATCGAGATGGACTTCGATCATGTCCCGCGTGGTGCCGGCGATCTCGGATACGATGGCCGCATCACGCTGGGCCAGCCGGTTGAGCAGGCTTGATTTACCGGCATTGGGCGCGCCAAGGATAACGATCTGAAACCCTTCGCGCAGGCGTTCGCCGCGGCGATTATCAGCCAGATGTTTTTTGACCTCGCCAAATACACTCATCAGATCGCCGCGCACCACCGGCACGATACCATCGGGCAGATCTTCGTCGGGAAAATCAATATCGGCCTCGATATGCGCCAGCGCCTTCATCAGACGCGCGCGCCAGCCTTCATAAAGCGTCCCCAATTCGCCAGCCATCTGACGCACGGCTTGCCGACGCTGGGCGGATGTCTCGGCATCAATCAGGTCGGCAATGCCCTCGGCCGAGGTCAGGTCCATCTTGCCGTTTTCAAAGGCGCGTCTGGTGTATTCGCCGGGTTCGGCCACGCGCAATCCATCCTGGCGCGACAGGCAATCGAGCACCCCTTCGACCACGGCCCGCCCGCCATGAACATGCAGCTCGACTACGTCTTCGCCGGTAAAGCTTGCCGGGCCTTCGAAATAGATCGCCACCGCATCATCAAGCCGCTCCTTGGTTTGCGGATCACGGATCGGGGCATAGATCGCGTGGCGCGGTTTGGGCATGGTATCCCGGCCCAATAACGCACACAGTACCGCCCCGGATTGCCGGCCGGATAATCGGATCACGGCAACGCCGGCACGGCCCGCACCAGAGGACAGGGCAAAAATGGTTTCTCGGCTGGCAATCATGGCGGGTCCGTCAGTTCTGAAGAAGCGGTTGCGTGGTTGACGAGGATATCGTCCAGACAGCGGCAAAGGTCAACCTACCGCTGAAAATACCAAGATCGATTTAATAGAAGAATGCTCTTTGCCGGCCTGCGCGGTCCGGCCCAGTTACCGACCATGGACCCCTGCCTTCGCGGGGTGACGGCAGAGCTTGGCATGGTTTCGCCCTGCCAGCGCTGGCGCAGTATCCATCATCCACGCATCAAGAAACCGGCCACGCAGAATATCGCGGGCCGGCATTTTTAAAATCTGTCGCCTATTGATCGGGGGTAAGCTGCAGGCGTTCGACCACCTGCCCGCCGATCAGATGATCATTCAAGATCGCCTCGATGTCTTCCATCGTATCAACGCGATACCAGGTACCTTCCGGATAGACCACCATCACCGGGCCCAGTTCGCAGCGATCGAGACAGCCGGCAGTATTGATCCGGGTTTGCGGCAGGCCAAGCTCCTTGGCGCGCACCTTCATGTAATTGCGAAGCTTGGTCGCACCCTTGGACTGGCAGCAGCCACGTTCATGGCCGGCCGGGCGTTCGTTCTGGCAGACGAAAACATGTGCCTGATAATAATGTTCACGCATGGACGTCATTTGATCCCGGCTCAGTCCTTGTTCCCGCTGCTGCTACCCGGTGTGCTGTTGAACTGGCCCCAGAAGGCTTTCTGAAGCTGTTCCCAGTTCTGAATGCCTTGGGGCAGCCAGGTATTGAGCATGGTTTCCGGGTCCATCGCCGCCAGATTGGCTTTCATCCGGTCTTCGATGTCTTGCATCATCGCCTTTTGCATCGGCTGAACATCAGGAAGGCCAAAGAAGGTCCGTGCCTCTTCCGGCGTGCAATCAATGTTCACGGTTACTTTCATCGCCCTGATCTCCTGATCTGTTCTGTTTTTCGGTCTCTGTCTTTTTTGTCTGGCTGGCCCATTATCGCCACAAGCAAGCCCGCCGCAATCACAATAACATTCCCCACACCCACCATATGGGACCGAAGGCATGGCTGCGACCGCAACTTTCACAATATTGCGATAAAAGATTCCGGCCATTGGCCTTTATGAATGCGGGCAGAACCCTTAGACTCGTTCAAACACACGAGGGTCTGAACCCAATTGAATGCTTGAAATGGTCGCGAGGCATTTGTGCGGATATCAGGAGCTTTAACGCAGAAAGGCTTGTTGCCTTTCAAGGTAAAACGACGCAATAGCCCGTGCAAATGCCTCCGATCCAAAGGACATCAGAACAATCTTCGTCCTGCTTCGTCAATCACCTTGCCCGGGGCGCCGCCCCGCGCTGCTGCGATTTCCTCGCATTTCTTGATTGTTCTGATGCCATTTTAAACATTCAATTGGGTTCAGACCCTGCAAAGCATTGCCAGCATTGATGACTGGCGCGTGGTCGTAGGGTTCAACCTCATCACGCCACCGCAACAAACGATAAAGTCATTCACCAATGAATGGCACAGGACACAAAATGGAACTCGCACGTAACAATCTTGGTTCGGAAACAAGCCCCTATCTTGTTCAGCATCGCGACAACCCGGTGCATTGGCAGCCTTGGAGCAGCGAGGTCCTTGCCGCTGCCAAGGCCGCCAACAAGCCGATCCTGCTTTCAGTTGGCTATGCGGCGTGTCACTGGTGCCATGTCATGGCCCATGAAAGCTTTGAGGATGAGGGTATTGCGGCCCTGATGAATGACCTGTTCATCAATATCAAGCTCGACCGTGAAGAACGCCCGGACCTTGACGCGCTTTATCAGAATGCGCTCGCCCTTCTCGGCCAACAGGGTGGCTGGCCGCTGACCATGTTCCTGACCCCGGATGGGGAGCCGTTCTGGGGTGGGACCTATTTCCCCAAGGAAGCGCGTTATGGTCGTCCGGGATTTGGGGATGTGCTGAAAACGGTCGCAAAGATCTACGCCGAAAAACCCAATGACGTGCGCCACAATGTCAGCCAGATTTCCAATGCGCTGATCAAGATGAACCGGGCCACTGTGGGTGCGATCCCGACCCTTCAGATGATTGATCGCTGCGGCCATGGCTGCCTGCAGATCATGGATGGGGAAAATGGCGGGACATCCGGCGCACCGAAATTCCCGCAGCCCAGCCTGCTGTCCTATCTGTGGCGAACCGGTGAGCGCACCGAGGATGACGGGCTCAAACGCATCGTCAAACACAGCCTGGATCGCATGTGTCAGGGTGGGATTTATGATCATCTGGGCGGCGGCTTCGCCCGCTATGCCGTCGATGATCAATGGCTGGTGCCGCATTTCGAAAAGATGCTGTATGACAATGCCCAGCTGATTGATCTTTTGTGTGATGTCTGGCGGGTCGATCCCAATCCGCTTTATGCCAAACGGGTCGAGGAAACCATTACTTGGATCTTGCGCGAAATGCGCATCCCCGGCGGTGCCTTTACCGCAAGCCTCGATGCCGACAGCGAAGGGGTCGAAGGCAAGTTCTATGTCTGGTCGGAAACCGAGATTGATCAGATCCTTGGCGCGGATGCCGAACTGTTCAAGAAATTCTATGACGTATCAAAAGACGGCAACTGGGAAGGGCACAATATCCTCAACCGCACGGCTTCGGGGCTGGCACTTTCCGATGACGCGACCGAGGAAAAGCTGGCTGAGCTTCGCGCCAAGCTTTTGAGCGAGCGCGCCAAACGCATTCGTCCGGGCTGGGATGACAAGGCGCTGACCGACTGGAACGCCATGACGATTGCCGCCTTTGCCGAGGCCGCCATGACCTTCCACCGCGCCGATTGGCTGGATTACGCCAAGCTTGCCTATGGCTTTGTGCTCAATACCCTGATGGAGGGTGATCGCTTCTTGCACAGCTATCGCGATGGTCGCGTCCAGCATGCCGGGATGCTCGAAGACTATGCGCATATGATCCGCGCGGCCCTCAGGCTTTATGAATGCTTTGGCGAGGATGTTTATCTTAATGAAGCCATCCAATGGTCAGAGACCGTGGAAACCCTGTTTGCCGATGCCAAGGGTGGGTATTTCCAGTCGGCATCGGATGCCAGTGACCTTGTCGTGCGCCAAAAACCCTTCATGGATAACGCGGTGCCGTCCGGCAATGCGATTATGGCCCAGAACCTTGCCAAGCTTTATGCCCTGACCGGGGACACCAAATACCGTGATCACGCCGAAATCACCCTGTCCGCCTTTAGCGGACGGATTGGCGAGCAGTTCCCCAATATGCCGGGCCTGATGATGGCGGCAGAAATGCTGCAAAACCCGGTACAGATCGTTCTGATCGCCAAGGATCGCAGCCAGACCTATCTGGATATGCGCCGTGCGATCTTTGGCAGTTACCTGCCCAACCGCGCGATCACGATCCTCGCAGACGGGGATGCCCTGCCCGATGGCCACCCGGCCCAGGGCAAAACCGCGATTGACGGCAAGGAAACCGCCTATGTCTGCCAAGGCCCGGTTTGCTCCGCCCCCGTGACAAGTGTCGAGGATCTGACCAGCCTGCTTGCCGATTTGCCAACCAAGGCGGCATAACACCCAAGCGCCGCCTTTATGAAAGACGCCACCATGCCGCAAATCTCGATCAACACACCCATCGGCGCAATTACGGTTTTCGCCTTTGAAGATCAAATCGTTGCGCTTGATTGGGGGTTTGTTGACGAGATTGAAAGCACAGCCGTGCTGGAAAACGCCAAAAAGCAACTGACCGCCTATTTCGCGGGTGAGTTGACGCGCTTTGACCTGCCACTCGCCCCGGATGGCACGGATTTCCAAAAGACGGTCTGGGATGCGATGTGCCAGATTCCGAGTGGTAAAACAGCGACCTATAAGGAACTGGCGGCCAGGGCGGGATCCCCCAAGGCGTTTCAATCGGTCGGCACGGCCTGTGGCCTGAACCCGATCCCGATCATCATCCCCTGTCACCGGGTTGTGGCCGCGGGCGACAAGCCGGGCGGCTATTCCGGCCAGGGCGGGCTTGAAACCAAACGCGCACTTTTAAAGATTGAAGGCGTTGACCTGCCGCTTGGCAGCGATCAGGGCAGCTTCGAACTTTAGGGTGGCGCCCGGTATTTCTACTCTGCGAAATATATAACTTCGCCTGCTGCAAATCGCTGATATCTGCCCTACACTCCCCCCATTGATCAAACAGGCGCGACACAGCGCATCAAGGGAGGTCCCCGATGACCAAAGCATTCCGATTTTACGAAACCGGCGGCAGCGATGTCCTGAAATTTGAAGATGTCGATGTCGGAACCCCGGGCGAAGGCGAAGTCCGCCTGTCGCAAAAGGCGGTCGGGCTCAACTATATCGATATCTATTTCCGTTCCGGGGTCTATCCCGCACCCAGCATGCCCTCGGGCCTTGGGCTGGAAGGTGCTGGTATCATTGAAGAAGTGGGTCCGGGTGTGACGGATCTGGCGGTCGGTGATCGCGTGGCCTATGCCGCACAGCCGCTTGGTGCCTATGCCGAGGCACGCGTGATGCCGGCCAAGGGTCTGGTCAAAATCCCCGATGATGTCAGTTTCGAACTGGCCGCGGCCGCCATGCTTCAGGGCATGACCGCGCAATACCTTCTGCGCCGGACCTATGAGGTCAAAAAGGGCGACACCATCCTGATCCACGCGGCAGCGGGCGGCGTTGGCCAAATTGTCTGCCAGTGGGCCAAACATCTCGGTGCGACCGTGATCGGGACAGTCGGCTCCAAGGAAAAGGCCGAAATCGCCAAGGCCAAGGGCTGCGATTACCCGATCCTGTATCGCGAAGAGGTCGTCTCCGAACGGGTCAAGGAAATCACCAACGGCCAAGGTGTTGAAGTTGTTTATGATTCGGTTGGTAAAGACACCTTTGACGATTCGCTTAAATGCCTCAAACGTCTGGGCATGATGGTCAGCTTCGGGCAGTCATCGGGTGCGGTGCCGCCGGTATCGCTGGCCCAGCTTGCCCCGGGCGCCTATTTCCTGACCCGCCCAAGCATCTTCCACTATAACGCCACCCGTGAAGAGCTTCTGGCGAGTGCCGGTGAGCTGTTTGACGTGCTGAAATCAGGCATCGTCACCATCGACATCACCGCGACCTACCCGCTTGCCGATGCCGCACAGGCCCATGACGACCTCGAAAGCCGCAAAACCAACGGCTCAATCGTCTTTACGGTCTGATTTGGCGCTATAGCGCTGATATTTATATGTAAATCATGATTGAGGCAGGGTTATTTCCCTGCCTCTTTCAGTTCGTTCTGATGGAAGATCCGCACATCGCGGGCGATGGCATCAAAGCGTTCTGACAGGCCGTCGCTGACTTCGCGGCATGGGGCGACCACCGCTTCGGCCCAGTCGACATAGGCGAGGATCTGTTTTTCATCCCAGCCAATCGGCGTGTCGGTCAGCATGGCGCCGACATTGGCGACCTTGTCAGCCAGACGCACCAGTTTGGCGCCGTTGGTCAGGCTTGGGGCGGTTTCGATCTGCTTTGCCTTGCGCTCATCACGTGGCAGGGCCTTGTCATCGCTGACTTCCAGCACGATGTCAGCGACAATATCGTTAAAGCAGGCAGCGATTTCATCACGCGTCGCACCGCAATCCTCGATCACGTCATGCAGGACGGCGGCACAAAGGATATCTTCGTCCGTGCCGGGCTCGCATTCGACAATCAGGCGGGAAACCTCAATCGGGTGATTGATATAGGGTTCCTGTGCGGCCCCCTTGCGACGCTGGTCGCGATGGGCGCGGGCGGCGAAATCAACAGATTTGAGTAGAAGCTGCATAAAGCGCAATACAGTCGTGAACAGAAGGGCCAGATTCACACGGCTTTTGCCCGGTTTCAAGCCTTCATCGGGCCGGGCGGCTGAAAATCATGCAAAGCCATGAAAAACCGCCGCAAACAGGGTAGTATCAACCCCATCACTGCGACGCGATTTAAAGGGAGATCTGGACCATGTCACAGGAATTGCGCCTGAAACTGACACTGCGCAACGACAATGACAGTCCCCTGCAGCTGAGCGATGACAGTTTCAGCATCGAGCCGGGCGATGCCCGCGTCGAACGCCAGAAGCTAGGCGGGAATGTCGCAGAGGTGATTTTGGCCCTGGCTTAGGAGTGCGCGTCGCTTGGCCGATATTGTGCTGGTTAGTTGCGCAAGGAGCGCAGCCCGTCGATCAGCAACCGCCCGCCAATCAGGCCGAAAATCGCCCCGAAACTGGCATCAATGGCGCGGAAAAAGCGCTGATAGGTTCTGACAGCAACACCGGTTGAAAACAGCACGGCATAGGTCCCATAGACCATCATCGCGGAAATGGCGGCCATCACACCGATCAAGACCAGCGACGAATGCGCCCCATCATGGGCAGAGGCCAGAAACATCGATACCGCCACCCACATCATCGCCGCCTTGGGATTGGTCAACACCACCAGAAGACCGGTCCGCCAGGAGACAAAGCCCAGTCTTGGGATGATTTGGGGATCGGATGTAGCGGCTTGATTGCCCGGGCGTTTCAGGCAACTGCGCAGGGATTTGGCTGAGAGATACAGGAAGTACGTGCCGCCTAAAATCTTCATCGCGGTCAAGGTTTGCGGGAAGGCGTCAATAATCGTTCCGATACCGAAAGAAAACAGGATCGACCAGACGAACACGCCGGTCGCAATACCCGATGCCGTCAGCATCCCGGCCCGTCGTCCACCCGACAGGGCAGCGGCAGACACCGCCATCATGTTTGGGCCCGGTGACACCTGCGCCAGCACAATGCCAAGCATGACCGTACCGATTTCCAAGCCCGTCATCGCCCTCCCTTTCCGATCATTTTCGACATACAAGTATGACGGGTAAATCAAAGATCGCAAGCACGCACAGTTTCATGTGAAACATCGCGCCGATCGGATCCGCACATAAAAAAACGGGGCCACAGCGGGCCCCGTTTGATTTGGTCGATCCAACTTGCCGAGCCATCAGGCTCGGTTGGCGTTAGCCATTCATGGAATCGAAGAAGTCGTCGTTGTTCTTCGTACCCTTGAGCTTGCCAAGCAGGAATTCCATCGCATCCTGCGAGCCCATCGGGTTGAGGATACGGCGCAGAACCCACATCTTGGACAGAACGCCCTTGTCGACAAGGAGCTCTTCCTTACGGGTCCCCGATTTGAGGATATCAATCGCCGGGAAGATACGCTTGTCAGACAGTTTGCGATCCAGAACCAGTTCGGAGTTACCGGTCCCTTTGAATTCTTCAAAGATGACCTCGTCCATGCGCGAACCGGTATCGATCAGAGCGGTTGCGATGATGGTCAAAGACCCGCCCTCTTCGATGTTACGCGCCGCACCAAAGAAGCGCTTCGGACGCTGAAGCGCATTGGCATCAACACCACCGGTCAGGACCTTGCCCGAGCTTGGCACGACGGTGTTATAGGCACGTGCCAGACGGGTAATGGAGTCCAGCAGGATGACAACGTCATGCTTGTGCTCGACCAGGCGTTTGGCCTTTTCCAGAACCATTTCAGTGACTTGAACGTGACGCTGGGCCGGTTCATCAAAGGTCGAGGAAATCACCTCACCCTTCACCGAGCGGTCCATGTCGGTCACTTCTTCCGGGCGTTCGTCAATCAGAAGAACGATCAGATAGGCTTCCGGGTGGTTTTCCTCGATCGCGTGCGCAATGTTTTGCAGCATCACGGTTTTACCGGTGCGCGGCGGTGCCACGATCAGGGCACGCTGACCTTTACCAAGCGGAGAGACAAGCTCGATCACGCGGTTGGTGGTGTCCTTGTTCGTGCCTTCCTGATCAGACTCACGCTCCATATGCAGGGGCTGATCGGGATAAAGCGGGGTCAGGTTGTCAAAGTTGATGCGATGACGGACTTTTTCCGGCGCATCGAAGTTGACCTTGTCGACTTTCAGCAGCGCGAAATAACGCTCGCCTTCCTTGGGCGAACGGATCTGGCCTTCGACCGTATCACCGGTACGCAGACCAAAACGCCGCACCTGGCTCGGACTGACGTAAATGTCGTCGGGGCCGGCAAGATAGTTTGCCTCGGGGCTGCGCAGGAAGCCGAAACCATCCGGCAGAACTTCAAGAACGCCCTGACCAAAAATGGCGTGGTCGTTCTCGGCCAGCTGCTTGAGGATGGCAAACATCAGCTCCTGTTTGCGGAGCGTGCTGGCATTTTCGATTTCGAGTTCCTCTGACAGGGCAAGCAGCTCGGTCGGAGATTTCTTTTTAAGGTCCTGAAGATGCATATGTGCGTTTAATGATCTGTGGTTGCCGAAGGGGCGAATATTTTAATGGAGATAGAAAAGAAGATGTGCGGTTGACCGTCAGGCAAGGCGCTCAGGCGTTTGCTGGTGCGTGCGGACGGATCAAAAACCTTGGAGTTGCAAGAAAGGCAGGTATTTTCATGTTTCTGGATCGAAACACCACCGATTGATACCCTTGAAAATCGCAATAGTCAAACCGTGATTCGATGAAATCGGCTATTTTCCCCCTCACGTTGTACAAAAAACACGTTTTTGGCGGCTGAATACCCTAAATTCCATCAACAGTTACGGAAATATGGGCTCAAGCGTTGCGAAAAAGACGCCCTAGGCCGGGCGTTCGCGCACGATTTCAAGCATGCGATCAAGCTGATCGTCGCTCAGGCCGGCAATGCGTTCCGACAGCAGATTGGCAAGCTCAGTCGCGGCTGGTTCAAGCCCGGCGGTATCGACGGTGACCTTGGGATGGGACAGCTGAGCAAGACGTTTGATGTCATCGACCTCGTCCCAGACGAGATTGAAATAGCCGCAGATTTGCTGCACCAGACCGGGGCTCGGCCGCCCGCGATGGCCGTGCTCAAGGGCGGACAGATAGGCCGGTGAGAGCTGAAGGGCGGTTGCCATATCGGTCAGTGTGACGTTCCCCCGCGCCCGGAGTTCCCTGATGCGATTGCCAAAAGGTGTCACGGGCGTCTCCGTTTCAACAAAACATAAAAGGCCCCGGCCCCGCCGTGCTGAATCTGGGCCTGATTGATGGCAAGGATACGGTTGCGCAGGCGCGGCGCGCTCAGCCATTGCGGGGTGCGTTCGCGCAACAGACCGGTGCGGCCATATTCATCAGCGCGCGATCCCTTGCCGGTAATCACCAAAACGCAGCGCTTTCCGGCCCGCCAACTGTCTTCGATAAAGGCATTGAGCGCATTATGCGCGACATCCTGGGTCATGCCATGCAGGTCAATGCGCCCGTCGATCGACATCTTGCCCTTCTGGAATTTGTTGGCCGTCGATCGATCAATGCCGTCAGTCACACCGGGTTGAAGTTCACCAAGCTGGCGGTTCTTGATCTGCGGGCCACGGTCGGCATTACGGGCCGAGGGCAGATTGCGCGCCGCCCGGCTTTGTTCGGACTGTTCGAGCTTGTCACCAAGATTGTCCGGCAGGGTGATCGCGGTGTCGCTGGTGTGGATTTCATCGTCGGATGCGGTCATATCATCATCGCCGCCCTTACGCTTTTTGTTGCGCAAGGGTTTGACGTCACGGGTAAAGACCTCCCACAGGGTCTTTTCATCTTCCGTGATGGTACGGCGTCGCTTATTGGGTCTTTTACTTGTCATCCACCAGAACGATATGCAGCCGGCGCGGTCCATATGCGCCAAGCTGTATCGACGGTTCGATAGTGCCTGTTCGCAACAGCCCGGTCACCCAAGGAATGTTCGCGGCATATTGCCGTGTCCGAGCTTTTCGCGCAACCGCGCCCATACCCGAATTCGGTATCGGGACGACAATATGTTGGTTTGAAAAACAGTTGGGCGCGGGGATTTGGGTCCTTGCGAACTGCGCGCTTACGGCCCGACGCCGTTGAGATCGACACAGGTCACGCCGTTATTATCAAGGTTCAGCATCGCCTTGAGGAACGAGCTTTCCAGATTGGTCGAAAGACCGTGCGAACGACGGTTTTCAATGAAGAAGCCATTGGTCTTGAAGTTATCAAGCTGTGTCTGGAGCTTTGTGACATCCGCATCGGGCACATCACCGCTAATCGCGATGTAAAGATAGCAGGTTCGATATGGCACGGCCCCGGCGATGTCGGGCACCGTCGTTTTGGGCGATTGGCTGCGGGCCTGATTGACATAATGGCGCAGGATATTGCCACCCACCGCAATCAGATCAACGCGGCCCGCCATCATCATTGGCAACAAAAGCTCTTCGCGTGGCACCGTGATCAACTGTTCCGCACCGCGATCACGCAAATAGGCCTCGCGCGCAGATCCCATCAGAACCCCGATCCGGGCATCGCGCAACAGCGCTTGAAACGTCAGGTCTCGCCAGCCTGTGTTTTCAAAGCCATACAGGTTCCAGATGGTGCGGCTGACCGGACCGACCCATTTGAAAACGTCTTCGCGATAATCAATGCGGGTGGTGGGATACACGACATGGCCGGTTTCGCGTTCGGCCAGCTCCATCTGACGTTTCCACGGCATCTGCGGCACGATTTCAACCGCAAGACCGGTTTGGGCGAACAGTTCAATGGCAAGGCTATCGAAATAGCCGGGCTCCGGACGGCCGCTTGACCTTACACGTGCGCTTTCAGAGAGATGGATAATATAGGTGCCATCAAAGACGGTCGGGTCAGATGGGTCTTTCGCCCCAGTTTGCTGGGCATGAACACCAACAGGGGCTGCATTGAGAACCATCGCCACCAACAGGGCTTTGGCAAGGCGTCGGGCGCATCTTTTGAAATACAGATCTCGAAAACGCAATGTTGGCCACTGCCGTTTTCCCATCTTATGCCTCTTGCTTTGCAAGCCAGAGGGCATCTTTGACCTTGGCCTCGATATAGGCTTCGTGGGCGGCGAGCTCTTCGTCGCTGATCACGTGCGGCCTGGGTTCAAGCCGGTTGCCTTTTGGCCCCAGAACCCGCCGACCGCCATTTTCATCGTCCTGATCGTTATTTAACGCATTGGGATCAAGTGACAGGCCATGCTGACGCCCACCAAGAAGTTCCAGATAAACCTGGGCGAGCAGATCGGAGTCAAGCAGCGCGCCGTGCAGGGTACGGTTGGAGTTATCGATCTTGAAACGACGGCAGAGCGCATCAAGACTGACCGGGGAGCCCGGGAATTTCTTGCGCGCCATCTGAACCGTATCAAGGGCGCGGTCCATGGGAATGCGGGGTTTGCTCAGCCATTCAAGTTCCGCATTAAGGAACTTCATGTCAAAGCTGGCATTGTGAATGACCAGAACCGAATCTTCGCCAATGAATTCGACGAAATCATCGGCGACCTCGGCAAAGACCGGCTGATCTTTGAGGAAATCATCACCCAGACCGTGAACATCAAATGCCTCTTTGGGCATCGGGCGCTGGGGATTGATATATTGGTGATACTGACGGCCCGTTGGCATGTGATTGATCAGTTCGATACAGCCAATTTCAACAAGCCTGTGGTCGGCATACGGATCAAGGCCGGTGGTCTCGGTATCGAGGACAATCTCACGCATCTATTCTGGGTCCAGTGATCAACGCAGTTGGTCAATAATGCCCTGAATATATTGAAAAGTGACCGCACGTCCCAAGCCTGTCGGGATGATGAAATCGGCACGCTTTCGCTTTTCGATATCAGGCATCTGTTTGGACAGAATGGCGGAAAATTTTGCGTCCGTCATCCCCTGTCGCGAAAGAACACGTTGGCGTTGAATAAACCCCGGCGCTGACACAACCGCAACATGATCACAGCGCTTTTCACCATTGGTTTCGTATAAAAGCGGGATGTCGAGAACAACCAATTTGCGACCCAGACGCCGTTGTTTGGCCAGAAACCGGTTTTCACCGTCGCGCACCAGTGGATGCAAAATGGTTTCAAGCTTTTTCAAGACACCCGGATCGGCAAAGGCGATCTTGCCCAATGCCTGGCGGTCAATCCGGCCATCATGGATCACATCGGGAAAAGCCGCCGCAATCGGATCAAACGCCCGTCCGGTTGGCGCCATTAATTCATGGGTGGTCGCATCAGCATCATGGACCGGCACCCCAAGGTGACGAAACATCGCCGCCGCGGTTGACTTGCCCATGCCGATAGAGCCGGTTAACCCAAGAATTTTCATTATAAGATCACCAATATATTCTTAATCAGGCGAAAGAACGAAGTCGCACAGTTCCTGGGTGACTTCCGGATCAATGCCGAACCAGCGATGGAAACCCGGTCGTGCCTGATGCAGCAACATGCCCAGACCATCAACAATCGGATTGCCGCGCTCCTTTGCCTGCACCAGAAGATCGGTCATCAGCGGTGCATAGACAATATCGGTGACAAGGGCTGTTTGCGGCAAGCCGGTCAGATCAATTTCAAGCTTCGGCTGACCGACCATCCCAAGACTTGTCGTGTTCACAACAAGCGCCGCACCGGAAAGCGCATCGGGTGCCAGCGGCCAGTCAACAACCTTGATCCTGGGATCATTGATTTCGGTCGCAAGGTCTTCGGCACGTTTACGTGTCCGGTTGGCCAGGCGGATTTCCGGGCTGCCTTCATCGAGCAAAGCAACCAGAACCGCGCGGCACGCCCCACCGGCGCCAAGCACAACGGCCGGGCCAGAGGCAAAGGCGATATCCGGGGCTTCCTGACGAAGGTTTTCGATAAAGCCGTACCCGTCGGTGTTATCACCTGTGATTGACCCATCTTCGCCGAAAACGACTGTGTTGACCGCCCCGACGCGTTTGGCCCGATCGGTTAACTGATCGCAGGCCGCCATCGCCGCTTCCTTGTGCGGAATGGTGACATTGACACCACCAAAGCCAAGATCGCGCAGGGATTTAAGCGCCGTTTCAAAGTTTTCCGGTTGGACGGGCAGCGGCATATAGCAGCCATCAATGCCGTATTTCGCCAACCAGTAACCATGCAGGCGCGGTGATTTCGAATGCGAGACCGGCCAGCCCATCACGCCCGCCAGGCGCGAGGTTCCGGTCAATGTGCGATAGGGATTACGCGGGGTCATGGATGATGTTTCCTGCCTGAATTCTTATTATCGGTTTGTTTTTGCTATGCTTTTAGAACGCCATGATCACGCAAGAAGCCGATCAGCGGCAACAGCGGCATGCCAAGAACGGTGAAATAATCCCCGCGCACCTCGGTAAAGAGCTGCGCGCCAAGACCTTCAAGCTGATAGCCGCCAACACAGTGATAAATCTCTTCGCCGGCGGCATCGAGATAGTCTTCGAGCCATTCATCGGTGAAGTTGCGCACGGTCAGATGGGCTGTATCGATCGTGCCCCAGATGCGCGAGCCCTCTTTATATATAACAGCGGCCGAAACCAGCTTGTGGCTTTTGCCGCGAAGCGCCAGAAGCTGGGCACGGGTATTGTCACGATCCATCGGCTTGTCAAACCAGATGCCATTGCATTCGAGCATCTGATCGGCGGCAATGACGATGGCATCAGGTTGCTGACGATACATGCGCAGCGCCTTCATTTCAGCAAGCGTCTCTGCGGCTTCGGCAGCACTTGCCCCTTCAGCCTTCATCGCCTGTTTATAGCCATCCTCGTCAATCATCGAGGCGACGGCTTCGCAATTAACGCCCGCATTGGTCAGCATGGCATGGCGAGCCTTGCTGCTTGAGGCGAGAATAAGACGATGGGTGTTGGGCATGGCTTTATCCTGATTGGTGGGCGCGACCTTGTTTATCGGTAGCACTTTTAGTGACCGCGCCGGTCATACATGGTTGAAAGAATGATGGCCGCGGTTTCTTCGATGGAGCGGCGGGTCACATTAATGATCTTCCAGCCGCGTTCGGTAAAGTAACGCCGGGCCTGATGAACTTCATCACGCACGGCAACGGGATCGACGTAATCCCCGCCCTCGCCGCGTTCGATCTGGCGCAGGCGGTTTTTACGGATCGAAACCAGCTGATCAACATCCTTGATCAACCCGACCACCAGTGGCTTTTTCAGCTGATCAAGTTCGGGTGGCAACGGGCAGCCCGGCACAAAGGGAATATTGGCGGTCTTGATGCCACGATTGGCCAGATAGACCGAGGTCGGCGTTTTCGAGGTGCGCGAGACACCGACAATCACCACATCGGCTTCTTCCAGATCCCAACCGGACTGGCCATCATCATGGGACAGCGTGTAATCGATCGCCTCGATCCGGCTGAAATATTCCTCGTCCATTTTATGGAGCGCACCAGTCCGGCCGTGCGATTGCTGGCCCAGATAGCCCGCCATCATGGTCACCGTATTATCAAGCACATGGCTGTGCGGGACCTGCAGACGACGACAGCCTTCTTCGAGCTTGCGGCGGATGTCACTGTCAAAGACGGTATAAAGGACGATACCGGGATTGCGTTCGATATCGGCCAAAACACGGGCCAGCTGCGCGTCGGTGCGAATCAGCGACCAGACATGTTCATGGGCCCGCACATCTGGAAACTGCGCGACACAGGCGCGCGCAATACCATCGACGGTTTCCCCGGTTGAGTCCGAGACCAGATGAAGATGAAAAATTTTGTCCGTCCCGACCATGCCTGTCCGTTTCTTTGGCCAAAATCCGGGCCCACAAGCAGAATCTTATCCACTTTTTGCGCGCCAAGCGATTTTTCAAAATTTGTTCAAACGCCCACCGGGCTGTTCAAAATACCGATCACTATCTGAATGTATAGTATTTTTGCCGCAACCCGAAGTTAGCAGATCGGAGTCGGGCCTGTGGATAATTGTGGATAACGGGAGCGACTCCGACCCGGTTTTTTCCACAGAATTTATCCTCCTCCTCATACAAACTTTCTCAAACGCTCTGTCCCGAGCGGGATAAGTGCCGATTTTTTCCCGTAATAGCAGGGATAAGAATGCGAAAACCAGACTTATTCACCTTATCCCCGATATTCAAAAACGTCTTTTCCCAAGGCAGAGTCTGAGAGTCGTTCGGAGTCGTACACAGTTTTCCCCAAGACCGCTTGAGATGAATCATTTTTCCCGAGTCGGAATGTGGATAAACTGTGCGCGAAATTTAATCCCTGTTATCCACAGGGAACCACTCACAAACAACATCCTTTTTTCTTAAATAAGGTTTTGTTAGGCAGAACGTGGAAAACGTTCGGGCAAAGGCCCCAGGACACATTTCACGAAATAACAAAACCGGTTCCGGACCCTTCTAACGATCCGCTCAGAACCGGAGCCAAGCTTTAAAAGCGATCGGGACAGACGAACAGGAAACCAGATGCCCAACACCCAGAAGACCTTCTTGCGTGCCCTTGCCGGTGAAACTCTTGCCACACCGCCAATCTGGCTGATGCGGCAGGCTGGCCGCTATTTGCCAGAATACAAGGCCACGCGTGCACAAGCAGGCTCTTTCCTTGATCTTTGCTATAATCCCGATCTTGCCTGCGAAGTTACGTTGCAGCCGCTACGGCGCTATAACTTCGATGCGGCAATATTGTTCTCCGATATCCTCGTTATACCGCAGGCACTGGGTCAGCATTTGGCATTCAAGCAGGGTGAAGGCCCACAGCTTGAGGCCATCAGAGATGCTTCGGGCCTGGGCAAGCTTTCACTTGATAGCATTCATGACACCCTTGGTCCGATCTATGAGACGGTTTCCAAACTCTCGACCGCGATCCCGTCCAGCACAGCGCTAATCGGCTTTGCGGGCTCACCCTGGACCGTTGCGACCTATATGGTCGAGGGTAAAGGCTCCAAGGACTTTGCCAATATCCGCCGCTTTGCCTATGGCGATCCCGATGGCTTTGCCAAACTGATCGACATTGTGGTTGAGGCGACTACGCAATATTTGCTCAAACAGGTTGAAGCTGGCGCAGAATGCATTCAGCTGTTTGAAACCTGGGGCGGGGTTCTTTCTGAGACCGGCTTTAATCGCTGGGCGATCGAGCCGACCAAACAAATCGTTGCCAATTTGCGCGCCGTACACCCGGATCTGCCGATAATCGGCTTCCCGCGCGGTTGTGGTTTGCATCTGGTCGATTTCAAACAGAAAACCGGTGTGACCGCGGTTGGCCTTGATAGCGGGGTGAAACTCGATTGGGTGGCCGAAAACCTTCAGACACTAGGCCCCGTACAAGGCAATCTTGACCCGATGCTGCTGATCACGGGCGGTGATCCGATGTTTGATGAAGCTAAACGCATCCTTGATACGCTGGGCAAAGGACCGTTCATCTTTAACCTTGGCCATGGCATCACGCCGGAAACCCCGCCGGAACATGTTGGCCAGCTGGTGAACTTCATTCGGGATTACAAAGGATAAATGTCGGCAATTGCTACATTTTATTTTGTGATTTTTGAAATCAATCAAATCGATTGAAAAATTCAATGCGTATAGTGGCCTAAGTTTGTTGCGCTCCGCACCTGTTTGACCAGAATAGGCCCCGGAGCGCGACGGATTTACGCAAATTTCCGGTTTGTCGGGAACCGGTTGAAACACGCTGTGCCATGAAGGATAGCCAAATGTCCGAAACGACGCGCAAGAAACGCGCCATTGTTCTTTTCAATCTTGGGGGTCCGGACAGTCCGGCCTCTGTCGAGCCGTTTCTGTTCAACCTGTTTAATGATCCGGCGATCATCAGCCTGCCCAATCCGTTCCGGTTTTTGCTGGCAAAGCTGATTTCACGCCGCCGCGCCCCGATTGCGCGCGAGATCTATGATCATATCGGTGGTAAATCGCCGCTTCTGGAATTGACCCAGGAGCAGGCTGATGCCTTGCAGGTAGCGCTCAATGGCGAAGATGACGGTTATGAAAACCGTTGCTTCATTGCCATGCGCTACTGGAAGCCGTTTGCCGATGATACCGCGGCCCAGGTGAAGGCCTGGGGCGCGGATGAACAGATTTTGCTGCCGCTTTATCCGCAATTTTCCACGACAACCAGCGGATCGTCGGTCAAGGACTGGAAACTGGCCTGCAAGAAGATAGGCCTTAACTCCCCGATCAAGACCGCCTGCTGCTATCCGACCAATCCGGGCTTTGTGGATGCATCGGCCGAAATGATCAAAGCCGGCTATGAACGGGCATGTGAGAAAGCAAGCGAGCTTGGCATTGATAAGCCGCGTATCCTGTTTTCTGCCCATGGCGTGCCGAAAGCCGTGATTACCAAGCGTGGCGATCCCTATCAGTCGCAGATCGAAAAAACCTCGGCCGCGGTGGTCGAGAAGATGGCAATCGACGGGCTAGACTGGAATGTCTGCTATCAAAGCCGGGTCGGACCGATGGAATGGATCGGCCCATCGACCGAGGACGAGATCGAGCGTGCCGGCAAAGAAAACAAGGCGATTGTCGTTGTGCCGATTGCCTTTGTCACCGAGCATTCGGAAACCCTGGTCGAACTCGACATCGAATATGGTGAGCTGGCGCATGAAAAACATGTGCCGGTCTATGAGCGGGTGCGCACGGTGTGCTCCCATCCGAAATTCATCAACGGTCTTGTTTCGGTTGTAAAACAAACTCAGGAAGAACTTGATGAAAAGGGTGCCGATGACCCGTCGGTTGAGACGCGCGGCTGGTGGTGCCCGGATGAACATTCCTGTGCTGCGGCCAAGCAGCCCGGTCTGAAGCCCGCCGGGGCCTAGTCTCACATCGCAAGCCGATCAGGCCGGTTCCATTGGGGGATCGGCCTTTTTGCTGCTAAGGTTGGCGCACCGCACGCTAAACATCGGGTCCAAACTCAGTCACATGACCGCCCCGGCAACTGATATGAGAGAAAAAGCTAGGAAAAGCCCGCAGAGCGGGGTGATCCCCGGTCAAGGGTTTTGACGCGGAGGCTTTCTCTCATATCAATTGTCCTTTGGATCACCCGGATTTGCACGGGCTATGTTGTCGCAAAATCTTGAAAGATATAGATCTTCCTGCGATTTTGCTCCGCATATCCGCACAAATCCGGGAGACCGGGACGATTATGTGACTGAGTTTGGACCCGAAAGAAGAGAGAGATGGATAGCTACAGCATTATCAAATCCCTGCATGTCATTAGCGTGATCGCCTGGATGGCGGGGCTTCTGTATCTGCCGCGACTTTATGTCTATCACTGCGAAGTAGCGCCGGGATCGGAAGCCAGCGAGAAGTTCAAGGTGATGGAACGCCGTTTGCTGCGTGCGATCATGAACCCGGCGATGATTGCCACCTGGCTGTTTGGCGGCCATCTGGTCTTTGCCATTGATGCCCTGTCGCAGGGCTGGTTCCACGCCAAGCTTTTATGTGTGGTGCTGATGACCATCTCGCACATGATGCTGGCCCGCTATCGCCGCGCGTTCGAGGCAGATGCCAACACCAAATCGCAGAAATTCTATCGTATTTTCAATGAAGTACCGACGGTTCTGATGATCATCGTCGTCTTCATGGTGATCGCAAAACCGTTCTGATTGCTACCGGTCATACGATCTGATCGATTTCATTACGATTTTAAAATAAAAAGGCCGCCAAACTGGCGGCCTTTGATCTTATATCATTTTGGAATCGAATCAAAACCTGATTGGATGGGGTCAATCAAGCGTTGCCGGCCGGCTGACCTTCCATCTTTTTGGCGAATTTCTTGCGGAAAAGATCAGCAAAATCAATCTGCTGCATCATCAGCGGCGGGAAGCCGCCGTCTGCGGTCAGGTCAGAGATGATCTTGCGGACATACGGGAACAGCATGCGCGGTACTTCAATCATCAGGACCGGCAGGCGATGTTCGTCAGAAACATTGAGCGTTACCACAGCGCCATACTGCAGTTCGGCAATGAAGGCGACCTTTTCAGCAACGTCGGCTTTGACATTGATCTTGATGGTGACTTCGTGAAGTTTCTGGTCCTGGGTGGTGCGGGCCTCGACATCAACGTCGATATTGATTTGCGGCTGCTGCTGCAGGGCAACGCTTTCCGGTGCGTTCGGGTTTTCGAACGACAGATCCTTGATGTACTGGGTATGGATCGTGATCGGGTTTGACGGCTGCTGCTGCTGTTGGTCTGCAGCGCCTTCTGCACCGGTGGTATTCTCGTCGGCCATTAAAGTCTAGCTCCCTTAGAGGTCATTTTGTCTTGATCAGAAAAAAGCTTTCAGCCTTGCCATCCGGCCATGCTGAAATGCTTGTTACTGACGCCGCCCGATCGCGGCAGGTGAATTGGACTTGTTGGCCTAGCACGTCTGACAGAGACGGGCAAGCCAATCGCAAGACGCGCAAAGCGCTTAATTCTGCGGGTTTGCCTGATGTCATTTGCCATCAGACCCCTAGAATCAAAGAAGGTTGACTAGAGCACGTCGCGCTTAATTTGCATCATTTTGTTTGATTTTGGCGTGCCGTTTGGCAAGGCACGGCGTGCAGAGCGATGCGGCGCATCGGTCAAACGGTGTAACGCCGCGAAACGCCGCCAAAATCAAACCCTTCGGGCCGGGACAGTCTTTCGCCCCACTGCGTCAGGATCCTTGACCGTAGCGCCGCTACGCTCTGCGGATCTTTCCTTGTGCGACAGAAGACTGTCTCCGGCAAAATGGCGCAGATTAAACGCGACGTGCTCTAACATATCAGCCAACCTTCTGATTTTGTGATTTTCCCGTGAAATCAGCGCGTCTCGTCGCGTGGATCGTTATGGGGCGGCAGATTGCGCGGTGTTTCCGTATCGTCACCCTGCCCGGTATCGTTGGACGGATCATGCGGGCTGACATCTTCGAAATCGCCATCAATGATCGGTCCCGCACCGGGTCGGCGGGTCCCGCCTGCGCCCGGACCACGTGCGCCGTGTGGTCCATGTGGACCGCCGGGATGTGATCCGCCAAATCCGCCGCCGAAATTGGTGCGGATATTGCCCGACTGGACGAGCTTCATGATGACTTTGGCCCCGATCAGCTGACGCAGTGGCGGCACCAGAAGCAGGAAGCCAAACGTATCGGTGACAAACCCAGGCGTTAGCAACAACACACCGGCCACCAGAATGCAGATTCCGTCAAACATCGCCCCGATGGGCATTTCGCCCTGATCCATCTGGCTTTGTGCCTTGGCAAGAGTCTGCAGGCCTTGGGCGCGCATCAGCGACGTGCCAATGATCGCGGTCAAGACAACCACACCAATGGTCGGCCACAGCCCGATCAGTTCGCCGGCCTGGATAAAGACCGCGATCTCGATGATCGGCATGGCGACGAATATCGCGAGAAAATAAAAGCCCATTTCTTCTCCGTTTACTGGCGATTTTTTAGCACAGCGGCCCGCAAGTATCGCTTTAACACATGATGTTTGTGCTCAAAGCTGACGTCTTGCTGAAACTATTGCAGAAAACAACTTGGATTTCAGTGATTTCTCATTAATCTGCAGACTGTCGTCCTTATAGATGGTCGGGACGCTAAAACGACAACGCGACAAAAATGCGGCAGATCGTCCTTTGGCCCCATATGCCTGCGGATGGTGCAGGTGAAGGGTGAAGATGATCACATCTTCGGGCGCGATCGGCAGTTGCCCTTGCATTTGGTTAAGTTCATACCATCTCTCGACCACGGTTGTGATATAAGTGCAACCAGTTTGAAACCACTAGGATCAAGAGACCGGTCTTGCAGTATTTCGATATATTCTTATTCGCTCTGATTGCGGTTTTCCTTGTGCTGCGTTTGCGCGGCGTTCTGGGCCGGCGTACCGGTAATGAAAAACAGGGACCGTCCGATATCTTTGGCCGTCAGACCCATGATAATGAAGGTCAGAACGACACCGCTCCTCAGACCGATAACGTTTATCGCCTGCCGGACTCCGGTAACGATCAGGAAGACGCAAATGTTCCGTCCGGCACGTTTGCGACCCTGCAGAAAATACAGAAACACGATCCGAACTTCACCCAGCAGGACTTCCTGAATGGCGCGCGCATGGCGTTCGAAATGATCGTCGAATATTTTGCCAAGGGCGACAAGGACGGCCTGAACCCGTTGCTTTCGGCCGAGGTGTACAAGAATTTCGCATCCGCCATTGATGCCCGCGCTGAAAAAGGCGAGCACGAGGAAACCACCCTGGTCGGTATCAAGAGCGCGTCGATCCATGACGCCAGCCTTGAAGGCCGCACGGCCTATGTCACGGTGAAATTCGTTTCCGAGGAAGTTTCGGTCATCCGCAATGCCGAAGGCGATGTGGTTGATGGTGATCCCAATCAGGTGGTCGAGGCCGAAGACCTTTGGACATTCGCGCGCAATATCGAAAGCCGCGATCCGAACTGGCAGCTGGTGGCAACCGAAACCCCGGAAGAAGAAACCACCGACTGATCCCATCCGATCCGGGCTTTAAAGATCACAGATATCAAAGGCGATCCGACAAACCGGGTCGCCTTTTTCATGTCCGGAAGACACGGCGCTGCGGGCAATTATCGCCTTGTTAAGCATGTCAGGGGCAAGATCGGATTTTCGTTGAACTGTTCTGAAAAACGGATTCCATCTTGAAAAGACGACTGGTTTTATCGCGCAGCCTTTCGCTGATTTCCGTCCTGGTGGGTGCGGCGGCGGCCCTGATCTGGATGTTCTGGCCACAAATCACCGGACAGATCGAACCCCCGGCCGAGGTCGAAGACAAACTGACGCTCCGCCCGGCGAGCTTTGGGGAACTTGATGGCTGGCAAGGCGATGACATGCGCGGATCCGTGCGCGCCTTTGCCCGGTCGTGCAAGGCGATGCTCAGGCGTGATGATGACCGGGCCGTTGGCCCCGATCTGCGGATGGGAACCATTGGCCAGTGGCGCGATCTGTGCCAGACGGCGGTCGCACTTGATGTCGAAAATCTGCGCAAGGAAGATGCACGAACCTTCTTTGAAAGCGGCTTCAGACCGTATCTCAGTGGCAATCGCGATAAGCCAGAAGGCCTGTTCACGGGCTATTACGAGCCGGAACTGCAAGGCCAGCTGGCCCGTGGCGGCGCCTATCAGACTCCGCTTTATCTTAAGCCTGATGACATGGTGTCGATTGATCTTGGCGAGTTTCGTGATGATCTGAAAGGCACCAAGCTGGTCGGGCGTTTGTCGGGCAGTTCGGTAAAACCCTATTACGACCGCGAAGCGATCGAGGAAGGGGCGTTATCCGAGCGCGATCTTGAGCTGGTCTGGGTCGATGACGCCGTGGATGCCTTTTTCCTGCAAATTCAGGGATCTGGCCGGGTGGTTCTGCCTGATGAAAGTGTGCTGCGGGTGGGCTATGCCGCAACCAATGGCCATCCATACTTTGCCATCGGGCGGGAATTGATTGCGCGCGGGGTGCTAACGCGTGAAACCGTTTCGCTGCAATCGATCCGAAAATGGCTGCATGACAACCCCGATGAAGCCGATGCGGTGATGAATACCAACGCATCTTATGTGTTTTTCCAACCGCTTAAGGTGGATCCCAATGATCCCGAGGCCGGACCACTGGGATCGCAAGGCGTGCCGTTGGAACCGGGGCGGTCACTGGCGGTAGATCGGCGGTTCCATGCCATGGGTGTGCCGGTCTGGCTTGAAACCAGCGATCCGATGAATGCAGACCGCAAATTCCGGCGTTTGATGATCGCCCAGGATACCGGCGGCGCCATTCGCGGGCCGGTGCGCGGTGATATCTTCTTTGGCCCGGGCGAGGACGCCGCCCTTTATGCCGGGCATATGAACCGGCCCGGTCAGAAATATGTCCTGCTGCCCAAAACCATCGATCCGGGAAGCTGGCAGGTTGCAGATGGCTCGAGGGGGGACAGTTCATGATCCGTCATATCGTTCTTTTGCAGATTCCAACCTACGCCGACCCGACCGAGGTCGAGACCATGTTCCGCCAACTTGAACAGGCCGCCCTTGCCGTACCGGGGATGGTGGCTTTTTGTGGCGGGGCGAAGCTGCCCGGAAGCTGGATGGGTCAGGGATTTACCCACGCGGTGAATATCGATTTTGTCGATGAGGCCGCGCGCGATGCCTATCTTGCGGAACTGGATCGCGACCGGGTGGGCAGCAGATTGTCCGAAATGACCGAAGGCGGCCTGGGCGGCATTCTGATCATGAACATCAATATCGACAATATCACCACCCCGCAAAAGGACCTGGCGAAGAAGCCGCAACTGCGCTGGGAATAACAAAACAGAAATATTTGATTGTTCTTAATTTGGTGAATTATTCAGATATCTGCGCCTGACATCCCGATACTGAATCATTTCTCTGATCAATTCTTTTATGCGGCAACCGTTGCATCACGCGGCAACTGGATGACAAAGCGTGTACCTTCGCCCGGTTTGCTGTCGACAGCCAGATTGCCTGAATGGTTCTTGCAAATGATCGCGCGTGAGATCGACAAGCCCTGCCCCGTACCCTTGCCAATTTCCTTGGTGGTATAGAACGGATCGAAGATGCGTTTGCGGACCTCTTCGGGCATGCCGGTGCCATTGTCGGTCACGACCATATAGACCGATTCTTCATCCTGACAGGCGGTGATGGTGATCAGGCCATCTTGTGGATCGCCCTGATCGCAACGTTCCTTGATGGCGTCAGCCGCATTAATGATCAGATTGACAAGAACCTGCCCCAACTCGCCGGAATTGACGACAAGCGGGGCGATAGTGTCGTCGATCTCGGTCTTGAGTTCGGCGACATAGCGCCACTGATTGGTGGTGACCGTCACCGCATTGCGGATCACTTCGGCGAGATCGGTCAGCTGGGCGTTGCCCTGCCCCGGATGGGAGTAAATCTTGATCGCCTTGACGATATCGGTAATGCGCTTGAGGCCGTCTTCGGTCTGTTCGAGCGCATCGGGCATTTCTTCGCGCAGGAAATCAACATCATAGCGTTCATTGAGCGGGGCAATGACGGCTTGTTTCTTGGTTTTGACAAGCTCGTCTTCAAGATCCTTGGCGTAGGCGGACAGGCGGTTGGCGGCATCCTTGATAAAGCCGAGGTTGGAATCGACAAACTGGATCGGGGTGTTGAGTTCGTGCGCGATGCCACCGGCAAGCGTACCCAGGCTTTCGAGGCGTTGCTTGCCAAGTTCGGTGAATTCTTCGCGACGGCGGTCTTCGGCCTTGCGATGAAGTTCCGAAACATCGGTCGAGACAATCACCCGCCCGCCATCGGGCAAGCGGCACATGTGATTAAGGATAATGCGCTGATCAAACAGCTGAAATTCCCATTGTGCCTGTGCGTCTTGCCCGGCCATCTGTTCAAGTTGAATGCGGATGCGGTCTTCCTCAGACACGGTGCGGCTATTGATCGAGACATCGACAGACGGCATCAGACCGACATTATGAACCTGTTCGGACACCATGCGATCAAGCGGGATCGACATGCCTTCGGGGATGGCATCAAGCTCATACATCTCACGACAGGCGCGGTTGATATGAATGACTTCGTCTGCGCCATTGATGATGGTGACGGCTTGGGGAATGTTTTGCAGGGCGGCATATAGGCGGTCTTCGGCCTGAACGCGGCGGTTATCGGTTTCGCGCAGGACAGTTTCGGCCCGGTTGCGATAGGCGAGCAACGCCGTCGACATGGTATTGAAGCTGTGCGCGGTATCGGCCAGTTCATCCTGTCCGCGCAGCTCCATGGTATAGCCGAAATCACCCGCCGCGACACGTGCGGCTGCGTCCTGAAGCCGGCTGAGCTGGCGGGTGAGAAAACCGCCCAGCATGCTGCCAAATGCGGCAACCAGCAGGATTTCAGCCGCGGCAATGCCCAGCATCCATTCGCCAGCTTCGGCAATGGTTTCATGAAGCTGTGTCGTCGACAGGCCGAGTTCGACAGTGCCAAACACCGTATTGCCGATCACAATCGGCGATGAAACATCATAGATATTGTCGAGTTCGGCAGCAGGAATGCTGTCATCGGCAACAAAGGGACGCTTGAGAATCAAGGCATCCCCGGCTGCGGCCAGAACATCCCCGTCAGCATGGCGCACGCGAGCATAGGTTATGCCGGGATTATCAATCGCCTGGGTGACCAGCTCGCTGATGGTTGCCAGATCCAGGGCGACGACCGCATCGGTCGTCATGGTGGCCAACAGTTTTGACGACGTCCGGGCCTGTTCAATCAATCGGGATTCGTTCGAGGAACGCAGATAGCCAAGCCCGCTGATGACAAGAATGGCCAGCAGGACAATCTCAATCAGGGCGATGCCGATGACTGTTTTTAGTCGGAATGACATTGGTTGCTGTCCTCAACAACGACACCGGTGTCTTTTTTCGTCAGGCCAAGCCCGCGAATATCATCCCAATCACCATCAACACCCGCCTCGATCCCCTTCATGCCCAGCGGGGCGAGGGTTTCGGCATCAAGCGTGGTCAAGGCACCGCCAAGACTTGCGGCCTCGTCATTGCTCAGGCGTGCATGTACGGCAAAGGCATGCGGGGAATAGGGTTCGGTTTGATAAAACACGCGCAGCTGATCGCGGATGGCTTCAGGGATGGTGTTCCAGGTGCGTTTGACGCCGCCGCCGGCAACGGTCAAACCATTGGCGACCGCCATATAGACCGAATCGTGCGAATTGACGTAGTTTTCGCTTATGGAAATACCGCGTCCGGCGATTTCGGCGCGGGGAATGACACTGGCGCCAAAGGCCGCCGGGGATGGAAAGGCCACTTCCTGACCATCGAGATCATCAAGGGTTTCAATCGCACTGTCCTTGCGGGTGACCAGAAGACCACGCAGGCGGTGATCCTGTTGGCGGCCGATGGCGCGATAGCCACTGACATCACTGAAAACGACATAGTGATACGGGTTCATATAGGCGATGTCATACGCGCCCTGCGCCAGGCAGGCCTCAAAGGTCGGGATGTCCTTGGCGGTGGCGAATTTGATCTGATGGCCGCTTTTCTGTTCAAGCTTTTCAAGGATCGGCAGCCAGATGCGGGCCAGACGGCTGGCCGACTGTTGCGGGACGACCCCGAAACTGAGCGATGTATGGTCATTTGCCTGTGCATTGCTGGGCACGACGGTGGCGATGGTCAGGGCAAAGGCCATCAGGGCGGTTTTACGAGCAGCCATTTCCGGTCTCCGGCAGGGTTCCTTGATGGTGCCGAAATTACGCCATGGGAAAATCGCCCAATATCCCAATTTGGGGAGTGTCGTTAACGAGGCTTTTAACCTGGCCTTGAGCGGACGGGCGAAACTGGGGCCGAAAAACAAAAAACCCGCTGTTTCCAGCGGGTTTCGTGTGTTTGTCGAGGCGGTGCGTTTTTACTGGGCGGCAACGACCTTGTCGTCACCGGTACCGGTTTTTCCACAGCCGCCAGCGTCACCCGTGCCGCCAACGCGTGATTTGCGCTGACGCTGGCTTTCGGATTTAAGCTGACCACAGGCCGCCAGGATATCGCGGCCGCGCGGCCAGCGGATCGGGGCTTCGTAGCCGTTATCGAGCAGAACCTGCGCGAATTTCTTGATGTCGTTGGTCGGCGTGCATTCGTAATCCGAACCCGGCCATTTGTTGAACGGGATCAGGTTGAACTTGCAGTGGACGCCTTTGACCAGCTTGGCAAGTGCGCGGGCATGTTCGGGTTTGTCATTCACGCCCTTGAGCATGACATATTCCATGGTGATCGGACGCGCATTGGACATGCCCGGATAGTTCCGGCAGGCATCCATCAGTTCTTTCAGCGGATATTTCTTGTTGATCGGCATGATTTCGTTACGCAGATCATCATCGGGTGCATGCAGCGAAATCGCTAGACCAACACCAAGATCCTCCCCACAACGCACGATTTCCGGCACCACGCCCGAGGTCGACAGCGTGACACGGCGGCGCGAGATCGAAATACCTTCGCCGTCCATGGCAATGCGCAGCGCATCGCGAACATTTTCATAGTTAAACAGCGGCTCGCCCATGCCCATCATGACGATGTTTGACAGACGGCGGATACCATTGGCCGGGGTCGGCCATTCGCCGTAGCTGTCACGTGCGACCATGAACTGGCTGACGATTTCGCCAGGCGTCAGGTTGCGCACCAGAAGCTGGGTGCCGGTATGGCAGAATTTGCAGGTCAGCGTGCAGCCAACCTGGGATGAAATGCAGACAGCGCCGCGATCTTCGTTGCGATCAGGGATATAGACCGTCTCGGCCTCATTGCCGTCATGGAATTTCATCAGCCATTTATGGGTATCGTCCGAGCTTTTCTGATCGGCTGTCAGAAGCGGGCGACCGACATAGAAATCCTGGCTCAGGCGATCGCGCAGCTTTTTGGAAATGTTGGTCATGTCCTCGATGTCGGTGACACCGCGGTTATAGATCCAGTTCCAGAGCTGTTTGACGCGGAATTTGCTTTCACCCATGCCGGCCATGATTTCGGTCAGCTCTTCGCGGGTGATGCCCACCAGATCACGACGCCCGTCGGCAGCCTGCCCATTGGCGGCGCGCGAAACGAAGTCGGACAGCGATGGCCCGTCCTGCGTTGCAGGGGCATCGGTCTGGGGTGCGTTTTCGGTCAGGACGTCGGTCATCCCGGGCTCTCTCTTTTAAGTATTGTGGGTTTGCCGGACGGTTTTTCGACCGTCTCTTTCTGGCGTCCGCGGGACTATACCAGAAATGATGCAAAAATGCTTGGCCCCGCATATAGCGGGGCCGGGTCGATTTAGAAACGATAAATTTCACATTGCTGCTATCACAGCAGTGCAGTTGCGGTTGCAAATCGGGCCGGTGCGGCCCCACCATACGGTTTGATCAGGCGTGTGATCAGTTGACCGGCTTGGTGTTGCAAGCCTTTGAAATCGCGTTATAGGCGGCGGTAAAGCCCGACAGTGAATAGGTGTCGGTGGTCTTGGTCCCGCGCGAGGAATAGCCAACCACAACCATGGTCGATCCTGCTTTCATCGAGCTGACCAGTTTGCGGTCTTCTTCGCTGTTGGTCGCCCAGGCAGAATCGTCATGGGTAAACAGCTTGAAGCGCTTGGAATCGATTCGAAGATCCACCTCGCTGCCCGATTTATAGGTATAGCCGGTGATGAAGCTGACTTCATTGAGCAGTTTCAGGGCCGGGCGGTGGGTGACCATGACATAGATTTTGCCGCGCTGGGTGTAGTCGCCTTTGGCCGAGGTCGGCTGGCTGCCCATATAGCAGACTTTCTGGCCGTCTTCGGAATAGGTGTAGGCTTCCCACTTGCTGTAGACATCAATCAGCTGCGGGGAGTTCTGCGCCTGTGCACCGCTGGTCGGCAGACCAAGGGCAAGCAGGCAGGCAATGGCGCCAAAAGCGGCGGCAAACGAATTTCTGACGAGACGATGGGCGTGTTTTTTCATGAGGTCGCGTATCGTGTCTGAAGTTTCGGGATGGTCCGGCGGACCGCGTTTGGATGCATAAAATCCAAAGGATATGGCAAATTTATGAGGCTCGTTTTCCGAGATTGCCGCCAAAAGGTAAAGATTAAACCAAGGAATGCATCCGGATGCTGATCAGAGCCGGATTTTTGGAAAGTTTTTAATCTGCAGATCGGAAAAAAACACGACGTCGACGCGCTTTGCACTCTAGCCACGGGCGAGATGCTGTTTGACCACCTGATCAAGGCAGTCCTGCACCGTGATCGGCTGATTGCCCCGACGCATGCGGGCCAGCATGTGGCGCAGTTCGCGCGGTGCGCCTTCGGTGGCGGGGGCGAAGAAGGCATCAAAGGAACAGAGGTCCGAGCGGTATTGCCATACGCGGATATCGCCTTCGCCGCGGATCATTTCCGGCGCGCCGATCTTGGCTTCGACTTCCTGTTCGGACAGACCCTTGAGCGTTGCGTTGGGAACGGGTTTGAACGGAATGGCCGCCGATCTGCGGGTTCGGGAGTTTTCCGGTTTCTGGCGGGTATCGGGTTGGGTTGTGATGACATTGCCCTGGGCGTCAAGCTGCCCGTAATTGGTGTTTGTCGAACCCGGTGGTACAGATGCCCCGCCACACGCGACCAGACCCATGGCCATGGCGGCCAGAAGCAAAATCACCCCGAAAGGACGGGTGATGTCCGTTCGGGGTGTGTTTCGGGTCAGATCAATCATGCGCAGCAAAAATCAGGAATCGTCTGATTTGCGCGGGATGGTGATCGCACCGCTATTGCCAGAGCGGTTGATGCCGGTGTCCGAGCCTTCGACATAGTCGAGTTCGCCTTTGATGCGGGCACCGTTTTCGATCTGAAGCGCGCTATAGGTGATCTTGCCGCTGATTTCAGCCGAGTTTACGACAACAACGCGGCCTGCGGTCAGTTCGCCTTCGAACTTGCCGCTGATTTCGGCCTCGTCGACCTGGGCCGAACCGATGAAGCTGCCGCCTTCGGACACTTCGAGGCGCGAGCATTCCTGGATCTGGGCTTCGACAACGCCCTCGACGACCAGAATGTCACAGGAACCGATTTCACCTTTTAGCGTGATGTCGCGACCAACTGTCAGCTTTTTGCCTTCGGCGTTGCCGCCCTGGCCTGCCGGACGGCCCGAGCTGCCACGGGTCGGAATTTCAAGCGGGCGCTTGGGGATTTCCGGGCGGAAGTTGGTGGAGTGCGGTTTACTGGACATTTGCGGTTCATCCTTTGTGCGCGGCTGGGTGAAGAGTCGCGGCTCACTTCGATTTTCTGATTTTTCGGTCGTCCCGCCAGAAGCGGGTTTTTCGGCTGCGGGTTCAGAGGCCGTGGTCATGGTCCCGGAAAGCGCGTCTGATGCATCCGGGCGAGATGTATCTGACGAAGTCGCACTGCTGTCGACTGTTTTATTGGCTTTTTTCTTTCCAAACATGGGATGACCAGATCCTTAAAGTTGCAGTTTCGGTTTTGGTCTCGGGTCAGGACCGTGTGTTCACCGGTTATACGGTTTCAGGCACATAGGTTCCAAGACGCACAGAATAGTGGACCATAAAGGCCGTGGCGATGATCGGCGCGACCAGGTTGACCACCGGAATGGTCATCAGGAAGGTCAGGCCAACCCCTGCGATCCAGAGCTTTTTCTGTCGGCTTTTGCGAATGGCTTCAACCGTGCGCGCATCATAACGGCGTGCGGCAACCAGTTCAAAATATTCACGCGACAAAAGATAACCATTCATGGCGTAAAACGCGATGACATAAAGCGGCCCGGCCAGAAGAAGCGGCAGAATCAGAATGTTAAGTGCAAGCGCTGTCAGGGCGAATTTAAGGCCACTGATCAGCGCATCCATGATCGGCTGCGGACGGGTATCAGGCAGTGTCGGGTAATGCTTGTCTTCGACCGCATCGGCAATCTGATCGAGCAGAAGGCTCGAGATCAGAACCGTGGCTGCGGGAAACAGCAAAAGGACCAGCAGGGTCAGACCAATACCAAGCACCCAGTCAACAGCGGTTTCAAGCCAGCCACCATCGGTAAAGAAGGTGATGGAATTCAGGCCAAACCAGATCATCACCCAAAGGGCGATGATGGTGGCCAGCGCACCGGCAACGCCAATCAGGACGACTTTGCGAAAACGCGGGTCGGAAAACTGCGCAACGGATTTCAGAAAGTCATTGATCATAGAAGGCGTCGGTCCTGTCGTCTCGTGTGTTGAATGTAGTCCCGTCAGGGAATCATGCCTGACTTTAGTAGGCAATTAAAATTAACAGCCTGTGAAATCCCTGCCAAATCATGGCCTGGTTTTGTGGATTCGCTGAGAATGCGCGTTTTAGCTTAGGCATTGGGCAAAAAAAAGGCGTCCGGCCAGGGGGGAGAACCGGACGCCAGCGCTCCGATGATCTGGAGCGTGAGGAAAGGTAGGGGAGACCTTTTCCTCACACGGGGTTCCCGTCGTTTAGGGGAACCTTGTGACAGACTCACATATAGGAATTGATCGGGCTTGCTGCCATGGGGTTGGGCCCGAAAAACCAACAAATTTTAAAACTTTATAATGATTCCAAACCGGCGATCATTTCATTACGAAACCACAATAAGATCGCGCGTCTGCCAAGCACTTGAATCAGAAAATATTCTTGATCCAAAAGCCGGTTTCAGACGGTTTTGCACTGTCAGACAGGGTTCGAAAAAATTCCGGCTTAGCTGCCTTGCTTTGGCCAGATGCGTTCAAACTTGAACAGTTCGGGATCGAGCTTCATGCCGGCCTTGGCGTTAAACAAGGTCACAGTGGTTTCAATGCCGGTCGGATCGGTGACGATCCATTGACGCAGTTGCATCGGCTTTTCGGAAAAGACCAAGGTGACGCTGCCGGCACCGGGATCGGTTTTGCGCACCAGCTCGACACGGATGGTTTCAGCCGTGCGGCGATAATCGACAATCTTGACCTTGTCGGTCAGCGAGATGTTTTCGGCCAGAATGATGCCAGCCGGGGTTTCATCAATGTCGAAATAGGTCGGCGCATTGATTTCCTTGTCATAATAGATGAAATCATGGCCGGTCGAGACCAGCAGGATTTGTGCGGGCGGGTTATATTCAAACCGCATCTTGCCCGGGCGTTCCATGAACAGTTTGCCTTCGGCTGCACCGCCATCCGATGAGATCTGAACGAAATCGGCCGTGAGTGTGGTGATTCCGGCCAGATAGTTTTCGATCTTTTTGACCATCTCGGGGCTGATCTGATCGCTTGATTGCGCGGTTGCCGGGCTTGGCAACAGGGTCAGACTGGTCACCGCACCCAGACCAATGGCAGTGGCAAGTGCACCGGCCGCCACAAAGGCGCGGGTTTTTTTGCCAAGTGTTTTCCAGCGGGTCTCTTGTTTCTGGGTCAAACGGGTCATGTGCCTTACTGGTATCCGTAACAATTCGTTGATCGCAATCATCGCGATTGCAGAAGGTGAATGGCGAATGATAAAAATCGTGCCATCTATTACGCGAAATACATATCGCATCATTTGGCCGGGAAGGCCAGCCGGGTCAAGCCATGCCCGCAAATGACCTTATTTGGCCGGTTTGGGCCATATTTGCGGATTAAAGGCCGGCTTGATCAACGGTCTAAAGGAGAACGCTTTATAATGAGCCGTATCGTCGCCATCCAGATGGACCCGATTGAAAGTATCGACATCAAGGGGGACTCCACCTTTGTCATGGGCCTTGAAGCCCAGGCGCGCGGATATGACCTTTTGCATTATCATCCCGATGACATGTTTTATGACCGGGGCCGGGTGAAGGCAGAAGTCCGCCCGATGACCCTGCGCTACGAGCATGGCAATCACCATGATCTGGGTGCTGCGCGCGTGATCGATCTGGCGCGTGAAACCGACGTCATCCTGATGCGTCAGGATCCGCCCTTTGACATGAACTATATCACGGCGACCCATTTGCTTGAGTCGATCCACCCGGAGACCTTTGTGGTCAACCATCCGGGCCATGTCCGTAATGCGCCGGAAAAGATCTTTGTCACCGAGTTCCCGGATCTGATGCCGCCGACCCTGATCACGCGATCGGGTGCGCGCATCAAGGATTTCCGCGAGGAATACAAGGACATCATCGTCAAGCCGTTGTTTGGTAATGGCGGGGCGGGCGTCTTCCACCTTAAACCGGGTGACGAGAACCTGAATTCCCTGCTTGAACTGTTTGCCGCCCAGTCGCGTGAACCGCTGATGGTGCAGGCCTATTTGCCCGATGTGCGCAAGGGTGACAAACGCATCATCCTTGTTGACGGCGAACCGGTGGGTGCGATCAACCGTGTCCCGGCCGAGGGTGAGGCACGTTCGAACATGCATGTTGGCGGGGTTGCCGAGAAATCGATGCTGACCCCGCGCGAACGCGAGATTTGCGATCGCATCGGGCCGGAGCTCAAGAAACGGGATCTGATCTTTGTCGGGATTGACGTGATTGGCGATTACATGACGGAAATCAACGTCACCTCGCCGACCGGCCTGCAGGAAATCAACCGCTTTGACGGGTCCAAGCTTGAAGGCCTGATCTGGGACGCGATCGACAAGCGTCTTGGGTAAGTCCCTGATTTAGCAGTGCTTTGAGACGAAAACGGGCAGGTGATCAACACCTGCCCGTTTTATTTGTCATCTGGTCGGGCCGTTTATTTGGCTTCGATTTCAACAAACGTGATGGGGAAATCGTTTTCGTTAATCACGTTATGCGCCACCCCGGTCTTGCGGGAATAGGACTGCCCGGCCGTCATTTCCGAGGGAAAGGTTGTGCCGTCATCGTTTACGATGGTCAGGGTTCCCGTGGTCATCGGCACGACGACATAATCCATGCCATGCACGTGGTCGCCGGTTTCCGATCCCGGGGGGAAATGCCATTCGGTGACCCGGAAGGTGTCATCATCGACCTGAACAGTGGGAATGGCTTTGGAGCGCTCTGTTGTCATGGGGCTTTTCCTTTTGGTGGCGTTTGAAATGCGAGAGTAAAAAAGACTAACGCATTGCAGCATTTAATCAATCGCCGGTCTTTTTGTTCGAAATTCCCGGCCCAATTGATTTTAATCGTAGGACGGATCGTACACTCGGTGATCAAGGTTCGGGTCCAAGGGAACCAAAACCGCGTTCAAACGTATGATTTAAGGACAAAATTGACAGGTATCAGACGCGCATGACCAAGACAGAGGCAGAGACAATCACCGATCAAGACCTTTTCGGGCCGTACTTGTTTGCGCGGGGTGCCGATGAGAAAACCGCGCGTCTGGCAGCACTTGTTGTTGCCGATAGCAGCACGGATATCCCGGAATTCAAGGCCAATGGCAGCGATATTGTCACCCCGGTCAAGCTGACGGAGCTGTTTGGCCGGTGCTATTGGCGGTTTGATTTTGACCTGCCGGCAAACACGACAGCCAGTTATAGTTTCGGAAACGAAACATATGAGGTTTGTACCGATCTCGGTTCGGATCTGCGTATCGGGTTTGTGTCGTGCAATGGTCAGGAGGACGGTGATCTTGACCGGCCGCTGGAAGACCGCAATGCGCTGTGGGCCGATTTGGGGCGCGAACACGCCGCCCAGCCCTTCTCGCTTTTGCTGCATGGTGGTGATCAGATTTATGCCGACGGGGTGTGGGAATGCCATCCTGATATCATCGCCTGGGACAAGGCCGGGCGCCGCGAGCGGATGGCGACGGCCTTTTCCGATGCCCTGCGTGATGCGGTTTTGAAATTCTATCTTGATCATTATCTGGCGATTTATGGTCAACCGCAGATCCGCCATATGCTGGCGCGGGTGCCGTCGCTGATGATGTGGGATGACCATGACATTTTTGATGGCTGGGGCAGTCACAAGAAGTGGTTTCAGGGAACCGCAGTGGCCAAGGGCATGTTTGCCTGTGCGCGCGAGGCGTTTTGCCTGATGCAGCTTTGCTGTGCGCCGGATGAGTTGCCAGACATGGTGATGGATCGTGCCGGTAAAAGCCTTGCCTGGCGCACTGATTTTCCCGGCGTCAGCATCGTTGCGCCGGACCTCAGGTCTGAGCGCACACCAAATGCGGTGATGGGCGAAAATGGCTGGCGTGATTTGCCAAAGGCACTTGAAACCGTGCCGGGTGGCAACCGGATTTTGCTGATGTCGAGTGTGCCGGTGATCGGACCGCGATTGTCATTGGTCGAGATGATGATGCATCTTTGGCCCAAGGCGCAGAAATACGAAGATGACCTGCGCGATCAGTGGCAAAGCCGCTGGCACCGACGGGAATGGTGCCGCTTCCTTGAGCTGATCGAAGAGATCGCCAACGAGCATGACCATGAGATCACCCTGCTGTCGGGCGAAATTCACGTGGCAACGCGGGGCACCTTTGAAACGCGGGGCAAAACCATCCATCAGCTGGTGGCATCGGGCATCTCGCACACGGCACCGCCGCCTGCTTTTGCGCGGGCGTTGGGGCTTCTGGCGTGGATCGGGGACAACCCGCTTCCCGATCGGCCGACAAAGTTAAAACCGCTGCCCGAACGCAAAGGTACCTATTGTGCGGCGCGAAATTACCTTACACTGTCACGCAGCGACACCAACTGGCATGCCAAATGGCATCTCGAAGGCATCGGCTGGACACCGGATTTACGGGTTTGACGGCCTTGAGGGACCAACGGGATCGTGGCTGATGGCAAGGGGCTTTGGATCATGATGCAGCTTTATTACGCGCCAACTTCACCCTTTTCGCGCAAGGTGCGCGTGATTTTGCGTGAACTGGGTCTGGAAAAACAGATCAACGAGATTCTGATTGATCCGTGGACGGATGAAGCGCTGCGCGCCCATAACCCGCTGTCAAAGGTTCCGACCCTGATCCTTGAAGACGGGATGGCGGTTTTTGAGTCGGCTGTGATCTGTGACTATCTTGATCAGCTTGCCAAATCCAAAGGCATTTCCGAGGGTGTGATTCCCGAAAGCGGCCCGGGGCGCCTGAGCGCCCTTAAATGGCAGGGATTGGCCGATGGCATGATGGTGGCGACCGGCCGTCTTTATGCCGATTCAAACCGGGGCGCCAGTGATCGTTCGGAAATCGTAATGGAACGGCAGGCGCAAGCCATTACCTCGGGCATTGCGGCAATCCTGGATGGTTTGCCAAGCTTGCGCACCGAGGAACCGCATCTTGGCACCTGGTCGGTTCTGGTTGCGCTTTATTACATTGATTTCCGTTGGCCGGACCGGCGGTTTGATATCCCGGTGCGCGTGCGCGACTGGATGGCGATCATGTCCGAACGCGAATCCTTTACTGAGACCACCTTCCACCTGCCCCATGATGATGATTGATCTGATCGGCGACGCGCGCGTCAGATAAAAAAGCACCGCCCGGGGACAACGGGCGGTGCAGGACAACGCATGGATATGACGCAGGGGGATGGGGAAAATCTGTCCACGCCAAAGACTTGCGTTGATAACGGGTTGAGGTGGGCTGTAATCAGGCGGCTTTTTCGCCGGATTTTTCCCAGGCAAAACGCTGGAACGGTTCATCGACCGGCGTTTCGGCAACGTGGTTGACGTAGTTCGACATCACTTTCTGAGCCAGACCGAGAATGATCTCAAGGACCTGCTGCTGGCTGTATCCGGCCGCATAGAACGCATCAAGCTGATCGGCCGTGACATTGCCGCGACTACGGGTCATGGCAAGCGTAAAGGTGCGGAGTGCTTCGAGCTTTGCGTTGGCAAGCGGGGTTTCATCGCGCAGCGCATTGATGGTGTCGGCATCGACTTTCATCATATGGGCGATGGCGGTGTGGGCCGGAACGCAGTAATGGCAGCCGTGCTCCACATTGATGGTCATCCAGACAACGGTCAGTTCATTGGCATCAAAGCTGGTCTTCTGAAACAGGTCATGCAGCACCTGATAGCCTTCAAGCACAGCCGGGGCTTCGGCCATGACGCCGTGCAGGCCCGGGATCATGCCAAAGGCATCGAGCGAGTTCTGCAAAAGCGGTTTGGACTCGGCCGGAGCGGAATCTTTGTCGTAAATTTTGAAGTCGGACATGGCGGTATCTCCAGAATTGTTGAGTGATTGCTCAATAACGATGGACCGACGCTACCTTGACGATTTGACATTGGCAAGTTATTTTTGAGTGACTGCTCAATAAACAAGGAAATATCGTGGCGAGACCAAGCTCATTTGATCGTGAAGATGCCCTGGCCAATGCGCGTAACCTGTTCTGGCGCAAGGGGTTTCATGCGACCTCGCTCAAGGATATCGAAGCGGCCCTCGCACTTAAGCCCGGCAGCATCTATGCCGCCTTTGGCAGCAAGAAAGAGCTGTTTTCCGAAGCGCTGAACTATTATGCGCGCGGGGTCGAAGGCGAATTTCAAAGCTTCATGGCGCAATCGGGCTCCCCGCTTTCGGGGCTGATCGGCTATGTGCGCAGCATCACGCAAGGTGGCATGAACAAGATGCCGTCCAATGCCTGCATGGTGTTCAAGACGGCCCTTGAGTTGGCCAATGACGAGTCTGATTTGAAAGACCTGGCCGCACAGAAACTGGCGGGTATGGCCAAACTGTTTGCCGGCGCCTTTGAACAAGCCCGGGTAAAAGGCGAAATCGCCCCAGATATCGATCCGCATCGCGCAGCACTCAAACTGCAAACCAGCATCACCGGCCTGCGCGGCATGATCGAAAGCGGCCTTCCGGCGGACGATGTTCAAAACCTGATTGATGATATCATTGCGGATATGGAACGTTTGCGGGTGGCGCATTGAGTGCCCATCTGTGTTGATTGGGTGCGACAAACGCTGCCAGACGTGCTATCGCCGCCTTTTAACGCGCTAATTGCCAACGGAACTGCGAAAGCCGATGAGTGAACCGACCATTACCAAAGCCATGCGCGAACGCGCCTGGGTCCGCGCTGAACGGATTGAGGGTGAAGACCCCAAGGAAGTCCGCAAACACGCGGCCAGCGGCATCACCATGAAAAAGGCCAGCTTCGGCAAGTTCCGCAATTTCGGCTGGACCGTGGTGAACGAAGAAGCCGTGCCCTGCCGCAAGGAATTCCTGCCGCCGCGCGAGTCTGACGCTTCGCAATAACGGCCTATCGCAAATGTGATGGGGCTTGCCGGTCAGGTGAATTGACACGGCCACTGATCAAGGGCGCTATGAACCGATGGTTCTTGCGCCTTTTTTTATGCCCAACTGGTCTTGCCCCGATGACACAATCCGATACGATTTCGTTTGGACACCTCACTGATGTCGCGCCCGCAGCCCTGATTAACCATATGTCCGATCCGCGCATGGCGGCGCATATGCCGTTGCTTGACGGTCCGTGGGGTCAGGATGACGTCGCCCGGTTCGTGGCGGCCAAACAGGCCTGCTGGAAGCGGGATGGCCTCGGCCACTGGGCAATTTTCCATAACCGGGACTATGTCGGCTGGGGCGGCTTTCAGAAAGAAGGTGAGGATTGGGATTATGGCCTGGTGCTGCGTCCCGAATGGTTCGGGTTTGGCATGGCAATTACCAAAAAGGCGTTGGAATTCGCCCGATCTGATCCCCGCATACCGTCGGTCACCTTCCTTCTGCCGCCGACCCGCACCAAGCTGGCAGCCCTCAAACGCATCGGTGCGGTGTTTGAGAAATCCATTTATTATGAAAACGAAATGTTTATGCGTTTTCGGCTTCCAACGTCGTGAAGGCGCGAAATTTCCCTGTCTAATTCCCTGAAATTAAACCATGCGTTGCGCAATCCCGATTAAACCGCCAAGATAAACAACCATTGGTTTTGTATGCGGGGGCCTATGACAGCGCGGGTGATGACGGTTGCCTTTGCCGGGATTGAGACGATTGCCGTTGATGTCCAGGTGCAGATGGCAAGTGGTCTGCCGACCTTTAGCGTGGTCGGCCTTCCCGACAAGGCGGTGTCCGAGGCGCGCGAACGGGTGCGTTCTGCGCTTTCGGCGATGGGCCTGGCGCTGCCGCCCAAAAGGATAACGATCAATCTCGCCCCGGCTGATTTGTTGAAGGAAGGATCGCATTTCGATCTGCCGATTGCGCTGGGCATCCTTGCCGAAATGGATGTCATCGGCCATGACGATATCGAGCGGTTTCTTGTGCTGGGCGAATTGGGGCTTGATGGCAGCATCACTAGGGTGGGCGGGGTTTTGCCCGCCGCCATGGAAGCCGGCATGCAGGAATGCGGGGTGATTTGCCCCGAGGCCAACGGGGCCGAGGCCCTTTGGGCCGGGGATCTTGAAATTCTGGCCGCCCCCAGCCTTGTTCGGCTGATCAATCATTTCAAGGGCACGCAAATCCTGCCGCGTCCGGTTCGCCGCGACAGCGATGCGATCCATGATTTTCATGGTGATCTGCGCGATATCAAGGGTCAGGAAAGTGCCAAACGCGCGCTTGAGATCGCGGCAGCCGGTGGCCATAACCTTTTGATGTCAGGGCCGCCGGGATCAGGAAAATCCATGCTGGCTGCACGCTTGCCGGGCATTTTGCCCGACCTTGATGCCAGACAAGCACTTGAAACCACCGTGATACATTCCGTTTCCGGAATGTTGCCGGAAGGCGGCCTGATCCGTACCCGCCCGTTTCGCCAGCCGCATCACTCCGCATCCATGCCAGCCCTTGTCGGCGGGGGTCACCGGGTGAAGCCGGGCGAGATTTCATTGGCCCATAACGGGGTGCTGTTTTTGGATGAATTGCCAGAATTTCAGCGCAATGTGCTTGATGCGCTGCGCCAGCCACTTGAAACCGGACAGGTGTCGGTCGCGCGCGCCAATGCGCATGTGACTTACCCCGCACGCGTGCAGCTGGTCGCGGCGATGAACCCGTGTCGCTGTGGTTATCTGGGGGATAACGAACTGGCCTGCACCCGCGCGCCACGTTGTGGCGAGGAATATCAGGCGCGGCTTTCCGGGCCGCTGCTGGACCGGTTTGATATCCAGATCGAGGTTCCGGCGGTCAAACCCGAAGACCTTGATATGCCAGCCAAAGGTGAAACCAGCCAGACGGTGCGCGAACGGGTGTTTTTGGCCCGTGAACTCCAAATGTTGCGATATAAAAACGAAAAAATATCAACCAATGCTGAGGCCGATGGCGAAATCCTGCAAAATGCCGCCGGACTTGATGCGGATAGTCGCGGCTTGCTGCAGGATGCGGCGCATCAGATGAAGCTCTCAGCCCGTGGGTATCACCGGATTCTGCGGGTGGCGCGCACGATTGCTGATCTGTCGGGCAGTGGCGCGGTCAAGCGCGGCCATATCGCCGAGGCGCTGAATTACCGTCAGATGGTCTATCGACGCTGAATAAGCATTTTTGCGAAAAAAGGAGCAGTCTTGGACGAACTAGTGGAAGCCTTAGATGAATTCGGAAAAGACGTTACCAATGTTTCTTGGTCGTTCTTTGTTTGGAAGCATATCGATAATATTGCTTCTAAGAACAACGATGTACGTGATGCCATAAACAAAAACGCGTTGAGTTGGCGAGTGATTACCCATTCTTTGCAGACAACCTTCTTCATAAGTTTAGGTAGGTTGTTTGACAGTGATGATCGTTCGATGACGGTTGAAACAATAATAAAGAAATGCAAGTCGAATTTAGAAATGTTTGATCATAAAGCACTGCGAAATAGAAAATTGTCACAGACATCCGACCCCAACCCAAGCTGGCTAGATCAATATATTGAAAATGCATACATAGCCACTTCAGATGATATGGATAATTTGCTCGCCCAATCAACAGAATATAAGGAATTGTATCGCTGTGTATATGCACCTATTAGAAGTAAAATAATGGCACATAAGGATTGGTCGACGATATCAAACGTAAACGATTTATTTGCAAAAACAAATATTGCAGAAATCGAATATATCCTGAATTTTACTTTTCAACTCGAAAACGTTTTATTTGATTTACTACATAATGGAAAATTGCAGAACATCGGAGATTACGATTTTAGCGAAGAAACCAGGGTGCATGCAGATGTTGAATCGATGTTGGAAAACCTTGCCAAAACTGGTCATTAGCTAAAACCGCGCTACGAGAACCGAACCTCGGTTTTCGTAAGCAAACTAGTCGAGACTTACCTTCTGACGAGAAAGGCCAAGCAAAGACCGCCGATAACGACTTCAATGCCAAGGGCGGTGAGGATCGTGCTGCTTGGCATACCATCCATCAGGATTCCGACGAGACGTGCGAGCGCGTATGAGAGATAGAGCAGGCTTGAGAGCATGAGGCCCAGGCGCGCCATCTGACGCCGGAAGGCGCCAAGCAGGATCATGATGCCGGTTGCCAGAAGAAATCCACCCGGCGCGCGGACCTCGCTCAGCAGGTTGATATCAGGGCCAAGGATGATCCCCGCAGATGCCTGAAACTGCGCGGGGACAAACATCAGTCCGGCCCCAATTGCGATGGCAATGGCGCCAGATACCGCCAGCAGGGCCCGTGAGGCCCGTGACGGCAAATCAATTCGTTGCGAAACCGTATTCATCATGGCCTCCGAAGGTTGGGTGTTTTGAATTGCCAACTTGACATTGTGTCAATTGACATGGTGTCAAGTACAGGTTACTTTACATGATGTCAAGAGATAACACTGAAACCAGAACCCGCATCCTCACCGCCGCGTGGGAGCTTCTTGAAGCTCGTCCCGGCAAAGAAGTCCGGATGAGCGACATCGCCAAAGCCGCAGAAATCAGCCGTCAGGCGGTTTATCTGCACTTTCCGACGCGCGTTGAACTGCTGGTGGCGACCACCCGCCATATTGATGAGATCAAGGATGTCGATGCGCGATTGCTGGCCAGCCGCACAGCCAAGTCGGGTGTCGACAGGCTGGTGGCCTTTGTCGAGGCATGGGGCAATTACATCCCCGAGATCCACGGGGTTGCGCGTGCCCTGATGGCAATGCAGGACAGTGACGAGGCGGCCAAACTGGCCTGGGTGGATCGCATGCGCGGCCTGCGCCAAGGGTTTGACGCCGCCATCACAGCGTTGGAAAAGGATGGAAAATTGTCCGCCGATTACAGCGCGCGTGAGGCCACCGACCTTTTGATGTCGTTACTGTCGGTCCAGACGTGGGAGCAGCTGACGCAAACCTGCGGCTGGTCACAGCAACAGTTCGTTGATCACGCCAAGGCGATGGCGGTTAAGCTGTTTGTTGCGGCGTAAGGTCGGCAAGCCCGAAGGCAAGGCGGAGCCTTATTGATCTTCCCACCAGCGCGGGAATTCGGGCAATTGCGCATCCAGGTCAACCGGCGCGGCATTGCGGTCAGTGCGGTGTCCGATCCGTTGCTCGATGCGTTTAACCGGTTGCTTGATCTGATCAATACGCCGCGCGATATCCCGGTTTTGGCCCCGTTGATCAAACAGGAAATCTTTTACCGGCTTTTGATGGGCGAACAGGGCGCCAGGTTGCGCCAGATCACGTCGTCGGAAAGCCATAGCTATCAGATTGCGCGTGCGATTGACTGGCTTAAGAAAAACTATGATCAGCCGTGCAAGGTCGAGAATCTGGCAGATCTTGCGGGGCTGAGCAGCTCGGCCTTTCACAACCATTTCCGCAATATTACCACCATGAGCCCGCTTCAGTTCCAGAAACGCATGCGGCTGAATGAAGCACGTCGTTTGATGTTGCTTGAGCGCATGGATGCCTCCACGGCGGCCTTTGAGGTCGGCTATGAAAGTCCGTCGCAGTTCAGCCGCGAATACAGCCGCCATTTCGGCCTGCCCCCGTCGCGCGATATCAAATCACTGATGCAGGCGGCAGAATAGGCAGAGCTGTTTTGACTGGTTTTGCGGGGGGCTCAGGCGGTTTGGAGGATGTCCGGACGGCTTTTGCGTTCGATCTTGTAGACCGATGAGGGCGGGACATTGCGAACCGTGGTGCCGATCCGGGTGGCCTGCAGGTCAAGGCGGGAAAGGATGGCTGCGGGGACCGGGCAGCGCGGGCCATAGGTGAACTGGTAAAACGCCCCGTCTTCGCGCAGATATTCGAAACTGCCCGACAAAATCCCCATGATCTGACGCGGCTTCATCGACAGGAGCGGCAGGCCGCTGATCGCACTTGCCAACTCACCCGGGCCAAACAGGCTTTGGCGTCCCAGTCGGCAGGCATCCATTTGCAGAATGCGGGCCTTGGGATAGCGTTGGGCCAAAAGGCGCGAGAAATCCGGCCCGGCTTCGATCAGGGTCAGGTCGTTCTGGGGGACGCCGCGATCCAGCAAAGCCCTGGTTAACACACCTGTCCCTGGTCCAAGTTCGAGAACCGGGGTGCGTTGAGCGGTGACCTCGGACGTGATCAGCCGCGCCAGTGCCGGGCTTGAGGGCGAGATGGCTGATACTTTTCTGGGATCGGTGACCCAGGCACGAATAAACGGCAACAAATCCGACATCGACTGGCCTGTTTTGGTTGCGAAGAAGGCGGGGATAGTGAGCCCGCCTTTTATGTCGCTACAGGTGCATGTTTGTGTTCATTTTGCGAATTGCCACGCCGCAGGTCTGCGCGGTGGCAATTATATCGCGTGATCAGGCCGCACGGTTGCGGCGCAGGATATCGATGATTTCCGCCTTGTGCGGGTCGGCATGAAAGGCATCGGCCATGATGATGACACCCTTGGTGCCGTCATTGGCTTCGATCATGAACAGCGTTGCCTCGTCACCCGGATCGGTACCATGATCGGTGCTGTTGGAATGAACAAGGCGCAGCTCGTCCGGGCGATAAAGCTTGCCGGTGCCGTCACTGCGCACACCGTCTTCCTCGGCCATGAAGTGATGTTCAAAACCGTGGTCTTTTGCGTTTGCCTGAAGATCAGCCAAGGTCATTGCGGGCCTCCTTGATCAAAAAAATGTCTGACTAGGGGTAAAACGCAAAGACCTGCTTGTTGTTCCGAGATCAGCCCTGCTTGCGCCGCAAATGATCGACCAGTTCGGCCTTGTCCGGGTCGGTATGGAAGCTGTCAGGGACAATAAGCATGCCGCGCGTGCCATCCTTGGCCTCGATCATATAAAGCGTGGCGTCATCGCCGGGATCGGTGCCGGTATCGACTGATCGGCAATCAATGATGCTCAGATCATCGGCGTGATAGCGCGTTTCGCGGCCATCGCAGATGACGTGATTGTCCGATGCGCTGAAAACATGGGAAAAGCCGCGCTCGCGGGCGAGATCCTGCAGTTCGATCAAGTTCATGGGGGCCTCCGATCTTGTGCTGTGTGCTTCAAGATACATCCTATCAGAGTTTGGCATCGTTGTGATTGCGCAAGCGCAAAACAGCAAGAATGGGCAGCGAAAGTCGCCAAAATCCTCAGGAAATCTGCATCTTCATGCCTTCGTGGCTGGCGACAAAGCCAAGCCGTTCATAGAAGCGATGGGCATCCTTGCGGGTTTTATCGGTGGTGAACTGCACCAGCACCACCCCCAGTGATTTCGAAATCGAAACAGACTCGGCAATAAGCTTCTCGCCGATCTTCTGACCGCGTGCGGTGCTGGCGACCCGGACCCCTTCGATCTGGGCGCGCAGCTGGCCGCGCCGGGACAATCCGGCAATCAGGGTCAGCTGCAAACACCCGACAATATCGGCTTCCTGAAGGGCCAGCAGGTATTTGTTGGGCAGCGCGTCGGTGGATTGGGATTCCATGGCGTCAAACGCGTCGAAATAGGCCGCTGGCAGCGGATCGGTAAATTCCTCGCGGGTTTTGCCTTTTTCGTCATCGGCCAGAAGGGCGACGATGGCGGGCAGGTCATCGCGGGTGGCATAGCGAAACGTGACGTCTGATGATTGTGTCATGATATCCCTTTCCTGATGGCGGGACATCATGGGCAAAGTCGGGCGTTCGCACAATCAGCCAAAGGTCTGGGATTGTTCACTTTTGGCGCATGGGGTGCCCGCCAAACGGCAATGATGCCGCCTGCTGATATGCGAGGCGACATCATTGCGTGTACTGCAGGAACCATCAGAAGAAACCGGCACGGGGATGGGGGGATGATGCCGATCCCAGGTCAACGGTCCCCGCAATCACATGATATTGAGCGGTTTGGGTCGTTTGGCCGGTTTACGCCAGGCCGCCATTGGCGCGAATGGTCTGGCCATCGACCCAACCGGAATCCGGTCCGGCGAGGAAGGACACGACACCGGCGATGTCATCGGGCTCACCAAGCCGTTCAAGTGGTGGCATTTTGGAAAACTGGGCGATCTGCTCGTCGGTTTTGCCACTGAGGAACAGTTCGGTTGCCACCGGCCCCGGGGCGACGGTATTGACCGTGATCTGACGACCGCGCAGTTCCTTGGCGAAAACGCCCGTCATCGCCTCGACCGCGGCCTTGGTGGCGTTATAGACGGCATAGCCTGGCAGTTTGAGATGAAGGGCGGTGGTCGAGAAATTGATTACCCGGCCATGATCGCGCAGATGCTTGGCCCCTTCGCGCAGCATGTTGAAGGTGCCACGGACATTGATGTCCATCATCGCGTCATAGGTGGCGTCATCCATGTCAGCAATCGGCCTGGTCGTCATGACACCGGCATTATTCACAATGACATCAACCCCGCCAAACTCGGCGATGGTCTTGTCAAACAGGGCGGTGACCGCATCCGGGCGGGCGATATCGGCCTTTACCGCAATCGCCTTGTGGTCTTGGGATTTCAGGCTTTCAGCCAGTTCTTCGGCGGCTTCGGCGGAATTGGCATAGTTGATGACAACGGCAAAGCCATCCGCCGCCAGACGTTTGGCAAGGGCAACGCCAATACCGCGTGATGCGCCGGTGATGATGGCCGTTCTGTTTTCATTGGCAGACATTCAAAGTCTCCTTGGACTTGTGTGGCGTGTTGAGTGCGATGGCGCCAATATGCCCAAGATGACTTTTCGGATAATTAGCCTATATTGGAATTTATTATTCGAAATTAGATAACAATAGGCACCTGTATGGACCGGTTTGAGGAAATGCGCAATTTCGTGCGCGTGGTGGAGCGCAAAAGTTTTACCAAGGCGGCCAGTGATCTTTTGATCCCGCGTGCCACGATGACCAATTCCATCCAGCGGTTGGAAGAGCGGCTGGGCACCCGGTTGCTGGAACGTACGACGCGGACTGTCAATCCTACCCATGATGGGGAGGCCTATTATCAGCGCTGTGTCAGGATTCTCGCCGATCTTGAAGAAGCCGATGGCAGCTTTACCAATGCCGATCCCAAGGGATTGTTGCGGGTAAACCTGCAGGGCACGCTGGCGCGGACCTTTATCATCCCGGCCTTGTCAGATTTTCGGGATCGTTATCCGGGGATCGAGCTGGTGCTGGCCGATGGTGACCGGTTTGTCGATCTGGTGCATGAGGGATTTGATTGTGTGCTGCGCAGTGGCGATCTGGCGAGTTCCTCCATGATCGGGCGGAGGCTTGCCCTTTTGCATGAGGCGACTGTGGCAAGCCCCGATTACTTTGCGCGCGTTGGCATGCCTGAAACAATTGATGACCTTAAAGCGCAGGGTCATCAGATGGTTTGCTTTCTGTCAGGCGCCGATGACCAGCCGATCCCGCTTGATTTCACCGTGGATGGCAAGGTCTGTGAGGTCATGCTGCCTGCGAGCATTTCGGTGACCGGGGCGGATAGCTATGCCGCCTGTGCGGCGGCCGGATTGGGGATCGTGCAGGTGCCGCGCTATCGCGTGGCCGAGGACCTAAGATCGGGTAAGCTGATGGAAATCCTGCCGGAATTTCCGCCGGACCCTATGCCGGTCTCGATACTTTATCCGCAGAACCGCCAGCTTTCCGTGCGGGTGCGGATATTTGTCGACTGGCTGAGCGCGCTGTTTGCGAAGATTGATTTTGCCGGGTCAGGCCGGGCGTGATTCGTTGGCAAGCATTTTGATCCGGTTTCGCAATGAAACCAGATGCGCCTGCCAGTAATGGGTCATCATCGGCTTGAAGCGGTTGTCATTCAGGCCATTGCGGCCGGGATGGGCCATCGAAAGTTTTTCCAGAGACAGATGTTCCAACGTGATGCGGGTGTAATCGCCCTGGGGGCTAAAGCGGATATCAACCAATGTCGCCGGTTCCTTGGGGTCGGCCATTGGCCATTGCCATTCAAAGGCAAGGCGCTTGCCCGGTTCCCACTTGGTGACCTTGCCGGCACGGACGATGAAATCGGGGCGACGTTTATCGACTTCCTGCAAATAGCGGACGCCATCACTTTCACCAAATTCCATAATGCCCGGACGATTGCCAATCAGGCGGTTGCGCGGCCCCTGCTTCCACCAGTGATCAATCTCGCTGGTGAATTGCTCAAAGGCGGTGGCGGCGTCACATTCAACGCGAAGCGCAACAAAGGTTTTGGCTGACATCGATCATCCTGTTTAGCGGCACCGCCAGTAATTTGGCGGGTAATCCTCCTTCTTTTGCAGAAAGCCCGCATGCGGACAAGCAAAACCCGACCCGGCGGGGATTTTGCGCCGGATCGGGTTTACTTGAGGGTCACGTGTGAGGTCGGAGGCCTTAGTAGCCGATCTCGCGATTGACCAAACCGCGCGGGGTTTCACCGCGCGCCAGACGATCAAGGTTTTCGGCAATCTGATCGACGGATTCTTCAAACCGGGTGGCTGCGGCAATATGCGGCGTGATGCGGATTTTCGCATGATCCCAGAACGGATGACTTTCGGGCAGCGGTTCGGTCGCGGCAACATCAAGAAACGCACCACGCAGATGGCCGGTATCAATCGCGCGCAGCAAATCGGCCTCGTTGATCATGGCACCCCGCGCGGCATTAATGATCGCAGCCCCCTTGGGTAGGAAGGACAGCGTGCTGCTGTTAAGGACATTTTCGGTTTCCGAGGTGCGCGGCAGCAGGCAGATCAGGATATCGGACTGACCGAGGAATTCACCAAGCGTTTCCTTACCGGCAAAGGTGGAAATGCCTTCAATCGCCTTCATCGAGCGGCTCCAGCCCGAAACAGAGAAGCCGAGATTGGAAAGCGACACGGCAACGGCAGAGCCGAGCGCACCCAGCCCCATGACGCCAACCCGGCATTGCGAAATGCGTGCGACGTCATGCTGGGTCCAGTCGGCCTTGGCCTGCTGGGCGCTATAGACATCAAAGTCGCGCATGAAATGAAGCGCGGCATAAAGATGATATTGCACCATCTGGTCGGCCATGCCGGCATCTTCCAGGCGAATGACCGGCAATTCCGTCGGCAGGCTTGGCGATGACACAACATGATCTACCCCGGCACCGAGCGAGAAGATGGCTTTGAGGTTCGGCAGCGTCTTGATCAGACCCTGCGGCTGTTTCCAGAACAGGGCATAGTCAATCGTTTCAGGATCGTAATTGTCGTCCTCGGTCACGATATTGGCGTCCGGCAGACGATCGACCATCACGCTTTTCCACTTCTCATCATCGCCGGCAGCGGAAATCAGAATGTTGAGCGGGGCGTTGGTGGTCGACATCGGGGACTCCTGGTCAAAGCTTTGAATGTTGGGGCGATAAACGGGGCAACTATTAAGGTTGCACATATCAAACGCGCCAGAGCGCAAAGCGTTCCGGCGCGGTCAATACAGTTTGTCATGGACCGGCCCGGTTTCACAAGGCCGGTTGCGTGCTTTTAAGCGGCAAAATCAGTGGGCAAAGATCATGGCCGGATCGCGGAAGGTCTTGAATTCAAGGCCATTTCCCGCTGGATCTTCGACAAAGAAGGTACCCTGCTCGCCCGGTTCACCCTTAAAGCGGATCTTGGGCTCAAGCAGGAATTTGACGTTGGCGGCCTTCAGCTTGTCGGCAAGCTGATGCCATTTTTGCCATTCCAGAACCGCCCCGAAATGCGGGATTGGCACCGCATCCCCATCGACATCGCCCGATCCCTTGTTCTGGCCTGCTTCCGGGCGGACATGGGCGGACAGCTGATGACCAAAGAAATCAAAATCAATCCAGGCCTCGGTCGAGCGGCCTTCGTCACAGCCGAGAATGTCGATATAGAACGCGCGGGTATCAGCAATCGATTTGATCGGGAAGGCCAGGTGGAACGGTGGCAGGGACGGCGAAGACATGGTCGATCTCCAAGATTATCCAGATTATCTAACGATGTGTTGTTGGAATTACTCTAATACGTCAGAATGCGGCGGGTAAAATCAGAAGTTCTGGACCTATCAACAGGAAAGCTAATGCTATGGCGCTGCGCCCGACCACTCCGCCGCTCAATGCCCTGCGTGCGTTCGAAGCCGCCGCCCGGCTTGGCAGTTTTGCCCGCGCGGCCGAGGAACTTTCGGTAACATCCGGCGCCATCAGCCAGCAGGTCGCCAATCTTGAAGCCAGCCTTGGCATGGTTTTGTTTGAGCGTAATGGCCCGAAACTGAGCTTGCGCGAAGCCGGACGGGCCTATTTGCCCAGTCTGCGCCGGGCCCTCGACGAGATCGAGGCCGCCACCCTTGATCTGGTCACCCATGGCGCGGGGGAGCGGAAACTGGTCATCGGCGCGCTCCATACCCTGGCCAGCAGTTGGCTTATTCCAAAATTAAATCGATTCCAAAACGAATATCCTGATATCCGCCCGGTGATCGAGACCCTGGCGCTTAATTTCGCCACTCCGGAACGCAGCCCGGACCTTGGCGCGCGCCAGATCGATGTCGGGCTTTATTTTGGTGATGGTCGCTGGCCCGGGATGGTATGCGACAAGATTTTTGATGAAATTCAAGTGGTTGTCGCCAAACCCGGATATGTTGCTTCAGGTGAGATGACGGGTGAAAACAGCCCCGTCGATCCGTCAGACCTCATTGCACGCTACCCGCGACTGGTCCACACCACCCGGCCCAAGGCATGGCATGACTGGGCGCAGGCCAACGGGATTGCCATAACCGGGGCACCCGGACCGGCGTTTGAGCACTTCTTCATGTTGATCGAGGCGGCCAAGGCCGGCATGGGAATCGCCCTGTTACCAAGGGTTTTGATCGAAGGACCGCTGGCAGAAGGCAGCCTTGAAATCATCAGCGAAGCCCGCCTGAAATCACGTGGGGCATACTACCTGATCACGCCCGAAAGCCGTCAGGACGGGCCGGAAGTCCGCGCCTTTCGTGACTGGGTGCTCGGTTTGGCAAGTGAATCCGGTTTGTCAGAATAACCCGGCAAGTATTTGAAATTATGGACGGATTGTCCAACTTTCGGGACGCTAGGCGCGGCGATACATGCTGTGCAACAGGTGATCTTTCTTCGGACCGGTGATTTTTATTTTTGTTTCGAAATGATCTGGCCCGTTCCAGATCATGCAATGGTGATAAAAGTCATCCCCACAGGGGTGAATGTCACGCGCACAAAGATCGGTTTCACCTGCTTCACCCTGCTCACTCTCCTCACCAAATTGCAGCAGCACATAACGATTGCCGAAACTCAAGGGATCACGAAACAGAAGCTCGATCGCCGCCGGGTCTTCGTGCAGGACAAAGTCATATTCCCGGTAGCCATCAAACCGCTTGCCGTCCGGGCGGGTCAGAAACCCCTCCTCGCGATAGCGTAGCACGTTGGGTTGGTTGGGATCGGCGGCATGAAACGTGACATCGCCGGTAAACTGCCCGGCCTCTCCCAGATCGCGCATGAGCGTCCAGTTGCCGGTAAGGGCCTGGAAAATCTCGGCTGCGGTGGGGATGTTGGATGCCATTGGTGATTTCAGGTCTGTGTCGGGACAAAAAAGGCAGGGCGCAAAATGCGGGGCCCTGCCTTTTGAATGGGATTTCAGTCGCTTAGGCGCCCGGCAGCATCCGCGGCAGTTTCTCACCGCCCAGGATATGCACATGCAGGTGCGGGACGTCCTGGCGGCCGTGTTCGCGGGTGTTGGCGATCAGGCGGTAGCCGTCCTCGACCACGCCGGCTTCCTTGGAGATTTTGCCAATCGCGCGGGTATAGGCGATGATTTCGGCATCCGAGGCATTCTGGGCAAAGTCGTCATAGCTGGTATAGGCGCCCTTGGGGATGACCAGCACATGAGTCGGGGCCTGGGGCGCGATATCATTGAAGGCCAGCACATGGTCATCTTCATAGACCTTGGTGCACGGGATTTCACCGCGCAGGATTTTGGCGAAGATGTTTTCCGGATCGTAGGGCTGAACGGCCATGATGATGCTCCTGAACGCTATTTCTCAACTTTGATCGTCATATTGGACAGGCTTGTCGCCCGGTGCAATTTCGATTTTGCGAAAGTGCGACCATTTTCCAATTTCCGTCATTCCGGGCGGAGCAAGGCGGAGGCCCGGAATCCATGGTAGCGGTTGTATCGATATGGATGCCCGCCTGCGCGGGCATGACGGGTGTTGGGGTAATCCTTAGTCGCTTTTGCGCGATGCCTTCTCAGTGATACCTGAAATGCCCTGACGCTCAGCCAGGATCTTCCAGACATCTTCGGGGTTCACCCCCTGATCGGCCCAAAGCACGGTAAGGTGATAGAGAAGGTCGGCACTTTCCGATGCGACCTTTTCCGGGCTTTCGGCCAAAGCGGCAATCACGGTTTCAACGCCCTCTTCGCCGACTTTCTGGGCGATTTTGGGCGTGCCCTTGGCAAACAGCTTGGCAGTATAGCTGGTTTCCGGGTCTGCACCCTTGCGGGCAGAGACGGTTGCGTAAAGCGCATCAAGGATATGTTGGCTTTTATCCGTATCGGGCATGATTTCAGTCCTCGCGCACCGGGATACCGGCGGCTTTCATGTGGTCCTTGACCTCGCGAATGCGATAGGTGCCGAAATGGAAGATCGAGGCGGCCAGAACCGCCGATGCGTGGGCATCCCGCACCCCTTCGACCATATGATCAAGCGTCCCCACCCCGCCTGAGGCAATAACCGGCACATGCACGGCATCAGCGATGGTTTTGGTCAGCGGGATATTAAAGCCCGACTGGGTGCCATCACGATCCATCGAGGTGACAAGAAGCTCCCCCGCACCGTATTCGACCATTTGTTTTGCAAACGAAACGGCATCAATCCCGGTGGGTTCACGTCCGCCATGGGTAAAGATTTCAAACTTGTCCGGGCCGGTCGATTTGGCGTCGATCGAGACCACAATGCATTGGGATCCGAACTTGCGCGCCGCTTCGCGCACGAAATCCGGGTTTTTCACCGCGGCGGTATTGATCGAAACCTTGTCCGCACCGGCCAGAAGCAGCTTTCGGATGTCTTCAAGGGTGCGCACACCGCCGCCGACGGTCACCGGCATGAAGCAGGCCTCAGCCGTGCGGGCAACCACATCAAAGATGGTATCGCGGTTGTCACTTGATGCCGTGATATCAAGGAAGCAGAGCTCGTCTGCGCCTTCGGCATCATAGATGCGGGCCTGTTCGACCGGGTCACCGGCATCGATCAGATCAACGAAGTTGACCCCTTTGACGACGCGGCCGTCCTTGACGTCAAGACAGGGAATGACACGGGTTTTCAGCATGGTCTGTTTCCTGTTGGGTCGGTTACGAAAGGGCCGCGATGGCCTCTGCCAGATCGATGCGACCATCATAAAGCGCACGACCGGAAATCGCGCCATCAATGCCCGAGCTTGTGTGTTTCTTGACCGCGACCAGATCATCGAGCGACGAAACCCCGCCCGAGACGATCACAGGCGTCGAGATTTCCGATGCCAGAGCCACGGTGCTCTCGATATTCGGGCCGCCCATCGCACCATCCCGGTCGATATCGGTAAAGATGATCGCAGCCACACCGCAATCTTCAAACTTCTTGGCCAGTTCCAGGGCGGTGACTTCGGACGTTTCCGCCCAGCCTTCGACTGCGACATAACCATCACGGGCATCAATGCCGACCGCGATCCGGCCCGGCCATTTCGCGCAGGCTTCCTTGACGAAATCCGGGTTGCGAAGCGCCACGGTGCCAAGGATCACACGGGTGATGCCTTTATTGAGCCAATAATCAACCGTTTCCATGGTGCGAATGCCGCCACCCAGCTGCGTCTGTGCCTTGCCCGATACGGCGGCAAGGATGGAATCCACTGCTGCACCATTGACCGGCTCACCGGCAAAGGCGCCGTTCAGATCAACGATATGAACCCAGTGGCAGCCCGCGGCGACAAATTCGCCGGCCTGTGAGCCCGGGTCATCGTTAAACACGGTTGCCTTGTCCATGTCGCCGCGCAGCAGGCGCACACAGGCGCCGTCTTTCAGGTCAATTGCGGGATAAAGGTTCACTGATCGGTGTCCTGTATTTTCTTGGTGTAGTAATAGCCTTCGACCATCTTGCCATCGATCATCGCGTAATAGGGATTGATGCCCCAACGGACATATCCAAGCCCGTTATAAAGTGCGATGGCGGCCTGCTGGGTTTCGCGAAGGTCGAGTTTCAAAACGCTATAGCCCGCTTCACGGGCGAAATATTCAATCGACCGCACGATCGCCTTGCCGTTGCCGCGCCCGCGCGCCCAGGGGGCAACGAAATGGCCGGAAATCTGGGCGGAATGGCGCTGTGCTTCGAGGTTGGCCGGTGTTTCGATCAACTGGGCGGCACCGGAAATGATGCCATCGACGCGCGACACAAACAAATGACGCCCTGGCATCAGCAAAACGCCGCGCCAGTATTTTTCCATGTCCGGACGATCCGGCGGGGTCAGCCAGCCAAAGCCGCCCCCTTCGACAATCGCCTGGGTACAGGCATCGACAATGTCGGAAAGCTCGCCCGCGGTCAGTTCGGTGACGCGTTCGGCACTTACACCCGGATCAATGGTATCTGATGGTGCGATCATGGCTTCCACCCCAGAAAGTTCCCTATGATGGTAAGCCCGGTTTTCTGGCTTTTTTCCGGGTGGAACTGGGTACCAATCATGTTGTCACGCCCGATCATGGCCGTCAGATCCCCGCCATAGGCAACCGATGCCAGACGCTGGTCCGGGTTGGTGACATGCATGTGATAGCTGTGCACGAAATAGGCGTGATCGCCATCGGAAATGCCGTTAAGCACCGGGTGCGCCTTGCCCGCCGGATCAAGCACCAGCTCGTTCCAGCCCATATGCGGGATTTTAAGCGACGGGTCGCTGGGTTCGATCGCAACGACTTCGCCGGCAATCCAGTCAAGGCCGTCGGTGACGACAAATTCGCGGCCGACGGTCGACATCAGCTGCATGCCAACACAGATGCCAAAGAACGGTTTGCCGCCCTTAATCACCTGTTCGGTCAGGACATCCACCATGCCGGTGACGGCATCCAGACCGGCCCGGCAATCGGCATAGGCGCCAACGCCCGGAAGCACGATATGGCTGGCGTTGCGGACCTTTTCCGGGTCATCGGTGACAATGATCTCGTCAGAAAAGCCGGTTTCACGCGCAGCACGCTCGAACGCCTTGGCGGCAGAGCGCAGATTGCCGGAACCGTAATCAATAATCGCAACACTCATGGGTAGGATGGGCTCCCGATTGAGGGGGTGGAGGTAAGGGCAGCTGCGGACTGTGGGACGCGCAGCCGGGAATTTTTTGACCGCTCGAAGCAGCGATGTTCGGCGTCGGTTTCATCGTGGCCTGCGACGATATCAACCATCTGCCAGCCATTTGCCGCGAGTTTGCGACGACGCAAATCATTGGCGATCAGGCCAAAGCCGATCCCGGTCACAAGGGCCAGGGCAAAGTCCATTTCCGGCCCGCCGTTAAACAACTCGACCGCAAAGGTGCACAGAAGCGACACCACGACCAGGCCGATAAAGCCCAGCCACAGGCGATGATACAACGCCCAAAGGCCCGACAGCAGAAAGGCCCAGAAATTGAAGCCTTCGCGGATCAGGATGGCGTTCTCCATCGGATCGGCATCGCCGGGATGGGTATGGACTGTGTAAACCTTCATCGAAAACCGGTTCTTTGGGCCGGTGGCAGTTTGGTATCAGTTCTGCCACCGGTTACTTTTCGATCAGATCGAACTGACCTGCTTACAAGGAGCCGCCAAGCGTGCCCTTGGTCGAGGGAATGGCATCGGACTTGCGCGGATCAATTTCAATCGCCACGCGCAGCGACCGTGCAAGCGCCTTAAAGGCACTTTCGATGATATGGTGATTGTTCTCACCATACAGGTTTTCGACATGCAGCGTGATGCCGGCCGCCTGGGCAAAGCCCTGGAACCATTCGCGGAACAGCTCGGTATCCATATCGCCCAGCTTGTCGCGGGTGAATTCGACATTCCAGATCAGATAGGGACGGCTTGAAATATCAAGTGCGACACGGGTCAGCGCTTCGTCCATCGGAAGCAGGCAGCTGCCATAGCGCGTGATGCCCTTCTTGTCGCCAAGCGCCTTGGCAAAGGCTTCGCCGATGGCAATGCCGCTATCTTCGGTGGTGTGGTGGAAATCAATATGCAGGTCGCCTTTGGCCCGGACTTTAAGGTCCATCAGGCTGTGACGCGAAAGCTGTTCGAGCATGTGATCAAGGAACCCGACCCCGGTCTCGACGTCATAAACGCCGGTCCCGTCAAGGTTCACTTCGACCATGATCTGGGTTTCGTTTGTGTTACGCTCAACGCGGGCCTTGCGCATGCAAAGCTCCTTTCCTGCAGATATTGATGCATATGACGGGTCGTATGTAGCAATAAAGCTGCCCAAAAGCCAGTTTTAGGTGCCTACCTATTGGCCGCAATCATCGGTTTTTCCGCTTGCATCGGACAGCTCATCGGGCTGGGCGGTTATCTTGGGGTTATTTCCGGGTCAGATGATTGACTTCATCCCAGTTTTGTTCTGGCGGATGATCGATAAATTCCCGGCATCTTTCGATATAGATTTCAACCAGTTTTGATGTAGTTGCCGCACCCAGATGGGCCTTGAATGCATCATGTGCCTCGGCCCATTTCTGATCGTGATAGAGGTCCATACAGGCATCCCATGCCGCGATTTCGCTTTCCTGTGCGGCGATATCGACAAGGGCATTGGTCGTATCATCCCGATTCCCGATCAATTCATAGATATCAATCGGCAGGCTGGTGCCCATCGGGACGACACGATCGACGTATCGAAGCAGGAAGTTGTCGGATGCTCGTTTTGCGACGGCATCACTGACCAGGATGCGAGTGCCATAAATCTTGTTAAGTCCCTCGATCCGCGAGGCAAGGTTCACCGCCTCGCCAAGGGCTGTGTATTGCAGGCGATGTTCGGAGCCGACATTGCCGACAACCACCTGATCGGTGTGCAGGCCAAAGCGGGTGTAAAGTGGAAACAGGCTTGAATCCTGCGAGATGGAATTAAGCCGCCTTCCGGCCAGACGGCAGGCCAGTGCTGCCTTGCAGGCATGATCGACATGGTCGGGATCGCTGGTTGGCGCGTTCCAGAATGCCATGATGGCATCGCCGATATATTTGTCGATGGTGCCATTGCCGTTGATGATGATCTGCTGGTCCATTGCGGCAAAATAGTTCGAAAGCTCATGGGCCAGATCGGTCGGTGAATAGTTTTCGGTTTTGGCGGTAAAGCCTTCGATGTCGGTAAACATGATCGACAGCTCACGCGATTCGCCGCCGATTTCCACCGGATTGCCGTCTGACATGATTGATTTCACCACATCCGCCGGGACATAGGCGCCAAAGCTTTTCAGGCTGAGCTTCATGTTTGCCACTGCCTTGGACAGGGCATCGACCTCGTAGATATGCGATTCCATATTGAAATCGCCGCCCAAATCAAACTGGCCAATCTTTTCGGCTTCTTTGGCGACGGCATTGATTTGCCGGCTCAGCATGCGCGAAATGATGGCGATCAGAATGATGGTGAAGACAAGGATCGCAGTTGCGATCTTAAGGACGTTTTGCGTGGTTGCCTTGATATCACCGACAAACTCGTCCTCGGGCACGATCAGGCCCAGAACCGGTGATACGCCAAATGTTTCCGGGATCGCCGCCGTAGAAGCGAGGTACTTTTTACCATCGGTTTCATCGACAAATTCAAAGAAGGTGTCGGGATGGTTGCTCCAATGTGTGATGGCGCGACTGACAATCGGATCTTTGATTTCGCGATTGCCGATCTTAAAGAACGTCTCGTTTGTATTACTTCCATAGGGGCCGCTATAGGCCAGTACCCGGTTTTCCTTGCCGAGCATGAAGACTCGGCCCTCATCACCAATGCGAATATCTCCCAAAATTTTCGTCACGCTATCGAGTGTCAGATCGATACCAAGAACGCCCATCAGAGAGCCATCCGGGTTCATGACCCGCTTGGCAAAGGTTACACCTGGTTTGTTTGTACTGTTAAACGTATAGAACGGGCTCACGAAAACGTCGTCTTTTTGCTTTGCGCCCTCGTACCAGGTGCGGCGTCTCGGGTCATAGGTGACCTCGCTATATTCCGTGCCGGTAACTGTGCCCCAGTCCGATTGATAAAGGTAGGTATCAAGCTTGCTGCCCGACATTGCGTAATCAATCGTGCGATAGATGATCCGACTTTGATCGGGTATGGGGCTATTATTCGGGCCGAATGTTTTCAGCTCCTCGGGGATCTGGACAACCTGAAAGAACCGCCCATCGTCTTCGAACCCGAAAAACAGGCCGTAAACTTGTGACAGACCCTTGATCTGGCTTGCCATGACCGATCCACCGGTGGGCTCGGATATCGTATCAGGGAAGGCATTGATCATATCGGCTGTGGTGGTGACAACCTGCCCAACGGGCACGATGACGTTGATCAGGCCATCAATGGTTTTCTGCCGGGCATTTTCCATCTCGGCACGTGCGGTTTGCAGCGCAAGGTTACGATTGCTTTCATAGAGAAAGGCGACCGTCACACCCAGCATCACAACCGCAATCGTCGTAAACGCAGCGGTAACGCCAATCTGAAGCCTGATTTTCACCTGATAGAATGTCCATCATGCCAGGCAGCGGAGTGCCACCTGTTCGTATAATCATACCTTTAGATTAAGCCGCGATGGGTGAAAAACAACATTAAGTTGAGTAGTCAGGTGAAAAAAATCATAATGGTTACTTGGAGTTGTTCTAAACAAAGTCGAATTTATCAACGTCAAACAGGCCGCGATCGGTCATTTTCAGGTGCGGGATCACCGGCAGGGCCAGGAAGGCGACCTGAAGGAACGGTTCGGGCAAAACGCATCCCAGATCCTTGGCCGCCTTGCGCAGATCAATCAGGTGTTTTTCGACGGTTTCAAACGGTTCAAGGCTCATGAGGCCTGCGACGGGAAGTGCCAGTTCAGCGGTGACCTTGCCGCCATCGGCAACTGCAAAGCCGCCGCCCATTTCAATCAGGCGATTGACGGCGGCGGCCATGTCGGCATCATTTGCGCCGACCACGGTGATGTTGTGGCTGTCATGCCCGACGGATGAGGCAATCGCCCCGCGTTTCAGGCCAAAGCCGCGCACAAAGCTGCGTCCGATATTGCCGTTGATGCCATGGCGTTCGACGACGGCCACCTTGATGACGTCATTATCAAGATCGGGTTTGAGGCCGTTTTCGCCAATTTCAAGTGTGGCTTCATCGCGGAAGGTCAGGATAAGTCCCGGCTTGACCTTGATCACCGGGGTCTGGTTCTGCCCCGGTTTGGGGTCGCAGGCAAATGCCTGTGCCGAGACCGGGGTGGCTTTCATTGAGCTTAGACCGACAGGGTCGATGGTTTTGCGTTTGGCGAACAGGTCCTTGGTGACAAGGCGACCACCGGCAATCACATCGGTGACGTTGCAGCTCTCAAGATCATCAAGAATGGCGATATCAGCCCGCCATCCCGGCCCGATCAGACCGCGGTCGCGCAGGCCGAAAATCCGGGCTGCCGAATGGGACGCGGCGCGATAGGCATGATGGATCGGGCAATTACGGGCCTTCAAATGCCCAATTAATCGCGCAACAAGACTATCAAGATGACCTTCTTCGCCGATATCAAGCGGGTTGCGATCATCGGTACAGAGTGCCACGAAGCTTGAGCTGTTTTCATCCAAAATCTCGGCCAGTGCCTCAAGGTCCTTGGACACCGATCCTTCGCGGATCAGGATCGCCATGCCCTTGGCGAGTTTTTCGCGGGCTTCCTCGGCAGAGGTGGCTTCATGATCGGTGCGGATGCCTGCAGCCATATAGCCATTGAGGTCCGATCCGCGCACCAGTGGCGCGTGACCGTCAATGTGGCCATCCTGAAACGCTTCGAGCTTGGCCATGATGCCCGGATCAAGATTGAGCACGCCGGGATAGTTCATCATTTCTGCCAGACCGACGACTTTTTCGTGCGAGCGGAACGGCAGAAGGTCTTCGATTTCAAGCCGGGCACCGGCGGTCTCGAACGCAGTGGCCGGAACGCAAGACGACAGATTGACCCGCACATCCATCACGGTCTGCTCAGAACAATCCAGGAAGTATTTGATGCCCTCGGCGCCCAGCACATTGGCGATTTCGTGCGGGTCGCACAGCACGGTGGTCACGCCATGCGGCAGCACGCAGCGATCAAATTCCAGCGGGGTAACGAGCGAGCTTTCGATATGCAGGTGGGTATCGATAAAGCCCGGAACGGCGAACTTGCCGGTGCAATCAATCTCGGTCTCGCCAGCATAGCTGTCATGGGTGCCGACAATCCGGTCGCCGACAATGGCGATATCGGTTTCGGTAACTTTGCCGGTGATGACATCGAGCAACCCGATATTGCGCAGGACCAGGTCCGCCTTGATTTTGCCCTGACCGGCAAGGATGCATTTGCCAAGATGGGTTTGGGTAAGGTCGGTGCTGGTCATGGGTTCTGGTCCTTTTGGCTCGGATTGTTCTTGGAATTCTTTTATGAGCCCAAGGGTAAAGCATGTGGCGCTGGGATGCCTTGAATTTTTTGGGTATCGCGGCATTGAAACTGTGTTTTGTCCGTGATGAAGGTCGCAGGCCCGGCGGCAGGCCCAGGTGCGGGTGGCTTCTGCCCTTGACCGGGGCGTCTGCCGTGCTAACTCTTGGGCGAAGCAATCGAGAAGATTCAAGGATTATTCATGAGCGAACAACAAAGCTGGCATGGCACGACGATCCTGTCCGTGCGCAAGGGCAACGAAGTCGTGGTGGCCGGTGATGGTCAGGTCTCGCTTGGTCCGACGGTGATCAAGGGCAATGCGCGCAAGGTGCGCCGGATCGGCCAGAAGGGCGAGATCATGGTGGGCTTTGCCGGGGCAACGGCAGATGCCTTTACCCTGCTTGAACGGCTTGAAGCCAAGCTGGACCGTCATCCGGGTCAGACTATGCGCGCCTGTGTCGAACTGGCGAAGGACTGGCGGACCGATCGTTATCTGCGCAAGCTCGAAGCCATGATGGCGGTGGCCGACAAGGATGTTTCACTGGTTCTGACTGGTCAGGGCGATGTTCTTGAACCCGAAGATGGCATCATTGCCATTGGATCGGGCGGCAACTATGCGCTTTCTGCCGCGCGCGCCCTGATTGATCAGGATCTCAGTGCCGAGGAAATTGCCCGCAAGGCGATGGCGATTGCCGGTGAGATTTGCGTCTATACCAACGGCAATGTCCTTCTTGAAAAAATCGATATCGAGGATGCCAAATAGCGGTGCCAACGAACGTCGCCTTTCGGGCTGCAAATAACGAAGACCTGCGCTTCCGGTGCTCACGCACATCAAAGTGCGCTGCGCTCCGGTTCTCGGGCTCCATCATTTTCGCCACGAAAATCGACGTTTAAATTGAATGGGCCGCTTCTGCATTCGTCGCAAAAAGATACGGAATAAATTTATGACCCAACATTACAGCCCGCGCGAAATTGTTTCCGAACTGGACCGTCACATCATCGGTCAGAAGGATGCCAAACGCGCGGTCGCCATTGCGCTGCGCAACCGGTGGCGCCGTCAGCAGCTTGACGAAACCATGCGCAATGAAGTCCTGCCGAAAAACATCCTGATGATCGGTCCGACCGGTGTCGGTAAAACCGAAATCGCACGCCGCCTTGCCAAACTGGCCGAGGCGCCGTTCATCAAGATCGAAGCGACCAAATTTACCGAAGTTGGCTATGTCGGGCGCGATGTTGAACAGATCGTGCGTGATCTGGTGGAAGTTTCCATCGACCTGACCCGCGAAAGCATGCGCAAGAAAGTCCATGCCAAGGCGGAAATGCAGGCCGAGGAACGCATTCTCGATGGTCTGGTCGGTGAAAATGCCTCGCCGGAAACCCGTCAGAAGTTCCGCAAGATGCTGCGCGAGGGCGAGCTTCAGCAAAAAGAGATCGAAATCAACGTTCAGGAAAGCAGTTCGGCCTCGATGCCGACCATCGATATCCCGGGCATGCCCGGTGCACAGATGGGCATGATGAATCTGAACGACATGTTCGGCAAAGCGTTTGGCAATAACACGACGCCCAAGCGCATGACGGTCGAAGAAGCCTTTGAACGCCTGATCGACGAAGAAGGCGACAAGCTTCTTGATAATGACAAGGTCACTGCCGAGGCGATCGAAAATGTCGAGCAGAACGGCATCGTGTTCCTCGATGAGATCGACAAGATCACCGCGCGTCAGGAACGCGGCGGCGATGTATCACGTGAAGGTGTTCAGCGTGATTTGCTGCCGCTGATCGAAGGCACGAACGTGTCGACCAAGCATGGCACGGTCAAAACCGACCATATCCTGTTTATCTGCTCGGGCGCATTCCATCTGGCCAAGCCATCCGACCTTCTGCCGGAACTGCAGGGCCGCCTGCCAATCCGCGTTGAGTTGAAGGCGCTGACCGAGGGTGACTTCCGCCGCATCCTGATGGAGCCGGAAGCATCCCTGATCAAGCAGTATATCGCCCTGATGCAGACCGAGGACGTCAAACTCGACTTCACCGACGATGCGGTCGACGAAATTGCCAAGATTTCGGCCAATGTGAATGAGACGGTCGAAAATATCGGTGCCCGTCGCCTGCATACGGTGCTTGAAAAGCTGCTTGATGACATCAGCTTTACCGCCACCGACCGTGCTGGCGAGACCTTCAAGGTTGATGCGGCTTACGTGCGTGAGCAGGTCGAGGATCTCGCCAAGGATACCGACCTTTCGAAGTTTATTTTGTAACCGAAACGTTCGATCAGATCAGATATGAAAAAGGCCAGCACACTGTTGCTGGCCTTTTTACTTTAACCCTCAGTCACCGCAATTTGGTTTATGATACGGCCTTGGGAATGTATCGATTGGGGGTGCGGCCATGGCATATGACATCGTTTATCTGGCAGACAGGCCTGATTGCGTAGACGCCTGCGCCGCTTGGGCATATGGGCGTTGGGGCGTGCAGAAGCCTGAAAGCAGTCTTGAGAATGCCAGGGCGTATTTCGCCAAATGTCGTCAAAAGGATGATCTGCCACTGACCCTTGTGGCGATTAACCGTGATACCAACCTGCCGGTCGGGATGATCAGCCTTTGGCCACAGGATGGGCATGAATGGCCCGACAAAACTCCATGGATTGCCGCGGTCTATGTGCTTTACCGATATCGGGGGGCTGGCATTGCGACAACGCTCGTTGACCACATCCTGCAAGAAGCTAAACGTTTTGGCTTCGATATGGTTTACCTGAAAGCCGGAAGTGCGGCCGAGATGTATCGAAAATTCGGGTTTAATGAAATCGACCGAAGAGACACGGATACGGCCGCCGCCGGTCATGAAATCCTGTTTTGCAAGGATGTCTGACTGTTATTCAAAACAGATCAGGCGCTATGGAGCTTACGAACATTTCCGCCGGTTTTGGCTGGCAGATAGACCGTAAAGACCGATCCCACGCCCTGTTCACTTTCGATCTGCATGGTGCCGCGGTGGCGTTGCACCAGATGTTTGACGATGGCGAGGCCCAAGCCCGTACCACCAACCGCACGCGAACGGGCGGTATCGACGCGATAGAAGCGTTCGGTCAGGCGCGGCAGGTGTTCACGAGCAATGCCATCGGAATGATCGCGGATGGCAACGGCCATGATGCGGTCATGGCGGAAACGGGCCAGCGCACCCGGCGGGTTTTTGGCCAGACTGATCGAGACTTCGACATCGGAATTGGCATGGCCGTATTTGATGGCGTTTTCGACCAGATTGACAAAGACCTGGGTCAGTTCCTTTTCCTCACCGACCATTTCGGTGTCATCAAGCGTGCTGGTGACACGGATATTCATGCCCTTGTCCTGCGCCTTCATGGCAAGGCTTTCGGCGACCTTGCCAATGATCTTGCCGACATTGCACTCCTCGGATGGCGGGGTGTGTTCATTCAGCTCGATCCGGGCCAGTGACAGCAGATCTTCGATCAGATGCTGCATCCGCTGGGCCTGATCGCGCATGACCGGCAGGAACTGGTTGAGCGCGTCCGGATCATCCTTGGCCGGGCCTTCAAGCGTTTCGATAAAGCCAAGCAAAACCGAAAGCGGGGTGCGCAGCTCATGCCCGGCGTCGGTTGCGAAGTCCGCACGCATTTGCTCAAGCTTGCGAAGTTCGGTCAGGTCCGAGAATGTTAGGACATAGTTGCGGTCGCCGGTGGCAGCTGGCAGGCGTGCAGTCAGTACGTCAAAGTGACGGTGCGCGTCAGATGCCAGAACAAACTCTGCATGTTTCATGGTCTGACGTTCGCTGGCGACGTCATCAAAGGCATCCAGCAGGATCGGGTCACGAATGAACCGGGTCAGGTCACGCCCGAGTTCAAGATTGTGAAACAGCCCCTTGGCAGCCCGGTTAAAGCCGGTCACCACGCGCTGGCGATTGACCATCACAACCGGGTTCGGAAGGTGATCAAGGATTTCGGCATCGGTGCTGGTTTGCGCTTCAAGCAGGGCAATGCGATCGCGGAAGGCCGCGGCAATCTGGGTATAAAGCGAAGACAGCTCGGACGCGGCGGCAAAGGAAATGTGTTGCGGCGGGGTGCCTTTATATCGGTCGCGCAAATCAGTGGCATAGCGGGCCACGCGGCGCAGATCGCCGAAATAGATGCGCAACATCGCCACCACACCAACAAAGGACAGGATTGCCGACAGGAGCGCCGTTCCCACGCCAAGCTGCCCCATCGCCGCAAGGACGATGAAGACAATGCCGACCGGAAAGGCGACGGCCAAAGCCGTAAGTATCAATTGGCGGAAACCCAATTAACGCTCCTGTTTAAATGTGTGGCGGGGGTTTAGCACGCGCGTATTAAAAAGTGGACCTAAAATGGTTATGCGCCGGTAAAGATCAAATAAAAGTTTGATGACAGTTTTCTGAGCCTTGAAGTGATTGAAAATATCTGTCGGGTCCGGCGTCCTCAAGGTGGCTGATCATCGGCTTGCGACGGTCACGGTAGTGGTCGGGACATCCGGACTCCGTCTGTCGGCGGGCGTGTGTTTTGCGGCCCGCCGACAGATACCAGATGGGCGTTTGATCAGATGATTTCAGCACCCTGATCAAAACCGAGACGCGGCTGGCGATCAAAAAGCTTGCTGCCATCGCCATAGCCGATATTAAGCAGGAAGTTGCTTTTATACGGCGTACCGGCAAAGAATTCGGCATCAACCTTTGCGTTGTCGAAGCCCGACATCGCCCCGCTATCGAGGCCAAGTGCACGCAGGGCCAGAATGAAATAGCCCGCCTGCAGGGTGCCATTGCGAAACGCGGTGGCCTTGATGGCCTCGTCCTTGCCAGCAAACCATGAACGCGCATCGGTATGCGGGAACAGGTCGGGCAGCTTTTCATAAAATTCCATGTCATGGGCGATGATGGCGGTTACCGGGGCGGTCATGGTTTTTTCGACGTTACCCGGGGCCAGGCACGGTTTAAGCCGTTCGCGCGCTTCATCGGTGGTGACAAAGGTAATGCGCATCGGTTCGCAATTGGCGCTGGTCGGTGCCAGAACGGTCAGGTCCCAGGCCTGTTTGAGCAGGGCCGGATCAACCGGTTTGTCCTGCCAGACATTGTGGGTACGGCCATTGCGGAACAGAAGGTCTAGTCCATCGGAATCAAGCATGGGGCTTCTTTCGTAATATGAGGTCGGCAAACTATCGATATAGGGAGCTTATCGCTTATGACGCAATGCACAATTGGCAAGACCCTATATGAACTGTGGAAAAACAATCAGTTCACTGGTATTTTCGAAGTCAAAATGACCCTGCATAACGCTCTGCGTTGGGCAGGAGACGGGTTTTCTACTGGGGGGAGACCCGAGGCGCAAACGGGTTGCGTCGCGGCGTGGGTGAATCGCAAGATACTGGAAGCAGATATGGCAATTGAGACCAACGGGCACAGCGCGATTTCGGCATTCATGCAGATGACGTCGCCGCGCAGATTGCAGGGCCTTATTCTTGGTGTCTCTTTCGCGGTTGGACTTACTGTTGGGGCGTCAACGGGTTTTGCCCAGACGGCAACGGATACCGATACGAATGACGTGCCGGCGACCACGGAAACGGTCGAGGAAACGACATCCGAACCTGCGGCAATGGATGACGCCCAAGCCACGGCGCCAGATGCTGAACCCGCAGATACGGCGCAAAGCGCAGACGAACCGGACGACGAACAAGTTGTCGAGGTTAGCGGTGACGCGAGTTCGGCCGTGGTGTTCATGTATCATCGCTTTGGCGAGGGTGACTATCCGTCGACCAACATCACGATGGAACAGTTCACCGCCCATGTAAAAGAACTGACAAGCGGCCCCTATACCGTGATGGGCGTTCCGCAGATCGTCAGTGCGCTTGCAGATGGCAACGGACTGCCGGATCGGACCATTGGCATCACGATTGATGATGCTTATCGCTCTGTTTATGAAAAAGCCTGGCCGGTATTTCGCGAAAACGACATGCCTTTCACGGTGTTTGTCTCGACCGAACAGCTTGATTCGGGTTATGCCAACTACATGACCTGGGACATGGTGCGTGAGTTGTCCGAGGCGGGTGTGACCATTGGTGGCCACAGCCAGAACCATTCCCATCTGCCTGATCTTGATATCGAGACGGTCAAGGCCGAGCTTGCCCACTCCGCCGAGCGGTTTGAGGCCGAGCTGGGCTATGTGCCTGAAATCTTTGCCTACCCTTACGGTGAAGCCAGTTCAGAGGTCATCGCGGCGGTCAAGGAAGCCGGATACCGCGCATCCTTTGGTCAGCAAAGTGGCGCGATGCATACCAGATCGGACTTCATGTATTTGCCGCGCTTTGCGCTGAATGAGCATTACGGGGCGATGGATCGCTTTGATCTGGCGGCCAATTCCCTGCCGCTCGTGGTTAGCGATATTACACCAAGCGACTATACCCTGACCCGCAATCCGCCGGCATTTGGCTTTACGCTGGCCGAACCAGCACCTGGAATGAATTGCTACCCGTCCGAAGGGACCCCGACCATGTCGCGCCTGGGCGAGGAGCGGGTTGAAATTCGCCTTGATGGCCCGATTTCAAGCGGGCGTTGGCGGATCAATTGCACCGCGATGGGGGCGGATTCACGTTGGCACTGGTTCGGGATGCTTTATACCGTGCCGTAAGAACCGGCTTGCTAACTGGTGAATAGCCAGTTTAACCCCGCGATCAAAATACCAATAAAATCAACGCCATGTCCGACTGTCGGGCATGGCGTTTTTCGAAGCTGCATTTGCTGCTCATTGGGTTCTTGCGCGCGCTTGGGGGACAATGTAGGTTAACCACACTTCTTAACCGTAATTAATTGGTAATCACAGTGTCAGGTGCCTTAAATCAAAAAAGTATCCTGTTGATCATCTCGGGTGGCATTGCCGCCTATAAGGTGCTTGAGGTGATCCGTCGGCTGCGTGATCGCGGGATCAATATCCGTGCCATCCTGACCAAGGGCGGGGCGGAATTCGTGACCCCGCTTTCGGTTGCTGCCCTGACGGAAAACAAGGTCTATCAGGATCTGTTTTCCCTGACCGATGAAGCCGAAATGGGCCATATCCGCCTGTCGCGCGCGGCCGACCTTGTTCTGGTTGCACCCGCCAGTGCCGATATCCTGGCCAAGATGGCGACCGGACAGGCCGGTGATCTGGCGACCACGGCGCTACTTGCCACCGACAAGCCGGTGATGATTGCGCCCGCCATGAATGTCGAAATGTGGAACCATCCGGCAACACAGGCCAATATCGCAACCCTTGAAAGCCGAGGTGTATTGCGCGTTGGCCCGTCTGCGGGTGACCTTGCCTGTGGCGAAACCGGGTCCGGGCGTCTGGCCGAACCGGCCGAGATTATCGCAAGTGTTGTTGATTTCCTTGAGCAACAGGACGCGCCCAAGCCGCTTTCGGGCAAAAAGGCGGTGGTGACCAGTGGCCCGACCCATGAGCCGATTGATCCGGTGCGCTATATCGCCAACCGGTCGTCTGGCAAGCAGGGCCATGCCATTGCCGAGGCGCTGGCAGCGGCCGGGGCGGACGTGACGCTGGTGACGGGGCCTGTGACCCTGCCGGATCCCGCCGGGGTCAAGGTTGTGCGTGTTGAAACTGCGCGCGAGATGCTTGGTGCCGTGCAGGGCGCTTTGCCGTCTGATATTGCAATTTGTGCCGCTGCGGTGGCCGATTGGCGCACCGCGGATGAGGCCGGGCAGAAGCTTAAGAAAGATGGGTCGGGTGTCATCCCGGACCTGAAACTTTCGGAAAATCCCGACATTCTGGCGACCATCAGCAAGGCCGGGGCAACACGCCCGGGTCTTGTCATCGGGTTTGCCGCCGAAACCGAAAATGTCACCGATCATGCGCGTGCCAAACGGGCGCGCAAAGGCTGCGATTGGATCCTGGCCAATGATGTGGCGCCGGCAACCGGCACCTTTGGCGGTGATGACAACGAGATTTGCCTGATTTCAGGTGACGACGAAACAACTGATGAGCGTTGGGAACGCCAAAGCAAGGCCGGGGTTGCCCGTGCGCTAAGTGCCCGCATCATCAAACATTTTTCCTGACGGGTGTGGTCGAGACCGTGATCCGGACGGCAATGATAAAGACACGACCGGCAGATGATCCTGCCGGATAAAGACAAGGATAAGGAATGTCGCTTTTAAGCGTTGATTTGAAACAGCTTCCCCATGGCGCGGATTTGCCGTTGCCGGAATATGCCACCGCACAGTCAGCCGCCGTTGATTTGCAGGCCGCGATTGACGGGAAGCTTGTTTTGGAACCGGGCAAACGGGCCATGGTTGAAACCGGGATTGCCATTGCCCTGCCCGCCGGTTTTGAGGCGCAGGTTCGCCCGCGTTCGGGTCTTGCCGCCAAGAACGGGGTCACGGTTTTAAACAGCCCGGGCACGATTGATGCCGATTATCGCGGCGAGATCAAAGTCATTCTGATCAATCATGGTGACGCAGCCTTTGAAATTGAACGCGGCATGCGCATTGCCCAGCTGGTTGTCGCCCCGGTGACGCAGGTGCGTTGGAATGCCGTAGAAGACCTGGATGAAACCGCGCGCGGTGCGGGTGGTTTTGGATCGACCGGAACGGCCAGCCCGGCCAAATAGCTGCGGCGATTACGTACGGATCGATCAAGTTTGACGTTGTCTGGTGCTGTCGTCTGGGGGGATGGCAGAGCCGCAAGGGGAGTTGAGTGAAAAGATGCTAAAGCTTTCTAAGAAAATGTTGTTTGCGATCGAGGCGGTCGTGGACATTGCCTATAACGCGGCGGGTGAGCCGGTTCAGAGCCGGGACATCACCGCGCGTCAGGGCATTCCGAAACGCTATCTCGAACAGACCCTGCAGCAATTGGTGCGCGCAGACATTCTGGTTGGTGTGCGCGGCCCGCGCGGCGGATATCGGCTGGCGCGCGAACGTCGTCGCATCACGCTGGCCGACATCGTGTCGGTCATCCGCTCGATGGAAACATCCGATGACCCGATCGAGGATCCGGCTGGATCGCCGCTCGGCAAGGAAGTCGTGCGGCCGTTGTGGCGGGAATTGCAGGACGAAATGATGAAGCAGCTTGAAAAGATCACGGTCGAAGACCTGTGCAACCGCGCGCGTGATGCCGGCCTGCGCAGCGGGATCGAAGAGTCCCCTGATTTCATCATTTGATCTTATCGGGATGCAGCGGTTTGGTGTATCGTCATTCAACAAGAAACTGCTGCTATTGACGGTAAAACTACAAGTTTATGGAACGTTGCCGGGCACCGGACATGTAAAAAATTCTTCTATCCATTTGACCTGGATGAATAGCGAGATAAATACATGTGAAACATGTGCTTGATGGCAAAAATACAGAAACGTGCGAGGAAAACATGACTGAGTTTCGCGGCAAGATTTACGACAGCATCATCGACACCATTGGTGCAACCCCGCTGGTGCGCCTTTCGCGCCTGGCGGAGGCCGAAGGTGTCAAAGCCGATCTGATCGGCAAGCTTGAATTCTTTAACCCGCTGGCCTCGGTCAAGGACCGTATCGGCCTTGCGATGATCGAAAATGCCGAGAAATCCGGCAAGCTCAAGCCGGGTGCGACCTTGGTCGAGCCGACCTCGGGCAATACGGGTATTGCGCTTGCCTTTGTGGCGGCCGCCAAGGGCTACAAGCTGATCCTGACCATGCCTGAAAGCATGTCGCTGGAACGTCGCAAGATGCTGATGCTTCTGGGGGCACAGATCGACCTGACCCCGGCGGCCAAGGGCATGAAGGGTGCGGTTGCCCGTGCCGAGGAACTGGTGTCGGAAATTGACGGTGCCGTCATGCTTCAGCAGTTTGACAACCCGGCCAACCCGGACATCCACCGCAACACCACGGCTGAGGAAATCATCAAGGATACGGCTGGCAAGATTGATATCTTTGTCTCGGGTGTGGGCACCGGCGGCACCCTGACGGGTGTGGGTGAAGTGCTGAAAAAGCATAACCCGGACATTCAGATTGTCGCGGTCGAGCCGGAAGACAGCCCGGTCATTTCCGGTGGCGCACCGGGCCCGCACAAAATCCAGGGCATCGGTGCCGGCTTCATTCCGGGCAACCTCAATACCGATGTGATTGATACCGTGATGACCATTGGCAACGAAACCGCCTTTGCCACCGCACGCAAACTGGCCAGCATCGAAGGCCTGCCGACCGGTATTTCGTCGGGTGCGGCTGTTGCGGCCGGTATCGAGCTTGGTCAGAAGCCGGAAAACGAAGGCAAGCGCATTGTTGTGATCGTACCGAGCTTTGCCGAACGTTACCTTTCGACCCCGCTGTTCGAAGGTCTGCAATAAGCAGCCACAAGACATATATTTCAAAGGGTCCGGCACGATGTGCCGGGCCTTTTTTTTGTTGAGGGGCCTCTGGCTTTCTTGGGGATAGCGGCGCGCGGAAAGTATTTTGTTTCGATATAGCATTGAAATCTTTCCTTGAGGCGACGGTTCCATGGGCTATATGCAAAAGCCATATGATTTAATCAGCGCCGTTCTGACAGGAAGCCTGCCCGCGTGAGTGATTTCGATTTCAACGAAAATGAAGTGCAACGCTATGCCCGCCATATCGTCCTTAAGGAGGTTGGCGGCACGGGGCAGATGAAGCTCAAGCGCGGTCGGGTTCTGATCGTCGGTGCTGGCGGGCTGGGATCGCCACTTGCCATGTATCTGGCCGCTGCCGGGGTTGGCACAATCGGCATTGTCGATGCCGACACGGTCGAGCTTTCCAACCTGCAACGCCAGATCGCGCATGGCATGGCCGATATCGGAACGCCCAAGGTCGACAGTGCCAAGGCGACCATGACGGACATGAACCCGGAAGTGACGGTTCATGCCCACAATACCCGCCTGGATGCCGCAAACGTCATGGATCTGATCGCCGATTATGATGTGATTGCCGATGGCTCGGACAATTTCGAGACGCGCTTTTTATTGAATGATGCCTGCTATCTGGCGGGCAAGACGCTGGTGTCGGGTGCTGCCCTTCGCTTCGATGGACAGGTCTCGACCTTCAAGGCCCATTTGGGTGCCCCCCATCCCTGTTATCGCTGTATTTATCACGCACCGCCGCCTGAAGACGCCATTCCGTCCTGTGCGCAGGGTGGTGTTCTGGGATCGGTTGTCGGTATGGTTGGCGGTGTTCAGGCGACCGAGGTGCTGAAAGAGCTGATGGGTATCGGTGATAGCCTGTCAGGGCAGCTTTTGATTATGGATGCGCTGTCGGCGTCTTTCCGCAAGATCAAGGTGCCGCGCGATCCGGGCTGCCCGACCTGTTCAGAAAACGCCACAATCAAGGACCTGTCTATTCATGAGCACTGAGCTTGATACGCCCAAAAAACTGTCCCTTGTGGTGTTTTCCGGGACTTATGAAAAAGTTCATTACGCCCTCGTAATGGCGTCTGCAGCGCTTGCATCCGGGCGGGACGTGACCCTGTTCTTTACCATGGATGCCAGCCGGGCATTGTTTGCGCCGTCAGGGTGGCGTCATCTGCGCACCGAGGTTGACGGGGCAACCGCCACCTCGATTGATCTGAGTTATTCAACGCGCGGCATCGGGACGTTTGAAGAGCTTCTGTCGGCCTGTGCTGGCCTCAATGCCAAATTCATGGTCTGCGAAATGGGGCTGCGTGCGCTCGGGCTCGAAGATCAGGCCAAGCGTGAAGACCTGTCGATTGAAACCGGCGGCGTGGTGACGTTTCTTAATGATGCCAAACAAAACGGCGAGATGCTGTTTATCTGATATGGCTGACTGTCAGCTTGAAAGCAGTTTGATGCCAAGCCCTGCCAGACACAGTCCGGCCCCGCGTTCGATCCATGTTTTCAAGTTTGCAATGCGCGCTTGCACGGATGGCAGGGTAAGCGCAATCGCCACCAGCGCAAACCAGCCCATATGGCAGGCGGCGATATAAAATCCGTAACCGATTTCCTGAACCAGTCCTGTATCTGGTGAAATTACCTGACTGAACAGCGAGACGATAAACAGCATCGTTTTCGGATTAAGGGCATTGCAGGCAAACCCGATCCAGAAAGCCGATCCATCGCCGCGGTCTGGTTTTGGCGATTTTTCAGTGATGCTATTGCGGGCGTCATTGTAGCGGGGCCGCTTTGGGGCCAAAAACAGGGCGCGAATATCGGGCCAGAGTGCGGAAACACCAAGCCAGATCAAATATGCCGCGCCAAAATAACGTAGTGTGCTCAATACCCAGACATTGTTGGCAAACAACACTCCCATCCCGATCAGTGTATAGGCCAGATGGACTGAAACCCCGCAGCCAATCCCGAGCGCACATAACACACCTGCACGACGTCGGCGCGCCAGCGCAATGCGGGTGACCATCGCAAAATCGGGGCCCGGACTGATCACTGCCAGAATGGTGATGATGCCAACAGCAATGATTTCGATGGACAGGGCGGCGGGCGCGCTTTCAAGCATGATATTTATCCGGTTTCGTCTTGATCTGTGAATAAATTCAGTATCAATCTATTGTTTGGCCCATAAAATCGAAAAATATCGGTATTTATTGTGAGTAATATTCACAGAAAGCGCCGCTTGCCACCGCTTGCAAGCTTGCCCGCCTTTGAAGCAGCTGCCCGCCATCAGAGCTTTTCGCGCGCTGCCGAAGAACTGAACCTGACCCATGGGGCGGTCAGCCGGGCCGTGGCCCAGATTGAGGACCGCCTTGGGGTCAAGCTATTCGTGCGGCGCAATCGCAGGGTATGGCTAACACCCGCTGGGGAAAGGCTCTTTCTGGCAACCGGTCGCGCGTTTGATGGACTTGACCACGCGGTTGAGGATATCCATCGCCATGATGGAAATTCACCAATCCTGACGGTGTCGTGCGAACCCAGCCTTGCGATGCGCTGGTTAATGCCGCGTCTTGGGGCGTTTCGTGAGGCATATCCGGATTTGCATATCGATCTGCGTCTGGCCGGCGGACCGGTGGACTTGCTATCTGATAGCTGTGACGTGGCCATTCGCCGCGCGGATTACGGCATTGCCGAGCATTACATCACCACCCACTTGTGGGCTGAATATGCCGGCCCGGTCTGCGACCCCGAGTGCTGGAACACCATTCTTGAGCGCGATCTGTCAAACGCCCGCTGGCTTCACACCCGGACCCGCCCAGAGGCATGGGACGACTGGAAACGTGCCAGTGGCAGCGACGCATCCCCGGCGAGTGAGCAGTATTTCGATCATTTCTTCTTTGCCCTGCAGGCGGCGGTAAACCGACTTGGAACGGCGATTGGGCCACTTCCCCTGGTCGCAGATGATTTGACCGCGGGGCGTTTGATCGCGCCGCATGGCATGGTGCCGACCGGATATGATTATGTCCTGATTACACTGGACGCGCCAAAGCGCGACCCGCGCATTGCAGTGTTTTTCAATTGGCTGATGACGGCAGCGCATGAGATGGAGTTGCCGCCAAAAGCTGATTGATCATCGCGTGCTGGTATCGGGCTTTGGATCGCTGTGGGGAACATTTACAGAATTCCAGGCGTTTAGGGAGTTCCTGAAACCATAAAGGCCCGGCCATGTTGACCGACCTTCCCTATTTTGCGACGGCGGAAAAATACTTTGATATTGGCGTGATCGATATGATCGCACGCCTGTGTGCGGCAACGGTCATTGGCATGCTGATCGGGCTGAACCGTGATGTGAATGGCAAGCCGACCGGCATGCGCACGCTGGCTCTTGTGTCACTGGGGGCGGCCGTTGTTTCGGTGGTGGCGGTTCATTTTCAGGATCTGATTGATCATCCCGATGCGCTGTCACGCGTTGTTCAGGGGATTTTGCAGGGTGTTCTAACCGGTATCGGCTTTATTGGCGCGGGTGTGATCTTGCGCCAACCCGAAAGCATGTCGGTTTCAGGGCTAACCACGGCGGCGACCGTTTGGATTACGGCAGCCCTCGGCATTGCCTGCGCGCTTGCCGCTTGGCACATAGTGGTGATTGCGACCGTGCTGACCTTTATTGTTCTGATTGCGCTGAAGCCGGTTGAGCTGATGCTGGTGCGCTGGGTCGCCAATGAAGAGGCCGAGAAGGACGCCAAGGACAGCTAGAAGGATAGCCGGTGCAGACCGACTAAGCCGGTCCGTACCTAGAAATCCTCGCCCTCGCGGAAGGCGGCAAGGTCGTCAATGCGGTGATACGGCAGAAGGGTCTGGAGGTTTTCGGGCGGCGTGCAGTTCATCAGATCATGCAGATGGCGGGCAAGGACTTCGCCGACATGTCGCTGCGGCTGGTAGTAATAGGCAAGCTTTTGCCGAGACAGCATACGGAACGGCATGCCGCCAAACCCGACAACACCAATCCCGTCGCGGATGGTGTCCATGCCAAGCTCCATCAATGCTTCAAGCGCGCCAATCATCGTCATCTGACTTGCGCAGACAACAGCCGTGACGTCGCGCTCAGAACTAAAAAGCTTTGTTATTGATTCGCGTGCAGCCCGAACCGAGATGTCCGACGGCATCCAGATCAGACTGTCCGGATCACGTCCGGCATCAATCATGGCCCGTCTTGCACCCTGCTTGCGGTATCCGAAAAAGGTCAGGGCTTCGGGCGGATCAATCATGCCGATCTTGCGATGGCCATCATCCAGAAGCCGTTTTACAGCATCATAGGCGGCCTTTTCGTCATCGTGGTCGACAAAGGCGTGCGGTGTCAGAAGTTCGGTACGGCCAAAGCTGACAAACGGGAAGTCATGTTGCAGGCAGTATTTCGCGCGGCTGTCCTGCAAGGTTGTGCGCGAAAACACGACAGCATCTGCCAGACGCTGGGTATGGACTTTGCGCACCGGATCAAGCGGATCTTCGCCGCGGGTCTGGGCCAGCACCAGCAGGGAATAATTATCGGCTTCAAGCCCCTGTGTCATGCTTTCGACCTGGGCCAGGAAGCCCGGATCGCCGTAATCACCGACCTCGGGGGAATACAGAATAGAACAGACCTGCATGGTTTTGCCGGTTCGAAGCATGACGCCACGGGCATCTGGCTGATAACCGATTTCTGCTGCGGCTGCCTTTACCCGTGCAACGGTATCGGCTTTGACTTCCGGCCCGTCTTTAAGCGCACGCGAGACTGTCGTGATCGACAATCCAAGCCGATCGGCAATCGTGCGCAAATTGGGGCGAGCAGCAGACATATACAGGTCCGTTCCATTCAAATTTCGGACAATCTAAGCGCCCGGTTGGCCTATGGCAATGCGTTCTGTGAAATCACCTTGCGCATGAAATCATAGGATGCCTTGGGGGTGCGCTTCTGGGTGGTGTAGTCAACATGCACCAGACCGAAACGCTTTTCATAGCCATACGCCCACTCGAAATTATCAAGCAGTGACCAAGGCATGTAACCCCGAATGTCCGCACCTTCGGAGGACGCGCGAAGCAATGCTTCAAGATATTCGGTGTAATAGGCGATACGGTCCTGATCATCAATTTGGCCGTTTGCCTGCGGGATATCGGTGAAGGCACCGCCGTTTTCGGTGATGAAAACAGGCGGGTTGCCATAATCATCCTGCAGGATCTTCATCGTGCGATAGAAGCAATCCCCGTCAATTGCCCAGCCCATTTCGGTCCGACGGAAATAATTGGGCGGCTGGGCATGCTTGAAGGGCCATGCTTCACCTTCGGCGGCCTGAATATAACTTGGGAAATACTGGTTCAATCCCTGGAAATCGACCTTGGTTTTGGTGGCTTCAAGATCACCATCCTTAATATGGGGCGCCATGCGATCCATAATCAGGTCGGGATACCGGCCATAATATACCGGATCAAGAAACACGCCGTTCCATTTGGCTTCGAACAGATCAATCAGATGCGCATCCTGTTCGCGGCGGTGCGGAAGCGTATAACCCTTGTGCATTGGCAAGACAAAGCCGACAGGGGCATCGGGATAATGGTTTTTGATCACCTCAGTTGCGCGTGCATGGCACAGGTTCAGGTGATGGGCGGCGCGCATTGCGGCGCGCGGATCGGTAATCCCCGGCGCATGGCGGCCTTCTTCGTGGCCAATCCACGCCACGACATTGGGTTCGTTAAAGGTGATCCATGATTTCACGCGGTCGCCGAGGCGGGTTACCAGAAGTTCGGTATAGTCACCAAACCAGTCGACGATGTCACGGTTGGTCCAGCCACCGCGATCCTGAAGAGCCTGCGGCAAATCCCAGTGATAAAGGCACAGCCAGGGTTCAAGGCCACGTTCAAGCATGCCGTTGATCAGGCGGCTGTAAAAATCAAGACCGGCTTCATTCACCTTGCCGGTACCGTCTGGGATCACGCGCGGCCACATCACGGAAAAACGGTAATGTTTCGCGCCCAGTCCCTTGATCAGATCAAGGTCTTCCTCCCAGCGATGATAATGGTCGCAGGCGACACTGCCGTCATCGCCATTGGCAACCCGGCCCGGCGTCGCGCAGTATGTGTCCCAGATGCTGGCACCGCGTCCGTCATCAGGGGTGCCACCTTCGATCTGATAGCTTGATGTTGAGACACCCCAGCGGAAACCATCAGGAAATGGTTTGGTCATGTTCGCTTCCTTGCCCTAGCCTTGGATGTCTTTGTTGAATGCATCCAAAATCGTAACGTTTCGGAAAATACAGAAAAGTACACTCCGTATTTTTATCGTCACCCATTATGATAAGGTTTTGGTGATTGACAAGGGTGAATAAAGCGCTTATCAAAAAAATCGTAACGTTACGATTTTCCGACCGTGCACATTAATAAGAAGTCGGGCGTGAACGTGTCCTTTAGGGAGGAACATCCGTTATGATGAAATTTTCAAAATTTGCCGCATGTGCGGCGTTTCTGAGCGTCGGTGTATCCGCCGGTGCACTTCATGCCCAGACTGCAGAAGTCCTGCATTGGTGGACGTCTGGAAGTGAACAGGCAGCCCTTGGCGAAATCCGAAAGGCGTTTGAGGCCAAAGGCGGCACTTGGGTCGATACCCCGATTGCCGGTGGTGGCAATGCGCGTGCAGCGGCGGTTAACCGCATGCTGGGCGGCGATCCGGCGGCTGTTTTCCAGTTTTCCATTGGTCAGCAACTGCGTGAATTGGCCGATCAGGGGCTTTTGGCCAATGTCGGTGAGGTCGCAACGGCAGAAAACTGGGATGAAAAGCTGCCGCCGCTGATTGTCAAAGCGGCGAAATATGACGGCAATTATATTGCCGCACCGATCAACATCCATGGCGAGAACTGGATGTTCTACAACACGTCTGTGCTTGAAGAAGCTGGCGTTGAGGTCCCGGAAACCTGGGACGACTTTATTGCTGCGGCAGAAAAGCTTGAGGCCGCTGGCGTGACCCCGATTGGTCTTGGTGGTCAGCCCTGGCAGGAACGGATCATGTTCAACAGCGTCCTGTTGGGTGTTGCGGGCCGTGAATTTTATGCCGAGCTTTACAGCACGCTTGATGATGACCTTCTGAAATCAGATACGATGCGCAAAGTGTTTGAAACCTTTGCCGCGTTGAAGCCGTTTGTCGATGAAGCAAGCCCGGGACGGAACTGGAACGAAGCAACCAACATGGTTGCCAAGGGTGATGCTGCCTTCCAGTTCATGGGCGACTGGGCCAAGGGTGAAATCATTGCAGCCGGGATCGAGCCCGGCACAACTGTCGGCTGTGCCTTCGCACCGGCAATTGATAAAGCCTATATCATGACGGTGGATGCCTTTGCGTTCTCGGCCATGGATGGTGAAGATGCGACTCCGGCACAGGCGCTGATGGCGCAGGTGATGCTTGAACCTGATGTGCAGATTGCCTTTAACAAGAAAAAGGGATCGATTCCGGCCCGTCTTGATGTTGCTGCAGACAGCTTTGACGTCTGTGCGCAAACCGCAATCAAGACCCTTCAGGACAAGAAAACGCACCTTGTCAGCACCGGCTTGTTCGGTGTGCCAAGTGCGGTGTCGGGTGCGATTGATGACAGCATCTCCAATTTCTGGAACAGTGCAGATATGAGCCCGGAAGAGGGTCAGGCACAATTCCAGCAAGCGATTTCCTACGCAAAATAACGATTTTGCGAAATTCCGGATATTGCGGAAAAGCGCCGCTGATGCCCCGGATTTGGGTGCAGCGGCGCCTCCATAAATAGGCGAGAATGTCATGGCCGAACCGGCACCGGACGTGTTGCAGCGTTCCGAAGATCGAAAAATCACAGCCAAGTCTGGAAAAAAGCGCTGGCGGCCGCAATGGAGTGCTGGTGTGGCACTGATCCCGGCAATGACAATCACGATTGTCTGCTTTTACGGGTTTATCATTTGGACGTTCGTCATCTCACTGACCCGTTCGCGGCTTTTGCCTGTCTATAAATTCACTGGTTTTGATCAGTATGTCCGCCTGTTTGCCAATGAGCGTTGGTGGACGGCGATGCAGAACTTGGCGATTCACGGGTTTTTGTTTATCGGTGGCTGCGTTGTTTTTGGCTATTTACTCGCAATCCTGATTGATCGTGGGGTCAAGGCAGAGGGCATGTTTCGAACGCTCTTTATGCTGCCGCTTTCAATGTCATTCATTGTCACAGGGGTAATTTGGCAATGGGTAATGAATCCGGGGCTTGGCCTGCAAGAGGCGGTACGAGCCCTTGGCTGGGCCAGTTTCGAATTCAACTGGATCGTGCGGCCTGACCGATCAATTTATACGCTGGCGATTGCCGGAATCTGGCAGCAGGTCGGACTTTGCATGGCGCTGTTTCTGGCCGGTCTTCGCAATGTCGATCCCAATATCTGGAAAGCATCGCGCGTTGACGGCATCCCGGTGTGGCGGGTCTATCTGCATATCATCACGCCGCTGATGCGCACCGTTTTCTTCACCGTCTTTATTCTGATGAGTGCGATTGTGATGAAGGCGTTTGATCTGGTTGTGGCGCTGACCGGCGGGGGGCCGGGCTTTTCATCGGATTTGCCGGCACGTTTTGTTGTCGATCATATCCTGAACCGTCAGGAACTTGGTTTGGGGGCTGCGGGGGCGTTTGTTTTGCTTTGCACCGTCATAGCCGTGATTTCCCCCTATATCTATTTCGAGCTCAAAAAAGAGCGCGGCGGGCGGGAGCATTGATCATGCGATATAATCGATGGGCCCTTTACGGATTGCTTTGCCTGGCGGCCATTATGATCATGGCCCCGGTTTTCATCATGATTTCGACATCACTGAAATCAATGGATGAAATCAGAAACGGCAGCATCTTTACCCTGCCGGCAGACCCAAGCTTTGCCGCCTGGAGCAAAGCCTGGTTCGGTGACTGTACGAAGACACTTGGCGAAAAATGCGGCGGGTTGTCATCTTCGTTCATGACTTCGGTACAGATCGTCATCCCGGCCTTGTTCCTGTCTGTCGGGCTCGGGGCGGTGACGGGCTATTCGTTGGCTGTTTGGAAGATGAAGGGGGCGAATGTGATGTTTGCTGCCCTTCTGGTCGGGATGTTCATTCCCCCGCAAGTAACGCTTTATCCGCTGATCATCATGATCCGCGAGTTGGGGATCTTCGGGTCCATTCCGGGTCTAATTCTGGTGCATGTCATCTGGGGTGTTGCGTTTACCACGATGATGTTTCGCAACTTCTTTAAAACCGTTCCGCAGGATCTTTTGAAGGCGGCCCGCATTGACGGGGCCGGGTTCTGGCGATTGTTCTGGCATGTGATGTTGCCATTGTCGTTGCCGATCCTTGGTGTCGCGATGATTTTGCAATTTACCTATATCTGGAACGATTTCCTGTTGGGGCTGACATTTGGCGGACGTTCGGGTCAGCCGATGACAGTGGCACTGAACAACCTTGTCGGATCACAGTTCGGCGAGAAGGAATACAATGTTGATATGGCTGCAACCATGCTGACGGCCTTGCCTACACTGGCGGTTTATCTGCTTTCGGGGCGGCTGTTTGTACGCGGTATTGCTGCGGGTGCAGTGAAAGGATAACGGGAATGAATGGCGTCGAACTTCGCAATGTGACAAAGGCCTATGCCGGGATCACGGTTATGGAAAACATCGATCTGGAGGTTGCCGACGGTGATTTTCTGGTGTTGCTGGGTCCATCGGGGTGCGGAAAGTCGACTTTGCTGAACATGATTGCGGGGTTGGAGCCGGTAACAGCGGGATTCATCGAAATTAACGGGCGTGACGTGACCAGGCTTGAGCCCGATGAACGCGATATCGCGATGGTATTTCAGTCCTACGCACTTTATCCGACGATGTCGGTGCGCAAAAATATCGGCTTTGGCCTTAAGATGGCAGGGATGCCCAAGTCTGAGATCGAAGATCGGGTAAGCGAAGTTGCCGAGCTTTTGCAGATCACGCCGCTTCTGGATCGCAAGCCGTCCCAGCTTTCGGGTGGGCAGCAACAACGTGTCGCGATTGGTAGGGCCCTTGTCCGCGAACCCGCTGTTTTCCTCTTTGATGAGCCGCTATCGAACCTTGATGCCAAGCTGCGTGCGGATATGCGGATCGAGCTCAAGCGTTTGCACGAACGTCTTGGTCGGACGATTGTCTATGTCACCCACGATCAGATCGAGGCAATGACACTGGCAACCAAGGTTGTCGTGCTGGATCGGGGCAGCATTCAGCAGGCCGACACCCCGGAAAATGTGTATCGCCGTCCGGCAAACCGCTTTGTCGCCAGTTTTGTCGGTGCACCGACAATGAATTTCGTTGATGGGGCATTGGTGCGCGAAGGCGATCAAATGTTCTTCGATACTGGCAAAGGCAAATTGCCGCTGGTCGATGTGCCTGCCCAGGCAAATGAAATGGTTGGGCGTTCGATGACATTGGGGGCACGACCGGAACATCTGATGTTTGATGATGCCGGAATTTCCGCACGAGTGGTTTTGGCAGAGCCGACCGGTCCTGATCAGTATGTGCGTCTTGCGGTTGCGGGCACGGAGATGACGGCACGAAGCGGACCGGAACAGTATTTCAAGCCGAATACGAATATCGGGGTTGTGATTGATGGTGCGCGAATGTCACTTTTTGATCGGCAAAATGGCCGGGCCCTTTTGTAAGGTGGGTCTGAATGACGGATTGATCGGCGTACTGAATTTCCCTCAATCCTGGATATTGGATAATGGTGGCGTCGTAGTGCACCGCCGTTTTGCTTATTTGATCATCATTGGTTCGGGCAGCGAGCTGTCGGAAAACAGCGGATAGAGCACGCGCGCATTGGGCAGCTGATAGTGCCACCATTCGTGATCATAATATTCAAACCCTGAACTGACCATGATACCGAGCAGCAAAAACCGGTTGGCTTCGGCCTGTTTGGAGATCAGATCAGACCCGTGATAGGAGCGGATATGCATTTCATCAAACCCTGCCCCCATATCCAGTTCCTTGCCGTTTTGATCAATCAGGGTTAGATCAATGGCCACACCACGACCATGTGGCGATCCGAAATCCGGATGGGCGACGAAATCGGGGTTGGGCGTATGGTTCCAAAGCGCACGTTGTGCTTCCTGGGGCCGGAATGCATCAAGAATGCGGAGCTTCACACCCTGACGGCGCGCCATGGCAGAGGCCTTTTTCAGGCACTTGGCCGCATCCGCATGAAGATAGCAGGCAGGTCGTGTATAAATCGGTGCCCCGGTGAAATTGCGATCCGTGGCATAGACGATATCAATTTCGACATCATATTCTTGTGGCGTAATTTCGACCAGCGCCATCGCCGGAGGCCCCCTGTTCTTGTCGTTCACCGATTACATAAAGAAAATGCTGACTGGACAGTCGCACCGATTGGATAAGGCCGACCATAGCGCATCCGATGCGGCAAAGCCAAAGGCCGAAAGGTCCGGGCCGACGATTTTGGCGATTGATACCGCCTCAACGTCGCTGTCGACTGCGGTTCTGATTGATGGCGCGGTCAAGGGCGAGCTCTATGAAGATATGGAACGCGGTCAGGCCGAACATTTAATCGGCTTTATCGCCAAAAGCCTAGAGGTCGCCAAAGTCGATTTTGGCGATCTTGATGGCATCGCCGTAACGGTGGGGCCGGGTGCTTTTACCGGCATGCGCATCGGCCTTTCGACCGCGCGCGCCCTTGGTCTGGCGCGCAAGATCCCGGTGGTCGGGGTCAGTTCGCTTGAAGCGGTGGCCTATGGCGTGTCCGAGCGCGATCAGCAGGGTCGCAATATCCTGGTCGCGCTTGATAGCAAACGAAACGAGATTTTCGCCCAGGCCTTTGATGGTAAGAAACGCCCGCTCAGTACCCCGGAATGTGTCGCGCCGCGTCAGGCGCTGATGATGGCGCCGCCGGGTGATACGTTGTTGGCCGGTGATGCGACCCCGCGTCTTTTGACCGCGGCTGCACATGCCCCGGATGCGTTTTATGATTGCACCGCCCCCGGTCTGCCACGGGCGGGGAATGTGGCACGGATCGCGGCGGAACGCTGGGAAAGCGAAGAAAATCTGGCGCCGGTGCCACTTTATCTGCGGGCCCCCGATGCACGACGCATCGAAGATCAGGGGCCGCAGAAAAAGAAATGACCCCACCCAGCCCCACCGATGGCCGTTCTGATGGCGACACCCCGGATATTGCAGTGGTGCCGCTAACAGCAGCCTTTGCGTCGGTGGCCAGTGCGCTGCATGCCAAGGGGTTTGAGGATGCGTGGGACTCGGACGCGATCATTCGCCTGCTTGATGTGCCTGGTGCCTTTGGCATTTTGGCGTATCGTCCCGGTGATCCGGCGCAAAATGCCCAGGACGAACCACTTGGCTTTGTTCTGATGCAAACCGTTCTGGACGAAGCGGAAATCAATACCATTACGGTCGATCCCGATGCGCGCCGGATGGGGGTTGGACGGGCACTCCTGAAAGCCGTTGAGGAGCGCCTGCAGGAAGCGGGGGTAACCCGCATGTCGCTGGAAGTGGCGGTCGATAATGACGGCGCGATTGCGCTTTATCGGCAGAACGGTTTTGCCGAGGTCGGACGCCGCAAAGGCTATTATGCCCGCCAGGACGGGCGTAAAGTTGACGCACTGGTTCTTGAACGTTTGCTCTAGAAGATTTTCGGGCCCACGGATTTGCGATCCGACATATGATAGGAAGTTTGGTTTCCCAATAGGGTCTTAGGCAATTTGGAGTAATTTTAATCCGCTATATCCACATAAATAGTGTGGTTTTGAACGCCAACCTGTTGTAGTGTAAGCCTGCATTGGAACTGGCGGTTTCACGATCCCTTGCGGATTGTAAGCCGGTAGGTGCCCGGTGTGTCAGCGATTTCGACCAGTTCGATGACTTCGTCGCCCATCTCGGTTACCGAGCGCGGAACGTTTTTAAGCGGCTCTCCTGCGCCAAGGGTAACTTCAAGAACCTGACCGGGTGTCATGGTTTCGAGTTTGAGGCGGGTGCGCACAAATGTCATCGGGCAGACATCGGAAGTGATGTCTAGTTTCTGGTCCGGGATTGTGGTGGCCATGCGGTCTCCTGCCTTGATGCGTGACTTTGAAGTAGCGTCCTTCATCGCGGGTGGCAAGTGGCCACGAGAATGCCGATATGATTGTGATTGTTGGTGATTGATACCGGCGATTTACAGGAAGCGGAATTTATCGCGAATTCGACCTTGCGATATGTGGCGGATTTTTCGATATTTAGCCACAAGAGATCGACGCTTGAGACACGTCTCGGCTGGGGACAGGTGGAACCGGAAACGGAAACGAGAAACAAGACAATGCTTGCAGAATCAACTATCGAGCAGAAATGCATCGACGCGGGTCTTAAAATGACCGGCCAACGCCGGGTGATTGCCCGTGTACTTTCTGAGTCCGAAGACCACCCGGACGTCGAACTGGTTTATCGTCGGGCGACCGAAATCGATCCGAAGATTTCGATTGCGACCGTGTATCGCACCGTGCGCCTGTTCGAAGAGGCCGACATCCTTGAAAAGCACGATTTCGGTGACGGTCGGGCCCGTTACGAGGAATTGACCGAAGAGCATCACGATCATCTGATCGACATGCGCTCGGGCGAGGTGATCGAGTTTTCGAACGAAAAAATCGAAAAGCTTCAGGAAGAGATCGCCAACGAACTGGGCTTCCGCCTGGTTGGCCATCGTCTTGAGCTTTATGGTGTTCCTTTGAAAGACGGCAAGTAATTCTTCCGTTCAATCGCGCACGCGACTTCTGATTTTCAAGGCCACTTGCTGATCTCGGCAAGTGGCCTTCATATTTTTGTTACCTGTTCTTCACAAAGCCTTCACTCGCTCTTCACGCTGTTCTTGCGCAAAATCCGTGCAGTTGAACGAAAGGGTGTTGTCATGCGTGACGAAAAACAGCTTCAGCGGCTTGAGGTGCGCCTCGCCGAGAATCAGGATGAAATTCTCGCCAGCCAGAAGCTCCGCTATAAAGTGTTCTATGAAGAGCGCGGCGCGAAACCAAGCGACGAAATGGCGGCCGAAAAGCGCGACTTCGATCACTATGATCCGCTGTGCGACCATCTGCTTGTTCTTGATCACAGCCGCGGCGTTGGTGCCGATGCGGTTGTGGGCACCTATCGTTTGCTGCGCCAGTCGGTTGCCAATGAACATGGCGGCTTTTACAGCGCGGACGAATACCACATCGAAAGCATGCTCAATGCGGTGAAGGAAACCGGCGAAATCATGGAGCTGGGTCGTTCCTGTGTCGAAGCCGAATACCGCACCATGCCGACCTTGCAGCTTTTGTGGCAGGGGATCGCGGCCTATGTTTTCAAATACGACATCAAATTGATGTTTGGCTGTGCGTCTTTCCACGGGACGGACCCGGATGCCTTCAAGGATGTGCTGACGTACCTGCATCACAATCACCTTGCCCCCGAAGACATGCGCCCGCGCGCGATTGCCGATCGCTACGAGCCGATGATGCGCGCCGAGATCGACGGCATTGACCAGCGCCAGGCGCTGCGCGATCTGCCGCCGCTGATCAAAGGTTATCTGCGGCTGGGTGGTTTCGTTGGTGACGGGGCGGTGATTGATCATCAATTCAACACCACCGATATTTGCATCGTGTTGCCGACCGAAAAGGTCACCGATCGCTATTACAAGCATTACGAACGTACCGCGAGGGTATCGTGAACTGCTATGTGTGTGCTGCCATCCGCCTGATGGCCTATGCGCTTCTGACGCTGGTTCTGTTGCCGGTTCAGATGGTGGCAATTGCCGCGCGATTGAAACTGGCTGATGAATTACCGCGCTTCTATCACGCGCTTTGCCTGCGCATCCTACATATCGAGGTCCGGGTTTCCGGCGTTGATATGATGGACGGGCCCGGCGTGATCGTCGCCAATCACGCATCTTATCTTGATATCCCGGTACTCGGTGCTTTAACGCGGGGCAGCTTTATTGCCAAGACCGAAGTCGCCGACTGGCCGGTCTTTGGTTTGCTTGCCAAACTGTCGCGCACTACGTTCATCGAACGTCGCGCGGCGCGCTCCCGTGAACAGAATGATCAGCTCAGCCAACGCTTGGGCAATGGTGACAAGCTGATCCTGTTCCCGGAAGGCACCAGCAATGATGGCAACCGGGTGTTGCCGTTCAAATCAACGCTGTTTGCCTCGGCCGAGCGGGTGATGCCTGACGGGTCACCAGTGCGCTTCCAGCCGATTTCGATTGCCGCCACCCGTCTTGACGGGGCGCCGATTGGCCGTGATTTGCGGGCGTTTTATTCCTGGTACGGGGATATGGACTTGGCCCCGCATTTGTGGCAGTTTCTCGCGCTCGGCAAGGTGACGGTGGAGATTGTGGTCCATCCGCCCGTGACGCTGGCAGATGCAGCCGGGTCGCGCAAGGAGCTTGCCCGGATGTGTGAAACCCGCGTTGCCCAGGGACATCAGGCAGCTTTGCGTGGTCTGCATCAGGGTGTGCCGGTTCAGTTGATTGACAGCGATCTGTCCGGTGAACTGATTGGCAGCTCGCCACTTGCGATCATTTCGGAAGATTTTCGACTGTTTGGTCCGGATCGACAGTTCGGCTCCTGACCGTTTTGCCGTATAATGCACCGGTTGATGTGAAATTCGGTTTCACCTGACCGGGATTTCAGATAACGAGATGTCCGACGGGTTCCGGTGAGTGCGTATGCGGAACTCAAGCGCGGTGTGAGCGATCACACCGCTTTTCGGCGTTTTGAGAGAGCGAAACGGATCTGGCGTGACGGAAGCGAAGAAACTTTTTGTAAAAACCTATGGCTGTCAGATGAATGTCTATGACAGTCAGCGCATGCAGGATGTTCTGGCGCCACTGGGTTACCAGTCGGTCGACAGTGCCGAGGGGGCCGATATGGTCATCCTCAATACCTGCCATATTCGCGAAAAGGCTGCCGAAAAGGTGTTTTCCGATCTGGGGCGCGTGCGCAAGCACAAGGAAGCCAAAGAAGCCCAGGGCGGCGACAAGATGATTGTCGCGGTAGCGGGCTGTGTGGCCCAGGCCGAAGGCGCGGAATTGATGAAGCGCGAACCCATGGTCGACATGGTGTTTGGTCCGCAGACCTATCATCGCCTGCCGGAAATGGTTGCGCGCGCCAACCGCGCGGTTGGCCGCAATCGCATCGTTGATACCGATTTTCCGGCCGAGGAAAAATTCGATCACCTGCCAGAGCAGGTTTCAAAACAGGGCTATTCGGCGTTTCTCGCCATTCAGGAAGGCTGCGACAAGTTCTGTACCTTCTGTGTGGTGCCCTATACCCGTGGGGCGGAATATTCACGCCCTGGTGCCGATGTCATCCGCGAAGCCAAGCAGTTGGTGGCCCAGGGCACGCGTGAGCTGACCCTTCTGGGGCAGAATGTGAATGCCTATCACGGTGAGGCCCCCAATGGCGGGGAATGGACGCTTGGCCGCTTGTTGCGCGAGCTTGCCGAAATCGACGGGCTGGATCGCATTCGTTACACGACGTCGCATCCGCGCGATGTGGATGAAGACCTGATTTCTGCCCATCGCGATCTGAAAAAGCTGATGCCGTTCCTGCATCTGCCGGTTCAGGCGGGGGGCGACCGGGTTTTGCAGGCGATGAACCGCAAGCATACCAACGAGGACTACCGCGAGATCGCCAAACGGCTGAAGGATGCCTGCCCGGACCTTGCGCTGTCATCGGACTTTATCGTCGGGTTCCCCGGCGAATCCGACAAGGATTTCGAAGACACGATGGAAATCGTCCGCGATATCACCTTTATTCAGGCTTTCAGCTTTAAATACAGCCCGCGTCCGGGCACCCCGGCATCGGCAATGGAATTGCAGGTACCCGAAAAAGTCAAAACCGAACGCATCATGCGTCTGCAAGCACTTCTGGCTGAACAGCAACTGACATTTAACCAGAACAGCGTCGGCAAGGAGATGGATGTTCTTCTGGAACGGCGTGGCAAATATGAAGGCCAGCTGGTGGGCAAAAGCCCCTATATGCAGCCGGTCCATGTCAGCGGTTTGCCGGAATCAGCACTTGGACAGATTGTGCGCTTGAAAATCAATGAAGCGCTGCCTAATTCCCTTGGCGGCGAACTGGTCGACGCCACCCGTAGCGACCAGAAATCTGAAAGGAACGTTGCGTGAGCGGCACCCCCACGAAAAGCAAGACCAACAGCAAAACCAAACATGCCCCCAAGGATTCCGATCAGATCGAGTTTCAGGACAACGCGCTTGCGCAGGTTTTGTACGGACCGCAGGCCGAAAACCTGACACGGCTGTCTGAACGCACCGGGGTTCAGGTTTCCAGCCGCGGGCTGGTGGTGATGCTGGCCGGTGATCCGGCCAAGGTCGCCCAGGTCAAAAAGGTTCTTGCCCAGCTGTATGCGCGTTTGCGTGATAAGGAAATCGATCATATCGATGTCGAAACAGTGGACGGTGCCGTGCGCCTTTCCGAGCCGGACGATGCCGATCCATGGAGCGGCCAGACCAAGGACATGTTTGGGGGTTCGCGTCTGACGATCCAGACCAAGAAGCGCCGTATCTCCCCGCGTTCCAAACGCCAGAAAGACTATGTCGAGGCGATCCTTGATAACGAGCTGATCTTTGGCATTGGCCCGGCCGGTACCGGCAAGACCTATCTTGCGGTCGCGATGGCGGTGCAGGCTTTTATCCTTGGTCAGGTGGATCGCATCATCCTGTCCCGTCCGGCGGTCGAAGCCGGTGAACGCCTTGGGTTCCTGCCTGGTGATCTGAAAGACAAGGTCGATCCGTATCTGCGCCCGCTTTATGACGCGCTGCATGACACGCTTCCGGGTGATGTCGTGATAAAACGCATGGAAAGTGGCGAGATCGAAGTCGCCCCGCTGGCATTCATGCGTGGTCGCACACTGTCGCATGCCTTTGTCATTCTGGACGAAGCCCAGAACACCACGCCCATGCAGATGAAAATGTTCCTGACCCGTCTGGGTGAAGGATCGCGCATGGTCGTGACCGGTGACATGACCCAGATCGACTTGCCAGACGGCACCAAGTCGGGTTTGCGCGATGCGCTTGAAACTATTGGCGATGTCAAAGGGGTTGCAACGATCAAGTTTGATCAGCGCGATGTCGTGCGCCATCACCTTGTGACCCGGATTGTGCAGGCCTATGACGCGGCTGATGCCCTGCGTGATCGTCTGAAAAAAGGCTATCGCGGCGAAAAGGACAGTGCAGCCAAGGATGCGGGCGATGACAGCACCGCTTGAACTGGACCTTGAGGTCGAAGCAGGCGACTGGCAAAGCGAAGAGGTTGCGGCAATCGAAGCCGCCGTGATCGCGACCCTTGATGGTGCGCTTTCCGATGGCGCGCTTTGGGATGACAACGCTGTTCCGAGTGATGGCACAAAGGACGAAGGCGATGGCGCATCGCTTTTATCTGTTGCGCCGGTGATCGAACTTGGGGTGCGGCTTTCCGATGATGCATCGGTTCAGGTCCTGAACCGTGACTACCGTGAAAAGGACAAGCCGACCAATGTGTTGTCCTTTGCCGCCCTTGAAAGTGCCGAGGATGCTGAGGCCTTCATGATGGCGCCGGACATGCCCTTGATGCTCGGTGATATCGTGATTGCGCGCGAAACCTGTGCCCGTGAAGCCATCGAACAGCAAAAGCCATTGAAAAATCATCTGGTTCATCTTGCGGTTCATGGCACGCTACATCTTGTCGGTTACGATCATATGGTTGATGATGAAGCCGAAGAGATGGAAGAGCTTGAACGCCAAATTCTTGCCGGACTCGGGATCGATGATCCCTATGCGCCGATTGAAGATGACCCAACGATAACTTGACCCAGTAACCGGTTTGTTTGAACAAAAGGATGTCGAAACCGACCCATGAACGACTCTAGTCAACGCGACGACGACCACGAGAGTATGCGCCCTCGCAACGGCGAGGATATAAATCAGGACGCCGAAAACGGCTCCTTATGGGACAATGTGGCCTCTGCCCTGGGGTTGAAGCGGGGCAAGTCGCGCAATGGCGAAGCATCGCTTTCTGATACGCTCGAAGAACTTGCCGAGCGGACCGAAGAAGATGACGAGCCGGTCTCGCTGCACGAACGTTCCCTGTTTGAAAACATTATTGCCCTTCGTGACATGACGGCAGAGGACGTCATGATCCCACGTGCCGATATTGTGGCGGTGCCCAAGAATATCGAGCTGCAGGACCTGGTCGATGCAATGGTCACGAAGGCCCATTCCCGTCTGCCGGTTTATGGTGACACCCTCGATGACATTGCCGGCATGGTGCATATCAAGGATGTGCTGGGCTGTGTTGCCGCCGGTCGCGAGTTTAGCCTGCAGTCATTGCTGCGTCGGGTACTATTCGTTTCGCCGGCCATTCGGGTACTGGATTTGCTTTCGGAAATGCGGCTGTCGCGAACCCACATGGCGCTTGTGGTTGATGAGTTCGGCGGCATTGATGGCCTGATCACGATCGAGGACCTGGTCGAGGAAATCGTCGGTGAGATTGATGACGAGCACGACATCGATCAGACCCCCAAACTGATCCGTCTTTCGGACGGGTGTTATATTGCCGATGCGCGTTTTGAGGTCGAGGACCTTGAAGAAAAGCTGTCCTTTGGCTTGCTCGATGAGGATGAAGACGAAGACATCGATACGCTTGGTGGTCTTGTCTTCTCGCTCGCTGGGCGTGTTCCGGCACGGGGCGAGTTGATCGAACATCCAAGCGGCATTCAGTTTGAAGTTCTTGATGCCGATCCACGGCGCATTCGCCGTCTGCGCATTCACATGGTGCGGCGGGACGATCAAACCGCTGCCGAGGTCGAGGGCACAGAAACGCAGGAAAAAACGGATGATTGAAGCCATGGCGCGCCGGTTTGCCGGTCTTTCGGGCTGGCGCAGGCGTTTTGTCTGGTTGTTATCCGGGGCGGTGGCGGTTTTGGCCCTGCCGCCCTTCTTTATCATCCCTGTTTTGCCGGTCTGTTTTGCCGTTCTTCTATGGAGCCTTGAAGGCGTTCGCTGCAACAAGGGTGCGCTTTCGGCTGGTTGGTGGTTTGGTACCGGCCACTTTGCGGCAGGCTTTTACTGGGTCAGTCATGCCTTTTTGGTACAGCCGGAAGTTTATGGCTGGATGATTCCGTTTGCCCTACTTGGGCTTGGTGGGGGACTTGCGATTTTCCCGATGCTGGCGGTCTGGGCAAGCTGGCGTCTTGGCGATGGTCTGATCCGTCGGGCGGCGCTGCTCGCCGTGTTCTGGGCGGTGGTGGAATATCTGCGCGGTCATGTTTTGACCGGTTTTCCCTGGAACCTTCTGGGCCATGTCTGGGCGATTGATGCCGCCCCGATGCAGTTTGCCTCGGTCGTCGGGGTTTATGGCCTTTCTTTTGTTACCGCACTGTTTGCGACCTTGCCTGCGGCCTTCATTGCCGGAAAGCAGGGAAAAATGGCCGCCTTGGGTGGGGTGATGATTGCGGTTGCATTGTGGGGTGGCGGTACGGTGCGCCTGATGATGGCAGGCCCGGATACATTCGATGTCGTGCTATCGGATTTACCGAGTGACGTTCCAATCCTGCAGATTGTTCAGCCCAATATTGCCCAACGGGAAAAATGGCGCCCGGAACTGCAAAACCAGCATTTTTCCCTGTTGCTTGAAATGTCGCGCCGCCCGGACGATTTGCGCCCGGATCAAAAGCGCATTGTTATTTGGCCGGAAACGGCTGCGACCTTTTTTGTTGAAACCCAGACCCACGCCCGTATGGACATGGCCAACATTCTTGGGCCGAATGACATCCTGATTACCGGGGCGCCGCGCACCTATCCCCGCGATACCGATGAATACAAGGTCTGGAATGCCATTCAGGTGATTGATGCCAGTGGTCAAATTGTCGCGAGCTTTGACAAGTTTCATCTGGTGCCATTCGGCGAATATGTGCCGTTTCGTTCGATCTTGCCTTTTCCCAAGCTGACCGAAGGGCGAACCGATTTTTCCGCCGGACCGGGCCCCCAGACGCTGTCGGTCAATGGGCTGCCAAGCTTTTCGCCGCTGATTTGCTACGAAGTCATCTTCCCCGGCGCGGTGATCGATGTCACAGATCAGCCCGATTGGTTGTTAAATCTGACCAATGACGGGTGGTTTGGTCGCAGCGCAGGCCCATATCAGCATATGGCAGCAGCCCGTTTCCGGACTCTGGAGGAGGGTCGGCCATTGGTGCGGGCAGCCTATACAGGAGTATCGGTAGTCTTTGACGCCTACGGGCGTAAGGTTGCAGACCTGCCCTTACGGGAGAGGGCTACCCTTCTGCTCCCCCTTTTGAGCGATAAAAACCATACAACAGTATATTATTTGTGGCGTGACTTGCTATTTTACGGTATTGTTACCTTCTTCGCCGTTCTCGCTATGGGATATAGACGCAAATTAAAATCCCTCTAGGCGGCTGAAAAATTTGCCAAACCGTCCGGAAATTGTCCCACAAAATCACGGACGGATAGGTCGGAGTGAAAGAAGGAACTACCTTAAATGTCGCCTAAGGATGAAAACACGATGGTAAAGAACACACGCGGTCGGGGTCGTGGCCGGACTGCAAGTGGCGCCCCAAATCCTGTCGATATTCACGTTGGTGCACGTGTTCGCCTGCGCAGGACACTTCTTGGCATGAGCCAGGAAAAGCTTGGCGAAGCAATCGGCCTGACGTTCCAGCAAGTGCAGAAATATGAACGTGGTGCCAACCGTGTTGGTGCGTCGCGTCTGTATGACCTGTCACGCGTTCTTGACGTGCCTGTATCATTCTTCTTTGACGACATGCCTGACGAGATTTCATCGAAATCGGTGCATGAACGTCGTGAAATGTCTGAAAGCCCGGACCCGTTCGACAACGACCCGATGAACCGTCGTGAAACGTTGGAGCTGGTGCGTGCCTACTACCGGATTACCGATCCGAACCAGCGCAAGAAAATCTTTGAACTCGTCAAATCGATGGGTGCATTGCAGGGCACTGATTCCGATCAGAAATAACCCGATTGACCGGACGATTTGGGCACAAGACGTGGTTTGCATGCAGTGAATCACGTCTTTGTCTTTTGCCCATAACCTTCGCCGAAACAAGGTCTTTCGGGTTACAGTTTTGCGGCAATGATGCTTGACCTTCACAGAGCGATCAGGCACAACCGATAAGACAGTTCGCTCAAGAACTGATCAATGTGGACGGATTTGGACCGCTTGCCACCACACAAAAAAAGGCTAAGTGGGCGCTAACGATACGGCCTCGTATCGGGAGCCCTCCGGTCCAGTTTTGGAAACCCATTACCGGAGAAGGTCTTATATGTCTCTTTCCGATTATCTATTTACCAGTGAATCCGTCTCGGAAGGTCATCCGGACAAAGTCTGTGACCGCATTTCCGATTCCATCGTTGATGCTTTTCTTGCTGCGGATGAAGATTCGCGCGTTGCTGTTGAAACGCTTGCTACTACCAACCGTGTGGTCCTAGCAGGCGAAGTACGTGGCCCCGAGAGCGTGACCAAAGAGGTCATGATCGAAAAGGCCCGCCAGGCAATCCGTGACATCGGCTACGAGCAGGATGGCTTCCATTGGGAGACGGCTGAAATCGACTGCCATGTGCACGAACAGTCCGTAGACATCGCACAGGGTGTGGATTCCGCTGGTGAAAAAGACCTTGGCGCTGGCGACCAGGGCATCATGTTTGGTTACGCTTGTGACGAAACGGATGAACTTATGCCCGCACCGATCCAGTTTTCGCACCGTATCTTGCGTGCCATGGCTGCGGACCGTCACTCGGGCAAAGCCCCGCAGTTCGGCCCGGATGCCAAAAGCCAGGTCACCCTGCGTTATGCCAATGGCAAGCCGGTTGCAGCGACCTCTGTGGTTGTTTCGACCCAACATGCCGATGGTCTGACCCAGGACGCCGTCCGCGAACTGGTTCTGCCATATGTCGAAGCCGCCCTTCCGGAAGGTTGGCTGCCACCGGCAGATGAAATCTACATCAACCCGACGGGTCGTTTCGTTATTGGTGGTCCTGATGGTGACGCCGGTCTTACCGGTCGTAAAATCATCGTGGATACCTATGGTGGTGCGGCCCCGCATGGTGGTGGCGCGTTCTCGGGCAAAGACCCGACCAAGGTTGACCGTTCGGCGGCTTATGCTGCGCGTTATCTTGCAAAGAACGTCGTGGCAGCTGGTCTTGCTGAAAAATGCACCATCCAGCTTGCCTATGCGATCGGCGTGTCCAAGCCACTGGCACTTTATGTCAACAACCATGATACCGGTAATGTTGATGAGCTGAAGCTGGGTGACGTTCTGCGTCAGCTGATGGATCTCAGCCCGCGTGGCATCCGTGAGCATCTTTCGCTCTGCCGTCCGATCTACACGCCGTCTTCTGCTTATGGCCACTTTGGCCGTCAGCCGACCGACGATGGTGGCTTCTCCTGGGAGCGCACCGATCTGGTTAGCGAACTGAAATCGGCCTTCGGTGCCTGATTGGCAGAAAACGCGTTGAAAAGTGCGATTTGCCAAAATCGCATGACGTGATAAGAGGCGGGCGGCCCGAAAAAATCGGGCCGCCCGTTTTGATTTTCAGACGACCCGACCCTTTATCCGACCCTGATCGACAGAAACGACCATGCGCAACAAAGACCGCCCGATTCCGACCGCTGACCGACCAAATTTCTATGGCCGTCGCGGCAGCCGCCCGCTCAAGGATTCCCGTAAGGCCCTTGTCGATGCCATGCTGCCTGAAATCGGGATTACATACCCCGATGCGGCTGGGGTAGACCCCAACAGCTATTTTGGCGCAAAGCCAAAGCAGCTTTGGCTTGAGATCGGTTTTGGCGGCGGGGAGCATCTGGCAGGGCAGGCCGAAGCCAATCCGGATGTCGGAATCATCGGCGCGGAACCGTTCATGGACGGGGTGGGAAGCCTGCTGCGCCATCTTGATGAGCGCAACCTCAGCAATGTGCGTGTCATCGCCGATGATTCGCGCCCGCTGCTTTATAAGCTGGTCGATGCCTGCTTTGATCGGGCGTTTTTGCTGTTTCCCGATCCGTGGCCCAAGAAACGCCACGCAGAACGCCGCTTTATCGGCCCCAAGAACCTGGCGCTGCTTGCACGTCTTCTCAAAGACGGGGCAGAGTTCCGGGTTGCCAGCGATGATATGCAGTATATTTCCTGGACCCTGCAGCATATGCACAACCACCCGGATTTCGAATGGCTGGCCGAGGGACCCGATGACTGGCGCACCCCACCCGGCGACTGGGTGAAAACCCGCTATGAGCAGAAGGCGCTGCGCCAGGGCAAGAAATGCAACTATCTGCGTTTCCGTCGTAAAAAACGCGCGGCCTGAACCACTCCATCTGACAATCTATATTGAGAAACCCGCCCGTTTGAGGCGGGTTTCTTTTTGTGATTACGTGGGATGATTGTACCCCTGTACGTCAGCATAAACAGGATTTTATTGAGAATGATTGTCATGTGCGATAATGTGGGTCGCTCATCTTCTTGATGTCGAAGTCAAACCGGCACGTTTTGGCCCCACCTTTATGCCGGTTTGCAGATCAGTCCAAAGGTCCGACCCGTGCCACATTGGGATGTAAACAAGCTCTTTCGTACCTACCATACGCGGCTTCTGCAGTTTGTGCGGCGGCGCAAGCTTTCATGGCATATGGCAGACGACATCGTGCAGGACACGTTCCTGCGCATCATTGCAACGCCGTCACTGCCTGAACAGGATTTTGCCAAGTCCTATCTGTATCGCACCGCGAATAATCTGGTGATTGATCATTTCCGGCGTGAACGGATCCTGAGCTTTGTCCCCGATCCGGATAAAGCATTTGAAATGCTGGCAGACGATACCCCGTCGCCCGAGCAAATCGCATGGTCACGTCAGGAACTGAAACGATTGCAGAAAATCCTGCAAAAACTTCCCAAGCATCAGCGAGATGTATTCATTCTGGCCCGCATCGAGGGTCTGACATATGTGCAGATCGGCGAAAAACTCGGGATTCCGAGCCAGACGGCCTTTAGCCGCATGGTCCGCGCACTCGGCCTTATCAAGGAAGCGATGGATCAGGCCGAAAAAAAGTGATCGGGACTTCGGATATCTCGCAGGCTCGTTCGTTAAAAACCAAGAGAGCGGATTTTTTCCCTGTGTTCGAATGACGCGGGAAAACCGGCCCAGCACAGCTGAAACCTGAAAATAACCAGACAATGGCACGAGCAAACAGCATGAACTCTTTGCGAGATCCGGTATCAGAGCAAGCAGCCTATTGGTTCGCCTTGCTGCTTGATGGCAGTGAAAGCGAAGAAGATCGCCAAGAATTTGCGAAATGGGTGGCGAAAGACCCGGCGCATGCAAAGGCATTTGCCGATATCGAGCGTCTGTGGAGTGGTAGCTCAAGCCTTAATATCACGTCTTCGAACCATATTGGGCGGCGCGCCATGTTGGGCGGATCTCTGGCTGCCATTCTGCTTGCAGGTGGCTGGGGGACGTATCGCTACCATCCGTTGGCCAATATCAGAACGCAAACCGGTCAGCGACGTGAAATCAGCATCCCCGGACAACGTGGGCGCAGTATTGTCGCCAGCAACAGCATTCTGTCTTTCGTTTCTGATGGCGGCATGACCGGGGTCGAAATACATCAGGGTGAAGCATGGTTCGAACATGAAGGCAGTGATGGTGCCTTTTTCGTTCGGGCGCGTAACGGCAGAACCCTGTCGACCGGCGGGACGTTTGATGTCGCCGCCTATGATAGTGAGGTCACAACAATCGCCGAAACCAATCCGCTTGTGGTCGATATTGCCGGTGGGCGCAATACCCTCGCACAGGGAAATGCCATCACATACGATGCCACAGGTGTCTCAAGGTCTGCGCATCCGGTTGATGTGCAATCCGCGCTGGCCTGGCGTCAGGGTCAATTGATCTTCATGGGCGAACCGCTTGGGCATGTTGCCACGGTGCTTGAGCGCTGGCAGCCGGGCAAGATCGTTATTATGGGCGACGCACTGAAAAGACGGCCGGTGACACTGGTCGTCGATCTGGACCGGTCGCGTGATGTCGTGCCCGTGCTTGCAGATGTCTTGCATGTCGATGTAACCCGTTTCACCGATTATCTGACTGTTATCCGGGACGTGTGAGCCAAATGTCTGGCTCTGTCTCGCAGAGGTCAGCGGGTATATAATTGCAAATAACAATTATTTTCAAAAAATATCATTTTGTTTCAGATAAGTGCAAAATCCCCTCGTCTGAGAAAGTAGCGAAACAACAATGCGACTAAGTTGCATTCGTGAAATCAGGAGACCATAATAAAATGCCTTCAGATGGGGTGGGTCGCCTCGGCGATACCAGAAAGACAACTCTCAAATCGGGCACATCCTTGGGGGGTGTGAAGGTTCTGGCGATTGGTGCGCTGGGCTATGGATTGATTGCAATGGCGCCTGCAGGGGCGACTGCACAATCAATCGAAAAATCTACCGCTGACATGCCGTCAGCATTTGAGATTGCACAAAACAGTTCATCTTCTTCCGGCCTTTCAAACGAGATCCATGCGTTTGACATTGAGTCACAGCCGCTTGCGATGGCACTGGTGGCCTTTTCGAGAATTTCCGGAGTTGATGTTGCAATTGACGGGTCTTTGCCCGACGGGGTTCAAAGCACCGCTGTATCAGGGAAGATGAGCGCGACCGACGCATTGGACAGAATGTTGTCGCAAAGCGGTCTCAGCTGGGAAGCCCTGAACGCGACGACGATCTCGGTCATCGATCCAAGCGGTGTAAGCAATGATGATAATGACTTCGTGACAGCACCTGTTGTCGTGACGGCAAGACGTCGCGTAATGGGGCCGAATGGTGTTCCCGATGAGGTTTATTCCACCCCCGGCTCTGTGGCGGTGATCACCCAGGAAAGCATGCGCAAAGCCCCGGTGCGTGAGGCACGCGACATCTTCAACCAGGTTGCTGGTGTTGATGTTTCAAATGATGCCCGTGACCCGGGATTGACTGTAAATGTGCGCGGCCAGCAGGAAATGGGGCGTGTAAACGTCAATATCGACGGTGCACGTCAGAACTATAACCAGACGACACATGGCACATCTTCGCGTGTGTATCTCGATCCCGCCTTGTTGGCAGAAGTAGAGATCGAAAAATCCAACCTTAACCAGAATGGTGGCGCTGGTTCATCCGCAGGTATTGTCACAATGCGTACCCTGAATACCCAAGACATTCTGGATGATGGTGAAAAATGGGGCGGCAAGGTCAATGTCAGTCACGGTACAAATGAGTACGAATTTGCCGGCGACGTCGCGGCAGGAGTCAGGGTTGCGCCGCGGTTTGATATTTCGGCTGCGGTAAGCCGGAAAGTCATTGGTAACTACAGTCCGGGCAAACATAACCCGGCGCTGTTTACTGATGGAAACGACAATTTTCATGACGTTTACAGTTCCCGGCCCGAATATACCTTTCTTCGTCAGACATCCGGCCTGGTGAAAGCCAATGTCTTCCTGACAGATGATCAGGAACTCAATCTTGGCTATGTCGGTTCAAAGAGCAATTACACCAAGACCAATGATGTCACGAACACAAAGCCCGATTTGAACGAAACCAAAACCCATACCTTGACTGCAAAACATAACTGGAATCCGTCAAGTGATATGGTCGATCTGGATACCAATGCCTATTGGACCCGAACGGAAAGCAACCAATATCGACCGACCAGATTCAATAGCAATGGTACGGTCAACCAAAACCCCTACGACACCGACTACAAACTTGATACGACGGGTCTTGATCTGGCCAATACCAGCAGATTTGACCTGTTCTCGGTGGGGGATGGTTTAAGCAATGTCAGTTTTGACTATGGAACCGAGTTTTATCATGACCGGGCAAAGACAACTTCGGAAGTCGAAGATCTTGGTGGGTCTGGTGCCGCCTATCAGGCAGAAGGGACAACGCCTTCTGGCGAGCGTGACGTTTATGGCGGCTATGTGACTGCGACTTATGGCTGGAACGACATGTTTCAGATTAATGGTGGTTTTCGTTATGATCGCTACGAATTGACGGGTGACTCTTACTGGTGTGAAGCATTACCCGGTGGTTTCACATCGCAGCAGTGTGGCAGTGGAAATGATGTTCCCATTGACGTTGATCTGTCAGAGGACCGGATTTCTCCATCTATCGGCGCAAGCGTGACGCCGTATCCAGGTCTGCAATTCTTTGCCAATTATCGTGAAAACCTGCGGGCCCCTACGATCATGGAAACCATGTTCAAGGGGATGCATATTGGTGAACAGCCGGTTACCTATTTCTCGAACGCCAATCTCAAGGCCGAAGAGGTTGAAACCAAGGAAGTTGGTGTCAACCTGATGTTTGATAACGTCATTCAACAGGGTGACGGGTTCAGGGCTAAATTGTCTTACTATCGCTCAACAATCGAGAATTACACGACTGTGGGCTTTGTGCCACTTCCATCCCTTCCGACTGCCAACTGGCCATCAGTTGGGGCTGGCATGGTCAACCTTACCGATCCTGTTTATATGACCGGTACCGAGCTCGAGGCTTTCTATGATGCTGGCGAGTACTATTTCGGCGGCACACTGACCACATCAGACATCGATCTGATCGGGAATTACAATCAGTTCATTCTTGATACTACCTATTCTGCCGCTGCGCAGAGTGCAGGTACTTACGGTACCGTGGGTGGCTTGTTCGGCATTTATGCTCCGCCCAAACGCAAATATACGCTTGATGGCGGGTTCCGTCTTTTCAATCAGGATCTTGTATTGGGGATGCGGGCGACCTTTGTTTACCCGGAAGAAAACTATGGTTCTCAAGTCGGGTCGGTGAGCCTGTCGACCGTTGGTGGCGAGTATTACAAATACCGTGTCTTCGATTTCTACAGTTCTTACGAGATTAACGATGCTGTGAAGCTGCGGTTTGCCGTCAATAACCTGTTTGATGAGGGGTATGTTCAAGGAAGCGGAGGAACGTATGCGCCGGCACCGGGACGTACCGCGATCATCAGCCTTAGCGGCAACTTCTAAGCCGTTTTAAAAGGAAAAATGCCACTCACCGGTCAGATCATTGATCTGACCGGATAAACTTGTTTTGGATTTCGTTAACGTATTGATTTTAAACATTATTTTGTTGACTCATAGTGAGAATAAGAGTCATCCTCACTATATCGTTCCAATGGTTGGGGCGAAAAAATAGGAGATGTCTAAATGACTATTGCAATTGATCTGAACGCAGATGGTTCCGGTAACGGTGTTGATCTGCACGGTCTGCTAGCAGATTTCGATGCCAATTTTTCCAAAGGTACGTTCAACTGGGGTCAGTTCCTGAATGGTGGCCTTTTTGACGGTCCGCAATACTACCTCAGCGATGAAGATAGTTCTTCGAGCTACACCGATGGTTTCCTCGCAACCACCGGCGGGGGTGATGAATTCACTTATGACATCAGCACCCACGAGATCGTCGGAAATCTCGACGAACTCTCTTTCGGTGAGACTCTGGTGCAGGATGGCAACGGCGACTACTCCCTGAGCGACTCGTCGGTTGATATTTCTGGCTTGGACCTGAGCAGTTCGGAAACCGGTACGGTTCTGACCGCTCTTTACGGCGGTGACAGTTCCGAGTTGCAGTCTGTTTTTGATTCCGAAGGTGTCGAAATCAACGGCAGCACTGGCGATGACGTGATCGGCGGTTGGGCTGGTGATGACGTTCTGACCGGCAACGGCGGGGCGGACACCTTTGAGTTCGATACCTCGTCAAGCTTTGGTGACGACACCATCACCGACTTCACCGATGGTACCGACCTTCTTGATATCGATTACAACTCGGTCACCATCGGTGATGATGGCGCAGGCAATGCCGTGATCACCCATGCCAATGGCGCCGTCACCCTGACCGGTGTTGATTTCAACGACCTTGATGCAACGGACTTCGTTTAACGAAAACGGCCCGTCCCGCAAGCCGCGGAACGGGCACAAAGTCTTGATTGCAGGGTGCCGCGTAACAGCGGCACCCACCCAAACCTAACTCAGATGACTGGTGTATCAAAAGCGTGTTTGTCAAAGCATCCCAAAGCCCCACCCAGCCTTCGACGCATTCCGGACCGATGAGTCGTGCCCTTGGCGCATTGCGCGGTGCCTTTCTGGCCGTCGGCGCGATGAGTGGCGTGTCGAATCTTTTGATGCTGACCGGCCCGCTTTTCATGCTTCAGGTCTATGACCGTGTTCTGGCAAGCCAGAGCATCCCGACCTTGATTGCCCTGATCGGGCTTGTGGTCGGTCTTTATCTGTTTCTTGGTGCGGTTGATGCCCTGCGTGCGCGCATGTTGGTCCGGGTTGGCTGGCGGGTCGATGAACAGACCGGACCCATGGCTCTTTCGAGCACCTTGGATCTGCGCCTGAAAAACGGCCGCGAAACCTCTCAGCCGCTTGGTGATCTTGATCAGATCCGACAGTTTCTTGGCGGTTCCGGGCCTGTGGCGATATGTGATTTGCCGTGGATGCCGCTTTTCCTTGGGATCGTTTTTGCCTTCCACCCTTGGCTTGGCGTGCTGGCCCTTGTTGGTGGGATGGTCCTGATTGTCCTGACCCTGATCAGTGAATTTGTGACGCGGAAGAAAGTCGCGCGGATGAACAGTCAGATTGTCAGGCGCAATGCGTTGATTGAAGCCGGACGGCAAAATGCCGAGGCCATTCGTGCGATGGGCATGGAAGATGCCTTTCGCGGGGCATGGGCCAAACAAAACAATCTGTATTTGAACGACAACACCGCCGTTGGTGACGTTACGTCGACCTTTTCGGCCTATATCAAGGTCATTCGTCTGGCGCTGCAGTCCGGCGTATTGGCACTTGGTGCTTATCTTGCGATCAAGCAGGAAGTCACCCCCGGTGCGATGGTCGCTGCATCAATTTTAACCGCGCGTGCCTTGTCACCGGTTGAGCAGGCCATCGCCAATTGGCGCGGATTTGTAGCTGCACGACAAGCATGGGGGCGTCTTGATGCGCTTCTGCCAGATATTTCCGATAAAGCGGACACAACAACTCTGCCAGCGCCGTCTGAGAGCCTTTCGGTTTCCGGTCTTGTGATCGGCACGCCCGGCAATCAGAAAGCCGGCAAAGACAAGGTCCTGTTGCGGGTTGGCGAACTTGTTCTCAAGGCTGGCGACGGACTTGGTGTGATCGGGCCAAGCGGCTCGGGAAAGTCGACCCTTGGCCGAGCATTGGTTGGTATGGGGGCATTTCGCGGTGGCAATATCCGTCTTGACGGGGCGGAGCTTTCCCACTGGAACCCGGTCGATCTTGGCCGTCATATCGGCTATTTGCCCCAGGATGTGGCGCTGTTTGACGATACAATTGCGCGCAACATTGCCCGGTTGCAGAGTGACGCGACCGACAGCGCCATTGTTTCGGCGGCAAAGGCAGCTGGCGCCCATGAAATGATCCTGTCCCTGCCCAATGGTTATGACACCCGGATTGGCAGTGGCGGTGTTGTTCTGTCAGGTGGGCAGCGGCAACGTATTGGCCTTGCCCGTGCCTTGTTTGGCGATCCGTTCCTGATTGTGCTTGATGAACCCAATGCCAGTCTCGACAGCCTCGGCGAGCAAGCCTTGCTTCAAGCCGTCAGGGATGCGCGTGCCCGCGGGGCGATTGTCGTTCTGATCGCGCACCGGCCCAGTGCGCTTGCAACCGTGAACCTTGCGACCGTTATTCAGGATGGCCGTCAGGTGGCGTTTGGCAAACGTGACGACATCATGCGCAAAACCGTCAGACAGGTGGGAGAAACCGCATGACCAGATTACAGCTTGCCACCGGGCCAAGCGGATCGGCAGATCCCCAGGTGATGTCGCCAGCGATTGCAACACTGCGCCGCCATGTTGTTTGGGGGGGCGGCATCGTTGCCGTGCTGTTTACCAGCTGTGTGTTATGGCTTGTTTTTGCGCAGCTGTCCGGTGCGGTGGTTGCCACGGGCAAGCTCGTTGTCGAAAGCAACGTCAAGGATGTGCAGCATTCAGAAGGTGGCATTGTCGGCCAGATCAATGTGAAAAACGGCGACCGGGTTGCGGCGGGTGATCTTTTGATCCGCCTTGACGATACGATGGCACGCGCAAGCCTCGGGATTGTCGAAACACAATTGTCGGCCTTGATTGCCAGACGCATGCGTCTGACCGGTGAACGTGACAACCTGCCTGCTCTTGAAGTTCCTGCAGCCTTTGTCGACCGTAAGTCGGAACCGAAGATATCCGAGCTGATCGCAGCTGAAGTCAGTCTGTTTGCGGCCCGTAAAAACAGTCTGGAAGGTGAAAAGGAACAATTGCGCCAAAAGCTTTCCCAGCTTTCAGAAACGGTTGTGGGCCTGACCGCGCAGAAAAACGCCAATGAGGAAGAGCGCCATCATATCGTTGATGAACTGACCGGGCTTGAAACCCTGTTTGCCAAACAACTTGTGCCGATCACGCGGGTCGCTGCCCTGCGCCGCGAACGCGCAAGCCTTGATGGCCGGCATGGCGAACTGACCGCCCAGATCGCCGCAACACGCATGCAGATTTCGGAAACCGAGATGCAAATCCTGCAGCTTGATCGTGATCGGCAGACGGAGGTTCTTGGCGAACTGACCGATATTGATCAGCAGATCGCCCAATTAATGCAGCGTGAAATCGCGCTGCGTGACCAGTTGCGCCGGATCGATATTCGCGCACCCTATGACGGGACGGTTTATCAGCTTGCCGTGCACACGGTTGGTGGCGTCATTGGACCGGGTGACAGGATCATGGGGATTGTGCCGGATCGCGATGAACTGGTGATCGAAGCAAAGGTCAATCCGCGTGACATCGAACAGGTCGTGGTCGGCCAGACCGCCATGCTGCGTTTCACAGCCTTTAATCAGCGAACCACCCCGGAACTTAACGGTCAGGTATCCTTTGTGTCGGCTGATCTTGATCGCGATGAACTGACCGGTGAGACCTATTATAATGTACGTGTGCGCATCGAAGCCGGTGAAGTGGCCAAACTTGAAGGTCGCGAACTGGTGCCCGGCATGCCGGTTGAGACATTCCTCGCAACCGGGGAGCGCTCTGCGCTGAGTTATCTGTTCAAACCACTATCTGATCAGTTTGCCCGCGCGTTTCGCGAGGACTGATCTTTCCCGTGGAATGATTTCGCACGGTGAGTTTCAGATATCAGCTCGCCTGACCCGTCTTGGGAAAAGAGAGCCGAACGGCAATGAACCATTCGGCTGGACTTAGGACCGGACTTAAGGAAAGGGCAACGGCAATGAATGCTGTATCAGGTCAGGCACTGGCGGACATGACCCGTCTCGAAGAACTCAAGCAATCGACGCGCAGCGCACATCAGTCGGTGGATGACATGGTTATGGCCATGGAACCGTTCGACAGCCGCGACAACTATCTGCGCTTCTTGCGCTTGCAACATATATTTCATGGCCGGATGAAATCACTCTATGCGGCAGATGATCTGAATGATGCCATTCCGGGCCTGGTAGAGCGCAGCCGATATGATGCTGTCTGTGCCGATATGGCGGACCTTGGGTATGATGCGGAAGAAGACTGGAGTCGGATGCCGATTAACGCCGATGGTGCAGAAAGAGTGGGCTGGCTTTATGTTTGTGAGGGGTCATCACTGGGCGCGGCCTTCTTGCTTAAGGCGGCTGACAAGATCGGCCTTCATGCGCAATTTGGCGCCCGCCATCTGGCCGGTCATGTCGAAGGCCGTGGCAAGCACTGGCGTGAATTTGCAGAGCAGGTCAATGGCTTGGCGCTTGATGCAAAGGACGAGCAAGCCGTGCGTGACGGGGCTGTGAATGCCTTTGCCTTCTTCCGTGGTTTGGCCGCCCCGCAGCCGTCGGTTTGAACCCGCCCGGAATCCTTGGGTTGAATGGCGTTGTGTGCCGGTATCCTGACTTGATTTCTGCGCAAACCGGCTGTATAAAGCCGCCAAGCTTTTTGTAAATTCTGACAAAGAGTGGGCCTCGCGCCCGCTCTTTTGTGCTTTTTGGGGTATGGCATCGCTTTATGGCTGAGCTGATTGGACAACAGTTAAAAGACCCGTTGATGGCGAAAATCGCAGAGATTATCGAGCCGTCACTCAACGCGCTGGGCTTTGAGCTGGTTCGCGTTTCGATGACCGGGCAGGACCACAATATCCTGCAGATCATGGCGGATCGTCCGGATGCCAAAGGCAGCATCAATGTTGAAGATTGCGCCGAAATCAGCCGTACGGTTTCTGCCCTGATGGATGTTGAGGATCCGATTTCAGGTGCCTATCACCTTGAAGTCAGTTCCCCGGGTATCGACCGCCCGCTGACCCGTGCCGCGCATTTTGATGTGTGGAAGGGATTTGAGGCAAAGGTCGAGCTGGTGATGGCCATGAATGGTCGTCGCCGTTTCAGCGGTGTGCTGGATGGGATTGAAGATAATGCGGTCGCCCTGATTGTGGATGGCGAACGTGTCTTGTTGCCGTTGGCCGATATCGCGAAAGCGAAATTGGTGCTGACAGATGAATTGATCGCGCACGTCACCGGTGATCGCCGGACTGACGATAACGCAGAATAGAGGTTGGATATGGAAGCAACTTCGGGAATGCCGCGGCCGGAACTTTTGCAGGTCGCTGATGCCGTTGCCCGTGAAAAGGGCATTGATCGTGACGAAGTTCTCGGTGCCATGGAACAGGCCATTCAGAAGGCCGGTCGTTCCAGATATGGTCACGAGCATGACATTCGTGCGCATATCGACCGTAAAACCGGCGAAATCAAACTCGCCCGTTACATCGAAGTCACCGATGAAATCGAAAACGATTTCACCCAGATGTCGCTCGAACAGGCGCGTATCCGTGACGAGAACATCAATCTTGGTGAATTCCTTGTTGATCCGCTGCCGCCGATCGATTTTGGTCGTATCGCTGCCCAGACCGCAAAGCAGGTCATCGTGCAGAAAGTGCGCGACGCAGAGCGCGAACGCCAGTTCGAGGAATACAAGGACCGTGCAGACGAAGTCATCAACGGCGTCGTCAAGCGTGTCGAGTTCGGCAACGTTCTTGTTGATATCGGCCGTGCCGAAGCGATCCTGCGCCGTGAAGAACTGATCCCGCGCGAGACCGTGCGTCAGGGGGACCGGGTACGTGCCCTGATCCTTGATGTCCGTCGTGAACAGCGTGGCCCGCAGATCTTCCTGTCGCGTACCCACCCGACCTTCATGGCAAAACTGTTTGCCCAGGAAGTTCCGGAAATCTACGACGGCATTATCGAGATCAAGTCGGTTGCCCGTGACCCGGGTTCGCGCGCCAAAATCTCGGTTCTGTCCTCGGACAACTCGATTGACCCGGTTGGCGCCTGTGTCGGTATGCGCGGTTCGCGCGTGCAGGCTGTTGTTGCCGAACTGCAGGGCGAGAAAATCGACATCATCCAGTGGTCGGAAGATCCGGCGACCTTCGTTGTGAACGCATTGGCCCCGGCCGAGGTCACCAAGGTTGTTATTGATGAAGAAACCAACCGTATCGAAGTCGTCGTTCCGGACGATCAGCTGAGCCTCGCCATTGGCCGTCGCGGTCAGAACGTGCGTCTGGCTTCCCAGCTGACCGGTTGGGATATCGACATTCTGACCGAGGAAGACGAAAGCGAACGTCGTCAGGAAGAAGCACGCAAGCGTGCGGAAATGTTCATCAAGGCCCTTGATGTTGACGAAGTTATAGCCCATCTCCTCGTTGCCGAAGGCTTTACCTCGATCGAGGAAGTCGGTTACGTGCCGCTGGCAGAACTGGCCGAGATCGAAGGTTTCGAAGAAGAAATCGCCGAAGAACTGCGCAACCGCGCACGTACCTTCCTTTCCGAAGAGGCAGAGCGCCTTCAGAAGCGTCGTGAGGAGCTCAAGGTTGCCGACGATCTGGTCGAATTCCCGGGGCTGTCGCTTGCCGTTGTTGTTCGCCTTGGCGAAAACGACGTCAAAAACCTTGAAGACTTTGCTGATCTCGCCAGTGACGAGCTGATCGAATATGTCGCAGATGCCGATACCATTACCATGGATCAGGCCAACGACATGATCATGGAAGCCCGTCGCAAGCTTGGCTGGTTCGATGGTCTTGAAGAAGAGACCGAAGAAACTGCCGAAGGCGAAGAGGCGCAAGCCTGATCGGAGGATGCCATGTCGCATCGTAAAGGCGGCAAGGTAGCCGAGGTTCCGGAACGCCGGTGCATTGTCACCGGCGAAGTCCGGTACAAGGAAGATCTTCTCAGGGTTGTAATCGGGCCGGATGGTTCGGTTGTTCCCGACCTTGAGGAACGGCTGCCGGGACGGGGATTATGGTTGTGCCCGTCGCGGGATGTGATAAATACCGCCTGTGCAAAGAACGCCTTTGCCCGGGCGGCCCGGCAAAAAGTCGTGGTCGACACCGCACTTGCAGACCGGATCGAGGAATTGCTGACGCGCAAATGTATCGATCTGTTGTCGCTGGCGCGACGTGCCGGACAGGCTGTTGCAGGATTTGAAAAGGCCCGTGCCCAGATTGCCGAGGGCGCAGCCTTGATATTGGCGGCACGCGATGGTGCCGCAGACGGAAAATCCAAGATCGAGGCCAAGGCCCGGGATCTGCCGATTTATTCCGTTCTGGATGCTGCTGAAATCGGCGCGGCTTTTGGTCGCGAAAAAGCAGTACATGTGGCCGTTGCGCCAGGAGGCCTTGCCAACCGGTTGGGGCGTTCATGCAAGCGGCTTGAAGGATTTCGCGCTGTCTGAGATCAGACAAGCGCCAGACGGACAGGACAGGATCGGCAGATGTGCCCGATCCCGCAGGAAATGAGGAAGTTGGACGGATTATGAGTGATCGCGAACAGGAGAAGAAACCGCTGAGCCTCAACAGATCGAAGCTTGAATTGAGCAAGACGATCGAGGCCGGGCAGGTTCGCCAGAACTTCTCGCATGGACGGTCAAAATCTGTGACCGTCGAAGTGCGTAAGAAGCGTACATTCGAAAAGAACGAATCCGGTCGCTTCCGTGAAGTGAAGAAGGATCTCGTTGAAGAGCAGGCACCGGCGGCAGAAAAGCCGGAACCGGAAGTCAAGAAAGAGCCGGTTGAAGAGCCGAAATCGCGTCCGACCGTTGATGATCACGGCAATCTGACCGATAGCGAACGTGCTGCCCGCATGGCTGCTTTGAAGGCTGCTGAAGAGCGCCGCAAGCAGGACGAAGCGGGCGCCGAAATTCGCGCTCGTGAAGAAGCGGCACGCAAGGCCGAGGAAGAAGCCCGCAAGGCAGAAGAAGCCAAGGCAAAGGCCGAAGAAGAGGCCAAGAAGGAAGAAGCACCGGCTGAGGCCAAAGGCGACTCCCCGTCTGTGGAAGAAGTTGAACAGCAGCTTGCTGCCTCGACCGCCAAGGGCAAGACTTCCAAGCCGAAACCGGCTGCCAAGCCGAAGGCTGAGGAAAACGTTATTCAGGGTGAGCCGGCAGAGCCGCTCGTCCCCGAAGAGCGTCGCCGTGCTGCCCCGGCAGATGGCAAGTCCAAAAGCCGCAAGGAAATTGAAGAAGAGAACGCCCGTGTGGCAGCGCGCAAGCGTGCAGAAGAAGAAGCCGGTCGCGCAGCGCGCGGCAAGGGTGACGATGGCCGCCGCCGTGGCAAGCTTTCGATCAACAATGCAATGAGCGGTGACGAAGGTGGTCGCCGTCGTTCCATGGCATCGATCAAGCGCCAGCAGGCCAAAGCAAAAGCGCGTGCCCAAGGGCCGCAGAAACCGAAGGAAAAAGTCGTGCGTGATGTGGTTATCCCGGACGTTATTACTGTCCAGGAACTCGCCAACCGTATGGCTGAACGTGCGGCAGACGTGATCAAGACCCTGATGAGCATGGGCGTTATGGCGACCATCAACCAGAGCCTTGATCCAGATACCGCACAGCTCGTGGTCGAGGAATTTGGCCATAACATGCGCCGTGTTTCCGATGCCGACGTTGAAGAAGCACTGGTCAGTGCTGACGACAACGACGCACAGCTGGTCGGTCGTCCGCCGGTCGTGACCGTCATGGGCCACGTTGACCACGGTAAAACCTCGCTGCTTGATGCGCTGCGTTCTACCGACGTTGCCGGTGGCGAAGCCGGTGGCATTACCCAGCATATTGGTGCCTATCAGGTCACCATGGCAACCGGCTCGAAAATTACCTTTATCGATACCCCGGGCCACGCCGCATTTACCGAAATGCGTTCGCGCGGTGCACAGGTTACCGATATCGTGGTTCTGGTTGTTGCTGCCGATGACTCGGTCATGCCGCAGACGATTGAAGCGATCAGCCACGCCAAGGCAGCCGACGTTCCGATGATTGTCGCGATCAACAAGATCGACAAGCCGGGCGCGAATGCCAACAAGGTGAAAACCGAACTTCTTCAGCATGAAGTTGTGGTCGAGGAAATGGGTGGCGACGTTCAAGCGGTTGAAGTTTCAGCCAAACAGCGCACTGGCCTGACCGAACTGGAAGAAGCCATTCTGCTGCAGTCCGAGGTGCTTGACCTTAAAGCCAACCCGGAACGTGTTGCCGATGGTGTTGTTGTCGAAGCCCGTATGGAAAAAGGCCGTGGTCCGGTCGCAACCGTTCTGGTTCAGCGCGGTACGCTGCGCACGGGTGACATCTTTGTCACCGGCCCGGAATGGGGTCGTGTCCGTGCCCTGATCGATGATCACGGTAACCGTGTTGGCGAAGCCATCCCGGGGATGCCGGTCGAGGTGACCGGTCTGAACGGTGTGCCGTCTGCCGGTGACGACTTTGTGGTTGTTGAAAACGAAGCCAAGGCACGTGAAGTGTCTGACTTCCGTCAGCGCCGCATTCGTGAAACCCAGGCTGCCGCGATGAAGAAATCCGCGCTCGAGAACATGTTCTCGCAGAGCGGTGAGGTCAAAGAACTCCCGATCGTCATCAAGGGTGACGTGCAGGGTTCTGTCGAAGCGCTTATCGGCACCTTGCAGAAACTTGGTAACGAGGAAGTCTCGGTCCGCGTTCTGCATAGCGGTGTCGGTGGTATCAACGAATCCGACGTTACGCTGGCGCGCGCATCCAATGCGCTGATCATCGGCTTTAACGTGCGTGCAAACCAGCAGGCCCGTGAACAGGCCCGCCGTGACAACGTCGATATTCGTTACTACTCGATCATTTACGATGTTGCTGATGACATCAAAAAGATGCTGTCGGGCATGCTTTCCCCGGAAGTTCGCGAGAAATTCCTGGGTTACGCAGAAATCCGCGACATCTTCACCATCTCTGGCAACAAGATTGCCGGTTGCATGGTCACCGAGGGTATCGTCAAACGCGGCGCAGGTGTGCGCCTGCTGCGCGACGATGTCGTCATTCATTCCGGCGAACTTTCGACGCTCCGTCGCTTCAAGGACGAAGTCAAGGAAGTCCGCGAGGGCTATGAGTGCGGTATGTCGTTTGCCAAATACAACGATATCCAGGCTGGCGATGTCATCGAGTGCTTCGAGAACGAGGAAATTGCCGTCGAACTGTAAGACGGTGAGGAACTGAAATGGCGAAGCAACCGGCCAAAGCACCAAGTCAGCGACAGCTCCGCGTGGCGGAAGAAATCCGTCAGGCGCTGTCGCAGGCATTGGAGCGTGGAGACATTTACGATCCGGAACTGACCCGGCGCCCGGTGACCATCACGGGTGTCAATCTTTCCCCGGATATGCGTAATGCAATGGTATCCTTTACCCCGCTTGGCGGCGGTGAAGCGGAAACGTCGATGAAGGCGTTGATGCGTCAGAAAGGACACCTGCGCAATCATGTGGCCCATACGGTCCATATGAAATATGTGCCTGCATTGCGATTTGTCGAAGACAAGAGTTTTGATGTCGCTGACCATATAGGTGCCCTCCTTCGTGACCCGCATGTCGCGCAGGATCTTGTGGATGACCGGTCGGGTGACCCGGAAGATGAGGACGACTGATGGCGCGTCGCCGTCGCGGTAAAAGCATTAATGGCTGGCTGGCGGTCGACAAGCCCCTGGAGATCACGTCATCAACCGTGGTCAATCAGGTGCGCCGTCTGTTGGATGCCAACAAGGCCGGACATGGCGGGACACTTGATCCGCTGGCGTCCGGCGTTCTGCCGATTGCCTTTGGCGAAGCAACCAAAACGGTTGCTTATGTCATGGATGGCAGTAAAAGCTATCGCGTGACGCTGAAATTCGGCGAAGCGCGCAGTACGGATGATGCCGAAGGCGAGGTGATCGAAACTTCCGACCATCGTCCGACTGAAGACGAAATCAAGGCTGTGCTGGGTGAATTCATCGGTGAAATCCAGCAGGTGCCGCCAAAGTTTTCGGCGATCAAGGTCAATGGCAAGCGTGCCTATGATCTTGCCCGTCGCGATGAAGATGTGGTGTTGCAGCCACGTCCGATTCTGATCAAGGATCTTCGACTGGTCGACATGCCAGATCGCGATCATGCCGTGCTTGACGTTGTGTCGGGCAAAGGTGCGTATATGCGATCTTTGGCGCGCGATATCGCGCTGCGCCTTGGGACTGTCGGCTATATCGCCGCGCTGCGCCGGACTTCGGCGGGGCCGTTTTCGGAAGGGAACGCCATTCCCCTGCAGGAACTGCTGGATATGGACCCGGACGAGGTGATGAAGAAACTGCTTCCGGTTGAGACCGCGCTGGACGACATCCCGGCGCTGGCCCTGACCGAAGTCGAGGCGCAACGCCTTTCCTCTGGCCAGCCTGTCGGGCTGTTGCCGGTGGCAAAGCGCAATGCCCTTGAAAACCCCGTCGTGCAGGACGAAATCGTCTGTGCCATGCTCGATGACCGCGCGGTAGCGTTGGCTGAGATCAATGGTGGCGAAATCCGTCCTGTGCGTGTTTTTAATCTCTAAAGGCGAAAGGATGCCTGATGTCGATTACTGCTGAACGCAAAGCTGAGCTGATCAAGGAATACGCTCAGAAAGACGGTGACACCGGTTCCCCCGAAGTCCAGGTTGCTATCCTGACCGAACGGATCAAGAACCTTACCGAGCACATGAAAGAACATAACCACGACTTCCATAGCCGTCGTGGTCTTCTCATGATGGTTGGTCAGCGTCGCCGCCTGCTGAAGTACCTGCAGCGCAAAGACCAGTCGCGTTACGAGAGCGTTATCGAACGCCTCGGTATTCGCCGCTGATATCGAACTGCGGCGGAGGGTGACCTCCGCCGTCGTTTTTTTTATTGTTCCGGTGGATCGGAGCACGAGAAGCAGGGTCGGATGGGCCGACCCGATGCTTACGCCGGACCCATTACTCATGACGCTGTCATGCAAGCCTCATGAGTAATGTGTTCGGAACTCGTGTACACTTTCGGGTCCGCCAGAGGTTTGTAAGAGGAAGAGAAAATAATGTTTAATGTCGTCCGTAAGGAAATGCAGTGGGGCAATGCCAAACTGGTTCTTGAAACCGGTAAAATTGCCCGTCAGGCAGATGGTGCCGTCAAGGTCACCTACGGTGAAACCGTTGTCCTGTGTACTGCTGTTGGCGCAAAACAGCCGCGCCCGGATGTCGACTTTTTCCCGCTGACGGTTAACTACCAGGAAAAAGCATTTGCTGCCGGCAAAATCCCGGGTGGCTTCTTCAAGCGTGAAGGCCGTCCGTCCGAAAAAGAAACCCTTGTTTCGCGTCTGATCGACCGTCCGATCCGTCCGCTGTTCCACCCGCAATATCGCAATGACACCCAGATCGTTTGTACCGTTCTGTCGCATGACATGGAAAACGATCCGGACGTGGTTGCAATGATCGGTACCTCGGCGGCACTGACCATTTCCGGTCTGCCGTTCCTCGGCCCGATCGGTGCGGCCCGCGTTGGTTACAAGGATGGCGAATACATCCTCAACCCGTCGACCGAAGCGGTTAAGGAAAGCGACCTTGATCTTGTTGTTGCGGGTACCCGCGACGGCGTGATGATGGTTGAATCCGAAGCATCCGAACTGTCCGAAGACGTCATGCTTGGCGCGGTCAAATTCGGTCACGAACAGTTCCAGGGCGTTCTCGACCTGATCATCGATCTGGCTGAAGAAGCTGCCAAAGAGCCGCGCGAAGTTGCCGGTCTTCCGGATGGCTATGACGCGCTGGTCGAAAAAGTTGCTGCACTGGGCACCGAAGGCCTGACCGCAGCTTACGCAAACGTTGTAAAACAGGAGCGTTCAGCTGCTGTTGCTGCGGCGAAAGCCGACATCGTTGAAAAACTTGGTGATGAGGTTCCTGACGAACTCAAAGGCAAGGTTTCCTCGATCATCAAGGATCTGGAAAAAGACATCGTTCGCGGTGCGATCCTGAAAACCGGCAAGCGTATCGATGGCCGTACCGGTGCCGACGTTCGTCCGATCATGGGCGAAGTTTCGGTTCTGCCGCGTTCGCACGGTTCCTCGATCTTCACCCGTGGTGAAACCCAGGCACTGGCTGTTGTTACCCTTGGTACCGGTCAGGACGAGCAGATCGTTGACGCGCTTGACGGTGAATACCGTGAAGGCTTCATGCTGCATTACAACTTCCCGCCCTATTCGGTTGGTGAAGCTGGCCGTATGGGTTCGCCGGGCCGTCGTGAAATCGGTCACGGTAAACTGGCATGGCGTGCGCTGCATCCGCTGATGCCGAGCAAGGATGCCTTCCCGTACACCACCCGTATCGTTTCGGAAGTCACCGAATCAAACGGTTCGTCCTCGATGGCGACGGTTTGCGCAAGCTCGCTTGCGATGATGGATGCCGGTGTTCCGCTGGCACGTCCGGTTGCCGGTATCGCCATGGGCCTGATCAAGGAAGCCGAAGACTTTGCTGTCCTGTCCGACATCATGGGTGACGAAGATCACCTTGGCGACATGGACTTCAAGGTTGCCGGTACCGAGAACGGCGTTACCTCGCTGCAGATGGACATCAAGATCACCTCGGTGACTGCGGAAATCATGCAGATTGCGCTGAAACAGGCACGTGATGGCCGACTGCACATCCTTGGCGAAATGTCCAAGGCACTGCCGGAAGCACGTGGTGAAGTTTCGGGCAACGCACCGACCATCACCCAGTTCTCGATCCCGAAAGACAAAATTCGTGACGTCATCGGTTCGGGCGGCAAGGTCATTCGCGAAATCTGCGAAGAAACCGGTGCAAAAGTTGACATCGAAGATGATGGTTCGATCACTGTCGCACATACCGATGGTGCCAAAGGCAAGCAGGCAGTGGATTGGATCAAATCCATCGTTGCGGAACCTGAATTGAATCATATCTATGACGGTAAGGTCGTTAAGGCTGTTGATTTCGGTGCATTCGTAAACTTCTTCGGTGCGCGCGACGGTCTTGTTCACATTTCGGAACTGGCACCTGAGCGTGTCAAACAGGTTTCGGACATCGTGAAAGAAGGCGACCAGGTTAAGGTCAAAGTCATCGGTTTCGATGATCGCGGCAAAATCAAACTGTCGATGAAACGTGTTGACCAGGAAACCGGTGCCGACCTCGAAGCAGGCGACGCCGAATAAGCTAACGGGATGCCGGACGACGATAAAAACGCGACGTCGTCCGGCACTCTGCGCGATACCTTGGTGTCGCGGGCAAATGCCGAATGGGAGAGACGAATTTGAAAGCCCTTAAACCGCTCGTCATGTCGGGTAAAGAAGTCTTGCCAGTTATTGAAGGTGGCAAAGGCGTTGCTGTATCGACGGGTAGAAGTTCCGGCGCATGGGCTGCTGCCGGTGGTATCGGGACTTTTTCCGCTGTGAATGCCGATTCTTATGACGAGAACGGCAATCTGGTCCCGATCGAATATGCAGGAAAAACCCGTAGTGACCGTCATCAGGAACTGATCGCCTATGGCATTCGTGGCGGGATTGCGCAGGCGCAGATTGCACATGAAATGCGCAATGGCGAAGGCCGCTTGCATATGAATGTTTTGTGGGAAATGGGCGGTGCTGAACCCATTCTCCATGGTGTTCTCGAAGGTGCCAAAGGTCTCATCCACGGTGTGACCTGTGGTGCGGGTATGCCATACAAGATTGCGCAGATTTCTGCACAGTATGGCGTGCATTATTATCCGATCGTGTCTTCGGCGCGTGCGTTTCGTGCGTTGTGGCTGCGTTCGTACAAAAAGATCCCGGAATGGCTGGGCGGCGTGGTCTATGAAGATCCGTGGCGTGCCGGTGGCCATAATGGCCTTTCGAATTCCGAAGATCCGCTGGTCCCCGAAGATCCGTTCCCGCGTGTGGCCGCCCTTCGTGAATTCATGAATTCCGTTGGCCTCAATGATGTTCCGATCATCATGGCCGGTGGGGTATGGTACCTGCGCGATTTCGAAGACTGGATCGACAATCCGGAAGTCGCCCCGGTGGCCTTCCAGTTTGGGACGCGTCCGCTTCTGACCCAGGAAAGCGAGATTTCCGATGACTGGAAATCCCGTCTGACCAGTCTGCAGAACGGCGATGTGTCGTTGCATAAATTCAGCCCGACGGGCTTCTATAGCTCGGCTGTACGCAACGACTTCCTCGAAGATCTGCATCAGCGTTCTGATCGTCAGGTCCGCTATTCGCGTACCGCCGAGGCAGATCTGCATGTCGGTATTCCGTTGGGCCGTCGCGGTCGTCCGATCTATGTGCGTGAAGATGATGCCGACAAGGTCAAGGGCTGGCTTGAAGCCGGTTATACCGAAGGCATGCCGACCCCGGATGACACCATGGTGTTTGTCACCCCGGAAAGCGCGCTGACGATCAAGAAAGACCAGATCGATTGCATGGGCTGCCTGTCGCAGTGCCAGTTCTCCAACTGGGAACAGCATGAAGGCACCACCGGTAAGCGTGCCGATCCGCGCTCCTTCTGCATTCAGAAGACGCTGCAGAATATTGCGCATGGTGCCGATGTCGAACATGAGCTGATGTTTGCCGGTCACAATGCCTACAAGTTTGGCGAAGATCCGTTCTATGCCAACGGCAATATTCCGACCGTGAAGGAACTGGTCGATCGCATCATGACGGGCGACTGATCCTGATCTCGGATCAAATAAAAAAAGGGCTGGTTTTTACCGGCCCTTTTTGTTTGTATTTAGCGTTATTTCACCCTGCGATTATAGTTGATCAAAATCAAAGAACAACGCGTCGGGGTTCTTTAGTCTATGCCAAGAATTCAACAGGGCCATGCGGATTTTGGCCCGACCACGACAAAGGGGCAAAGCTATGGGACATACATCGCGTCCATATACCAACGCGCTTAACCGGCTCAAGGATGCCAATCTGCGTCCCACGCGTCAGCGTTTGGCACTGGCACGTTTGCTGTTTGATGATGGTCATCGTCACGTCACGGCAGAACAGCTGCATTCCGAAGCCATGAGCAACAATATAAAGGTATCGCTGGCAACGGTTTACAACACTTTGCACCAGTTCACCGATGCCCGCCTTCTCAATGAAATCGTGATTGATTCGGGTCGGTCCTATTTCGATACCAACACCGAACCGCATTACCATTTCTATTGCGAAGAAGACGGCATGCTGTCCGATATCCCGGCTGGTGACGTCAAGATCGCCAATATTCCGAACATGCCGAACGGTACGGAATTGGCATCGGTCGATCTGGTCTTCCGTCTGCGTCGCAATCAGGCGGCAAAAGACGCGGCCTGACATAATGCGCCGTCCCTTGCGTACTCTTGCGCAGGTGACAGGCAGATGAAATCTGACGTCTGATCAGTGCAATTGCCCCTGCTCTGCTTGACGACGGTGGATTTGACAACAAATAAAGGGCGGCAGAACCACTTGGTTCTGCCGCCTTATTTTTTGCGACTTTTGCCCTTACACCGTCAGTGTAACGGGCGAACAATAACAAGGATCAGCGCACATGGCGCTCAAGGGAACACGTACCGAGGCAAACCTGCGCGCGGCCTTCGCCGCCGAGGCGCAAACCAACCGACGCTATCTTTACTTTGCCCAGCAGGCCGATATCGAAGGCGAGGCCGAGGCTGCTGAGCTGTTTCGCACCGCGGCCGAGGCGGAAACAGGCCATGCATTCGGCCATCTGGAATTTCTCGAATCCGCGGGCGATCCGCTGACGGGCAAGGATATGGGCACGACGCGCCTTAACCTTGAAGCTGCCATCGCACAGGAAAAGGATGAGGCCGAAACGGCCTATCCGGAAATGGCGCGCATTGCCCGTGAAGAGGGCCTTGAAGATGTCGCTGCCTGGTTTGAAAGCCTGGCGCGGGTCGAAAGTGCGCATGCGGATCGGATTGAACGCCTTCTTGCCCGGATGGGAAGTCAGGCGGATGCGACCTGATCCCCGGTTCTGATCGCCAGAACGTGATTTGTGATCAAGTGTAAAACCACAGAGTTTTGGAGCATCCAAAACCGAAGACAGGAAAACCGATGTTTGTCGTTTCGCTGAGCTACAAGGTTCCACTCGATCAGGTTGATGCCCATATTGAAGGCCATATCGCGTGGCTCAAGCAGGCCTATGCCAAGGGCATGTTTCTGGCATCCGGGCGCAAGATCCCGCGCGATGGCGGGGTGATTTTGGCCAAGGGCGACCGCGCAGCGCTGGAAGACGAACTGACACGCGATCCGTTTCACCAGCATGATCTGGCTGACTATCACATCACGGAATTTGATCCGGTGATGGTCGCAGACGGTCTTGAACCGCTTAGGGCTTAGCCCTCGATCAGGTCGGGGTTGGATGAATTGTCCTTTAGAGCCACACCCGACAGGCCCATCTTGCGCGACTCGCTCATCAGATAGGCGATCTTTTTCGCAGCCTTTTGCGGGTTCAGGCCGGCCGGGCGGATGTTTGATACGCAGTTACGATCCGCGTTCGAACGGCCGCGCTTGGGTCCCCAGGTCAGATAGCAACCAAGCGAGTCTGCACTCGACAGACCCGGGCGTTCACCGATCAGCATCACCGTAAGTTTTGCCCCCAACGCCGCACCGATTTCATCGCCCAGACCGACGCGTGATTGCGTCGCGAGTGTCACCGGTGCGACCGACCAGCTTTCACCCAATTGATCAAGGATCAGCGACAGGGTATTGGCCGCGTGGTCATGGGTGGCACGTGCCGACAGGCCATCAGCCAGAATGAAGGCGACGTCATATTCCCCGGCATGTTTGCCAAGCGCCGCAGTCGACTCGTCATCAAGCAAACGACCCAGATCGGGACGCTGCAGATAGGTCGGGCGATCCGGGGCGGCGGAATGGACATCAACGATCGGCTGATCCAACCCATCAAGCTGGGCACGGACGGATCCGGCATCAAAGGCCATATGCACCGAGTCCCGGGCGCGCGCATGCGCCATCTGGAATTCCAGCAACCGTTCGGTGGGTAACCCGTCGCCCACCCGGCCAAGGCCGATGCGGGCATCGGTATGCACGCGCAATGTGTTCCACGGATCAAGGCCGCTCGGGATTTTCTTGTCGGTCAGGTTGCTCATCTAAGCGGCCCCCGACCATGCCAGAAGGTTCTGGGCGGCCTGCCCGTCAAGCTGCGGACGGGTGCGGCCATTCTGATCAAGAATTTCCATCTTGCGCAGCCAGGCGGCAAATTCCGGGGCCGGTTGCAGCCCCAGGACAGAGCGCAGATACATCGCATCGTGGAAGCTTGTGCTTTGGTAATTGAGCATGATGTCATCCGCACCCGGCACCCCGATGACGAAGTTGCACCCGGCAACACCCAAAAGGGTCAGCAGGTTGTCCATGTCATCCTGATCGGCCTCGGCATGGTTGGTATAGCAAACATCACACCCCATCGGCACACCAAGCAACTTGCCACAGAAATGGTCCTCAAGGCCCGCACGGGTGATCTGTTTGCCATCAAACAGATATTCCGGCCCGATAAAGCCGACCACCGTATTGACCAGAAGCGGCGAGTATTTGCGTGCGACCGCATAGGCGCGTGCCTCGACGGTTTGCTGATCAATGCCTTCGTGGGCATCGGCCGAAAGGGCGGCCCCCTGTCCGGTTTCGAAATACATGACATTGTCGCCAACCGTGCCACGTTTAAGGCCCTTGGCGGCGTCTTCGGCCTCGGCCAGCATGGCCAGATTGATGCCAAAGCTTTCATTGGCCTTTTGCGTGCCGGCAATTGACTGGAACACCAGATCAACCGGTGCATTGCGCGCCATGACATCAATTGCCGTGGTTACATGGGCCAGAACGCAGGACTGGGTCGGGATATCGATCCGTTCGCGGACTTCATCAATCAGCTTAAGAAGCTCGATCATGGCTTCCGGGCTATCCGTCGCCGGATTGATACCAATTACCGCGTCCCCACTGCCATGCATCAACCCATCAAGGATCGAGGCGGCCACCCCAGCCGGATCATCGGTCGGATGGTTGGGCTGCAGCCGGACCGAAAGATGGCCGGGCAAGCCGACCGTATTACGAAAGGCCGTCACGACATGGCATTTCTTGGCCACCGCAATCAGATCCTGATTGCGCATCAGCTTAGAAACAGCCGCCACCATTTCCGGCGTCAGGCCGGGGGCCAGATGTTTCAGCGCTTCGGGGGTGGCATCATCGGTCAGAAGCCAGTTGCGAAATTCACCCACGGTCATGGACGATACCGGCGCAAAGGCATTGGGATCATGATCATCAATGATCATGCGGGTGACGTCATCATCCTCATAAGGAACAAGGACCTCGTTTAAAAACCGTTTAAGCGGTACTTCGGCCAGCGCAAAGCGTGCCGCCACCCGTTCTTCATCCGAGCTTGCGGCAAGCCCCGCCAGCACATCGCCCGACCGAAGCGGACTTGCCTTCGCCAACAAGGTTTTCAGGTCGGGAAAGGTAAAGCGTTCAAAACTGAATGGCGCGCCGGTCTGCAAATTCTGCCTCCTGAAGCATGAAAAACATCGCAAGGGAATTTCCCCCTGTCCGCAAAGGAAAACAGCGCCAAACATGACGCTGTTGCGATGCATGATCATCATTCTTCCATGGAAGCAGAAAATGCCTTAAATGCAAAGTTTTTAATCACAAGGAAAGCTGCGCCTTCCTATTGAGCAGCCAATGCGGTGTCTGCCAGTTCGTTGTGACCAACGGCGGTATTGTGACGGCTGTTGGTTTCATCGCTTGGGCCGCGCAGCACGATATGCGGATGGCCAAGCGAGTTGAGCTCGACATGGCCGTCGACCTGATAGACATCGCGCAGAAGATCGCTGTCGATGACATCCGAACACGGGCCAAACGCCACCATCCTGCCATCGCGAATGGCCATGGCCTGATCGCAATATTGCAGGGCATGGTTCAGGTCGTGAATGGCGATCAGGACGATGATGTTCTGATTTTTTGCCACGTCGCGCATGAAGGACAGGACTTCCATCTGCCGATGCAGATCAAGGGCCGATGTCGGCTCATCCATCAGAAGGATCTTAGGATCACGCACCAATGTCTGGGCAATGGCGACCAACTGGCGCTGCCCGCCACTCAGCTCACCCAGATTACGCCCGGCAAGATCACCAATGCGCAAAGCCGACAGAATATCATCAATGCGAGCCAGTTCCTCAGCGCGCACACGCAGGCTTGAGCCCTGCTTGGCGGCGAGAATAACCGATTCATAGACCGACAGAACCGCGGTCGAACCGGTATCCTGGGGCATATAGCAGATCGTGTTGCGATCCGGGCTATGTGATCCAAGATCGACAACGCCGCCGCCTTGGGCCAGGCCGGCGACACGGCGAAACAGGCTGGATTTACCGGCCGCATTCGGGCCGATGACGGCGGTTACCGTGCCCGGCTGGATGGTCGGAGTGGTGACACCGGATACCACCTGCACCTTGCCATAGCGGGTTCCGATATCTTCAAGACGCAGCGTTACCATGATTTCCTCCGACTTGCGAAGATCAGCGAGAAGAAGAAGGGGACACCAACAAGGGCGGTAATCACCCCGATCGGCAGGATCGCACCCGGGATCAGCAATTTCGACAGCACCGAAGTGGCCGACAGGATCAAAGCCCCGCACAGAACCGATGCTGGCAGGAAGAAGCGTTGATCTTCACCGACCAGCATGCGGGCAATATGCGGCCCGACAAGGCCGATAAACCCAATCGTACCAACAAACGAGACCGGAATGGCGGCCAGAAGGCTTACGATCAGCATGGTACGCAGTCGAAGCCCCTGCACATTCACGCCAAAGCTTTCCGCCTTTGCATCGCCCAGACGAAGGGCGGTCAATGCCCATGCCTGACGGGTAAAGAGCGGAATGGCAATCACGACCGCAACGGCAGTGACAGCCACCTTGGTCCAGGTTGCCTTGACCAGTGACCCCATAGTCCAGAAGACAACAGCCGCCAGCGCCTGTTCACTTGCCAGATACTGCAACAGGGCCAAAAGCGCGTTGAAGGTAAAGACCAGCGCGATGCCAAGCAGCACGATGGTTTCGACCGTCACACCGCGCAGGCGGCTAAAGAAATGAATGATCAGTGCCGTGCCCATCGCCATGATGAAGGCATTAAGCGGAATGATGAAATCCACAAAGGCCGGCAGAAGCGCCACACCAAGGACCAATGCCAGTGCCGCGCCAAACCCGGCAGCGGCCGAAATGCCCAGCGTAAACGGGCTGGCCAGCGGGTTGGCAAGGATGGTTTGCATCTGTGCGCCGGCGGTTGACAGGGCCGCACCGACAGTCAGCGCCATCAGTGCGACCGGCATGCGGATATCCCAGATCACCACGCGCATCTGATCGGTGGCTGACCATGGATCAAGCAGGGTGGCGATCACGTCCGATAACGGATAGTTCGCCGGGCCCGTCGCCAGATCGATGGCAAACGAAAGAAACAATGCCCCCGCCATTGCAAGCAGGAGCAGAAAACGACGCAGGGAGCGTGCCTTGTAATGCACGCTCCCGGCTTCGACGCTGAGTTGGTTGGTCGCCATTAGTTTGTGGCTGTATCGCTGCTCGAGATGAAATAGCCCGGCGTATAATCGAGCGGCAGGAAGCGATCATGAAGCTCTTTGAAAGTTGCTTCGGGATCGATGTCAGCAAACAGGTCAGGGTGGAACCATTTTGCCATCTGTTCGATCACCACGAACTGATACGGGCTGTTATAGAATTGGTGCCAGACCACGTGAATGTTGCCGTTCTTGGTGGCATCAATGCCGGTAAAGGCTGGACGGTCCATCAAACCGTCAAGCTTGCGCTTTGCTTCGGTCATATCAGCGCCCGGTCCAACCGGAACCCATCCCATGCCCGGTGCATAGGCTTCCCAGTCACCGCCGGTACCAACGAACTGGTCCGGGTTGGATGCGATTACCTGTTCAGGGTTGATGGTGCCAAATGTGCCCGGAATAATTGATGCTGCGATGTTCACGCCACCAGCGATTTCGACCATTTTGCCGAAGTTTTCATTCCCGAAGGACATGCAGCATTCCTCGGAATAGCCTGCCGCACGTTCAATGAAGACCTGCGGCTTTTCCGGGTTTGCCTTGGCAATACGATCGGTGACGTTCTTGATGCTGTCGGCACGGAACTTGATGAATTCCGCCGCACGGTCTTCCTTGCCGGTCAGCAGACCAAGGATTTTCATGCTGGTGTCGGTATTTTTCATCGGCGCTTCGCGGAAGTCGATATAGACCAGCGGAATGCCAACAGCGGCGAGTTTTTCGTCAAAACCGCCATCTTCGGTGGCGCTTTTGGCTTCCAGGTTCATGATCACGACGTCCGGATTGACCGAAATGGCCTGTTCGATGTCGAACGTGCCGTCTTTCATGCCGCCAAAGGTCGGAATGTCGTCAATGCGCGGATATTTCGCAGCATAAAGGCCGTATCCTTGCGGGTCGGCTTTTTTGAGGTCATCGCGCCAGCCAACGACACGCTGGAATGGGTCTTCGCTGTCAAGCGTTGCCAGACCATAGACCAGACGACCTTCGCCCAGAATGACCTTCTGGACTGGTACTTCGACTTTGACTTCGCGTCCTGTAACATCGGTTACAGTGACCGATTCTGCTGCCTGTGCAGTGCCGGTAACCAGCATTGTCAGCGCAGCAAATACACCCAAAAATTTCATTCCCGTTTCCTCAGATTAGGATTGCCTGCGGAGGGATTTACCAGTTATTGAGAATGAAAATCAATATTTTTCGCAATGAAAATGCAAATCATTTGTTCGTTGGGATGCGCAGTTTTCTTTGTGATAGTAAAAAAACCATAGTTTCGCCGAGAGCAGAGCAAAACATGAATCAGGCTCGCAACTACGATCTGCGCGAAGAGATCAAGGAATACTGGTCGATGCGCGCAGAAACCTTTGATCAGCAGCCCGGACACGAAATCTTTTCAGAGTCCGAGCGCAGTGCATGGCATGCCCTGTTTGAACGCCATTTTGGCAAGGGTGACGGGCGCAAGGCGCTTGATCTGGCCAGCGGTACTGGCGTGATCAGCCATCTGATGCATGATCTTGGTTTTGATGTGACCGGCATGGACTGGTCGGAAACCATGCTTGAAAAGGCACGCGCAAAATCAAAGCAGCGCGGATCGAATATCCGCTTCCTGCTGGGCGATGCCGAAAGTACCCTTGAAGATGACGACAGCTATGATGTGATCGTCACCCGTCATCTGGTCTGGACGCTGGTTGATCCGGCGGCGGCCTTTGCCGAATGGTTCCGGGTGCTTAAACCCGGTGGCACGCTTCTGGTGGTCGATGGTGATTTCGTCTCCCCGACCTGGGCGACGAAATTCAACAAGGCAATGGCAGGTTTCCTTGAAAACCTGGGCCTGCGCGAACCGGTTGAGCCGGTCGCACACATGCAGACCCATCATGACATTCTCGCCCGCGTGCATTTTTCAAACGGGGCACGGGCCGATGACGTCAAAGCTATGCTGGGTCAGACCGGGTTTGACCCGATTACCGTGGATTTCGATCTGAAACAGATTCACAGCGCCCAGAAAAAGCACATCAGCTTTGCCAAGGGGCTGGAGCGTGGTGCCCAGCACCGCTATGCCATCTGCGCGCAAAAGCCAGTTTCAAACTGACTTTCAAGCTGTTTCGACGACGACTTCAGTTTTGACCGAATTGGCAAGGAAGCAGGCCTCATGTGCGCGGTGATGCAGGTCGGCGACAAGTTCTGCGTCGGGTGCCCTGCCGCCATAGCGGATATCGGGGCGCAGTGTCACCTTGGTGATCATGGTTTTGCCATCGACGTTTTTCATCTCGCCCATCGCCGCATCGGCATAATGATCGACCACAAGCCCGGCATCAGATGCGAAATGCAGGAAAAACAGCATGTGGCAGCTTGAAAGGGCGGCGACAAAGGCTTCTTCCGGGTCGACATTTTCTTCCAGGGAATATGGCAGCGGCACCACATGCGGGGATGAAGATGCCGCGACCTCGACCCCGCCATCAAAGCGCCAGACATGACCGCGTGAATAACGCCGGTCGGTGAAAATTTCGCTGTCCTTGCGCTGCCAGATGACTTCTGCGCCAAAACTGCTCATGTGGGGCTCCTAAGGTCTGGATTGATCAATCGGGATCAGGGTTCCGGCGGTGACGCCGATATGGGTGCTCAAAACCTTGCACGCGGTGGCGATATCGGCGGCCTCAAGGGCAGCAAGGATCTGTTGATGTTCTTCATAAAACGCGCGTCGCGGCCGCGATCCCTTGGGCTGCAGGGCATAGGCGCGCTTTGCCTCGCCGCGAAATCCCTCAATCATCGCAAGCAGCCTTTGATTGCCGCAAGCGCCATAGAGGGTCGCGTGAAATTCCTGATCGAGCTCCGCCAGCATGTCGGGATCGTCTTCTTCAAACAGATCCGCGTTCAGGCGTTTGGCCTTGCGCAATGCCGACGGGCTCAAATTGGGGGCGGACAGCTCAAGGGCCGTCACCTCAAGCGAGATGCGAATCTGACAAAGCTCGCGCACGTCCTCGCGCCTTAGGCCGGTGACAGCAAGGCTTCTGTCCGGGCGTTTTTCAAGCAGGCCGGATTCATGGAGCCGTTCAAGGGCGTGACGGATCGGCTGGCGACTGACGCCAAAGCGCGCGGCGAGGCTCTCCTGCTTAAGCACCGTTCCGGGCGGCAAGCTCCCGGCTTCGATTTCTTCACGCAGTGCATGTGTGATCATATTTGGATCCATGGATCCAAACTATGACAGGGCGGGTTTTGCGTCAAGAAGAACTGCGTGCCGGCCGAAGGTGATGGGGCGGCGAAGGGTTGAGTCGTGCGGTCGTTAGGGGGGGTGTGCCAATACGGGGATGCCATCCGCGATCACTCGGCGGGAATGGCTTCCGTTTCCCGATCCGCTGTATCGCAGTGATTTTGGACAAACGTGATGATGCGGGTATGGGCACCGTCGATATCCTCATTGACGATGCCGTGGCGCTCGGATTTCAGCATCTGGACGTCGATCTCGGCGGTTTTGTTTTTGCTGGTGGCAAGGCGCCGGATCATGCTGGCGCTGGCGGGGTCGACGACCTTGTCCCCGTCCCCCTGCAGGATCAGGGTCGGGCAATCGAGATCGGGCAGGCGTCGCTGCATCTCGGCCACGGTTTGGCGCAATTGGTGTAGCCCGCCAATCGGAATATTGCGGTAATTGATGTCGGGATGTTCGGATTCGTTGGGTCGGAAACTCAGCAATTCCTGTGCGGACGGCATCCAGCCCATCAGCTTGTTCGCACCATAAAGCAACGGCACAAACATCAGATTACGATTGCGGAATTTAAGCGGCGTGCCCGCCAGAACAAGTGCGCGCAGTTTTTCGGGCCTGTCGGCGGCATGAATGGCAGAAAGTGCGCCGCCAGTCGAAAAACCGATAATGATCACCTGCTCGCAAAACGGGCTGAGGATTTCATAGCCGCGCCGGACCGATGCCAGCCAATCGGTCCATTTGCGCTTTTGCAACTCATGCGGTGATGTTCCGTGCCCGGCAAGCCGAACCCCCATCAGCGCATGACCTATGGCCGCAAACTTGTCGCCCAGATCGCGGAGTTCCGCCGGTGACGCCAGAAAGCCATGCACCAGCAACACACCACAGGCAAAACGCGTCTGCCCGTTGGGCAGCAGCAAATAGGGGCGGCTATCGGCGGTCGCGGTTTCCTGACTGTTGATTGCGTCGTATTTCGGTTTCTGGAATTTGCTGTGGTTCCATTGCCAAGCGAGAATTTCATCATCAAAGCGACGCCGGGCGATGTCGGTCGGGCGTAGATGATCCACCTCGATCCGCGCGCGTTCGAGCGCCTGCCAGGCTGCATGGATCGGTGCCATTTCGTTGGCATAGACCATGATCGGATTGTCCATGCGGATCTGATCAAAGCTGGCTTCGGTCTGCAATTTTGGCAGGAAGCAATATTCATGATCGCGGCGCTCTATCAGGCCAAGCTGAACAGCACTATCGATAAAGAAGCGGATTTGCGGGCAATTGAGCTCGAAAATGCCGGCATAATCGGCCGGATTGCGCATACCGCGATGCAGATGGACATTTTCAGCCTGCTGGATGTTCTTGATGGCCAGATAAAGTGTGCGGTCAAAATGGCTGATATCAATCTCGGTCACGCCATCCTCAAGCCACATCATGATCAGGCGCGACGCCAGATGGCTGACATTGATCGTGAGGTTCGAATACATCACTGACATGCAATGATCGCGCAGGGGCTTGATATTGTGGGTAATGGCAAATTGCGGGATGCGCTCGGTGATCTTTTCAAGGGTCTTGGCCGGTTTGAACAGATCATCCATGCAGGCGGCCTGTTCCACCCGCTTGGCCAGCAACCGCCGATCAAGCCAGTTGAACTGATCGCGTGGATCGACCGGATTGCCAAGGCGGATGTCCATATCGGTCTTCTTGAACATCAGATTGCCTTCGATGATCATTTCCTCGGCCATTTTGGGGCTGAGCCCGCCGGTAAACATGTCGGCGGCGCGGGCCAAAAGGTTCTGATCCACACGCAGTGGATGGAAGGTGATATTGGCCGGAAACATCAGGGTCGGCTTGGCTAGGGTTGCGCGCAAATCATCTTCGCTGCGCTCCAGAAGGGCCGCCCAGCGTTTGAGTTCATCGGTTTTGCCCTTCTTGATCAGGGTGGAAAGCCCGATCTTGAAGCCATCAATACAAAGCCCAAGCAGGGCGGCACCGGTGTGATGTGCGCGTCTTGTATCAGCCGATCTGGAATAGATGCTGTAATCCGGGCGTTTGGGGTGTGGCCGGGTATCGGTCAGAACCCGGCGATCTTTGACCATGCCACCTTCGGGAAAGACCACGACCTTGCCGCCGCGCAGGATTTCCTCGGCCAGAAACGGCAACAGGCGTTCATAGTCATTGGGCACGCCGCCAAGCGCGCGCAGATAACGTGAAAAGCTGTTGTCCTGGGCAAAAAACTCGCCCGATGCGATGGAGCGGCAATAGACCCCGGTTTCAAGCGCGATCAGGAATTGCGGGATAAAGGTTTCAAACCGGGCGAAATGGTTGAACATGAAAATGTCGCCCTGCGACAGATGATCGCGCGGGCCGTGCATCTTGATATTGATGTCAATATTGGCCCGCAATGCCGTCATCGCGCGAATGGTCCATTCGCAGGTCTTCGGGCTGATGGCGAACTTTTCACGTTCGATGTCGCGGAATGTCTGAACCATGCTTGGCAATATCCCGGCCAGGGCGGAAACCCTGATATAAGGCGTTGGTTTCTTGGACGATTTTATCTGTTATTCATGACTTTGTGCTTAAGATAGATATGTGTCGCACGTCGCGGTTTTGGAAGGCGTACCGTATTCGATTTGCGAAGATTTGGTGCCACAACGATCTGTCTTTCGTATAGTTCCCGGATCTTTCGGGCCGCACCCTGCCCGCCTGCACCTGTCAAAACCGGATCGGTCATCATCGCCGCGTCACCAACTTGGCACCATATTGATGATCAAGAAACCCGGTTTACCCCGCCCACCGACAAGGAGGCCTCGTGCCCGTTCCTGACTCCGACCCTGCCCCAGATCCCGACCAAGCCAACCAAGCTGCCAAGCCGGACGCGGCGAAAGGATCGATTTTTTCTGATCGCAATTTCCTTTTGTTTCTGGTCGGGCAATGCATCACGACCCAGGGGCTCTGGATTCAGAAAATTGCCATGTCGTGGCTGGCATGGTCGCTGACCGGGTCTGCCTTCTGGACCGGGGTGATTGCAGCGCTTAATTTCGCACCGGCCTTTTTCCTGGGGCCTATTTTCGGGGTGATGGCGGACCGGGTCGATTTGCGGCGCACAGCCATGCTGATCAATCTTGGTCAGGCGGGTGTTTCGTTCCTTTTGATGGGGTTGTCCTTTGCCGACATGATGACCCTGCCCTGGATGGTGGTGTTGGCCGGATCGATGGGGATTCTGGGCAGTGCGATGACCCCAATTCGCCTGTCACTCGTGCCGGTGATTGTGCCGCGCGCCTTCATGAACCGGGCGGTGGCCTATGCGGCGATGAATTTCAATATTTCGCGGCTGGTCGGGCCGGCGGTGGGTGGTGTTGTTATTGCCACCTGGGGCACCGGGGCGGCGTTTATGATCAATGCGATCAGCTATCTGCCGATGGTGTTTGTCATCTCGGTCGTGACCATTCACATGGAACGTGCACCGGATGCCAAAAGCCGACGTATCTGGACGTCGCTTGTTGATGGGGCACGTTATGCGCTGAACCATTCGATGATCCGCTCGGTGCTGGCGCTTTCCTGTTTCGTTTCGCTGGTCGGGACTGGCATGGTCGAACTGATGCCGGTCTTTGCCGAGGCGGTCTATGATCGCGGTGTGACCGGGCTTGGCATGCTGGCATCGAGTGCTGGGATCGGGGCGGTGACATCGACCTTTATCCTGTCGCGGATTGCATCGGATGCCATCGCCTATCAACGGGTGACCATTATCGGGGCCTTCGCCGCCGCAATCGGTATGACGGGACTTGGCTTTGCGCCAAGGTATGAGCTTGCGGTGGTTTTGGTGGCGCTTACCGGGGGTGGTTTGACGCTGGTCGGGGTTGGGTCGCAAACCGCCTTGCAGCTTACGGTGGACAATCGCCTGCGCGGTCGGGTGATGAGTTTCTGGAGCGCGACCAGCTTTGGCGGCATGGCGCTTGGTGGGACGTTGTTGGGTGCGATTTCCGAAGCGGGTCATATTCAATATACCGCGCGCGGCTCCGGTGTCCTGATCCTGTGCGCGGCCTGCGTCGGGTTTTGGCGACTTTATCGCATCGGTGCGCTGCCGCGTGCCGGTGTGTTGCGGTAAAGGATTCTTAAGGCCTGCCATCCTATGGTGATCCATCGCGAGAAGATGGGGATTTCCAGATGCGTTTGGTTGGTGTTGTCGGACTGTGTTTGTTGCTTTCGGCCTGTTTTAGTACGGGCAATACCGCAAGTCGTCCGACGGGCCCGATGCCAAGTGATACGGTGCAATCGGTTGCCAGCGTCACCATCCCGTCCTCACCGCTGAACAACTTCGCCCCGACCAACAAGTTCCTGCAATGCGTGCCCTATGCGCGCGAAGTTTCCGGCATTCAGATTTATGGCGATGCCTGGACCTGGTGGGGCCAGGCGGGCCAGAAAAACTTCCAACGCGGCAATCGTCCGCAAGTCGGTGCCGTTCTTGCGCTACGCAAGACATCGCGTCTCAAGCTCGGTCATGTGGCGGTGGTCTCCGCCATCCTTGATGATCGCAAGATCCTTGTGAATCACGCCAACTGGGGCAGCGATTCGCGTACGCGTGGCAAGGTGCATTACCGTCAGCCGGTGGTGGATGTGTCACCCAATAATGACTGGTCGGAGGTCCGGATGATGAACACGCTTGGGTCATTCGGCAGTGTTTATCCGGCCCACGGCTTTATCTATCAGCCGCGCGAAACCGCCGAGGCAAACTAGGCCTTCGGTCCCGGTGTTCAGCGAGCACCACATACTCCCCGCATTACAAAGAAAAGTGGCGAAGCCCCCACGGATAGAGAGCTTCGCCAATTAAACCCGTGCGGGCGGCACGGGTTCGGGGGTTGAACCCGACAAGCTGTTCGGAGGGCCGTTGTGGCCCGGCGGGCATCATTGCGCAGTGCGATGATTACAGCGCATTTCTGTGCGGTGACCGCTACGCAAATGCCATTCCGATCCGGTTCGACGCAGCTTGAATTCAATACTATCTATAAAATGACGTTTTCTGCGTTAATTACGCCGCGATCCCGCGTTGAAATCAACGTCAAAATTATCTTTTAGAAGCAGTTAGAGGCATATTTCTAGATGATTCAATCTAGATACTTGATTTTTATATATAAAAATTATCTATAAAATATCGTAATTTGGCCACTGTGACAGCTTGGTCGTGCGTAAAGGCGCCCGTTCGTTCTGAATCGGGTGGCATTACACGTACATTTGCCGGTTTTGGGGGTCAGATAACGGGGAACGGTCGGTCTTAGTTTGGCGCCATGGGGCGCCCGACCTTGCCAGGTTTGTTGCCGATCCATTTGACGTGACGGGCAAGGGTGGCAGCGGCGACGTCGATCTGATTGCTGCGCAGTGCGGCGAGGATCGCACGGTGGTCCTGATCGGTTGGGGCTTCCCATTCCATGCGAAAGCCTGAAAACAGAAACCGCGCGCTGGCGGCATGCAGATCATCAATTGATGCCAGCAGGCGCGGCATGCCACACGGTTCCAGAATCACCCGGTGAAATGCCTTGTTGGCCTGTTCCCACGCCTGAACGTCGGCGGCGTTTTCGCCGTCCCGGTTATGGGATTCCGCCTGATCGAGAATTTCGGGTGTCAGATTGGGGGCCGCATGGCGAAGAGCCAGCACTTCAAGGGATGCCCGCATTTCAGCAACTTCACGCACTTCGGCAATGTCAAAGCTGGCAACCCGAACGCCACGGCGCGGTTCACTGACAGCAAGACCTTGGGCTTCGAGCCTGCGAAAAGCCTCACGGACGGGAACGTGACTGGCGCCGAATTCCTCGGCGAAATGGTCCTGACGCAGTTTCATTCCCGGTTCAAACTCACCGGAAATAATCCGCTCGGCCAGGGCGCGGGTAATGCGGCCTGCGACCGTGGTGTCTGTGCTGCGTTTTGTCATGTTTTATAGATAATTTGTGACAATTGATTTGTCGACCAGATTGATGTGCAACAATGTTGTGCGGTGCAATATAATCTAGAACTATTGGCGTTCCCGATATCGTCAACCGGGCCTCAGAGGGCACCATCATGATGGAACAGACGACCAAACGTGATTTTCCCGAAATTGATCCATCCCTGCTGCAAACAGACCCGAAAACGGGTCTTGGCGCAGAGGACGTAAAACGCCGGACCGAGCAGTTCGGCGAAAACCGGCTGAAGGATGATCAGACCAGCGCGCTCAAGAAACTTCTGTCATTCTTCTGGGGGCCGATCCCGTGGATGATCGAAGGGGCCGCCATTCTGTCAGCGGTGGTGCAGCACTGGTCGGACTTTACAATCATTATGGTGATGTTGGTGCTCAATGCCGGGGTTGGCTTCTGGCAGGAATTCAAGGCCGATAACGCCATCGCGGCGCTTAAGCAGCGCCTTGCCCCTGATGCGCGTGTGTTACGTGATGGCGCATGGTCGGATCTTCCGGCACGGGAACTGGTGCCGGGCGATATTATCCGCACCAAGCTTGGTGATATCATCCCCGCCGACGCCAAACTTCTGGCGGGCGATTATTTGCGGGTTGATCAGTCGGCTCTGACCGGTGAGTCGCTGGCGATTGATATGAAGGTCGGCGATGAGGTCTATTCCGGCGCGGTGGCGCGTCAGGGCCAAATGACCGCCATGGTGACAGCGACCGGCATGGCGACCTATCTTGGTCGAACGGCAAGCCTGGTCAAAGGGGCGGGCAAGCAATCACATTTTCAGCGCGCAGTTTTGCGCATTGGTAACTTCCTGATCCTGATCACGCTGGGCCTGATTGCGCTGATCATGACCGTCGCCCTGCATCGCGGCGACCCATTGATGGAAACGCTGCTGTTTGCCCTGATCCTGGCTGTGGCGGCCATTCCGGTTGCCTTGCCAGCGGTTCTGTCGGTGACACTGGCGGTCGGGGCGGAAAAACTGGCCCGGATGAAGGCCATTGTTTCACGGCTGGTCTCGATCGAAGAACTGGCAGGTATGGATATCCTGTATTCGGACAAGACTGGCACCTTGACGCAAAACCATCTGACGGTTGGAACGCCGGTTCTGATTGATGCCGAAGATGAAGATGCGCTCATACGTGCGGCTGCCCTGGCGTCAGAGGCTGACAGTCACGACCCGATTGATAGCGCGGTCTTTGCCACCCTTGGCGATACGGCAAAGCTTGATGGTTATGACGTCACCACCTTCCGCCAGTTTGATCCGGTTCGCAAACGGGCCGAGGCCGAAGTCACCCGGGACGGAAAGGCCATTCTGGTGGCCAAGGGCGCTCCACAGGCGGTCCTTGCCCTTCTGTGTGGGGATGAGCCATCCGATATTGAAAGTGTCGCGGCCTATCGTCCGGTGATGGATGCAATCAAAACCATGGCAGATCACGGATACCGTGCCCTTGGTGTGGCCAGCACGGATGAAGACGGCAGTTGGCGCTTTCTGGGATTGTTGCCGCTATTTGATCCGCCGCGCGAAGATGCGGCATCGACGATTGCCGAGCTGCGCAGCAAGGGTGTTGATATCCGCATGATTACCGGCGACCACGAGGCGATTGGTCGTGAAGTTGCTGGCGAATTGGGCTTGGGGCAGAATATCTTGCCGGCGGATGCGGTGTTTGACCGCAACAATCAGGCTCGCGATCCGGTTATGATCGAGCACGCGGATGGCTTTGCCCGTGTCTTTCCCGAACATAAATACGCGATTGTCCGTCAGTTTCAGGACCGCGAACACATTGTCGGCATGACCGGCGACGGGGTGAATGATGCCCCCGCGCTCAAACAGGCCGATATCGGTATTGCCGTGTCCAATGCCACCGATGCGGCGCGTGCGGCGGCCGATCTTGTTCTGACCGCGCCGGGGATTTCGGTGATTACCAGTGCGATTGAAGAATCGCGGCGTATTTTCGAACGCATGGGCAGTTACGCGACCTTCCGTATTTCCGAAACGATCCGCGTTTTGCTGTTCATGACAATTTCGATCCTGGTGTTCGATTTCTATCCGGTGACAGCGGTGATGATCGTGTTGCTGGCACTGCTCAATGATTTTCCGATCATGATGATCGCCTATGACAATGCCGATGTTGCCGAGCATCCCGTGCGATGGAATATGGGCAATACGCTGACCATGGCATCGCTTCTGGGGGCCATCGGGGTGGTTTCGTCCTTCACCTTGCTATGGGTTTCGGAAATCTGGCTGCACCTGCCCCCGGAAGAGGTCCAGACGTTGGTGTTCCTCAAGCTTCTGGTGGCAGGGCATCTGACAATCTATCTCACCCGGCACAAGGGGTTCTTCTGGCAGAAGCCCTATCCAAGCATGAAACTGTTTCTGGCAACCGAGATAACCCAGGTTATTGGCACGCTGGCTGCAGTTTATGGCTGGTTCGTGCCGCCGATTGGCTGGTATCACGCGCTGGTCGTCTGGGGTTATGCGCTGTGCTGGTTTGTGGTTGCAGGCATCATCAAGGTCTGGGTCTATCGTCTTCTGACCCACCGGCATCAAAGCCATCACAGCCATCTGGCCCGGGTTGAAGGGTTCCTGCATCGCGGCAGATGATATTGGCATGCCCATAAACAAAAAGCCGGACCCATGTCGGTCCGGCTTTGAAGGGTGATCGTGATTTCGCTTATTCGGCGGCGATGTCGCAATGCTCATCAGGCATATCGGCAAAGGCATCGCGCAGTGCATTTGACCAGGCTTCCGACAGCGCACGGAAACCCCGGTCATCGGCCTCAATGCGGCGGATTTCGGAAAACTGGCAGATGTCATCAGGCAGTACCGCCAGATCAAGCGGCATGCCGACCGACAGGTTGGAGCGCAGCGTTGAATCCATCGATAGCAACACCGCCTTGACCCCGTCCTGTATCGGTGTGTCGGGTGTGATTACGCGATCAAGGATCGGTTTGCCGTATTTATGCTCGCCGATCTGAAGATACGGCGTGTCGGATGTCGCTTCGATGAAGTTGCCCGCGGCATAAACCAGAAACAGGCGTTGGTCCCCGCCCTTGCGCTGCCCGCCAATCATGATCGAGGCCGCACTGCTTTCATGATGCTGTTCAAGCGTGTCATGGTATTTCAGCTGAACCTTGCGCATGGCTTCGCCGACCAGTTCGGCGACGCGGAACATGCTGGGCGCGCTCAGGATGCAGTTGCCCGGTTCGGTGTCGGGATCGTCGATGGCCTCGTGCAGGGTGCTCATTACCGCCTGAGTGATGGCAAGATTGCCAGCCGAAAGCGCGACAATCGCGCGTTCACCGGGGACTTCCCAAGTGAACATCTTGCGATAACGCGAAATGTTATCAAGGCCCGCATTGGTCCGCGTGTCCGAAAGGAAAACCAACCCTTCGTTCAGCATCAACCCGACACAGTAGGTCATCTTTTTGTAGTCCGATTATTGTTGTGACTGCGAAATGACGACTGTTACATCCAAATTCTCATTCGCGCCACCAGTATGTACACCACGCACGGGTGTTGCGACCTGTCCATCAAGTCCCGCTCCGAGCCGGATGTAATAATCGGTCGGGCAGCACTTGTTGGCCGGATCAAACCCCACCCAACCAAATTCCGGTAGATGCAGCTCCGCCCATGCATGGGATGCTTCATGCGGTTTGCCTTCGTGATCGGCAAACAGATATCCCGATACATAGCGCGCCGGAATGCCAAGATGGCGGGCCGCAGAGATCAGAACATGGGCATGATCCTGACAAACCCCCTTACCATCGGCAAGCGCATCGGCCGCCGTAGTATGGACGTGGGTTGTGCCCGGGGCATATTCAATGGCCTCTGCCACGGCACCGGCAAGACCGTGTGCCAGATCAAGCATCGAGCCATCCTTGGACTTTTTGGCGACCTTGTCGGCAAGTTTGCGGATGGCGGCACTTGATTTGGTCATTGGGGTGGTGCGCAGGAACACGGCCGGAAAGGCACGTTCCTTGTGACCGCGCAAAACGCCAGCGGTGTCGGTTGTTTCCACTTCACCCTTCACAACGATTTCAATCGCCTCGACCGGGCCGTTTGAGGTCAGCGTGCTGATGACATCGCCATTGCCATCGGTGAATTCCGATCCGATGGCGCATCCCTCAGCCGTGATCGACCAGTTGATGATTTTTTGGCCTTCGAATTCAGCCGGGGTCAGCTTCAGGCTTTGCACCGCATGATAGGCCGGGCTTTCATAGCGGTAATGGGTTCTGTGTTCGACGTTCAAGCGCATCTTACTGCCCCCCGAAATGATAGGCATCAGCAATCGCCAGCGACAGGATGCGGTTGCGGCCCTGGAAATCGTTCAGGAATTCATGCAGTCCGGTCGAGAAGATCTCGTCCATGTCACTTTGCGTCAGCAGGGAATACATCTCGACCGCCTGACGATGCACGCTATGGCGTTGGCCATAATGGCGGGCAAGCCGTTCAAGATGCTGGGTAATCTGTTCGGCACAATGGGCCAGCGACCGTGGGCTGAACGGATTAAGGATCAGGAAATGCGCAATCCGGTGCGGCGAATAATCATCGCGATAAACCCAGTGGAAGGCGCGCAGTGATGACGCCGCACGCAAGACCGTCGTCCATTGATAGTTATCGACACCATCGCCAACCATGCTGGTTTCCGGCAGCAGGACGTAATATTTGACGTCAAGAAGCCGGGCGGTGTTATCGGCCCGCTCGATATAGGTGCCCAGACGGATGAAGTCATACCCGTCATTGCGCAGAATGGTGGAATCTGTGGCCCCACGGAACAGCGCGCCCTGCTTTTTGACCCAGTCGATGAATTCCGGCAGCTCATTCTTGGCCAGATTGTGCATCGACGGGCGCCTTAGCTCCATGATCGCATTGTTCAATGCTTCCCACATTTCTGCGGTAATGGCGGTGCGCATGGCGCGCGCATTGGCCCGCGCATATTCAAAGCAATTGATGATCGATGAATGGTTGTCACGGTTAAAGATCAGGAAATTGGCGACCTCTTCCTGACGCAGCGGCGCATCGGGATCATACCCCGCCGCGCAACCCGATGCTGACAGGACAGATTCCCATTCCGACCGGTTGCCGCTTGCCGCTGCGGGCATAAGGGCCATGCGATAGCCCATTTCCATCAGGCGGGCCATATTTTCGGCCCGTTCAACATATCTCGACAGCCAGAAAAGGTTGTCTGCGGTACGACTAAGCATCTCTCAACCCTTTCCTTTTAATCGCTCATGATCCAGGTGTCTTTGACTCCGCCGCCCTGCGACGAGTTCACGACAAGCGACCCTTCGCGCATGGCAACACGGGTCAACCCGCCCGGTGTCAGGCGGACATCATCACCCACAAGGCAAAATGGCCGGAAATCGACATGTCTGGGGGCAATACCGCTTTCAACGAATGTCGGGCAGGCCGAAAGTGACAAAGTCGGTTGGGCGATGAAATCGCCGGGATCAGCTTCGATCCGTTTGGCGTAGGCCGCCTGTTCTTCCTTGGTCGATGCCGGTCCGACCAGCATGCCATAGCCCCCCGACCCGTGGACTTCCTTGACCACCAGTTCGCCAAGATGCTCAAGAACGTATTTCAGGTCATCTGGCTTGCCGCATTTCCAGGTCGGGACGTTATTAAGGATCGGTTCCTGGCCGAGATAAAAGCGGATCATATCAGGCACAAAGGTATAAACCGCTTTGTCATCGGCAACACCGGCCCCCGGTGCCGAACAGATCGCCACCCCGCCGGACCGATAGACATTCATCAGGCCGGGGATGCCCAGAACCGAGTCAGACCGGAAGCACAGCGGATCGATATAGGCATCATCAATACGACGATAAATCACATCAACCCGGGCCGGGCCGCGTGTGGTACGCATATAGACCCGATCTTCATGAACAAACAGGTCCTGACCTTCGACAAGCTCAACCCCCATCTGATCGGCCAGGAAGGAATGCTCATAATAGGCGCTGTTCATCGCACCCGGGGTCAGAACGACAATGTTGGGGTCGCGGTCACATTTGCGCGGCGCGATGCTTTTAAGGGTCTTAAGCAGCATGTCCGGATAGCTTTCAACCGGCTCGATCCGCAGGCTTTTGAACAGATCGGGGAACATGCGCATCATGATTTCGCGGTTCTCAAGCATATAGGACACGCCCGATGGCGTGCGGCAGTTATCTTCGAGAACATAAAAATCTTCGGGGCCGGTACGGACGATATCGACGCCGACAATGTGGCTATAGACATTGCGCGGTGGATCAATGCCGATCACGGCCGGCTCAAACGCCTCGTTGCGAAACACCAGATCCGCCGGGACAATGCCGGCCTTGATGATTTCAGCATTGTGGTAGACGTCGTACAGAAACGCATTCAGTGCCCGGGCACGCTGTTTGACGCCGCGATCAAGCTTGCGCCATTCCTGGGATGTGAAGATGCGTGGAATTAGGTCAAAGGGAATAAGCCGTTCAGGATCGCCACCCTCGCCATAGACGGCAAAAGTGATGCCGATCTTGCGGAAAAGGGTTTCGGCTTCAAGGCGCTTTTGTTCGAGAACCTCGGGGCCGCTTGCTTCCATCCAGTCAACCAAAGCGCGATAGGGCTCGCGAATTTGGTCGTCTACACTCATCTCATTGAACATGCATACTCCCCTTTATTACCCTTTGATTAAAGGGTGCGGGGTGGGGACGGTCAAGGATGTTCAAAGTTGAAATGACATATTTTTCAGCAAACTACTGATCTGATGAAAAAATAAACTTGGTGATTAAAGGGTTTGTACAAAAAACGGGCGGACTTCCCATCCGCCCGCCCCAATCATGCTTTTGCCGGGCGCAGAACATGGGTGTGATCGGCGGCATAAAGCCTAGAGTCGGTGAAATCCTTGCGACCGAAAACTTCGCCAACCATGATCAGCGCGGTGCGCGTGATGCCGCTGCCTTTGACCTTGGCCCGGATATCCCCAAGGGTGCCGAAAATATATTGCTGATCAGGCCAGGTGGCGCGATAGGCAATTACAACCGGGCAGTCTTGACCGTAATGCGGAGTCAGATCACGCACCACGTTGACAAGATTGTTGATCGACAGATGCACGGCCAGTGTCGCACGCGATTTGCCAAGTTCCTTAAGGCTTTCACCATCAGGCATGCTGGACGACCGCATGGCGGTTCTGGTCAGGATCACGGTTTGGGAAATATCAGGCAGGGTCAGCTCCGCCCCGATTTCCGCTGCTGTTGCGGCATAGGCCGAAACACCCGGCGTAATGTCATAGGCAATCCCAAGATCATCAAGACGGCGGATCTGTTCGGCAATTGCGCCATAAATTGACGGATCACCGGAATGGACGCGCGCAACATCCTGCCCCTTGGCATGGGCGGCCTCGATCTCGGCCATGATTTCATCAAGGTTCATCGGCGCGGTATCAATCACATGCGCGCCATCGGGGGCCGCTGTGACGATTTCCTCGGGCACCAGTGATCCGGCATACAGACAGACCGGGCATTTTTCGATCAGGCGCAAGCCGCGCACGGTGATCAGGTCCGGGGCGCCGGGACCGGCGCCGATAAAATGAACAGTCATTAGTCTGCCTTGTCGTTTTTTGAGGTGTCAGAGGTGCTATGCGCAGATGTGCTAAGTACCGGGGCCTTTGCCGCATCCGGGCCCTTTTTGGCATAGCCGCGCGGGGTGTAAACCCATTCGTTTTCACCGCGTGTGATGTGGCGGCTGTTGCTGGATCCGACCAGCACGGTGGTCAGCATGTCGACCATGTCGACTTCTAGTTTCGAAAGCGGAACGACTGTGATTTCCTCATCCGGGCGGCCAAGCTGACGGCCAAGAACCACCGGTGTGTCATCCTGGCGATGTTCAAGCAGGATGTCGCGTGCTTTGGTCAGCAGATCGCGGCGGCGTTTCGATACCGGGTTATAAAAGGCAATCACGAAATCGCCTTCGGCTGCGGCTTTGAGCCGGCGCAGGATATCTTCGCGCGGGGTCAAAAGGTCCGAAAGTGAGATCGCGCAGAAATCATGACCCAGCGGCGCCCCGATCCGCGATGCAGCGGCCTGCAGGGCGGAAATGCCGGGTGACACCTGCACCGCAACCCGGTTCCAATCCGTGCGATCTTCGCGATCAAGCAGTTCGAACACCAGGGTCGCAAGCGCATAAATCCCGGCATCGCCCGACCCGATCAGGGCAACGTCCTTGCCGGTCGCAGCCAGTTCCAGTGCATGACGTGCACGGGCTTCTTCGGCACCCAGATCGGAATGGTGGCAATTCTTGCCATCAATCAGCGGCCCCAGTAGATCCAGATACATCTGATAACCGACAATATCGGTGGCGCGGCCGATCAACGCGGTGGCCTCGGGGCTGCGCCAGCCGATCTGACCGGGGCCGATGCCGACAATCGAAAGCCTGCCCTGTGCGGTTCCGGTATTCTCCGGGATGATGTCATCCTGAGACAGGGCAACGGCACAGGTGGATTTCTTGGTCTTGTGTTTGGGGACGATCAGTTTGCCCTTGGCACCCACCGTGGCCAGTGCCGCACCTTCGGCAACGCCGTGGCAGCCGGTCTCGGCGAAGACGACGTCAGACGGGGTGACAAGGCGATCTGCCTCGGCCTCAAGGGTTTTGGCATCAAAGAACCGTGCCGGCACACCAAGACGGTTTGCCAGTTCATGCACGGCCGCTTCATCGGCCTTGAGATCGATCGAGGCGACACAGGCAATTGCCTTGGGGCTCAGACATTGTCCGGCCAGTGTTTCCATCACAAGATCATAAAGATCATCGACCGGGCAGCCGCGTTCACAACCGACACCCAATGCCAGAACCGGCGGGTTATAGGTGATGGCGGTTTCCGGTCCGGAGTCATCAGAGTCGGTTTGGTCGGTGGCGCGAGCAGTCGCCGTGATTACGACACTGCCGTCATCAGATTGGGCAATCGCACTGTTGGTCAACCATGCGGCTGATCCCGCCTCAATCTCAAACCGGGCAGATGCCCCTGCCAGCAGGGCGGCGGTCGCCGGTTTGACAGTTTCAGGAGTTCCGAGTTTCCAGCCTGCCGGCGGCTCGTCAAGGGCAAGACCCAGCATCGCATCACCCGGTGTGGTGATCGCGGCAAAGCCCCCCAGCCGGTCGGCCAGATCGCGCGCCAGCCGGTTGCCCCCGTGATGCCCACCCAGGAGCGGGATAAAGGTATCACCCGCTTCATCAACAGCGATCACAGCCGCATCCTGCCACTTGCCACTTAGAAGCGGTGCCAAGGCGCGGATCAGGATGCCCGATGCACAGACACCGATAATGACATGCCCGGTTGAAAAGGTTTGTTGCAGATGTGCAATGGTATCATCAAAGGCGAAATCGACATCACCGGTCGAAACACGCGTGCGCAGGCCATGCACAGTCGCCCCTTGCAGGCTGGATGCAATCTTGCGCGCGGTCGGAAGGGCGCGCTGGGTGAGACAGATCACCGCAATCGGGGCAATCGGATCGGTCGGCAGTATCGGATTATTATTGTTGTTTTGGGCGGTCATCGCCATGCGTCTCCGCGACGGTGGATCAGGATCATGGAAAAGTATGGTGCCTTGGCATCCTCTGGCAATTCGCCAAGCGGGACCATCTTCTGGGTTTCAAGCGTCGCGCGTTCGATATAGCGCGCCCGGTCTGTCAGGCCCAGTTCATTGATCACAGCACGCACTTTGGCAAAATGGCGGCCTAGTTTGATGATGGCGGCCGCATCGGTCTTAGCCAGCTGTTCGCGCAGCCGATCGGCATCCAGCGGGCCGGGGATGACTTGCAAGACGTCGTTCTTGGCGGCCAGTGGTGCGCCAAGCTGGGCGGCGCAAGCCATCATGGAACTGACCCCTGGCACGGTCTTGACCGGATATCCGGCCTCGGCCAGCCGGCCAAACAGATACATGAAGCTGCCATAAAAGAACGGGTCGCCTTCGCAGAGCACAGCGACGGTTTTGCCATCTGCCAGATGCTTGCCGATTTCCATCGCTGCTGCGTCATAGACCGGATCGGCGGGCTTGCCCATTTCAATGCGAATGGCGATTTCAATCCGGCCGTTTGGGATGTGCGGGTCAACGATCTGGCGGGCTAGGCTGACACCATCTTCAAGGGCGGGATAGGCAATAACATCGGCCTTTTGCAGAACGTTGTAGGCCTTGAGCGTGATCAGATCCGGTTCGCCCGGCCCGATACCAAGCCCATAGGCCGTGCCAGCCACCGGAAGGGCCGTTGCTGGACTTTCCGCACTGCTCATGCTTTTACTCCGAGGTAATGGGTGACCGGGGCCAGATTGCTCCACCCCTTGAAACCGCCGCGCGGCACCAGTCGGGAAACCGACAGGCGCGTCAGGCTGCCACCGTTTTTATTGTAAAACCGTAATAATTTTTCTTCGCCCTCAAGCGTGACCGTATTGGCGACCAGTCGACCATGCCGTGGTAATAGATCCCAACAGGTATCAAGCAGGCCATCAATCGTAATCCCGCCACCGATGAAAATCGCATCGGGTTTTGGCAGACGATCGGCAAAGGAAAGGGCCTCTTCGATTGATTTCTGCTCGACCGCCAGGGTCGGCACGCCAAGACGAATGGCGTTCTTGCGGATCAGGTCGCAGCGTTCGGCATCGCGCTCAATCGCAACCGCCAGACCGCCCATACGTTTCCATTCAACCGAGATGGAGCCACATCCAGCGCCAAGATCCCAAAGCACGCCCCCGGCAAACGGGGCAAGCGAGGATAGTGTTTGCGCACGAATTTCGGATTTCGTGATCATGCCATCATGGATAAAGGCATCATCAGGAAGACCGGGGCCCTTGGGCAGTGGCTTGGCGTTGGGGCCAGCTTCGAGATCAATCATGATCAGGTTGAGCGGATCAATCGGTTTGATATCGGGCATGGATGTTGCCCGTGACTGCCAGGTTTGTGCGGTCTGGGTGGTAATGCGTTCTTCAGCCCCACCAAGGCGTTCGCACACCGACATGCGGCTTTGATCAAACCCAGCCTCACACAGCATCACGGCCACCAGGGCCGGGGTCGATCCATCAGCGCTGAGCGCGATCAGCTTGCCATGCGGGCGCAGATGGCTACGCAGGCTTTCGGGATCACGGCCATGCAGGGTAATGACATCACAATCGGAAAGCGGCCAGCCAAGGCGCGACGCCGCCAGTGAAATACTGGAAGGTGCCGGGATGGCATAAACCGGTTCGGGTCCGAAATATTTAATCAGCGTATTGCCAACCCCGAAATACATCGGATCGCCACTGGCCAGCACCACCGGGTTTTGATCAAGGCAATCCTCGATCAGGGGCAGGTTGGCTTCAAACGGTGTGATCCATTTATTCTGGGTGGCGGTGTTGGTGCCGGGCAGCATGGCAATATGGCGCTTTCCGCCAAAGATGATGCTGGCTTTCTCCAGGATTTGGCGGGCAATCGGCGAAAGTCCGTCATAGCCATCCTCGCCGATGCCAATCACTGTGATGCGGCCCTTGATCGGGGATTGTTCGTTCATGACACCCCACCTTTCTTGCGATCAAGCGTGCCGTCCGGGGTGGTGTTATCGTCGCGCGCCATGCGGGCCAGTGCATTGACCGTGGCCGCAGTTACGGCACTGCCGCCAAAGCGACCCCGCAGCGTGACAAACGGAATGCCGTTGGCGTCGGTAATCAGGGCTTCCTTGCTTTCTGCCGCACCGACAAACCCGACCGGCATGCCGATGATGACAGCTGGCTTGGCCATACGGCCATCATGGATGGCTTCAAGCAGATGGAAAAGCGCGGTTGGGGCATTGCCAATGGCAACTATTGCGCCTTCGATATGATCTTTCCACCTTTCGACAGCCGCGGCGGATCGTGTGGTTGCCAACTCCGCTGCCAGACCATGTGTGTCGCCGTCATTCAAGGTACAAAGCACCTGGTTTTCGGCGGGCAGAAGCCGGGTGATGATGCCGTGGCGGACCATTTCCGCATCACACAGGATGGGTTTTCCGGCCTGGAGTGATGCGGTTGCCGCAGCGGCGACATCGCGGCCAAAGGCAATCTGATCGGCCATCTCGACCATGCCACAGGCATGGATGATGCGAATGGCGATCGGGCGTTCATCCTCTGAAAAGCGCGCAAGCTTTGCCTCGGCCTCGATGGTGGCAAAGCTTTTGGCGTAGATTTCCTGCGGGTCACGCAGATAGTCAAACATTACCGCGCCTTTCAGGGGACAAGGATCGACCGGTCAGGAACCGGTCGGCTTTTTGGCATCGTCATGATCATGGCTATGGCTGTGCCCGTGATCATGGCTGTGGGCATGGCTATGACCGTGATGATGATGTCCGTGTCCATGATGATGGTGGTGACCATGATCGTGGCTGTGTCCATCCGTGCCGATGCCCATCACATGATGGTGATGGCCGACCTGCGGGGTGCCGACATCGCCTTCATAGCCAATGATCTGCTCGCGATATTTGCACAGCTGGCAGTTCATGTTGTTGTCGCCGGTATCAATCTCGGCCAGGCGCTCGGCAAAGCTTTCAAGCACCATCGGATGGTCCTTGAGGTAACCCGCCTTGATGAATTCGACATCAGCAAATTCTGCGGCGACCTCGTCAGTATGTGTGTAGATGCGGTCAATCAGAATGCCGGCAAACAGGAAATAGGGGAAAACGACAACGCGCTTGTAGCCAAGCTTCATCGCTTCGCGCAGGCCGGCATTGACGCGCGGATGGGCAACACCAGAATAACTGATTTCGGTCCGGCCAAAGCCCATGCCTTCCTGAAGCATGCGCGCGACCTTGTAGACATTGGAATTGGCGTCCGGATCGTTGGTGCCGCGCCCGACCACCATTAACAGGGTGTCTTCACGCGCAACACTGTCATCAGCGTCGACCAGTGCTTCTTCGATACGCTCTTTTGCTGCCATCAAAAGCTTGGGATCAATGGCAAGATCACGGCCAAACAGGACTTCGATATCCGGGTTTTCGTGGGCGAAATTGTTTACTTCGCTCGGCAGGTCGTTTTTGACGTGACCGGCGGCAAACAGCATGCCAGGCAGGGCATAAATCTTTTTGTGGCCCATGGCTTTAAGCTTTTCAAAGCCGTCACGCAGGATCGGGTGGGCAAATTCGAGAAAGCCGCTTTCGACATCGTATTCAGCCAGGTGGGTTTGTTTCATCGCTTCAACCATGGCGTTGAACTGTGAAACCGCGCGTTCGTCGCGCGAACCGTGACCGCAAATCAGTACTGCGCCTTTGGGGGACATAAAAGGCTGCTCCTTTGTCTCTCTCTGATGGTGTTCCACGCACGACATTTTTTGCCATGCGGTACCCGATGCCACCCCCGTTTTCACCGATTGGCCTGCGGAATGCAAGCGGCAGCTACGCCAAGATGATGTGCAAGGGGCATGGGCGACGAAAATACTACTTATTGTGGGTCGCTATTGGCCCGATATCGAAGATATTGTGGGGTGGTGTTCAGACCTTTGGTTGTTGAGGTGGTTTGTGCGGCCGGACTGGTGGGGACCGATTGATGATGTTCTGCATACGCAGTTCTTGGCAGGCAGATTTGCAAGAAGAAATTATGATAAAATAAAAATTCGTATGAATTTATTTCTAGCAAAGCCAAAACCCGATGGCAAATTTCGTGATCAGACGGGCACTTACCTGTATTCCCCGTCATTGTGATTGACGCTTTGGCGATCACCGCGCACATTGCCGCCATGGAACCGAACTTCACCGATTTTCTCATCCCGGAACCCGCATTTTTCGGGCCGCTTTTTACAATGCTGGTGCTGGCACTGGTGTTGGATGCGGTGTTTGGTGATTTCCCGTGGCTGTTTTCACGCATCGGGCATCCGGTGGTCTGGGTTGGCAACCTGATTGCGTGGTTTGAAAAACGCCTGAACCGCACAGATCGCAGCAATGCTGACCGGCTGCTGCGCGGCACGATGACAAGTATCGCCGTCATCGCGGTCGCAGCGGCAGCGGGTGGTCTGGTGCAGTTCGTGTCCTCAATGGGTGATGTTTTCCGGGCGCCCGAAGTTCTTCTGGTCGCGGTTCTGATCGCGCAAAAAGGGCTTTATCAGCATGTCAAAGCCGTCTCGGTCGCGCTCAAGAAGGATGGCATTGCGGGTGGGCGCAAGGCGGTCGCGATGATTGTCGGGCGCAATCCCGATACGCTGGACGAGGCCGGGGTTAGCAGGGCGGCGATTGAAAGCTGTGCGGAAAACTTCTCGGACGGGGTGGTCGCACCACTGTTCTGGTATGTGGTGGGTGGGCCGATTGGAATTTGCGTCTATAAGGCGATCAATACGCTTGATTCGATGATTGGCCATCGCAACGACCGCTATCTTTATTTTGGACGTTTTGCCGCGCGCCTTGATGATGCGGTGAACTTCATCCCCGCCCGGATTGCCGGGGGTGTGATTTGCCTTGCCGCGTGGATTGGCAGGAAAACCAGTGGCAAATCTGCTTGGCAGACCATGTTGCGCGATGCCAAAAAACACAAATCCCCCAATGCCGGTTGGCAGGAAGCGGCCTTTGCCGGGGCGCTTGAAATCGCCCTTGCCGGACCCCGCCAATATGGCACCGAAGTCGTGGATGATCCTTATATTGGCAATGGGCGCCGCGATCTGACAGCCCTTGATATCGACCGCGCATTGCGGCTTTTCACCACGTCCTGTTTGATCAATGGGGCTTGGCCGATTGTTCTTAAAGTGATTTGGGTCGCGCTATGAGTAGTAGGCAACGCGCCAGTAACATTCCGCTGGGAGCCGAATTTCTCGAAGGCATCCTGCAAAATCCGATCAATCGTATGATCCTTGACCGGTTTGCAAAATTCGGGATCGCAGACTGGTGGCTGACCGCAGGATGTCTTGCCCAGAGCATCTGGAACATCAATGCAAACCGCGTCCCGGAATCTGATATTGCCGACTATGATCTCTTTTATTTCGATCCCGATACGTTGTGGCAGGCCGAAGATCGCGTGATCGCCCAAGGTGCTGAGATATTTGCCGAGCTCGCGGTATCGGTCGAGATCCGCAATCAGGCACGCGTCCCGATCTGGTATCCGGAAAAGTTTGGTGTGCCCTATGGTGCCGTGTATGCTGCCAGCGACGGCATAGATCGCTTTGCCTATCAGACCAGTGCGATTGGCGTTCGCAAGGATGCGGACAAGGACGGGATCGATGCCTATCGCATCTATGCACCGTTCGGCCTTTCGGCCGTGATGGAAGGCCGGGTTATCCCAAACACGGTTTCGCCGACCAAAACGGTTTATGAAGCCAAGGTGGCCCGGTGGCAGAAAACCTGGCCTGATCTGATCATCTTACCTTGGCCGGAAGAGGATGACTTGGGAACGGACGCTTAATCCTTGCCCTTGTTCATCCGGGCGATGGTCGATGTGGTCGAAAAGCCATCTTCAAGATTGGCCAGAACCACTTTGCCACCATAGGCCTGAACGATTTCGGCGCCGACAACCTTGTCGATGGTGTAATCCGCACCCTTGACCAGAATGTCAGGCTTGATCGTCGAGATCAGTTCAATCGGCGTGTCCTCGTCAAAGATCACCACCCCACTGACGGTTTCAAGCGACCCCAGAACGGCGGCACGTGCGGCCTCGGATTGAACGGGGCGGGCTTCGCCCTTAAGACGTTTGACCGATGCATCGGAATTGAGCCCGACAATCAGGCGATCACAATTTGCCCGCGTCTGTTTCAGCAGGCTGAGATGCCCTGGATGCAGCAGATCAAAGCAGCCATTGGTAAACCCGACGGTGTATCCCTTGCGCCGCCAGCGCTCTGCGCGATCCACCATGCGGTCAAGCGGCATCAGCTTGGCTTCGCCAATCATCAGATCATGATGATGCAGGGTCGAAATCAGCTCGTCCGGATAGACAACTGCGGTGCCGATCTTGCCGACCACGATCCCGGCGGCAACATTGGCGATGCGGGCGGCATCAGCAAGGCTTGACCCGGCCGCAACGGCCGATGCAAGGCAGGCCACGACCGTGTCACCAGCACCTGAAACATCAAAAACTTCGCGGGCTTCTGTCGGCAGATGAAGCGCCTCGCCGTCCTTGGTAACAAGTGTCATGCCATCCTGACTGCGGGTAAGCAGGACATTTTCGATGCCACATTCGGTAATGATTTTGGTCGCAGCCGCAACCGCATCTTTGTCGCTGTTAACCGCAATACCGGTTGCTGCTTCGGCTTCTGCGCGGTTGGGGGTGACGACAGTCGCCCCCCGATAGATGCTGTAATCATGACCCTTTGGGTCAACAATAACCGGCTTTCCGGCGGCGCGTGCCGCCTCAATCGCTGCGGCAACGACATCGGCATGCAAAACGCCCTTGCCATAATCTGAAAGAACAATTGCCGCAACATCCGGGGCCAACTGACCGGCTAGGGTCGAGATGTTGCTGATGGTGGCAGGTGTAATGTCGCTTGTGGTTTCGTTGTCAGATCGCAACAATTGCTGTCCGCCCGCAATATAGCGGGTTTTGATCGTGGTCGGACGGTTGCGCTCCGTCTGGATATAGGGCTCAACACCCGTGTCATTTGCGACATATTCCATGACTTCGCGGCCGGGCAAGTCATCCCCGACCAGCGACAGGAACTGCACTGACGCGCCAAGGGCGGTGGCATTGCGCGTGACGTTGCCCGCCCCGCCCAGCATCGCACTTTCGCGCTCGACCCGGATAACCGGAATGGGGGCCTCGGGAGAGATGCGGTTGACCGATCCATAGACAAACCGGTCAAGCATGACATCGCCAATGCAAAGTACTTTGGCATCGGTCAGTTGTTCAACCTGGCGGGCCAGATGGCTAAGATCGGTCATGGTCGCAATTCTTTGTTCTGTCGGAGTATTCAGGTGGTTTTGGTTGCTTGCAGGCTAGTTTTTGGTCAGGCCAAGCGTGTGTTCAAGTGCACCGACCAGCATCTGGCCAATCTGAATGTGCATTTCCTGAATGCGTGCAGTGGTGTTGCTCGGCACGATCATCAGCGGATCACACAGACCCACCATGTCGCCACCGGTCTTGCCGGTCCAGCCGGTCGCAATCAGACCCATTTCCTTGGCTTTGGCGAGACCAAGGTTGACGTTCTTGCTGTTGCCTGATGTCGAAATCCCAATTGCGACATCGTCTGGATTGCCAAGCGCTTCGATCTGGCGCGAAAACAGATGATCAAACCCGAAATCATTGCCGATCGCGGTCAGGGCGGAGCTATCGGTGGTCAGTGCAATTGCCGGAAGTGCACGCCGATCATTGATGTAGCGAACCGTAAATTCAGTTGCGATATGCTGAGCGTCCGCAGCAGAGCCGCCATTGCCGAAAAACAACAGCTTGTTGCCGTCATTGAGCGCATCGGTGCAAATCTCGACCAGTTCGATAAAGGCATCGCGCGTGGCTTCGCGGGTCTTGTTGACCAGATCAAGATGCTCGTCAAACTCGGCTTCGAAAAAGGCTTTGATATCCATGGGTAATTCAGGTCCTGCTCGCTAAATCGTCTCAGCCGTGTTTCGCAATCAAATCGCGGAAATATTCGATGGTTGATCCCAGACCCGCTTCAAGCTTCACGGTCGGTTCCCAGCTATCAAGGGTATTGCGCGCAAAGGTAATGTCGGGTTTGCGCTGCAAAGGGTCATCCGCCGGAAGATCCTTGAAGATCAGCTTGGACTTGGCACCAGTCATTTCGATCACACGTTCGGCCAGTTCGCGAATGGTGATTTCATGCGGATTGCCAAGGTTCATCGGGCCGGTAACAGATTTATCCGTCGCCATCAGGCGCACAAATCCCTCGATCAGATCGGTATAGAAGCAGAAGGATCGTGTCTGCTCACCATCGCCATAAATGGTGATGTCTTCGCCATGCAGTGCCTGAATGATGAAGTTTGAAACGACACGGCCGTCTTGCGGATGCATGCGCGGGCCATAGGTGTTGAAGATGCGGGCGACCTTGATATCCAAGCCGTGCTGGCGATGGTAATCAAAGAACAGCGTCTCTGCGCAGCGCTTGCCTTCGTCATAGCATGCGCGCGGCCCGATCGGATTGACGTTGCCACGGTAATCTTCGGTCTGCGGGTGGATTTCCGGGTCACCATAGACTTCGCTGGTCGAGGCTTGGAAAATCTTTGCGCCAACACGCTTGGCAAGCCCAAGCATATTGATCGCACCATGCACGCTGGTCTTTGTCGTCTGAACCGGATCATGTTGGTAATGGATCGGTGATGCCGGGCAGGCGAGGTTATAAATCTCGTCGACTTCCAGATAGAGCGGGAAGGTGACATCGTGACGCATCAGCTCGAAATGCGGCTTGTCGAGCAGATGGACGATATTGTCCTTGGTGCCGGTGAAGAAATTGTCGACGCACAGGACGTCATTGCCTTCTTCAAGCAGGCGTTCACACAGATGAGAACCAAGGAAACCTGCGCCACCGGTCACCAAAACGCGCTTGCGTCGCCACATATCGTCTTTAACCTTATCGCTCTGACATCAAAACGGGCTGAAACTAGCAGCTTGGTTGGCGGAAAGCTACGACTTATCGTTTCCTCGATATGTCCGAAATTGCCCGATATTCACGTTTGGTTTCAAAGGTTATGAATGCTAATACATAACCTGTTAATGGACGGGCGTTATCGTGGTTCGGGCAGATTAGCGGCTGTGATTCCGTCAAAACAACCTTCTGGTTATTGCATTCATGTCTGATAGCTCAATTCCATCGCCCGAAGCCTTCCTCGTTGACTATGTGCGACGCCTTGAGCGGCGCAAGGAAGGTGTTGGTGCGATCCATGTGCATTTTTCCAAATTGTTGCCCTTTAACCGGCGTGACCATCACATCCGGACAGCCATTGGCGCGTTTGAAGAAATCGTGCCGGAAGTCACCGGACGCATTTTCACCCTGTCCAACCAGGATCTGATTTTCATCTTTGATGCAGCCGAGATGGACGAGGTCAATGCCGTCATCTTCCGGCTGAAATTCCTGTTCAATGACGATCCGCTGATCAGTGACGGCAAGGACGAAAGCGGTGCTCCCGCAACCTTCACCGACTATTACGATGTCGGTCAGCAATATAAGGAATTCCTGCATCTGACCCAGATGCTGGTGCGCGCCAATGCCAATCGACCCAAAATCGTCAGCAAGGCCGCCGAACGTCACAATGATCACCCGGAACTCAGTGATGATCGCGCGCCGCTGACCCCGAAAATTCTGGGGCGCATCGATGAATCGCTTCGTCGGGCAGATCTGTCCAACCTGATGCGGCGCCAGGCGATTTGTGCGGTGGTCGGTGATGCCCATCCAACGCCGGTGTTCCATGAATTGTTCATTTCGATCAAGGATTTGCAGGAAACTCTGCTGCCTGACGTCAATGTGCTGTCAAACCGCTGGCTGTTTCAGCATCTGACCGAAATTCTGGATCGTCGGATGTTGTCGCTTCTGACGCGATCGAATGACGCATCCGTGACCGGGTCGGTCAGTATCAATCTGAATGTATCTACCCTGCTGTCGCCGGATTTCCTGACCTTTGACAGTAACGTCAAGGCCGGTCAGCGCGGCACGATTGTGCTTGAGCTGCAAAAGATCGATATCTTTGCCGACCTTGGGGCGTTCTTCTTTGCCCGCGATTTCTGCCGGGATCGTGGTTATCGCATCTGTATTGATGGCATCAGCCATCTGTCCCTGCCCTATATCAACCGCAACAAGCTTGGCGTTGATATGATCAAGATGCTGTGGGACCCGGAAATGGAAAACATGGATGACGAACATCGTGAAACGATGCGCGCCGCCGTGGCAGAATCTGGGGATACCCGCGTCATTCTGTGCCGATGTGATGACGAACGGGCCATCAAGTTTGGCCATTCGATCAACATCACCATGTTTCAGGGCCGCCATGTCGAGCATCTGATGAACGAACGGACAAAAAAATAGCGCCGGTAACGGCGCTATTGGTTTTTGATCTATCGAAACCGAAAATCAGGCATCTTCCTTGCCATCGATCCCGGCTTTCTCAAAGGTTGCCATGCCGGTGTGGCATTCTGCCGATGCACGCAAAAGCGGGATGGCAAGGGCTGCACCCGATCCTTCGCCAAGACGCATGCCGAAATTGATCAGCGCTTCCTTGCCGAGCTTCTCGATCAGGCGCGCATGACCGGGTTCTGCCGATACATGCCCAACCAGACAGTGATCAAGGGCGTCATTGCGCATCGCGGCCAATACCGCCGCCGCCGCACAGGAAACATAGCCATCAAGCAAGACCGGAACCCGTGAAAAACGTGCGGCAATGATGGCACCGGCCATGGCAGCAATTTCACGACCCCCGACACAGCGCAAAACATCAAGCCCGTCATGCATCTGGTTTTTATGCAGAATGATGGCATCGCCCACAACACGGGTTTTACGATTTAGGGTCGTGTCATCAATCCCTGTGCCGCGCCCGGTCCAGTCGGCGGCATCGCCGCCATAAAGCGCGTGCGAAATTGCCGCCGCTGCGGTGGTGTTGCCAATACCCATTTCCCCGGGCACAAAAAGATCCAGCCCCTTTTCAATCGCGCTCATGCCAAAGGCCATCGCCTCAGCACAGCCTTCGTCATCCATTGCCGGCTCGGTGGCGAAATCGTTGGTCGGTATTTCAAGGGCGACTTCCATCACGCGCAGTTCCGCATCGACCGATTTGCAAATCTGGTTGATTGCCGCCCCGCCATTGATGAAGTTTTCCACCATCTGCTGGTTCACACTGGCCGGGAAAGCCGAAACGCCCTGGGCGACCACACCATGACTGCCAGCAAAGACCGTGACGCGCGGGCGTGACATGCGCGGGCGTGAAGTGGCCTGCCAACCGGCCAGCCACTTGCTGAAATCCTCAAGCCGACCCAGCGACCCGGCAGGCTTGGTCAATGTCGGTTCACGCGCGGCAACGGCGGCCTGCGCGTCTTGGTCGACATCGGGAAGTTCGGCGAGAAGGGCACGAATTTCCGCAAGATTTTGCGGCGGATGTTTCGGGTTGAACATGTGGGTCTCCGGCTGGCGGCATCGGTGCTTGATGTGTTCCGCTTGGCTTCCGCGATGGTAAGGATTAGGCTCGGAAACCAATTGTTTAAAGCGGTTCAGGAAGTCAGCCCAAACTAGGCCCGGGCGCAACAGATTGCCAGTTTGAAAATCGGAAATTTATGGTGTCCAAAGATCATAACCAAAACGAAACAAATTTGCAAAGCGCAGATTCGAAGGCCAGCAATGGCCCGGATGCGGATATTGGCAAAGGATCTGATGCCGCGATCAAGACATCTCCTATTTCTGATTTTTGGCGGGCGCTGGCGTTGCTGAGCCGGGTGCCAGTTACCGGCATTCATGACTTTCGCCCCGAATTGATCGCAAGATCGGTATGGTCCTGGCCGCTGGTCGGCTTGTTGCTGGCCGGGTTTGCGATGCTGCCGGCAATGCTGGTCTATCAATTGACCGACAACCTCCTGATTTTCGCAATCATCGCCTTGGCAGGTATGGTGCTTTTGACGGGCTCTATGCATGAAGATGGCATGGCCGACTGTGCGGACGGGTTTGGCGGCGGGTTTGAACGCGCGCGCAAACTCGAAATCATGCGCGACAGCCATATTGGGACTTATGGCGTCGTTGCCGTGATCCTGTGTTTTGGGCTGCGCATCGTTCTGTTATCTGCTGCCGGTGACAGTGGACAGGCAGCGATCCTGTTTCTGGTCATGGCCATAACATCACGCGCAGCCATGCCGGCTGTGATGCATGTTTTGCCGCCGGCGCGCGACAATGGTTTGGGCAAAGGTGCGGGATCACCAAAACCGGTGATGGCGTGCCTTGCGGTGCTTATCGCAGCCATCCTGTCATTCGTTTTGGCGGGCTTGATTGCGACCATCGCGGTTCTGGCGGGCGCGGTTCTGGCTGTTGGTCTTGTCGCGGTGGTGGCGAAATGGCAGATCGGCGGTCAAACAGGGGATGTGTTGGGCGCCACCCAATTGGTAAGCGAGCTTTTTGTCGCGATTGCCTTTATCGCTGTCATTTGATGGTGGGCTGAATACGAAGGATAACGAAGTCAATGAGAACAACACGCTGGTGGCTGGTGCGTCATGCCCCGGTCAAAAACCCCGAACGACTGGTTTATGGCCAAAGCGATATGCCCGCTGATCTGACGGATCAAAAGGCGCTCTCATCCCTTGCCGGGCAGTTGCCAAGGGATGCGGTTTGGGTAACCAGCCACCTGTCGCGGACCCATGATACGGCCCGAAGCCTGCAGAGTTTCATGGATATCGACGTCGCCCCACAGGGCGAAAGTGGTTTTGCCGAACAGCATTTCGGTGATTGGGAACTGCAAAACTGGAATGATTTGCCCAAGGGCGAAACAACACGCTTCTGGACGGACTTTGCCCGTCAGCACCCCCCGAAGGGTGAAAGTTTCGCCGATGTTGTCGGGCGCGTTGGGCCCGTATTCGGACGATTGAACGATGCGTTCGCCGGGCGTGATATTGTCGCTGTTCTTCATGGCGGTACGGTGCGTGCGGTTTTGGCCAACGCACTTGGCCTGTCGCTTGAAGCGGCACTGGCGTTTCATGTCGATACGCTGGGTTTGACCACACTCGAATATATCGACGAGGTCGAAGAACCCGGTTGGCGCGTGACAGCCGTTAATCAGCGATTTTAACCAAGCCGTGTTACGCAGAAGCCAGTTCGACGTCTGATGCCATGTCATCAAGGGCATGTTCGGCCAGATAGCGGTCCACCATGTCCGGGCTCAGGTCATGTTTTTCGCAAATATCGAAAACATCCCGCAGATAGGCCTGATAGTATGGTACCGGCCGACTGCGTGATTTTGCGCGGAGCTTGGCGACATTCGGAAAGTCGCCGGCAAAGGACGCGCTTTCGATCACCTGAATGATGGTGTCGTCAATGATGGCGGCCGGCATGCCGCAATAGGTTTTGCCACAGGCCGACAGCATCTTGCTTGCGGTCGGAACAGAAATGCCTGGCTGTGAAAGCAGTTCGTTCAGTTCTTCCTGCCCGAAATCGGCAATCGACATCAGGGTCACAAGGGTCGGCATGTCGCGTACAAGCAGCGATAGCGCATTCACCCGAATGCCCCGTTCATGGGACCAGATGATGGTCGCGATCACGCCCTTTGAGGCATCCTTTGCAAAGATTTCCCGGACATCGCGCCGTGCCAGCGTGACTTCGCCCTCGTTGGCGTATTCCTCAAGAAAGTCCTGAAAGGACGGGTTCGGGCTGTTCAAACGACCAAGCAAACCCAGCCACATGTCCTTGCGAGAGGAAGTGGTCCAGGTTGGCGCATTCAACTGTCGGATTTTCGATAGGTGAGAGCGTATAGCCATGTGTTCTTGCAAACTTCCAGTTTACCCCAAGAGTTTCGGCGCAGATTTTTCTGCTGCCAGCCGGGTTTTGTGCTTTTCAATCCCGGGTTTTCGCCAGATTGCGGATTTTTCCGTCTTTAGGGTGAGGACCTATTAATTTGGTTTGAATGGTTAAACAGATTTGCGCGGATACGCGGAGTAAAACTGCAGGAAGATATTTATCTTTCAAGGTTTTACGACAAATTAGCCCGTGCAAATCCGATTAATCCGAAGGACAGACGTTATATTTGCAAACTCCAGCGTCAAATCCCTCGTGCGGGATACCAACCCGCCCGGCAGGCTTTTCCTTGGATTTCGCAAATATAACGTCTGCCATTCAAATCAAATTAATAGGTCCTGACCCTAGTTCCAGCGCAACGGTTTTGATGTTGGCTGAAATGGTATGACCTCTCAAGCAGACAATTCTTACAAATACTGACCTTCCGATTAGGGTGTGTGCGCAACGAAGGGTTAAGTCCCCAGAATGACCTTTGGCATTTTTGGCAAACCTGATAGGTTCGGCGCACCGTTCGGTGATGGGAAATCGGTGCAAGGCCGATGCTGCCCCCGCAACTGTATCGGGTTGGGAGATCCGGGTCGGCGCGATGGCGCCAGACCAGCCACCGGGCAACCGGGAAGGCGGATCGCTTTCATGCCCGCAGCCAGGAAACCTGCCGAAGGTGTCACTATTCTTTTGATGGTGGCGACGCAATCGGGCCTCGGTGGGAGGCCATGGCGAGGAATAAACGGGATGACCCAGACTTTACCCCCCTCTGCACCCCTTGGCGGGACGCATCTGATCCTTGGCGGGGCGCGCTCCGGCAAAAGCCGGTTTGCCGAAAACATCATCAATCAGGCGGGCGGGGGAACCTATATCGCAACCGGGCGAGCCTGGGATGATGAAATGGCCAACCGCATCGATCTTCACAAACAATCGCGCGGCGATCTTTGGCAGACTGTCGAAGAACCGCTTGCGCTTTGTGCAGCTTTGCAGACCTGTAACGTCGCGGGCGGTAAGCCGGTTCTGGTCGATTGCCTGACCCTGTGGCTGACCAATCTGATGCTTGAAGATCGCGACATTGATGCCGAGATCTCAGCACTGTGTGAACTGGTGCCAACACTTATCGTTCCGGTCCTTTTTGTTTCAAACGAGGTCGGCTTTGGCATCGTGCCGGAAAATGCAATGGCGCGCAGTTTTCGTGATCATGCCGGGCGCCTGCATCAACGCATCGCGGAGCTGGCAGACAAGGTCACCCTTGTGGTGGCCGGCATTCCGATGCAGGTCAAATAGCAACATATAGCAACTCAAAGAATTGATTTTTAAGGATTTCAGAAATGGCACAATTGGGCAAAATCCCGGCAACCGTGATTACCGGTTTTCTGGGGGCTGGCAAAACAACCATGATCCGCAACATGCTGGAAAATGCCGATGGCAAACGCATTGCGCTGATCATTAACGAATTTGGCGATCTCGGTGTTGATCGAGGCATCATCAACGGTTGTGGCATCGAAGGCTGCGAAGAGGATGATGTGGTCGAACTGGCCAATGGCTGCATCTGCTGCACGGTGGCCGATGACTTCCTGCCAACCATCCAGAACCTGATTGATCGTGATACGCCACCAGACCATATCGTTATCGAAACATCTGGCCTCGCCCTGCCAAAACCGCTGGTAAAGGCGTTTAACTGGCCCGAAGTCCGCTCGCGCGTCACAGTCGATGGTGTGGTGGCTGTGCTTGATGGCGCCGCCCTGCGCGATGGCTTGTTTGCCCATGATCATCATGCGGTGCAGGCCCAGCGCGAAGCCGATGACAATCTTGATCATGAAAGCCCGCTTGAAGAACTGTTTGAAGAGCAGCTTCACTGTGCGGACATGGTGGTTCTGAACAAAACCGACCTTCTGAGCGATGCCGAACGCAGCAAGGTCGAAGCCGATATCCGGGCGGAGCTTCAAAAGCCGTCGGTCAAGATCATCGCCACCGACCATTCACGGGTTGAAAACGCGATCCTGCTGGGCCTTGGTGCCGCAGCTGAAGACGATCTTGATAGCCGGCCCAGCCATCATGACGATGGTCACGAACATGACCATGACGATTTCGACAGCTTTGTTGTCGCCCTTGATGCGATCAGCGATCCGGCCAGCCTTGAAAAGCGTCTGATTGATGTTGTGCGCCAGTTCGATGTCCTGCGGATCAAGGGGTTCCTTGATGTGCCGGGCAAACCGATGCGTCATGTGGTTCAGGGTGTTGGTGAACGTTTCCAGCGCTATTTCGACCGCCCGTGGGCGGATGGGGAAACGCGCCGGTCGGAACTGGTGGTGATTGGTCTGCATGGCCTGGATCGCGATGCGATCGTGGCTGCCATCAAGGCTGCCTGATCCTGTTTGATCTGATGAAACCTGCCTGAGACCGGCTGTAAAATGCATCCGGTCTCGGCACCTTTTTCGACCTGACGACGCAAGGATACGGATCCCCAAATGCACCTATTGGCAGCCCAGCCCGGAATGGTCACCGACGGCAGTGAGGCCGTCGACCTTGGACAGCAACCCGGCGATGTGGTGATCCTGTCTGCGGCCGAGTCTGAGCTGGCCTGTCTTGCCGGGGCACAGGGCCGTCTGGTCGAGGCGTTCGGGGATGCAACACCATCCTTGCGTTTGGCAAGCTTGCTGCAGCTTGGCCACAACATGTCGGTCGATCTTTATATCGAGGATGTGCTTTCTGATGCCAAATTCATCATCGTGCGCATCCTGGGCGGGCGTGGCTATTGGGATTATGGCATCGAACAACTGGTTGCCCTTGTGCGCGCCAAAGACATTCCCTTGGTCCTGTTGCCCGGTGATGATCAACCTGATGCGGAGCTGTTGTTGCTTTCGACCATCAAGGGGCGTGAATACCAGAATATCTGGCGCTACCTGATCGAAGGCGGACCACAAAATTCCGAGAATTTACTGCGCCTTATATATGAAAACCTGAATTCAAACGTGAATTGGAACTGGTCACCCGCCGCCCCGCTGGTTAAGGCCGGTGGCTATTGGCCGGGAAAGGCACAGGCAAGTCTTGATGACATCACGGCGAACTGGGTGAAGAATCAACCGGTTACACCAATTGTCTTTTATCGTTCGCTGGTGCAGGCCGCCAATCTGGATGTCATTGACGCGCTGGTTGAGGAACTTTGCGCCAACGGCCTGAATCCATTGCCGATTTTTGTCGCCAGCCTCAAGGATCCGGTGGCCGCCGCATTGGTCGAGGATTGGCTGGCCGAAACCAGTGCGGATTTGATCCTTAATACCACCGGCTTTGCCATATCTGTTCCGGGATCAGAACGAAAAGGCGGGCCGTTTGATGCGGTCGATGCACCGGTCTTTCAGGTGGTGTTGTCCGGCGGTGGCGAGGAAGCCTGGCGCGATGGCGTCAATGGCTTGGCCGCGCGCGACATCGCGATGAATGTCGCCCTGCCCGAGGTCGATGGTCGTATCCTGTCACGTGCCGTGTCATTCAAGGGGTCGGCGGGCAAGGATGACCTGACCCAGATTGATCTGGTGAAATACATCCCGGTGCGCGATCGCGTGGCCTTTACCGCCGAACTTGCTGCTAACTGGGTGCGTTTGCGCAGAACCGACAGCAGTGCGCGCAAGGTTGCGATGGTCATGGCGAACTATCCCAACAAGGATGCCCGGCTTGGCAATGGTGTGGGGCTTGATACCCCGGCTGGCATGATCGAAACGCTGCGTGCCATGCAGGGCGAGGGATACGCGCTTGATGATCTGCCTGCGGATGGTGATGCCCTGATTGCGGCGATCAAGGCCGGGCCGACCAACGATTTCAAATCGCTTGCGACCCGTGAAATCCGCGTGACCTTGTCCCGGACGGACTATCAAAAGGCGTTTGATGCCCTGCCGCAATCCATCCGCGATCAGGTGTTTGAGGCCTGGGGCGACCCGACAAGGGATCCATTCTATCTGGCAGGTCAGGACGCCTTTGCCCTTTCGATCTTGCCGCTCGGCAATGTGGTGGTTGGGTTGCAGCCCGCGCGCGGGTATAACATCGATCCGCTTGAAAGCTATCACTCGCCCGACCTGGTGCCGCCGCACAACTATTTCGCCTTTTATATCTGGCTGCGCCATGTGTTTGGCGTCGATGCCATTATTCATTTTGGCAAGCACGGCAATATGGAATGGCTGCCGGGCAAGTCACTGGCGCTGTCCGAAGACTGCTTTCCGGAGGCCGTCTTTGGTCCGACGCCGCATTTCTATCCGTTTATCGTCAATGATCCGGGCGAAGGCACACAGGCCAAGCGCCGTGCGCAGGCTGTCATCCTTGATCATCTGACCCCGCCTTTGACGCGCGCAGAAAGTTACGGCCCGCTCAAGGATCTGGAAGCGCTGGTCGATGAATATTATGATGCCGCTGCGGTTGATCCCCGCCGCCTTGCGATCCTGAAACGCGACATCCTTGAACTTGCGATCCGCATCGGACTTGATCGTGATTGCGGCATCGAAGCGGGCGAAGACGAAGAAAGCGCGCTAGCGAAGCTTGATAACTATCTGTGCGAGCTCAAGGAACTGCAGATCCGTGATGGCCTGCATATTTATGGCAAGGCCCCGGAGGATGACCTTCTGACCGATCTTCTCGTCGCCCTCGCCCGTTTGCCGCGAGGGTTGGAAACCGGTCCCAAGGCGTCCCTGCATCGCGCGATTGCCAAGGATATTCTGTCTGATCCGGCCTTTGATCCACTTGATTGTGCCTTTGCCGAATTCTGGCCGGGTGCCAAGCCTGATGTGCTGGCCGCCTACGATGCGGGGGATATCGGGCCGTGGCGCACCACCGGCGATACCGTGGAGCGGATTGAGCTTTTGGCACGCGATCTGGTGAACGGCACGGTGAAGGCCAATCCGGCTTGGTCGGCGGTATGTGACGTTATTTCTGATATCGAAACAAATATCCGCCCCGCAGTAACCGGCTGTGGCCCGGCCGAGATCGAAGGCCTTCTGCGTGGTCTTGCTGGCAAGTTTGTTGAACCTGGCCCATCCGGTGCGCCGACCCGTGGCCGTCCGGATGTGTTGCCGACCGGGCGCAATTTCTATTCGGTCGATACCCGCACCGTGCCAACCCCGGCGGCCTGGCAGTTGGGCTGGAAATCGGCCGAGTTGTTGCTGGAACGCCATGTGCAGGATCACGGTGAATGGCCCAATGCATTGGGCCTGTCGGTCTGGGGGACCAGCAATATGCGCACGGGTGGTGATGATATCGCACAGGCACTTGCCCTGATGGGGGTTCGTCCAACATGGGATAGCGCATCGCGCCGGGTGACCGGGTTTGAAATCATGCCGGCATCGGTGCTGGGGCGTCCGCGTGTTGATGTGACCTTGCGCATTTCCGGTTTCTTCCGCGATGCCTTTCCGGGCCTGATTGATCTGTTTGACAGTGCGGTGCGTGCGGTGGCTGACCAAACCGATGAACCGGCTGATACCAATCCGATTGCCGTACGTGTAAAGGCCGAGGCCGAAAAACTTCGCAACCAAGGTATCACGGATGATCAGGCCGCCCGACAGGCTGGCTTCCGCGTATTCGGCTCCAAGCCCGGTGCTTATGGTGCCGGTCTGCAGGCGATGATTGACGAAAAGCTTTGGGAAGACGAAGACGATCTTGCCGATGCCTATCTTGCCTGGGGCAGCTATGCCTATGGCAACGGGGCCGAGGGCACAGCGGCCCGCGATCTGTTTGAAACCCGTCTCGCCAAGGTTGATGCGATTGTCCATAATCAGGATAACCGCGAACATGATCTGCTGGATTCCGATGATTATTATCAGTTCGAAGGTGGAATGACATCGGCGGTGCGCAGCCTTTCGGGCAAACAGCCCACAGTTTATCACAGCGACCATTCCCGTCCCGAAAGCCCGAAAATCCGCACCCTTGAAGAAGAAATCGCCCGTGTTGTGCGGGCACGTGTGGTGAACCCCAAATGGATCAAGGGCGTGATGCGCCATGGCTATAAGGGCGCGTTCGAGATGGCGGCAACGGTTGATTATCTTTTTGCCTTTGCCGCGACGGCGCGCTGCGTCGCCGATCATCACTTTGATCTGGTCTATGACGCCTATCTTGGCGATGCCGAGGTGCGCGATTTCATTGCCGATCACAATCCCGATGCGCTTCAGGATATCAAGGATCGCCTGAATGAGGCGATTGAACGTGGGCTGTGGCAACCGCGCCGCAACAGTGTTTCTGCCGATCTCGGGGGATAAAGGCGCAACTGTTCCTAGTTATTGGAATCACGGGAATTTTACCGTCGGAACAAACCGGGCAGTTGAAACGTTACGTTTTCGCACCATATCTCAATTAACCAACTGTTAATAAGTTGTGAGGGACGGGGCACCCCTATCGGATCGCCTGCATGGGAAGCAGGTTGATTGAACAGATCGGAGGCCGCGATGGAGATCAAGACCAACGTTCGTTTGCCTGATTATCTGCAAACTCCAATGCCTGCCCACAGCAGGCACGCAGATATCATCAACTTCCTGCTTTCTGATTTCGATATGCCCGACTGGCTGCGTGCAGACTTGCACGGCAATGGGCGCTATCGCCCGGCACGCGGGGCCATTCGTGCGGTCCTTGACGTCCGCGAACGCTTTAACGGTGTGCATCGCCCGGTAACATTCGATGAATTTCATGCTGGCATGACGGAACTTGCCCACCATCTTCCCGGTCCGGATCAGAGCAAATTTGAGATCAATGCCAAGGTGAAGATTTACTGGCGCTACCTGCAAGGGGTTGAACGCCAGGTCTGGCGTACGGCGATTGCCGTTGCCCATCTGCGCCTTGATCATTTCCCGGTGGTACGGGATTTCAAAACCCTGATCGAACAGGTGGCAATCAGTCGTGACTGGCTCGAAAAGCGCCTTGAGGTGGTCGAAAAAAGCTTCCAGAGCCCGCCTGCCGCCCGCAATGACGCAGTTCGCAAGGCGCTGCACCGTTTGCGCCGCATGTCGCCCGGTGACCGATTGCAACTGTTTAACAAGGCCCGGATGCGCCGCCCGGAACTGCGCAATATCGACATGCGCGAGCCCGACAAATGGGCCGACCTGGTAACCGGCGACCTTGGATTGACCACCGGTGAAGGTGTCAGCTTGTAACGCAGGTTGTTCTCACCGACTTCAAAGGCGCGACCTTCCGGGTCGCGCTTTTTGTTTGCGGGATTGTCTTGGCGGATGTGGGCGGGCAAACTTGGCCTCCAACATTTCAGGTCAGGCAGATACACCGCGTGAAGAATTTGATTTCAAAAACCTTTTGGCTACCGGCAGCGATATGTATCGTTCTGCTGGCGCATGGTGCAGTCGCGGAGGCAGAGGATGCAAAGCAACGGGTTTCTATCCCAAGCGGCCCGTTTCACTGGCAACTGCAAGGACCGGTTAATGTGGATGACAATATCCGCGTGGTCGGCGTCGATCTTTTCGATACACTGGCCGAACAGGTCGCGGCCTGGCGGGCCTCTGGGCTTTATCCGATTTGCTATATCAATGTCGGGGCGGTTGAAGACTGGAGGGATGACGCCGGGGACTACCCACGCGATGTGATTGGCGCTCCCTATTGGGGATGGGACGGTGAAAACTGGCTTGATATCAGCCGGTTTGAACGCTTTGCCGATGTGATTACAGCTCGTCTTGATCTGTGCCGTGACAAGGGGTTTCTGGCGGTTGAGCCTGATAACATCGATGCCTTTGAAGCGGATCAAAGCAGCAAGCCAACCGGTTTTGACATCACGCGCGAAGACCAGCTGCGCTATGTGAACTGGTTGATCAAGCAAGCCCACAGGCGCGGCCTTGCCATCGGGCAGAAAAATGCCGCCGACCTTGTGCCGGATCTTGTCGATCAGATGGATTTTGCCTTGTTGGAATCTGCCCATCGGCTGGGTTTCATGGGTGAATTTGATCCCTATGTCGCGCAGGGAAAGCCGGTTTTTGCTGTCGAATACGTCGATGAAGGGGCCGAAGCGGCGGCCTTTTGCCCGGCGTCGGATGCCCACGGATTCCAAGGGGTGATTGCGCGCACAGACCTTGATCACGCACCGCAAAACTGCCCTTGATCCCGGGGGGCCTTTCGCCGCATTCTGGGGCGGCATTTCAAAGGGAAGAAACAATGACTGACAAAAGCCAGGCTGACGTTGATGTCAACGCGCGCCATGATGAAAAAATGAAGAAAATCAAGGCTGCGCGCGACAAGATGATGGCCCAGAAGATCGATAAAAAGGGCCTGATCATTGTCCATACCGGCAAGGGCAAGGGCAAGTCATCCTCGGCCTTTGGCATGGCGATGCGCTGTGTCGGCCATGACATGAAAGTCGGGGTTGTTCAGTTCATCAAGGGCGGCTGGGAAACCGGCGAGGCCAAGCTTCTGAAAAAATTCCCCGATCTTTGTGAATTCCACGCCATGGGGGCGGGCTTTACCTGGGAAACCCAGAACCGTGCACAGGATGTCGCGCTGGCACGTGAAGCCTGGGACAAGGCCTTGGAAATGCTGCGTGATCCGAGCTACGCGATGGTCATCCTTGATGAGATCAATATCGTCCTGCGCTATGATTTCCTGCCGCTTGAGGATGTGCTTGAAGCACTCGCCAACAAACTGCCTGATCAGCACATCGTGCTTACCGGGCGCAATGCCCCGGATACCCTGATCGAGGCGGCTGATCTGGTGACGGAAATGACCATGGTCAAACACCCGTTCCGCGAACAGGGTATCAAGGCTCAGATCGGCGTCGAATTTTGATCGGACGCCGATCATTTGTATGAAAGTTTTGAACCCGGAATGAGTGCGCAATCTGTTCCCGCCCTGATGTTGCAAGGTACCGGTTCCGATGTCGGGAAATCCTTGCTGGTGGCCGGATTGTGCCGGGCTTACGCGCGTCGGGGCCTGCGGGTGCGCCCGTTCAAACCGCAAAACATGTCCAACAATGCTGCCGTCACCGACGATGGCGGCGAAATTGGCCGCGCGCAGGCACTTCAGGCCCGCGCGGCAGGCGTTGCGACAACGGTTCATATGAACCCGGTCCTGCTGAAGCCGCAAAGTGATATCGGCGCGCAGGTCGTCGTGCAGGGAAAGGTCATGACCAGTGCCAAGGCCCGTGATTACTACCGGCTCAAACGCGACCTTCTGCCCAAGGTGGTCGAAAGCTTCGAGGTCATGGCAAGTGATGCCGACCTTGTCCTGATCGAAGGCGCCGGATCACCGGCCGAGGTCAATCTGCGCGCATCCGACATCGCCAATATGGGCTTTGCCGAGGCCGTTCAGGTTCCCGTCCTTCTGGTTGGCGACATTGATCGCGGTGGGGTAATTGCCTCGATCGTTGGCACCCATGCGCTGTTGTCTGACGATGACCGCCGCTGGCTTAAGGGCTATGTGATCAACAAGTTTCGCGGCGATGTGTCGCTGTTTGAGCCGGCGACCGGCATCATTCATGACACCTGCGGTCTTAAAAGTTACGGTATCGCAACATACTGGCCAAATGCACACAAGCTGCCGGCCGAAGATGGCGTTGCGCTTGAAAAGGCCGGGAAATATCACCGCGAAGCCGGGGATGAGGCAGGCGAAGTTCTGCGCATTGCCGTGCCGCATCTGCCCCGCATTGCCAATTTTGATGATCTTGATCCGCTGGCGGCCGAGGATGATGTGGAGCTGCTGGTGATCAAGCCAGGTCAGGTGATCCCGGGCGATTGCGACCTTGTGCTGCTGCCGGGCTCAAAATCCACCATGGCTGACCTTCGGTTCCTGAAAGAACAAGGCTGGGACATCGATATTCTCGCCCATCACCGGCGCGGTGGACATGTGATCGGCATTTGTGGCGGCTATCAGATGCTGGGTCGCATGGTCCATGACCCGGATGGGGTCGAAGGCGCCCCGGGTAGCGAAGCCGGGCTTGGCCTGCTTGATCTTGAAACCGTCATGGCCGGCGACAAGACGCTGCGCAAAACAACCGGCATAACCATTGGCGATCATGCCGGGCTTACCACCGGAACACCTGTTGAGGGCTATGAAATCCATATGGGTCAAACAGATGGGCCGGATCGGGCACGCAGTTGGCTTGATCTCAACGGCGTTTCTGATGGTGCCATCAGTGCTGGTGGCCGGGTTTTGGGATGTTATCTGCATGGCCTTTTTGGCAGCGATGATTTCCGCCATGCCTTTCTGGGGCGGTTGCGCTCGGGGGATGCCCATCAGACGATGCATTTCGAGGCCGGCATTGATGCCGCCCTCGATGAACTGGCCGATCATCTGGAAGCCTGCCTTGATCTGGATGGCATGCTGGAACTGGCCAAAAGCCGCACGTCATAGCGGGTTTTCGGTTTTTCCAAGCTGTCGGCGTGAAATTCGCATTCAACAATCGTTCTAAGCCTTTACTTCAACCGCGTTGCATGGTTTGAGATATTTTGCAGTTCCGGGTTGGAAACGAACCCATGTATTTGCGGTTATTGGAATGTTTTCGCCCGCATGCCGGGTCTTTGCGAAACGTTCATTCTTGATCGGGTATCTTCACGTTTATGCGTCAGTTATATCATTTTTGGCTTTCACCTTTTTCGCGCAAAGTGCGCCTGGTTCTGGCCGAGAAGAAGCTTGATTTTGAACTCACAGCTGAACCGGTCTGGGAGCGGCGTGACGATTTCCTGCTGCTTAATCCGGCAGGCGAAGTCCCTGTTCTTGTCGAAGAGGACGGGGCGGTTTTCTGTGACTCCGTTGTGATTTGCGAATATCTCGACGAAGTCTATGAGGACGAGCCGAAACTGTTCGGATCCGACGCCAAGGAACGTGCCGAAATCCGCCGTCTTGTCGCGTGGTTTGATGGCAAATTCAACCGCGAGGTCACCGAGCATTTGTTGGGCGAGAAGCTTTTGAAACGCTTCTTTTCGACCGGCACCCCCGATACCAAGGTCTTGCGCGCCGGGCGCACCAATGCGGCCTATCACATGGATTATATCGGCTGGCTGTTTGAGCGCCGGAACTGGCTGGCGGGGGACCATCTGACCATGGCCGATCTGGCTGCCGCCGCACAGGTCTCCGTGATCGACTATATGGGCGATATCAACTGGTCCAAACATCCGCGTGCCAAGGACTGGTACATGCGGATCAAAAGCCGTCCTGCCATGCGCGATATCCTGGCAGACCGACAGGCCAGTTTCCCGCCGTCGAGCCATTATGCGGAACTGGATTTTGAATGACGAATTCATCCGTATCAGATGAATTCTACCCTGCCGGAGGCCTAAATACGGCCAGTTACGATCTTCGCGCTGATCTTGATCGCAAGATTTTTGAAGATCCCATTCCTTTCTATACCCGTCTGGCAGAAAGCCTTGCGCATGAAAACGGCGTGCTTGAACTGGGCTGTGGTACCGGGCGGATCAGTGCCGCAATTGCCAAACTCGGCATCGCGGTCGAGGGGCTTGATCTATCCCCCGCGATGCTTGGTCAGGCGCGCGCAAATTACCCAGATCTGACATGGCATCTCGGCAATATGTGCGACTTCGATCTGGGCCGGCAATTTGATCTGGTGATTATCCCGTTTCGCGGGCTTCAGGAAGTCACCGATGCAACCGATCAGCGACGCGCCCTTGAACGCGCCTTTGCCCATCTGAAACCGGGTGGGGCGATTGCATTGGACCTGATGGATCCGGATTTACGCTATTGCCTGCCCGAAGGGGATCCGGAGCATGTCGAACTTCCGATCTTTCCGATGCCAGAGGGTGTCGGCCAGCCGGGCAGTCGGTTGCGCATCACGGCGATGGAACGCACCAACGATCCCCTGACCCAGAAGTTCAGCGAACATTGGCGGTTTGAAGAAATCAACGATGAGGGTGATGTCATTAAGCGTGAGGAGTGCTGGCATCATCTGCGCTGGGTGCATCGCAGTGAAATGCGATTGATGCTGGAACTGTCCGGTTTCATTTCGATAACGGAATTTTCTGATTTTCAGGGCAATCCACCGAAATATGCCAGCAATCAGGTCTGGATGGCAAAACGGCCGGACTGATGTCCGGCCGCTCATCTTGGATATACTTCGGTGTCGATCAGTGTGCTGATCAGTTGCCGGCAAACTTCGCGGCACTGGTCATGGTTTCCGTGCGCTCGTCACTGGTCAGCGGCACCAGACCATTATCGGCAAGCAAACCTTCATCGCCAATGACCGCTTCCGAAACATAGGTCGAAATGAACGCGCCCAGGCTCTGGACCAGTTGCTGATGGTCATCCTTGACGTAAAGATACAGCGCGCGCGATGCCGGATAGCTGCCATCCAGGATGGTTTCGTAATCCGGCTCGATACCATTGATCGGAACCCCCTGCAGGCGTTCGCGGTTGCGCTCCAAGTTGTTAAAGCCCATCACGCCATATGATGTCGGGTCTTTTTCAAGCTTGCTGATGACAAGACGGTCATTCTCACCGGCCTCGATATAGGCACCATCTTCGCGCAGTGTGCGGCACAGCAGGCGGAAGCTGTCAGGGTCCGATGCCTCAAGGCTTGCGATATCGGAAAATGTCGAGCAGCCCTGATCAAGCAACAGCTGCCCCATCAGATCGCGCGTTCCCGATGTTGGCGGCGGGCCATAAACCCGGATTTTAAGATCCGGCAGGCTCGAGTCGATATCCGACCATTTTTCATGCGGGTTGGGAACGCTTGCACCCTTGACCGGAACCGTGCGTGCCAGGGCCAGATAAAGCTGGCGGGCAGTCAGCGACATGGCTGGTGCATCGCGCGAGCCCAGCATGACAATGCCGTCATAGCCGATCTTGATTTCACTGATATCGCGGACCGAGTTCGCCGCACAAATCGCCGTTTCCGATCCCGTGATCGGGCGCGAGGCATCCACAATATCGGGGAACTGTTCGCCAATGCCGCCACAAAACAGCTTGAAACCGCCGCCCGATCCGGTGCTTTCAACCACAGGGGCCGGTTCGCCGGTGGTTTTGGCGAAATGCTCGGCGACCTTGGTGGTCAGCGGAAAAATGGTCGAGGATCCGACAATCCGGATCTGATCACGGGCCTCTGCAGCAGGTGCTGTCAGAAGTGCAATCGATGCGGCAAGGGTAGCCAAGGCAAGCGTGCGACGCATTTCGTCCCCCAAAACGTAGCCGGTGATGGTCCGGTAAATGGTTCTACCGGTCATATACAAGGAAATCGATCACCGCGAACCTGTTTTCTGAACCGGCGGTTCCCCGTCAGTCCGATCCGGTGCGAACATCCATCTTCTCTATATTCGCTTTTGCCGCGTCGGCAACAGGGGTTCCGTTTGAAAGTTCTATGACAGTTAGCCAGTCGCGCCGTGCCAGATCATCATCGCCGGCAATCCGGTGCAGTTTGCCGCGCTCAAAAAGTGCCTGCACATTCTGGGGTTCCTGCCCCAGAACATTGTTGATATCGGTCATTGCCAATTCGTAACTTTCAAGCAGGCGCCATGCCGATGCCCGGTAAATCAAGGCTTCGGTATAGCCTGGCTGAAGATCAAGGGCGGCATTAAGGTCATCAATCGCCTCCCAGTATTCCCCGGCAAGGCCAAGCGCCATGGCACGATCTACCCAAAGCTGCGGGTTATTGGGCACCAGCTCAAGCGCGCGGCTTTGATCACGCCAGGCAAATTCAAGGTTATTGGCCATCATCCAGGCTTGGCCAGCCTGGGCCAGCATCCCGGCAACCACGCCCGGTCCGGCGGTGCTGTCTTTGGCCAGCGCATCAAGGCGGGTGGCGGCCTCTTCATATTTGCCAAGCGATATCAGGGCCACGGCAACGCAATGGCGAGCCGGTTCCCCGCCGCCAAGGTCGCGCCAGGCAATCGCACTTTCGAAACCGTCTTCGGGTTTGAGCTGGGCCAGCTTGATGCAGTCGCGATATTGCTGGCTTTCTTCCTGTGTCATGCCGCCGTTGCTTTCGGTCTGGGCACGGGCATCAGGCATGTAAGCGCTGATGCCAACCACCCCCGCCAGACACAGCAAACCTGTGGCGCGTGCAAGGAACGAGGTGCCGGAAAGTCGTGACATGAATAAAGCTCCGTCTTTGGCAAAAATTGCTGGTCGCCAGCATAGAAGATCAGTCGGTCGATCGACCATGCCTGAATGCGCATATCTGAAAACTGACAGTTTGAAAGTCTCACAGTCCCAGAGTCCCACACCATGTCTCACACCATGAAAACGGCAAGATCATGATTGTTGTTCCTGACACGTGTGTGTGTTTTCGGGAACAAATCATGCTGCCAAAAGGTTTTGTTTGTAAGTCGCTGGGCCGTTACTGTGCCCAAACGCTATGTTCGCCGTTACAAAAGGTGCCTTGATGACCAATAAGCTGTTCTGTTTCGGATTGGGCTTTTCCGCCCGTCTTGTTGCCCGCACGTTGCAGGCGGACGGCTGGGAAATTGCCGGAACCACGCGGAGCACCGACAAGGCCGCGCAGCTAAAGGCTGAAGGCATCGAGCCCTTCATCTTTGCCGACGACCACCCGATCAAAGACATCGCATCGGCCCTTAAGGGCGTGACGCATGTTCTGGCCTCGGCCCCGCCCGGCGGGCAGGGGGATCCGGTGATCCATCATCACGGTGGCGATCTGGCAAGCCTGCCTGCAGGCACATGGGTTGGTTATCTGTCGACCACCGGGGTATATGGCGATTGGGATGGTGCCGAAGTCACCGAGGAAGATGAACTTGTCCCCAGTGGCAAGCGCGGACGCAGGCGGGTCGCAGCAGAGAAAGCATGGTTTGACCTTGGCCGTCGTCACGATTTGTGTGTGCAAAGCTTCCGCTTGGCGGGCATCTATGGCCCGGGGCGCAATGCGCTTGAAACCTTGCGCGCGGGCCGGGCGCGCCGGATCGTCAAACCCGGTCAGGTCTTTTCGCGCATCCATGTCGAAGACATCGCCCAGACGGTTCTGGCCGCGTTAAAGCACCCCAATTGCGGGGTGGCTTATAATGTTTGTGACGATGAGGCGGCCCCGCCGCAGGATGTCATTGCCCATGCCTGCGGCCTTTTGGGTGTGGATCCGCCGCCCGAACAGGATTTCGCCACCGCCAAGCTCAGCCCGATGGCGGCAAGCTTTTATGAAGACAACAAGCGGGTTTCAAATGCACGGATCAAGCAGGAACTGGGCGTAAAGCTGCGTTATCCGGATTATCGGGCCGGTTTGATGGCACTTTATGATGAAATATTGGCCAAATCGCAGGTCAAAGACGAAATTGTTTCATAAAACCGCATTGTTGACGCGGGTTTTGCGTCGTATATAACCGCAAGTGCCTGCGGACACTCATATCGTCTTCTGTTAGGGCACAATATGATTGTCCACAGGATCAAATTCGGTTCGGATGGCGTGGTCTTCCGAACCCCAAAGCCACCGCGTATCGGCACCTGATGTGGATATCGTCCGCATCTTCCCGACCGGCAAGGAGAGAGCAAGCATGGATCGTCGTATTGTAACCGTCTTTGGCGGCACCGGATTTGTCGGACGTCATATCGTCAAGCGTCTGCTGGAACGTGATTTTATCGTTCGTGTCCCGACCAGAAGTTTTGAGCGCGTCAAAAAGCTCAAACCGATGGGCTATCTGGGCCAGGTTGTTCCGGTCCATTGCGATGTCCGCGACGAAGACAGCATCAAGGACGCGATCGAAGGGTCCGAAGCAGTCATTAACTTGCTGGGTATTCTTTATGAGCGCGCCAGCAAGAATTTCCTCAACATCCACGTCAAGGCGGCCAAACGTATTGCCGAGGAAGCCAAGGCAGCGGGCGTAAGAACGCTTCTGCACATGTCGGCCCTGGGTGTGGATAAAAACACCTCTGCCAACTATGCGACTTCGAAACTGGCCGGTGAAAAGGCCGTGCGCGAGGTCTTCCCGGATGCGATAATTTTCCGCCCGTCGGTCATTTTTGGTCCGAATGACAACTTCCTGAACAAATTCGCCACAATGGCGCGTTTCTCGCCGGTTCTGCCGGTTGTCGGTGCGCCGGGCCTGCCAAAAGTTGATCTTGGCGAAGGCAAGGTCGATCTGCATGGCGAAGGTGGTCCGAAATTCCAGCCGGTCTATGTTGGCGATGTTGCCGATGCCTTTGTTACTGCGCTTACCGAAGGCAAGTCTGCTGGCAAGACCTATGAGCTGGGCGGGCCGGAAACCCTGTCCTTCATGGCACTGCTTCAGGACATGCTGCGCTTCACCCGTCAACGCGCCATTCTGATGCCGGTTCCGTTCTGGCTGGCCTCGATCAAGGCATTCTTCCTGCAATTCCTGCCGGTCCCGCCGCTGACCCCCGATCAGGTCCGGTTGCTGAAAACCGATAACGTGGTGTCCGAAAGCGCAGAAGGTTTTGCCGAACTTGGCATTACGCCCAACAGCCTCGAAGCGATTGCACCGTCCTATCTGAAACGTTTCTGCCCGCCGCGCAAATCCGGCGAGTTCCGCCGTTTCGTCTAAGGCCGGAAAGCCAAAGATACGAAAAACCCCGCCGACATATCGGCGGGGTTTTTTATTGAGATACCCTTGGCGAACTCTATTCGCTGCGCACACGGGTGACGAAGTTGTTGGCTTCTGTCTGCAGGCTGTGTGCCTTGGCCAGAAGGTCTTCGGCAACCGATCGGGCAGAGCCCGACATTTCGCGGAATTCTTCGGCCGCACGCGAAACGTTGGCCATGTTTTCCGATACATGGCGCACACCATTGGCGGCTTCTTCCGATCCGCTGGCAATTTCACCCGTCGCAGCACCCTGTTGGCTCATGGCTGCCGCGATCGAGCTTGAAATGCTGTCAATTTCGCCGATTGTTCGGGCAATTGTCGAAATCATTTCGACGGCCTGGTTGCTGACTTCGCGCATTTCGCTGATTTGTTGGCTGATATCCTCGGTGGCGCGCTGGGTTTGCGACGCCAGATTTTTGACCTCGTTGGCGACAACGGCAAAGCCCTTGCCAGCATCCCCGGCCCGCGCACTTTCGATGGTAGCATTCAGCGCCAGTAGGTTGGTCTGATCGGCAATGGTGGTGATCAGTTCGATCACCTCGCCAATGCGATCGGCCGTTTCTGACATCTGGCGAACGGTTTCATCGGATTTCTGGGCCTCGGTGACGGCGGTTTGTGAAATCTCTTCGGCCTTGGCAACTTGTCGTTCGATCTCGCGGATGGAGGCTGATAGTTCCTCGGTCGCAGATGACACCGAACTGACATTGCTTGATGCGTTCTGGGATGCCTCGTTGACCTCGGCCGCGCGGGTGACGTTATCGCCCGCATTGCGTTCCATATTATCCGCCGTGTCGCGCATTTCATTGACGGCCGTCAGAAGCTCCGTCACCAGCGAATTGACCGAGCTTTCAAATCCGTCGGCCATTTCATTTAGGGCCGTACGACGTTGTTCTTCGGCGCGTTCCTCGGCTTCCTTGTTTTGCGCGCGCAGGCGTTCGGCCTCACGAGCGTTTTCACGGAATGTCTCAACCGAACGGGCCATATCAGCAATCTCGTCCGATCCGCTGTCTTTGACCTCGGCGTCAAGGTCACCCTTGGTCAGACGCGTCATCGCGCCATTAAGACCAATCAGGCGACGCAAAAGGTTGCGGCTGACATAAAGCCACAGGATCAGGGTCGAAATGACGATGGCGGCAATCGCCACGATGATCATGATGATTTCGGCTGTTGCAATGGTCGTTGCCACGCCGCTATTGGCGACGTCGATCTTTGTGCGCATGTCGCCCAGAAGGCGCTCGGCCGTTTGGGCGATCTGTTCGGTGATCGCCCCATTTTCATTCAGAATGGTGTTGAGTTCGGCCACCGTGGCAAATTCCGCCTGACGTAGCGAAAACAGGTTTTTGGGCTTGGCCGGATCAAGGGCTGCTTGCAATTCGGCCAGGGTCGCCTGGGCTGCTTCCTTGGCCTCTGGGTTGGGCATCAGATCGATGCCTTTTTGCAGTTGGGTCAGGATCGGGTTGATGGCGAACTTGACCTTATCAAGGGCATCATTGTCGCGCGCGGCGACGACCTGTTCTGCAAGGCCCGGGATCTGAAACGCGATGGCGCGCAGATCGCTCATATTCTGGGCATCAAGCGCATCAACATCGAGAAGCTTATCAAGCGTATCAAACGCCTCGTTTGTCTGCTCCGGGCGTCCGACCAAGGCATAAAGTGCTGACGCACTGTTGGTCAGCGCCATATTGGCATCGGTGTTGAGTGTACGTGCCGATGCTTCGATTGCATTGGCGCCGGTGACGATTTGCTCAAGCAAAGCCTGGGTTTCGACCGCATTGGCAAACAGGGACGTCTGCATGTCTTTAAGGTCGTGGATATTGCCAACCAGCATTTCCGTCTGACTGGAAAACTCGCCAAGAATGCCGGCATCAACGCCAAGCGCGCCAAGGACCGCGATATCTTCATTCAGTGCAGATGCAATCTGATCCAGTTCGGCGCTGACGGCTTCGATTTCTTCTGCGTTCTGGGCGACCGCAACGTTACGCGCGATGTTGCTGACCAGGTTGCTACGCGCATAAAGCCCCTGTCCAGTGACAAGGGCCGGAATGGCTTCGTTCGAGACGACGGATTGTTGTGTTTGCGTGATGCGAAAGGCAAAAACGGCCAGTGCTGCTGCAATAACGGCGAGCAACGCGATGGGCACAATTGCCATCATCAAGCGTCCTCGCAAACCAAGGTTGCCAGTCATTTATAAAGTTCCCCCAACGGCACATATTTTGTCCGGCGGCTTTTGCCTTTGCTTCGGACCTAAGGACGTTTTCCCAATGTCGGATAACAGATCGCGCAATTATGATTGCAGCGGAAACGTGTTATCCGCCCCACGGGGGAACTATTCAAAAGCCGCGAAGCGCTTGCAAGATTAATCGTCTCGCGTGGAAGAGTTTAGTGAAATGTTTGAGAATTCCGCCCCTCATCGCACTGAAATTCCACCCCGGGGAGTTTTGGGCTGGAACTATTCTATCTGGGGAAGGGCTTTGGATGCCGCAGATTCGACTGGAACCCTGTCGAATTAGGCCTGATCAAGAATCTGGCGGACATTTTCAATGATCTCACGGCGCGATGGCGCTTGAATGACCGGCTCGCCGCCCGGGCGTTCGATCATGATCACGGGAATGCCCAGATTGCGGGCTGCCTCGATCTTGGCAAAGGTTGCATCGCCGCCGCTGTTTTTGCTGACGATGACATCGATCTCGTGACGTTCAAGAAGCTCGGTCTCGCTTTCAACGCTGAACGGGCCACGGGCAAACAGCCATTCACCATGTTCGAGATCGAACGGGTCGCGCGGCGCATCGACCGTACGTACAAGCAACCAGGTTTTTTCAAGTCCCTCAAAGGCATGCAGGTTCTTTGCCCCGCTTGCGATCAGCGCGCGTGTGCCAACGTCGGGCAGGATTTCGGCGGCTTCTTCAATCGATTTCACCGAAATCCAGTTGTCCTGTTCGGTCTTTTCCCAGGCCGGGCGGTGGAACTGAATGCAGGGCATGGCAACCGCGTGGCAGGCCTGAGCGATATTGTGCGAAATCTCGGTGGCATAGGGATGGGTGGCATCGATCACCAGATCAATCTGTTCGCTTTTGACATAGGAAATGATGCCTTCCGGTCCGCCAAAACCGCCAATCCGCACCGGCACGCCATCGGGCAGGCTGGGCGCGCTGGTACGTCCGGCAAGCGAAAGCTGCAGGCGAATATCGCGCCCGAACTCATGCATCAGGTCTTCGGCAATGCGATTTGCGTCTCCGGTCCCGCCAAAAATAAGGATGTGTTTCGGACGGCTGGCAGGACGGGAGAGGGACATGGGCAGAAAACCTTTTTGTTGCTTTGTGGGGTCCGTGTGGACCTGTCTTACGGGCACGTGGGGCCATATTTTAACCGCCAGATGGCACGGGCGCCACTATGGTGCGGTTGGCCTGAACTGTTCAAAATCGCCCATGCCATGGCGGGCGATGATGGTGCCGCTGCGATCGGTGATGACGATTTCCACGGCACAGGCGCCATCAAGCGTTGCGCGTGCGGATTCGCAGGCCTGACGGGCAATGGTGTCTTCAATCTTAACGTTCGCCGCCTGACAAAGTTCCAGAACCTGCTTGGCGGTATTGGCCGTGCGACACTGATCTTGCAGGCCTTCATCCCCGCCACATGCTGCCACGGTTTGTGCGAGCCGGTCGAAATCGACCTGAGATCGGCTTGAATGCAGATCAAGATGGCCTTGGGCAAGTTTGACCAGTTTGGCAAAACCGCCCGCGATGCTGACGAACGGTACGGGGTTTTTGCGCAGATATTTCAACATGCCGCCAACGAAGTCGCCCATATCAAGAATGGCTTCTTCGGGCAGGCCATAAAAGCTGCGAATGGCGGCGTCGGACGTTTTGCCGGTCGCGCTGGCAACATGTTCGCGGGCGGTGGCGCGCGCGACATCAATGCCGCGATGGATCGAATGAATCCACGCCGAACAGCTAAACGGAATGACAATCCCCGTCGTGCCCAGAACCGACAAGCCACCAACAATGCCAAGGCGCCCGTTCCATGTTTGTTTGGCAATTTCCGCACCGCCGGGAATGGAAATCTCGATCTCGACATCCGCTGTTGCGCCAAACTGATCGCAAAGGGCCGTGATCTGCCCGACCATCATTTCACGTGGCTTGGGATTGATCGCGGCTTCGCCTGGTGGCAATGGCAGGCCCGGCTTGGTGATGGTTCCCACCCCGTCACCGGCATGAAATGTTATGCCGCTTCCGGGTTTCCCATGGCGGACGGTTGATATGATTTCCGCTCCGTGGGTGACATCGGGGTCATCACCGGCATCCTTGATCACACTCGCCCGTGCCCAGCCATCGCCCTTTTCTGCCTTGATCAGCGTAAATGACGGGGTTTCCCCACGCGGCAGCGTGATGGTGACCGGATCAGGAAAATCACCGGACAGCAATGCCTGCCACGCCGCACGGGTTGCGGCGGTGGCACAGGCCCCCGTCGTCCATCCCTTGCGCAGTGGTCCGTCCGGTTTTCGCGTCATCAGATGATTTTTTCCTGTTAATCCTGCCGGTGTTTTCGCTATTGAGGGCGGGCGAGATCCCTATCGGAAACTCAATTAAACATGAATATTTATGTTATTTGAAAAGTTATACGAAAAAATCTCGGAAATATGTTGTGCGTATCGTTTGATTGCTGTTTAACATATCTTCTTGATGTGGTCCTGCACAGAGGGCTGCATTTCATTTAAGTAGAAGTAATGCGTGATGACGAAGCTTGGTGTTGATTTTCCGGTTTTTGAGCCGGGTTGGGTATGGCTTGTTGGTGCGGGGCCCGGTGATCCCGGTCTTTTGACGCTGCATGCCGTCAATGCCATGCAACAGGCCGATGTCGTTGTCTATGACGCGCTGGTCGATGACCGTATCCTCAACCTGCTGCGCCCGGATGCCGAACGCATTTATGCCGGCAAGCGCGGCGGTCGTCCGTCATCCAAGCAAACCGACATTTCCCTGCAGCTTGTCGAACTGGCCAAAAAGGGCCTGCGTGTTCTGCGCCTGAAGGGCGGCGATCCGTTTGTGTTTGGCCGTGGCGGCGAAGAGGGCATGACGCTTGTCGATCACAATGTGCCCTTCCGGGTTGTGCCGGGCATTACCGCCGGGATCGCAGGCGCAGCCTATGCCGGTATTCCGACCACCCATCGCGATTGCAATTCATCGGTCACCTTTGTCACCGGCCACGGGTCCAGTGGCCAAGTCCCTGACAACATCAACTGGGCAGCCCTCGCCAAGGGTGCACCGGTGCTGGTCATGTATATGGCGATGAAACATCTGCGTCGGATTTCCTCGGAACTGATGGCCAATGGCCGGGCGGCGGATGAACCGCTTGCGGTGATCAGTCAGGCAACCACACCGGGCCAGGGCATTCTGATCACCACGCTTGAAAAGGCGGCCGATGATGTCGAACGCGAAGGCGTTGAACCGCCTGCGGTCTGCATTCTGGGCAAGGTTGTTGGCTTGCGCGATCGTCTGAACTGGCTTTCGCCACAAGATGATGTGACCGCCGTGCGTCATGTGCCGTTCGAACAGGTGCTTGATCTGATCACGACACCGGCTGATCCTTAAAATAACGGTTCAATCTAATCGCAAAGACTCCAATTATGATGGCAACGAATTGATTTATATCGTTGCCGCCCGGCAAGGCATTTGTACAATCGCGCACAGCTTTAAGCCGGATGGATCATGGACGAACAGCAGGTACTGATAAGGATAATTGAAAGCGGCTGGGCGCAATGTGCTGAAATTGTCAGTACCGATGGCGGCGTGCTTTTGACGGCCCTGGTGGCCGGGCTTGTCGGTAGCGTTACCCACTGTGCGGGGATGTGCGGCCCGTTCGTTGTCAGTCAGGTCACCAGCCGGATGGAACAGGTGCCGCTTGAAAAAATGAGCGAGCTCCGCCGCCTTACCGGGGCGGCCCTTTTGCCATATCAGTTCGGACGGTTATCGACCTATTGCCTGCTGGGTGTTTTGGCCGGCTATTTCACAGACAGTATTTCCGCCCTTACGCGGATCTGGTGGATCGGGCCTGTATTGTTGATTGCAGCCGGTCTGTTTTTTCTTGTTTTCGGTGTTCTGGGCCTGATGCCCCATCTGGGTGGTTTGTTTCCATCCACGGGGGAATCCCGTTGGTGGAACAAATTGGTGGGCAATCATGCGCGGCCTTTGTTTGCGGCCCCCTTTGGTTTGCGCGGCTATTTGCTTGGCGTGATGCTGGGTTTTATTCCCTGTGGGCTGGTTTATGGGGCGCTTGTTTTGGCGGCGGCCACGGGGGCTGCGCTTAATGGTGGCGCTGTGATGCTGGTTTTCGGTCTTGGCACGGTGCCGATGATGGTTGTCATCGGCTTTGTCGGGCAATATGCCGCACAACGTTTGCGCGCCGTGATGGCGCCCGTTGGGCGCGGGCTTATGATCGTCAATGGTCTGATCCTGTTTGCATTGGCAGCATCGGCAATGGGTTGGGTGTGAGCTTTCCCACAGGGGGCGTGCTTGCAAGAATGACCAGGATATCTATAGTGCGGAAATAGTTCGTGATGCACAGAGGCTGGCGGTGCTTGGCTGGCTATGAAATGAGGTGAACGCGTGAGCAAAAAGACGCTTCTGGCAATTGTGGCAATTGCCCTGGTGCTTGGCATCGGATTGACCTATCGCCTGATGATGATGGGTACGGAAACCAGTTCGTCGGGATCGGCATCCATCGGTGGTCCGTTCGAACTCGTCAATCAGGATGGTGAAACCGTCACCCAGGAAGATTTTGCAGGCAAATACATGCTCACCTACTTTGGGTATACGTTTTGCCCGGATGTGTGCCCGACCGAATTGCAGGTCATGGGCACAGCACTTGATATGATGCCCAAAGACATCGCAGATGAAATCACCCCGGTCTTCTTTACGGTTGATCCCGAACGCGACACGGTCGAAGCCATTGCCGAATATGTTCCCTATTTCCATGAACGCATGGTTGGTCTGACGGGCACGGTCGAACAGACGACGGCGGCTGCCAAGGCCTATCGGGTCTATTACGCCAAGGCGATCCCCGAAGGTCAGCCCGAAGATACCGACAGCTATCTGATGGACCATTCGTCCTTTGTCTATCTGATGGACCGTGATGGGCAGTTTGTCCGCCATTTCAATTACGGCACCAGCCCCGAAGACATGGCCAAGGGCGTAACCGAGGCCGTCAAAAAGAACGGCTGATGATGTGATTGAGTTTGGCTCCCAAGCCGCGCAATGCCATGATCATGGCAGATGAATTCGGCTGGGCGAGCCATTCACAGCAAATTTATAGGTCCTGACCCTAAATGCCTGACACCATTCCGGGGGTCGTAATCGCGGCCCCCGCGTCCAACAGCGGCAAAACCGTAATCACACTGGCGCTTTTGCGTGCCCTGACGCGCAAGGGCCATGCGGTTGCCGCGGCCAAAACCGGGCCGGATTATATTGACCCGGCCTTTCAGGCAGCCGCGTGTGGCGACACCTGCATCAGTCTTGATCCATGGGCGATGACGCCCGATCAGATCAACGCCCTTGCCTCCGACCATGTCCAAGGCAAAGCCTTTTTGATGTGTGAAGGGGTGATGGGCCTTTTTGACGGGGCGGCGAATGGCGATGGCTCAACCGCCGATCTTGCGGCCCTTGCCGGGTGGCCGGTGGTTCTGGTGGTCGATGTCAAAGGCCAGTCGGCCTCGGCAGCGGCGGTGATTTCGGGCTTTGCCAAGTTTCGCGATGACATCAATGTCGCCGGTGTGATCCTTAATCGTGTTGGCAGCGACCGCCACAGGCAAATGATCGTGGATGCCTGCGCCAAACATCTGCCCGACCTGCCGGTTCTGGGCGCGGTCCGACGCAGCGAAGATTTGATCCTGCCCGAACGCCATCTTGGTCTGGTGCAGGCCGGCGAGCATTCCGAACTGGATGCGTTTCTGGGTCGCGCCGCTGATATCATCAGCGAAGATGTCGATCTGGATGCCCTGATCGGTTTGCTCGATCAAAAAGACGACCGGACTGAAGCGCCCGCGGTGCGGGCCCCGGCCATTGCCCCGCTTGGTCAAAAGATCGCGGTGGCGCGTGATGCGGCCTTTGCCTTTAGCTATCCACATATTCTCGATGGCTGGCGTAAGGCGGGGGCAGAGGTTTCATTCTTCTCACCCTTGGCAAACGACGCCCCCAACCCCAATTGCGATGCGATCTATCTGCCCGGTGGCTACCCCGAGCTTCATGCCGAAACACTCGCCAATGCAGATGCGTTTAAGGCCGGGATGCAGGATGCAGCAAGCCGGGGTGTGCTGATTTACGGCGAATGCGGGGGCTATATGACCCTTGGCAAGGGCCTTGTCGATGCCAGTGGCACGCGTCATGAGATGCTGGGTTTGCTGCCGCTTGAAACCAGTTTTGCCTCTCGCCGGCTGCATCTTGGCTATCGCGAGGCGCAGCTTGGCATGCCGACGCCGTTTGGTCCGGCGGGCATGAAACTGCGCGGCCATGAATTTCATTATGCGACGACAGTTTCTGAAAACGGTATGCCGTTTTGTCGGATGAAAACGGCGACGGGCCTTGATCTGGGCCCGGCCGGTCTGGTGGAAGGGTCAGTGTTTGGCTCCTTCTTCCATATGATCGCACAGAGTTGATCACACCATCATTGGACGTGATTTCATCGGGGCATACGTGCGGGTTAGAGTGTGTTATGTCTGATCGACGGCCCGTTTGAGAGAGACCATGACTAAAAAAGCCCCCGCTGCAATAGGACCTGAACCGTTCTGGGAAACCAAGACACTTGCTGAAATGACGCAGGAAGAATGGGAATCCCTGTGCGATGGCTGTGGCAAATGCTGCCTGCACAAGCTTCAGGATGAAGAGGACGATTTCGTCTATTATACCTCGGTCGCGTGCCGGTTGCTTGATTGCCATTCGTGCCGGTGTAAGGACTATCCCAATCGCACCGAACACGTTCCCGATTGCGTTCAGCTTTCCAAGGAAAATGTCGAAACCCTGACCTGGATGCCATCCACCTGTGCCTATCGCCTGCTGGCCGAGGGCAAACCACTGCCCGACTGGCATCCGCTTAAAACCGGCTTTCCGGACTCTGCCATCATGGCGGGCATGTCGGTGCGCGGCATGGCTATCCCCGAAGACGAAGCGCATCCGGATCTGACCCGCTATATTGTCAAATGGCCGGCCTGATACGATTTGGCGTTGTCAGGGAACTCGATAGCATTCCAAGGATGCGGGCTCGGTCAATAATAGCCAGAATGCGGCCGCTGTACTTGCCGCATAACGCTGCGCAAAACCGGCTGAAAGCATCGGCACGTCATGGCCGCGTGTGGTTTGAATCGGGTGCCGCCGGTATCAAATTTCAAAGACGAATCCCTGAAGACTCGACCCGATCAAAAATCCCCGGACAACCTCAAAGATGACCCGCACTCATTAATGCAACCGAAGTACTATCCAAAAGAAGTGTTTTTTGGAAAATGACTGTGTCGGCAGGATGAACAACGCAGATTTCTACGGGTATAGGCCGTTTATTAAATTACTATAATTTGTGAAACAACAGGCTGTAATAAATGAAATAGTTTTTGGAATTACCTCGTTCTCGCCCGCCAAAGGGTATCATAGATTGGTTTTCAAGGGGCAAAAGTTCAATTTTTCTTGCGCTACACTAATGTATATGATTTTGTCTGGTGATCAGTTGCTCCGGGGTAGGGTAATTGATCGTCGGTGCAGTTTTCCGCCGTTCGTACAGAATGCCAGATCATTCAGGATATCCGGCGCAAAGGTCGAAGAACCGTCAAATGTCCCGATACTGACTGGTCGCCACCTATTTTGGGTTGGTGAGAAGTCATGATCTTCCCGCAAGAACGAACCGTATAACCTGTAACGACGCATAGAACAGCATTGCTGTAATCTCGGTCACACGTCCCGCATGTGTGTCGGGATTTTACATAAGCACAATCTTGACCAAACGGTCGAACAAAAGCGATCCCGGAAAAAATGACGGGATAAACGGGAAAATCCCGTCAACCAAAAGGGTATCGAAGTGGGTATTGGAATCTTTAAGGGTGAGAAGGAAGCGCGGAGCGAACAGCAGGTTGCTGCCGCGCTCGGACGCTCAATGGCGCGCATCGAGTTTGATGCCAACGGTAATATTCTACGCGCTAACGAAAATTTCGAAAAGACGATGGGTTACAAGGCGTCCGATATCATCGGTAAACACCATGCGATGTTTGTTCCCGAAGAAATCGTCAATTCGGCAGAATACAAAGACTTCTGGAAGAAACTCGCGGCCGGTGAGTTTCTGAGCGGTGCATTTCCGCGCAAACGTCGGGACGGATCTTTGATCTGGCTTGAGGCAACCTATAACCCGATCTTTGACTCAAAAGGTCGGGTTACTAAAGTCGTCAAATTTGCGACTGATATTACCGAACGCCGCAACGAGCGTGCTTTGCTGCAAAGCGTGTTTGACGCCATCAGCACGTCGCAGGCCGTGATCGAATTTGATCTGGACGGCACGGTTCTGACTGCCAACGAAAACTTCCTGTCTGTTCTCGGCTACAGCCTTGATGAAATCAAAGGCAAGCATCACAGCATGTTTGTTCCGGCCGATCAGCGCAATTCTTCCGAATACCGGATATTCTGGCAGAACCTTAGTCAGGGTAAATTCCAGGCCGGTCAGTTCCAGCGTGTTAGCAAGAATGGCAATCCAGTATGGATTGAGGCCACTTACAACCCTGTTCTTGATGCCGTCGGTAATCCGATCAAGGTGATCAAGTTCGCCACGGACATTACCGAGCAGACCAAGCTTCTGATTGATCTCAAACAGATGATTGATGGCAACTTCTCCGAGATTAACGATAATATCGAAGAGCTCAACACACGTACGCTACAAAGCGTCGATGCGTCGACCAATACCATGGACCTGACACGCAATGTTGCGGCCAGTGCAGAGCAAATGGCGGCATCTATTGCTGAAATCTCGCAGAGTATGTCGCAGTCCCAAGGTGAAACCGAACGGGCTTATGTTCAGACCAACACCGCTAACGAAATGACCCAACGCATGACCGGTGTGGTCGATGAAATGGGCAATATCGTTGAGGTTATTCGCAATATTGCAGGCCAGATCAACCTGCTGGCGCTGAACGCGACGATCGAAAGTGCGCGTGCTGGCGAAGCTGGCAAAGGCTTTGCCGTGGTCGCCAACGAGGTCAAGAACCTTGCCAATCAGGCTGCCCGTGCGACTGAGGACATCACGCAGGAAATTAGCGGCATTCAAGATATCTCTGCGGAAGTCGCTGGTGCGCTCGAGACCATTCGTGGCTCGGTCGAGACGGTGCGCAATGACGTGACAAACATTTCTTCTGCTGTCACTCAACAAACTGCCGTGACGGAAAATGTCAGCTCAAGCGTGCGTGAAATGGCACATTCGGTTGAAGGCATGTCCCAGAACCTTGAAGCCATTCGCACGACAACTGACACCGTAGCTGCTTCGGTTCGTCGAACCCGTGAAGCTGCCGAGGTGCTTGCGCGTTAAATCCGGCCAAGTCACTTTGAAAATGCCTTTTGGGGCGGGACCGTTTGGTTCCGCCCCTTCCTTTTGGAATATGACAGTTCGAAGATGATCATTGTGACAAACGCAGAACCCCTTGCCTTGTGATGCTCGAAATCACAAGAATGTCGGTCTGAAACTGGTATAGTTGAACCCGATAGGGGCAATGGCGGGGCAATAAGGCAATGAACAGCGATCATCTGCGCATTGATGTTCTGGGCGTCGGCGAGGCGTTTGACCCGAATTTTGAAAATTCGTCTGTTGTGGTGTCGGCGGGTGACTTTCGGCTGCTGATTGATTGTGGGGCGACGGTTGCCGGCCATCTGATGGGCAAATTTCCCGATCCAGACGCGATCGATGCGATCTATTTTACCCACATGCACCCGGATCATATTTTCGGTCTGGTGCCGATCATGCTCAATTGGCGCGATGACGGGCGGTCCAAACCGCTGCGCATTCTGTGTTCGCCCCAATTGCGCAGCCATCTTGAAAAACTGATGGAGCTTGGCTTTACCGGTCTCGGGTCGGCCTGGCCCTTTACCATCATCTGGCATTCAATTGCCGATACATCAAAGATCGGACCGTTTGAATGCCGCTTTGCCCGCTCGGACCATAGTGTTCAGAACCACGCCATCCTGCTGCGGTATGCCGATAAGGGATTTGCCTATTCCGGTGATGGTAATGTGACGGCTGATACCGCTGCCCTGTTTACCGGTGCCGATCTTGTGTTTCAGGAAACCTATCTTTTGAAACATGATCCCCAGCATGCCGCCCATTGTGATCTGGAAACCGTATTGAAGCTGGCATCCGACATGCCCGGTGCCCGGTTCTGGCTTTATCATGTCAAACGCGATGTGCGGGCCGAAATGGCCCAGGTTATTCAGGGCAATGAACAGGTCCGCATCGCCGTTCCGGGCGAGGTCATCGAAATTCGCTGACGTTTCGCGATTGCCTGCCAGAAGGATCGAGCAAAAAAATGCCCGGCACACAGCCGGGCATTTTGCATTTCTCTCAGGCGCGCTTCTGATCAATGAACGGCGCGTGGTTCCATATCGTGCTGGCGGATGGCGGCATCCGCGACGGCATGATTTTCAAACGATGCGATATGGGTGCCGTCTGCGGTAAACACGCCATAAACCAGTTCGTCACTGTCTTCCTCGGTATTGGGGACCTGACGGACATAGGCAAAGTCATGAATACCCAGCAGGGCAAAATCACCATTGGAAAGAAGCCCGGTATCCTGGCCGATCCGCTGATCGCTTTTGGTATCGTGGTTGGCTGTTCGATTTGTCATTTGAACCACTCCTTGGTTAGGCTTTGCCGTCTTCTTTATCGGCAGCGCTGTCCTCTTCGGAGACCTTCATGTCAATGGTCTTGGAAGGCACAGCTTTTTTCTTGTTCGATCCAATCGCGATTTCACGCACGACCGGTTCCGGCAGGGGTCTGTTCAGGTCAACATGCAGAAGACCGTTATCCAGATGCGCGCCGACAACTTCGATGCCTTCGGCAAGAACGAAGGAGCGCTGGAACTGGCGTGACGCGATGCCACGGTGGATATAGACACGTTCGCTGTCATCATCGGTATGTTTGCCCCGAATGATCAGCTGATTGTCTTCGGTGGTTACCGACAGATCGTCTTCGGCAAATCCGGCAACCGCGACCGTAATGCGCAGTTTGTTTTCACCGATCTGCTCGATGTTATAGGGCGGATAGCCCTCGGCCTTGGTTTTCGAGACCTGATCAAGAACGCGTTCGATCTGATCAAAACCCAAAAGCAACGGGCTGTTGAACATTGAAATTCGCGACATTTGCAGCACCTCCTCCGTCAGAGCGAGTGTGGTTATATTCGGATCCCACGCAATCTGCGTTCTGGGCATCCGGGTGTCCGACCCGAGCCATTCGGCACCGGACGTTTCATCTAGGTTTAAACCCAAACCTTAAACAAATAAATGTGGTTTTCCCGCCAATAGTCAAGCCTTGCCTGCATTGCGTGACCCGCATGGGGCCTATTTGCCGGTCTGTGTCAGATCCGGCATGGTATCAAGCGCATAATACGCCACCGACTGGTCCTTGCCGCGCAGGGCAACCTCATGCATCACCGCATTTTCCGGCAAGGGAATCGGCCCGTGATCAAACAGCGTCTTGGAAATCACCAGCGGCACGCCATGTCCCTTGGTTTGGGCCTCCAGCCGGGCGGTTGTGTTGATGGTGTCGCCGATCGCACTGATGTTTTCGCGGCCGGGCGGGCCCATCTCACCGACAATCGCCTTGCCCATGTGAATGCCAATGCCGATGCGAAGCGGGTGGGGCAATTCCGATTCCAGATGCTCGTTAAGCCCCTCAATCCGGCGCAGCATTTCGGCCGCCCCTTCAAAGGCCTGCATGATGGTGCGTTCGGTATCGTCGCTTTCATGCCCGTAAAGGGCCATCAGGCCATCACCGGTAAACTGCGCGTAATACCCACCCGTGGCACGCAGGGCTTCGGTCATCTCGGCAAAGAACTGGTTTAAGATGAAAAGCACGTCATAGGGCATCTTGCTTTCGCCAAGCTTGGTCGAATCGCGCAAATCGATAAAGATGCAGACAACCTGTCTTTCACTGCCTGAAAGCCCGCCGGGGCGTCTTCCGTCTCGCGCGGTGGCGTTTGGCGGCAACAGCGGTGCAACCGCCAGATCATTTTGCGGGCGGATCTGACAGGCAAGGCGCATGCCCTTGGGCGCCTGAATGCTTTTAAGGGCGGCGGCCTCGATCTGGCCTGGGGCGGCAAGCTGATCGGTGCCAGACCCACAGTGAATGCGGCACGTGGTGCAGCGCCCATGGCCGCCACAAACCGATGCCATAGGAACGCCCGCATCGCGCAGGGCTTCAAGGGCTGTGGCACCCGGTGGAACCCGAATAAACCGCCCGTTTGGCAGGCTCAGCATCGGGCCGCGTTTGACCCGGTCAATGGTCTGGCGGATTTGCCGTACGCCAAAGGGCGCAAGCGCAAGTGCGATGCTGACAATCGTAAAGGGCAGAATGGCGTTTTCATAGAACGTGATGGCGGCCTGATTGACATTGGCGGCATCGAGCACGCCAAACACATATTTGCGCCCGCCTTCTTCGGCACGACGGGCAATTTCGGCTGCGGCTGCGCCGTAACCCGCAAGTGCCAGTGTCGGGATCAGGATGGATAGCGTCCCAAGTGTGTTGCGCCATTTCGGATAGAACGGTTTGACCCGAAGCCAGAAATGAATGCCGATGCAGCCATGGGCCCAGACGACAATGACCGTGATCGCCTGCAACACCCCCTGAAACGGAATGAAGACCGCCAGATCAAGCAGAACGCGTTCATATGGCGATGCCACGTCAAAGCCCAGATCAATGACCCGGGTCGCAATGATATGACGAAACAACAGGAACGGAATACACAGACCCAAAATCATCTGCGCCCATTCGGATTTGCGCAGACGCAAGGTCCGACGGCTGGTCAGGCGGCCGGTTGCCAGCAAGAAGTGCGTGACAAGTGCGACCAGCAACAGGATTTCAAGCGGCGGGAACTTCCAGATCCCGGTGGTGTAGTCGCCAACGATCTCCATCAATTCCGGTGAAACGATGCCTGCGACATGGTTCAACAGATGAGTCAGCACATAGGCAAACATGGTCAGGCCGGAATACAGCCGCAAATTCTGGATCATCGGTTCGGGTGCCCGTTTTCATTTGTCCCTAAGCGTCCCAATCGGGCGTCGACTTCTGCGGTCGACCGGTGCCGGCTGGTACAGTCCTGTTTTGACAGGATCATGCAACACCTTTGGTTGATAAAGTGTTTTATGTCTTCAGGCACGAAAAAAGCCATCAGAGTTTCTGATGGCTTCTGTTCATTGGTATATGGTGTCGGAACGGTTTGTGGTCAGGCCGCGGATTTCACCCGCTTTCGCGTCATGAATTTCACCATCGAACGCGCGAAATCAACGCTCGTGATTGGCGTTTCAAGCGATTTCACCGCGGCTTGATGCACATCTTCCGGGATCAGGTCACTGCGCGCCTGCAACAGGGCCTCTTCATAGGGTTTCATGAATTCCGGATGCGGCTGGATCGAGGCGGCATTTTCCCCGTATTGCAAACCGGCATAAGGGCAGAAATCCGAACTTGCCCAGACCGTGGCACCTTTCGGCAGTTCGACAACCTGATCCTGATGAAAGGCATTGATACGGATGGTTGCCGGGCTATCTGAAAGCCAGTCGCTTTTGCTGGCATCAACCGCATAGTCGTGGGCGCCAACGCCCCAGCCCTTATCAGACTTGATCACCTTGCCGCCGAGCGCCGTGGCCAGAATCTGATGACCAAAACAGATGCCAAAGACCGGCTGACCAGCACCAACGGCATCGCGCAGGAAGTCCTGCAGGCGGATCATCCAGGGCGTGTTTTCATAAACCCCGTGTTTGGAGCCCATGATCACCCAGCCATCCGCATCATGGATCGAAGCCGGAAATACGTCTTCAAGCACCGTCCAGGTTTCGAATTCAAGGCTCGGGTCAACATCACCAAGCAGTTTTTCAAGCATGCCGGGGTAGGATGCGAAATCTTTGCGAAGTTCTTCCGGGGCGAACCCAGTTTCAAGAATGCCGATCTTCATGCGGAAACCTTTTTGGACGTCAATGTGGCGCTAGCGTCAAAATGCTGCACATAAGCGCTAGGCGACCATGTGCATGCGTTTCAACCCTGAAGCTCAGTTATGGGATTTTAGCGCCAAAGACAAGCCCGGTGCTGCGAGAATTTAGGGTCAGGACCTATTAATTTGATTGGAATGGCAGAGTTTATGTTTGTGAAATCCAAGGAAAAGCCCGCTGGGCGGGTTGGTATCCCGCGCGAGGGGTTTAACGTCGGAGTTTGCAAACATGAACTCTGTCCTTCGGATCGCTCAGATTTGCACGGGCCACTTTGTCGCAAAACCTTGAAAGATATATATCTTTCGGCGGCTTCGCTCCGCGTATCCGCACAAATCTGAGCGACCATTCAAACCAAATTAATAGGTCTTGAGCCTAGGCAAATCTTGACCGGAAATGCGAAACCGCCCGGCGTGACGCACGGGCGGTTGCAAAACCTGCGGCCATTTGGTCGGGGGGACCAGACCGGCCACAGATGATGTGATCAGACTTATTTGTTCAGGCCAACAACACGGGCCCCACCCATGCCGACAATCATCGCGACGACAAAAATGATCGTGTCGCTATGCCCGAATGCCAGCGCGCTCAGTGCCGGGCCCGGGCAATAGCCGACAAGACCCCAACCGGTGCCGAACAAAACACCACCCGCGATCAGTTTGGTGGTGATGGAGCGGTTGGTCGGCAGGCTCATTTCGCCGCCACACACGGCTTGGCTTCGATTTTTGGCAAACTGGAAGATCGGAATGGCAACCGCCAGACCGCCACCCATGACAAAGGCCAGGCTCGGATCCCAGCCGCCATCGGCAATCGCCCAGATATCAAGGAAGCCCAGAACCTTTTGCGGGTCGATCATGCCCGAAATATAAAGCCCAAAGCCGAAAATCGTGCCGCAAATCAGGGAAACAAGCGTACGCATTACATGCCTCCCATCATATGACGGGTGACGAGAACGGTGACAAAGCCCGCCGCCATAAAGGACAGGGTCGCAACCAGCGACCGCAGCGAAAAGCGTGACAGGCCGCAAATGCCATGGCCACTGGTGCAGCCGCTGCCGATCGTGGTGCCAAGACCCACCAGAAGGCCGGCCACAATGATCACCGGAAGTGAACTGGTCACGACACTCTGGGCGGCAATTTCGGTTGCGTTCATCAGGATGAGCGGCCCGACAACCAGACCAATGACAAAGGCAAGGCGTTCAAACACGGCCGAGCCACCCTTGGTCGGGGTCAGCAACCCACCAAGAATGCCGCTGATGCCGGCAATCTTGCCGTTAAGCAAAAGATAAAGGCCCGATGCCAGACCAATAAGTCCGCCGCCAATCAGGGCGGAAATCGGCGTGAAGTTTTCCATCATTCAATCCATCGAAATCAAAATTTATATTAATGTATTCGCATGCATTAATTTTATCAATGGGGCAGGATAAAATTTTATCGCAACGCCAAGGAAAGACTAATGTACAGGCGATTTTAAGAACCGTTTTAAACGGGCGAGCTGTTGTGGAATTCCGCATCTCCGCCGCGCGGTCTTGTCCATAATTGTCCCAGAAATTCAAACCGCGCAGCAGACCTGATCAACCGGTCAGCATATCTCAATACCGTATGAAAAACAGACCATATTGATGTTTAAATATGCGAATGGTTCGCAAAATAAATTGCAATATTGCGATGCCGATGCTACCCCGAAAGTCTCCGCCATATGTGCGGGTACCATGATTTACTGACTGCGCTCGCTTATTAGGCCGGGCGGGCATTTCAACAAGGCGGATATAAAACGTGCATCCGGATCAGAACATCCATGTTGCCTGTATCGGGCCCGATAAGATGGCGCCGTCACTTGCCGATCGGGACCGCTTCGCACCGGTGATTTTTGAACGTCTGGGGCAATATGACCTGCCCGATGTTGATCTTGCGCACTATGCCGCGTTGGCGATTTCCATTCATGCCGATTTGCGCTTTTTGCTCGCCAACAAGGATGTCCTGGCCCGCTACCTTGATCAGGGGGGTGTCATCCTGTGGAGCGGCCCGATGGCCTATCCGGTGATTGACGGTGTTGGCGAATTCATCCCGCGCCCGAAACGCAATCTGGCGGGGCTCAAGATTACCCGATTGGCCGAACATCCGCTGTTTGATGGCGTAACCGACGAAGACCTGACATTTCGGCGCGGCGTTGCCGGTTTCTGGGGCCGCGGCCATAACCCCGCACCCGACGGGGCCGTGTTGCTCAACGGGATGGACGCAGAACCCGAACAGGCCCCGATTGACTGGATCTGGGAACGTCCGGGCGGCGGGATTGTCATCTGCCATGCCGGAAACGATTTTCTGATCTTTGCCCAGGCCGGTGTCGGCACGACGGCCGACCGGCTTGCGCCCAACTTCGCCAAATGGCTGACCGGTCAGGTGCAAGCAACAGCACTGCAGGAGGAACGGGTATGAGCACGACCATGAAGACTGCAAACCCATCCCGCCCCAAGCTGATCGCCCTTGACGGGGGCATGGGCTATCACAAGGCAACGCTAGAGGATCCCCAGATTGCGCCGCATATCGATGAGGTCATCTATATCCGCGATCTTGGCGATGAAGACCTTGAAGATGCAGCCGGTCTGATCATTTCATGCCGAACCCCGGCCGAGGTCATCGTGCCGCACGCCAAGCGCATTCGGGCATTTCTTGGTCGCGGCGGCATGGTGGTCGCCATGGGCGATACGGAGCAGGAAAAATGGTTGCCGGATGTCTCGCGCGAACAGGTCGAAACCAATTTCTGGTGGTGGCTGGAACCGGGGGCTGACCTTGGCCTCGAAATCGCAGCACCCGAGCACGACATGTTCACCGATCTTGGCAAGGGTGATGTCAGCTGGCATCTGCATGATCTGTTTGATGTCCCGCCGAGTGCGCAATCGCTGGTCGATTTCAAGGACGGGCGGTCGGTGTTGTATGAAGACACCACCAGTTTTGCCGGTCATCTTGTCGTGACCTCACTCGATCCGATGTATCACCACGGTGCGTGGTTCATGCCAGCAACCACACGCTTTCTCTATGGTTTTATCCCCTGGATTCGCCGAACACTGGACGCCAAGGCTGATTTGGCCTGAGACAAAATCTGTGAGTCAGACAACAATCTGAATTTGAACGATTTTATCTATCTTGCCAAATTCCGGAAATAGGCAGATATAGCGTTATCTTTGGTTGTGGTTTCGGCATGTTGCCTAAACCCCCTTTTTCGGAAATCTGTACATAGATGAGCAAAGATCGTCTGTCGGCCAGTCGGCGGCTTGATGTCGCACTGGCATTGGTCTCGCAGGGCGACCATGTCGCTGCGATTGAGGTTGCGCGTGCCGCTTTGGCTGCGGACAGTGAATGGGACGAAGCCCATTTTACACTGGGCGACATCTATGAACGTGCCGGCGAAACCGAAAACGCCATCGAGGCTTTCCGTCAGTATCTTATACTCGATCCCAAGGATCGCATGGGCGCAGAAGTCCGCCTGACCTTGCTGGGCGCCGCCGCCCTTCGCGATCGCTTGCCGCCCGATTATGTCCGCGCCCTGTTTGATGACTATGCGCCGCGCTTTGAAATCAGCCTGCGGGATCGTCTGGCCTATCGTGGTCCGGAATTGCTGTTTGAGGCCATCCGGCCTCTTTTGCCCGATATGTTGCGCCCGCTTGAAGTGCTTGATCTTGGCTGTGGCACCGGCCTCGTGGCCGAGATCTTTGCCGCCCATGTCGATGCGATTGATGGTATCGACCTGTCGCCGCGCATGATCAACCGGGCGCGCGCCAAGGGGCTGTATCGAACCCTGGTCGCCGGTGACATCACTGAGATGCCGTCTGAAATCGGCACTGATTACAGCTTGGTGATTGCCGCAGATGTTCTGAACTATCTGGGCGATCTGGCGCCGGCCCTGCGGGCGGCGCATGCGCGGATGCGGCCCGGCGCGCTTCTGGTCTTCACGCTCGAACATGGCGATGCCTTCCCGTTTGACCTTGGCCCCGGGCAACGGTTCCGCCATCACCAGCGCGCCATTGGCGAATGGTTGGCTGAATGCGGGTTTGATGTGGTTTCAGACACGCTTGGGGTTCTGCGACAGGAAAAAAGTACCCCGGTCGAAGGCCGGATTATCGTTGCGCGCGCCAGTGACAATTTGGAGCTTTTGGCAGGCGATCTGATCATACCGGGTGAACCCGATCAGACCTCTGGCCAGACCCTGCATTAAGGTACCAGCCTGTCGGTTCCAACGAACAACACCCCGCAACCTAGGGCTGCGGGGTGTTGTTGTTTTTGATCTGAATTGTGATCGATCCTAGACCGGCACGCCGCGAATGACCGCCACTTCATGATAAAGCGGCACATTCGGATCCTTATTGATCATTTCCTGGGCCTTGGTGGCCGAAAGCGGTTGTTTGCCTTCCGGGTCGCCATAGAATTTGCAGACCAGCTGCTTTTCAAGCCCGGTGCCACTCAGCGCCTTTTCGAGCATCACAAAGAACGAGATATCCGTGCCAGCATGTTGCAGCACGATTTTCGATGCGATTTTCTCTGGGCGATAGCCATTGGCTTTGAAGCATTCGCAAATGATCTCGGTGCCGATGCGGCAGCCGAAATTCATCACCAGTTCGGCCTGCGGCGCATGTTCGCGAATACGGCGCATCAGCGCCTCGTTCAGGCCAAGCCCGACCGAGTTGTATGGATACTCGTCAAACAGGCTCCAGGGGTAGTAATGCGCGATGTGGTCTTCGGCCTCATCGCCGGCCCCTTCGGCCAGTTCAATCGATTGCGCTTCGCGAAAGGCGGTCAGGCGTTCGTCACTGGGTTCGCCCACCTGTGGAATGCAGGCGATCACCACATCGGTCTTGCCGACTTTTTCGCGTGCCTCGTCGGTATCGACAAGGCTGACGCTGCCATGGACCGGTTTGAAATGTTTGGCATGTTCGGGGGACAGGCTTTTGATATTGCGCTCTGCCAGAACCACAAGGCGGGGATCAAGATCGCTGCCATAAACGGTGGCTGCCCCGCAATTGCGCAAAATGAACGCCACATTGATGCCTGTCCCGACACCGACCTCATAGACGGTCTTTCCCTTCAGGTTGGACCGTGCAAGGCCTTCCTGAAAGGTTTGTGTCCACGGATCATCGGGATCAAAGGCGAAGTCGGGTCGTTCGGGGTCACTTTCGTATCGACTGGGTGTCTCGCTGCTCTCGTCAGTGGGATCTTCTAACATGGTGCTTCCTGTTATCTTGCGCATCAGCCGGTCGCGGGACACAAGCGGGCATGTCAAAACCACCAAAGGACGTGGCGACAAGGCAACCAGATACTTTGGTGTGACAGGCCCGTGTGGCGGGCAGCCGTGATCGACACTCCTGTGCCGATGCGCAGTTCTTTATTTTAGGACCGTCGCGCCCACTTCAAAGCGACGGGATGCCCTTTTGGCATCATGGACGGGAAAGTTTGCCGGCATCGATGTGCCGGCATGGGCAAGGCGCTGCTTGGCGCCGCTCAGTTTACCGTCGCAAACTGTTTTGCATCACTTGCCAGCTGAACCTCTTCGGCCAGTGGACCAAGCGAGTCCGCCAGGCGTTCACAATTGCAATCTGATCCGACCAGAACATTGAGCGGGGATGCGCCGTCTTCGCGACCGACCAGTGCCTGCATGATCCGCAGAAGGGTCGGGGCCGGGGACAAACCGTTACAATCAATTGTGTTCGATACTTGCATGTGTCTTCTCCTTGTCTGGCGAGCAGGAGCTTCGGCACACCGCCGGGGACGGTAAGAAATGCCGCAGCATGACGTGTTCCCAATGCCCACATCAAATGCGGGCAGACGAACAGAAACACTTTCGACCTTTGCGCGATTCCAGCATCAAGCCACCCTTTGGGCGGTGTCTCTGGCGTGACAGGCGACCTGATCAAAAGGTCAACGCTGTCGGCTGGGCGGTCTCGAGGGTCAATTTTGGCAATTAACCCGTTTTGGCCTTAAATCTCGTATCGCATTGCGACTGTCGCGCATCAGCACAAGTCATTATTTTCAATGCGGTAGATCCCAAAATCACCTTGCGTGATCGCTGTTCGAACCCTGACCAAAACACACCGGAAAATTCTCCGGATCGACCTTGTTGAATTCAATCGTAGCAGTCGGCGGCAGGGTGTCAAGCAGCGATTTGATTATCTTTTGCGCAATTCACCACAAAGATTAAATTTTAATCACAATTCTCCCTGTCCCGGTCCAGGGAGTTGGACCGGCCAAGCGGTGGTGTCAAAAATGTGAAAACCCGCAAGCATTTACCGCGCCTGCGAAAGGCCGGACTGCAGTGCGGTGGCGTGAAACTCTACGCGCGGAAGCCGGGGTCCAGTCGGTCGGCAAGGCGCATTTGTGCGTCCCATTCCAATGCAACATCCCCATCGTCATAGGCCATCTGGCTGAACTGATCGGAAACGCGTTTGATGATGGTGTCAGCAATGGCCCGAAGCGGGCGCCCCATCGCCAGCGTGGATTCCTGAATCTCGCACGCGCGGTTCAGATAAAACATGTTCGAAAACATCTGTCCGGCGGTCGCGCCCACGGTCAAAAGACCATGATTGCGCAGGATCAGCGCGATTTTCGTGCCAAGCGCTTCAACGATTCTCTCGCGTTCATCAAGATCAAGCGCGATGCCTTCGTAATCGTGATAGCCGATCTGGCCATAATACTGCAGCGCGATCTGGTTCAGCGGCATCAGACCTTCTTCGAGGCAGGAAACCGCAAATCCCGACCGTGTGTGGGTATGCATCACCCACGCGGCATCATGGCGCCCGATATGCACGGCACTGTGGATCGTAAAGCCGGCCGGATTCACCCGATAGGGGCTGTCTGCGACCTTGTTACCATCAACATCAATCTTGACCAGCGAGGAGGCGGTAATTTCCTCCCACATCAGCCCATAGGGATTGATCAGAAAATGACCCGGCTCGCCCGGCACCCGGGCCGAGATATGGGTATAGATCGTGTCCGTCATCTTGTAGTGGGCGGCCAACCGGTAACAGGCGGCGAGTTCGATACGGCACTGCTTTTCAGCATCGCTGATTTCGGTGTCGCTCATGACGCTGGTGTCGGCGTCCTTTTGTGTCGCGATATGCATCCCGGACTCCATTGATCTGATCAAACGGCTTTACTCTTTGATATACACTTGTTTAACTGAGGATGAAACCAAAGCGCAAATTTTCTTGTCATCCTGCTCGCAAACCGGGTGCCGTGACAGGGATCAGAAGCGCAGAAATTGACTGTTCAGGGGGCTTTGACTGATGGCGGCAGCAGAACCGATTTACGGTGTTCTTCTTAGCGATTCGATGGATCTCAAAAGCTATTATTCGCTTGATTTCGGGGATGCGGCCCCGGATGTCCGCCTTCTCAATCCCGATGAAGTCACCAACCCGGATCTGATCCGGTTTGCCGTGTGCTGGCTGCCGGGACAGGTAGCCTTTTCGCCCTATCGCAATATCGAAATGGCGATGTCGGTCGGCGCCGGGGTGGATGATTTGCTCAAACATCCGGGCTTGGGCAAAGACATCGCGATTTGCCGAGTCCGCGATCCCAATCAGGCCGATCTGATGGCGGGCTATGCGGTGCATGAAGTCGTTCATGTCGAGCGCGGCTTTGCCCAGATGCAACAAAGCCAGGCCAAGGCCGAATGGGCGCCCCCGGCGATTCGTCCACCACGTGATCTTAAGGTCGCGGTGCTTGGCCATGGCTCCATGGGGGCTGCGGTGGTTCAGGCGTTGGCGGCTTCTGGCTTTAGTGTTTCCGTTGCCTGCCGACGGGATCCGAGTGATCCGGTTGAAGGGGTAAAGTATTTCACCGGCGACGACTCGGTCCTGCAATCGGTCGCTGGGCAGGATGTCGTCATCAATGTCCTGCCGCTAACGGCTGAGACCGAAGATGTCCTGAATGCCGATCTGTTTGCCAAAATGGCCAAGGGCGGCTGGCTGATCCAGATCGGGCGCGGCGAACATCTGGTCGAGGATGATCTGGTTGCCGCCCTTGATAGCGGACAGCTTGCCGGGGCGACCCTTGATGTCTTTCGCACTGAACCGTTGCCGTCCGATCATCGCTTCTGGGCGGATCCGCGCCTGCGCATCACCCCGCATATCGCCAGTGATACGACCCCGCATATCGTCGCCGAGCAGGCCTTGCAATCGGCCCGCGAACTGCACGCCGGCAAACCGCTCAGCCTTGCTGTCAGCCGCGGTCAGGGCTACTGACCGGCGCGTTTGACTGGCTTGCATGAAACTGCGGGCTTGAAACAAAATTGAAATTATTCAATTGTATAACAAGGTGCCGTCAGGATGATGTCGGCACGTGCCCTGTCAGCCATCCGGGAACCGGGAATGAGCCGAAAAACATTTCAACGTCTGTCGCTTGATGTGCGCCGCCGCAGTTTGATGGAGGCAACGCTGACCTGTGTTGCCCGCTATGGTCTGCACGGGGCATCGGTGCGCCGGATTACCGAGGAGGCCGGGGTCACTGTCGGGTTGGTGCGCCACTATTTCGGCAGCAAGGATGACATGATCCGCAATGCCTATGCCTATCTGGTCGGGCAGCTGACAGCGCAGGCCAGTGAAAGTGCGCGTGCGACCGAAGGCACACCCGAAGCCAAACTGGCAAGCTTCCTGCGCGCCAACATGACCATGCCCAACATGGACGAAGAAACCGTGTCGCTTTGGGCGACCTTCATTGGCCGGGTGCGTCATGATCCGGGTTTTGCCGAAATTCATCGCGATGGCTATCGCGAATTTCTCAGTGCCCTTGAAACCCTGATCGAGCCGGTCTTGATCCATCACGGCTGCCCCTACAGTGTGGCGATTTGCCGTAACCATGCGATTGCGCTCAATGGTCTGATTGACGGGCTCTGGATGGAAGGGGCGCTCAATTCCGGTCTGTATGCTCAGGATATCCTGCCCGATTTGATCACGGGTGCTGCCGAACGCCTGCTTGAATTGCCGTCCGGGGCGTTGTCCGCGTCCGAACTTGCACCGCACTCCGCGCAACATCCCACACATCCCACCCACCCCGAACAACAAAGTAAGCCGTCATGAGATATGCGAAAATTACCGACCGTCTTGCCGAACTGGGCGGGGCGAAATGGGCCGTTCACAACACCGCGCGCGATCGCGAAGCCGAAGGCGCGAAAATCATCGAGCTGACGATTGGCGAGCCCGATATCCCGGTCGATCCGGCCCTGATTGACGCCTGCGAGGCCTCCATGCGCCGCGGGCGCACGCATTATTCCAATGGCCGGGGTGAGGTTGGCCTGCTCGATGCGCTGGTGGAAAAATACAAACCCGTCTGGCCCGAAATTACCCCCGAAAACATCCTGTGTTTCCCGGGTACCCAGACCGCCCTTTATACCGTGATGACAGCCCTTGTGGATGCCGGGCAAGGGGTGCTGGTGGGCGACCCCTATTATGCGACCTATGCCGGGGTGATTCGCGCATCCGGGGCGGAATTGCAATCGGTTCCGCTGTCGATCGAGCATGGCTTTATCATGCAGCCCGATGATTTGCGCGCCGCGATTACCAAGGACAGCCGCGTGTTGCTGCTCAATACGCCGCACAATCCGTCCGGCGCGCTGCTTGATCGTGCAACGCTGGTCGAACTTGGCAAGATCGCCATTGAACATGATCTGTGGATTGTCTGTGATGAGGTCTATGAGGATCTGGTGTTTGAAGGCAGTTTTGCCTCCCCGCTTGAAATCGCAGAGCTGCGTGATCGCACCATCGTCACATCCTCGATCTCGAAAACCTATGCCGCCACCGGCTTTCGCAGTGGCTGGTGCGTTGGGCCCGAAGAACTCTGCACCAAGGTGCTGCCGATTTCCGAAACCATCCTGTTTGGTAATCAGCCGTTCATTGCCGATGCGACCGAAGTTGCCCTTCGTGGCAATTTCGATACCGCCAAACGCATGTGCAAAAGCTACGCCGCACGCGTCGACATGATCGAAACGGAACTGGCCGGCTGCACCGTCCTGAAACCGGGCAAGGTATCAGGCGGCATGTTCGCCATGATCGATGTTGGCGGAACCGGTATGAATGGCGAAGAATTTGCCTGGGGCCTTCTTGATGACCAAAACGTCGCGGTCATGCCCGGCGCATCCTTTGGCGAAAACGCCAAAAACCTGATCCGCGTGGCGCTCACGGTGCCTGACGACGAACTCCGCGAAGCCATCAAACGCATCCGGGCCTTCGCCGAAAAATCGGCCTAAAGTAAAGGCCCGGACTCAATCAATGCTTTGGCTTACGCCTTGGGCATGTCACCACGGATGATATAGGCCAGTGCCGCAACCACCTGTTCGGGTTCGCGGGCGACACCATTGGCCGCACCATCCACTTCCTTAAGCGCGTGATCATGCTCGGCCGGATGCAGCGTAATATAAGGAATGCCCAGGGCCGACGCCTGACCGGCGTCAAAGGCCGCGTTCCACTGCTTGTATTTCTCGCCAAAGCGAATAACGGCAAGGTCGGAACCCTCAAGCAGGGTTTTGGTGCGCATGGCATTTAGCTGCGCGCCCTTGCGGTCATGCCAGAACTTGTTTTCTTCGGCGCCAAACACGGCAACGCCGCAATCATCGGAATCTTCATGTACGGTGATCGGGGCAACCAGCTCAACCGGAAGGCCGGCTTCTTTCACACCGGTTTCAATGCGCTCGCGCCAGTCACTGTGAATTTCGCCCGACAAATAAACGGTCCAGACTTTGCTCATCTTTCTCTCCTGTACTTGTTCGTAGCGATGGGACGATCTGCACACAATATTTTATGCTAGTGCAATATCGCTTGCTCATTTTTTGGGTTTTTCATTGGTCACCAATCTGGCAAAAAGTTGATTTAATTAGAATTTAATGCAATTAATGGTAATGCTTGAGCCAAGGCGGAGTGAAGAACTATGAGTTCAGATAATGACGTTCAATCGCAGATTGTCGAGTACCAGTCCGTTTCAGAACTGTTTGGGGTTGGTTTTTCTACTCTCTTCTCGGTGGCTAAGACATATTTGCTTATGCAAGGGGTTTTGTTCGCTATCTACGGTGCAATTGCGCTAAATGTCAGAGAAACCGAATTGCTGTTGGGAAAAAATACGGTCGCTGTTGCAATTTCTTCAATATGCTGTGTTGGACTAATTTCTAGCATTGGTTCAATTCACATAATTGGCAAGTTCATTGCTTACTTACGTGTTTGTATTGATGTTGGTATTGCAACAGAGAACTCTTTCGAAGGAGCATTCTATAAAAAGGTTGATGGAATTTGGAGTGCGTCCGACCCTAAGGTCTTCAATTGCAGCAGCGTATTTAAGTACGTAGCTTATCTCTTTGTTCTTATCTGGCTTTCTGTCTTGCTTGCATCTGTTGTTGATGTAAGAGCGCTAGTTTAACTATTCGGCTTCAAAACGACAAAACCCGTCGCCAAAGGCAACGGGTTTTGAATGGTGGAGCCGATCAGGATCGAACTGACGACCTCTACAATGCCATTGTAGCGCTCTCCCAACTGAGCTACGGCCCCACTTTGTCCGCGACGCAGTCTGACAAGCAGGCTCTGCGGTGCGGCGCATATTTAGAAGGTTCGCCAAATGTTGGCAAGACCCTTTTTCAAAATTTCTTAGCGTTCGTCGTCTTCAGATTCGACGTGCTCGTAAACTTCGTTCAGATCGTCGTCGTCTTCACCAAGATCAGATGCATCTTCCAGGATATCTTCGTCGATATCGCCATCCACATCATCATCAAGGTCGTTGACGTCATCAACGTCTTCGTCTTCTTCCGGTGCCGGTTTGGCAACCGCGGATTTCTTGACCTTGGTGAGCCCGTCGGGCGTCTTGCATTTCGGGCAGACAACCGGGGTCCGGTTCAGGTCGTAATACTTGGTATCACAGGCGAGGCAGTGACGTTTCTTACCGCGTGCTGACATTACGGCAAATCCTCTTAATTACCGTTATCAATTAAGAAAAAGACTGTGTGTCGCAAACGCGCAGCAAGGCTGCGCACAGCGTCTTGTCTGAAAGGCCCAATTGCCATCTTGTCGGCCCCTTGTCAAAAGGAAATTGCGCGATTTATCCTAGGGTCCTGACCCTAGGATAAATCTGCCTCACATTGCGGCAAATTCCCATCCCGAATTTCGGGTTCGATACTGGTGCGTGCCAACCGCTTGTGCTAGAGCATTGGTCCCCTGATTGAACGGCCCGCGCGCGCCTGAAAATGTGGCCGCTGCGCAGTGCTTTTTCAATCAGCCTTTTTGTTGATGGTAAAACAGTGATTGGCAGGTACGAACCATGAGTTCTTCGCAAACCAAACGCCCGCTTTCCTCGGCCAAGGCCGGGCCGCTTACGGGTGATATCCGGGTGCCGGGTGACAAATCTATTTCTCATCGCTCCCTGATGTTTGGTGGTCTGGCAATCGGTACGACCAAGGTGACCGGCTTGCTCGAAGGCGAAGACGTTCTGGCAACTGCGGATGCGATGCGCAAACTGGGCGCGACCGTCACCCGCGATGACGATGGCACCTGGCATGTCACCGGCGTCGGTGTTGGCGCGCTGCGCGAACCTGACAGTGTGATTGATATGGGCAATGCCGGGACTGGTATTCGTCTGATGGCGGGTATTGTGGCCACCCATCCGATCACGACCTTCTTCACGGGTGACGCGTCGCTGTGCAAACGCCCGATGGGCCGTGTTGCCGATCCGTTGTCCGAATTTGGTGCAAAGTTCATCACCCGGGATCGTGGCCGTCCGCCAATGGCGGTGATTGGCACCGACGAAGCAAAGCCTGTGACCTATACCCTGCCGATGGCATCCGCCCAGGTGAAGTCGGCCGTCATGCTGGCGGGTCTCAATACCACGGGCACCACGACCGTGATCGAACCCAAACCGTCGCGTGATCATACCGAACGTATGCTGCGTCACTTTGGCGTGGATGTCGATGTGAAGGTCAATGACGATGGTGGCCGCACCGTCAGTCTGACCGGCCCGGTCGAAATGAAGGCCGCCGACATTGTCGTTCCGACCGATCCAAGCTCGGCAGCCTTCCCGCTGGTGGCTGCCCTGATCAACCCCGACAGCAACGTCACCATTCGTGATGTTTGCCTGAACCCGCTGCGCACCGGTCTGATCACGACGCTTGTTGAAATGGGCGGCGATATCACCATCACCAATGAGCGCGAAGAAGCCGGCGAAACCATCGGCGATCTGGTGGTCACCGGCAAGAACCGGCTCAAGGGCATTGTCGTTCCGGCCGAACGCGCGCCATCGATGATTGATGAATATCCGGTGCTGGCGGTGGCAGCAGCCTATGCCGAGGGCGAAACCCGCATGTGCGATCTTGAAGAACTGCGCGTGAAGGAATCGGATCGTCTGGCGGCGGTGGCGGCTGGTCTTGAAGCCAATGGCGTGATCCACCGGATCGAAGGTGATGATCTGATCGTGACCGGCGGTGTTGTGCCGGGCGGTGGCTTGGTGGAAACCCATCTGGATCATCGTATTGCGATGTCGTTCCTGGTTCTGGGGCTGGGTGCTGAAAAGCCGGTTGCGGTCGATGATGCCAACCCGATTGCGACAAGCTTCCCGAACTTCGAAGGCTTGATGGATGACATGGGCGCAAAATTCGCCCTGCATTCCTGACCCGGCCGACCAATATATAAGTCACAGCGGCAATACTGACCGGCACTTATATAAGCAGAATTAATCACAGGGAGTGACCCACATGATCATCGCCATTGATGGGCCGGCCGCGTCCGGCAAGGGGACCTTGGCGCGTCGAGTCGCAGACGCAATGGACTATGCCTATCTTGATACCGGCCTTCTTTATCGTGCGACCGGTGCGAAAGTTCTGGCCGAAAATGGCGACCCGGCCGACGAGGCCGCGGCAGTTCATGCGGCAGAAAATCTCAGTGCTGCTGATCTCGAAGGCGACGCGCTTCGCAGCGAGGAAGTCGGCACGGCTGCCTCGAAAGTTGCAGCGATTCCAAGGGTTCGCGCCGTATTGCTTGATTTCCAACGCACCCTTGCCAGCACGCCACCGGGCGGCAAGCGCGGGGCTGTTCTGGACGGTCGGGACATCGGAACCGTGGTCTGTCCGGATGCGCCGATCAAGTTTTACCTGACCGCCAGTGTAGAAGAACGTGCAAACCGTCGGTTCAAACAGTTGCAGGATAAAAATCCCGCTGCTATATACGAGCGCGTTCTTAAAGAGCTTGAAGAACGGGATGCCCGAGACAGTGCTCGCGATGTCGCACCGCTCAAGATGGCAGGTGACGCAATCCATATTGATACGGATCGTCTGAATGCCAACGCAGTGTTCGATGCCGTCATGGCACATATCCATACCCATATGGGTGCGGATGACTGATCAAAGGGCGTTTTAACCGTCAGGCGTTGAACAACTCCGAGGTACCGGTCCTATGGCCTGTCCCTAAGGTGAACGACTTGTGCGTTCACCTTTTCGTGTATGGAAGGTTCGCCTTCACATGCGTTCGGGTTTGAACAGTGAATGACAAATCGCCGCGATTTTGCGGCAAAGACCACCGGACACAACCGGTTGGCCAGAATATAGTGACGATACTCGAAAGGAAGTCTGGTTTATGACCACCGCTGAAGAAGCACAATTCTCAACTGGCGAAGATTTTGCCGCCCTGCTGGCTGAAACCCTTGGTTCTGAAGACGAAGGTTTTGTTGGCCGCGTAATGACCGGTTCGGTCGTTAAGAAAACTGACGATGATGCCATCGTCGATGTCGGCCTGAAATCCGAAGGCCGCGTTCCGCTTAAAGAATTTGGCGCAGGCGAAGTAAACATTGGCGATACCGTTGATGTTTATGTCGACCGCTATGAAAACAAGGATGGCCTGATCGTCCTGTCGCGCGAAAAAGCGCGCCGCGAAGAAGCTTGGGTTGAGCTGGAAAAACAGTTCTCCGATGGCAAACGCGTCGACGGCACCATCTTTGGTCGTGTTAAAGGCGGCTTCACCGTTGACCTGTCGGGCGCTGTTGCGTTCCTGCCGGGTTCCCAGGTTGACATCCGTCCGGTTCGTGACGTCACCCCGCTGATGAACAACCCGCAGCCGTTCCAGATCCTGAAAATGGATCGTTCGCGCGGCAACATCGTTGTTTCGCGTCGTGCCGTTCTCGAAGAGACCCGTGCAGAACAGCGTGCTGAACTGATCCAGAACCTTCAGGAAGGTCAGGTTCTTGACGGCGTTGTCAAAAACATCACCGATTACGGCGCATTCGTCGATCTTGGTGGCGTTGACGGCCTGCTGCACGTTACCGACATTGCTTGGAAACGTATCAACCATCCGTCCGAAGCTCTTCAGATCGGCCAGACTGTCAAAGTCCAGGTTATCCGCTTCAACAGCGAAACCCAGCGTATCTCGCTTGGCATGAAGCAGCTTGAAGCTGATCCGTGGGAAGGCGTCGAAGCCAAATACCCGGTCGGTTCGAAATTCGAAGGTCGTGTCACCAACATCACCGATTACGGCGCATTCGTCGAACTCGAAGCTGGTGTCGAAGGCCTGGTCCACGTTTCCGAAATGTCCTGGACCAAGAAAAACATCCACCCGGGCAAAATCGTTTCGACCTCGCAGGAAGTCGAAGTCATGGTGCTCGACGTCGATGCCCAGAAGCGTCGTATCTCGCTTGGCCTCAAGCAGTGCACCTCGAACCCGTGGGATGCCTTCCTGGCAGCTCATCCGGTCGAGTCCGAGATCGAAGGCGAAGTCAAGAACATCACCGAATTTGGTCTGTTCATCGGCCTCATGGGCGGTATCGACGGTATGGCTCACCTTTCGGACCTGTCCTGGGACCGCGCTGGTGAAGAAGTCATCAAGGAATACAAAAAAGGCGACATCGTCAAAGCCAAGGTTCTTGATGTTGACGTCGAAAAAGAACGCATCTCGCTCGGCATCAAACAGCTTGCTGGCGATCCGTTCAAAGAAGCCGTCACCGGCATCAAACGTGGCGACGCTGTAACCTGTGAAGTTACCGAAGTAAACGACGGTGGCATCGAGGTTTCCGTTGGCGACACCGAACTCAAAGGCTTCATCCGTAAAGCTGAGCTGGCGCGTGAGCGTTCTGAGCAGCGTCCGGAACGCTTTGCAGTTGGTGAAAAAGTCGACGCACGCGTTACCGCGATCGATTCCAAAACCCGCAAGGTTTCCCTCTCTGTCAAAGCTCTTGAAGTTGCTGACGAGAAGAAAGCAATGGCGGATTACGGTTCGGCAGACAGCGGCGCATCGCTCGGCGATATCCTCGGCGAAGCTCTGCGCAAGAAACAGGAAACCGGCGAATAAGCCTTTTCCGACGAAATACGCTCTGCAGTCTTGCAGAACGAAAAGACGGGTCGCGCTTTGCGCGGCCCGTTTTCTTTTGCCTGACTTTTGCGTCTGCAGCCTGATCCTCCGGGTGCCATCAACGCATATCTTGTCCCGAGCCGGACGGGCATTTTTACCTGCCGAAATTGTATATCATCAGGTTTATGGGCCGGATTTTTCGCCCGACTCTGCTGATATCGGCGAATTTCGCGAAAATTTTGATTTTAAACGCTTTTTGTTCTTGCCTTCCGGGGCGAGAAAAACCATTTGAAGAGACAGGTTTAAGGGGTCACACTCTTCTAAGTATTTGATTGAACAATTAGAACCGGAATACCTCTATGGCGCTGGATGCCGATATCCTGCTGGATCGACGTCGACTGAAAAAATCCATCTTTCGCTGGCGCGTGGTGGCGGTGATTGCCGTGCTTGCGGTGATCGTGGTCGGCCTGTCGGGCACCGGTGTGAAGGACAGTGTTCTGGGCGGACTGGGTCCGCGGATTGTTGAAGTCACCATCGAAGGTGTGATTACCGAAGACCCCTATCTTCTTGATGCGCTGAGCGCGATCGAAGAAGACAGCGACGTTGTCGGTGTGATCGTTCATATCAACAGCCCGGGCGGCACCATGGTTGGCGGTGAAACGCTGTTTGAAGCGCTGCGCCGCATTGGTGAAACCCGCCCGATTGTTGCTGAAATGGGAACGGTTGCGGCGTCTGGCGGTTATATGACGGCGATTGCCGCAGACCACATCATTGCGCGGCGTGGCACGATTACCGGGTCAATCGGGGTTATTTTCCAGTCGATGAATTTCAATGGAACCCTTGAGAAACTCGGCGTTGAGCCACTGACCGTGAAAAGCGGTCCGCTGAAAGCTGCACCCAACCCGTTCGAACCCGTTGATGATGTTGCAAAATCGGCCATGCAGGGCCTGATTTCGGACATGTTTGATGTGTTTGTTGAGATGGTTGCAACCCGCCGCGATATGCCGGTGGACACCGTTACGACCCTTGCTGATGGCCGTGTTTATACCGGTCAGCAGGCGGTTGCCAACGGATTGATTGACGAAATTGGAGGCCGTCGTGAAGCCTTGCGCTGGCTGGAAGAGGAATCCGGTGTCACGACGGATGCGCAGGTAGTGCCACTTGAAATCGAGTACCCGGAAGACGATTTTATGAGTGCTGTTCTGGAGGGAAACCTTGGAAAAGTACTGTCATCTGAGGGGCTTAAACTTGACGGTTTGCTGACGGTCTGGCAACCTGAGTGATAGCTTTTCTAAGACATAATCTAATCTGTGGTTGAGTGAGACTGTCAGCATCAACAGGATGGGGACTGGAAATGACAAAATCTGAATTGATCGCCCGCCTTGCCGAGATGAACCCGCATCTCTTTCAGCGCGACGTTGAAAGGATTGTTGCGACGATCTTTGACGAGATCACCGATGCGCTTGCGCGCGGCGACCGGGTCGAGCTTCGCGGCTTTGGCGCGTTTTCCGTCAAGGAGCGCGATGCACGTGTCGGCCGTAACCCGCGTACCGGGGAAGCCGTCCCTGTCGGTGAGAAAAAGGTTCCCTATTTCAAAACCGGTAAGCAGCTTCGCGAACGTTTGAATTGATTTCCGTCTGATCTTTTCTGACCGGTGATCGGGCGTGTATGGCAATAGAGTCACCTGCGTCACCCGCAATCCGCCTGATCTGGCCTGTGTGCGACTCACAAAATCTGTGTGACTGTCGCCATGGATTTTGTCCGGTTCTTACCCCATACTGATCAGCCTGATCATCAAACGTGACCTCTGCCGGGTCCTGAACCATCCTTTGCGGGGGAGGGTCGGGGGCGGCACAAGGAGCTTAAGTAATGCGCTTCCTGTACTGGATTATTTCCATTCCGCTTGCTGTACTGATTGCGGTTTTTGCTGTTTCCAACCGGGCCTTGGTAACGATTTCCCTCTGGCCGTTGCCGTTTGAAGTCGACCTGCCACTGTTCCTGCCGATCATGATCGCACTTCTGATTGGGCTTGGAATCGGCTTTGCTTTTGAATGGTTGCTCCAGGGCAAGCACCGACGGGCCGCCCGACGGATGGATAGCGAACTCAAGCGCATCAAAACCGATGACACAGTACACGACGCACCCGATAGCAATCAAAAGGCCATCGGTCACAGCTAATCGTCAAAGGGCTCCGTTTCGGGGCCCTTTTGCTATCTGCCCGACCCGATCCGGATCCCGTGCTGCATGGCGCCCCTGCGTACATCGCCCCGATTTGACATTGGCCTTTGCGCTCAAATCGGCTAAGCCATCTCCGGTCCGCCCGCGCAGGGAAATCTGTCCGTCATCCTGACAGTTGTGGGCCGATAAACTGCAAGCTTTCTGCACGCTTGCCACTGCCCGCATGAAGGAGGACCGCATGACCCAGACCCTTGACGCCAAAGACCGCATTTTCTGTGCGATTGATACCACCGACCTTGATCACGCGATCAATCTGGCATCAAGTCTTTCGGGCATCATTGGCGGGGCCAAGCTGGGCAAGGAATTCTTTGCCGCCCACGGACCGCAGGGTGTCAAAGCGGTCGCCAAGGCCGGCATGCCGATCTTTCTCGATGTCAAATATCACGATATCCCCAATACGGTGGCCGGGGCCGTGCGGGCGGTAACGCCGCTTGGGCTCAAGATCGTTAATGTTCATGCGGCCGGCGGTCTGGAAATGATGAAACGTGCCGGTGAAGCCGCGCGCGAAGCCGCCGACAAGGCCGGCGTTGATGTGCCATGGGTGATTGCTGTCACCATCCTGACCAGCATGGATCAGGGTGACCTTGATGATGTTGGCCTGAGAGGCCCGATCGAGGATCGCGTCGTTAAACTGGCCGAACTGACGCAAAAGGCCGGTCTGGACGGGGTTGTTTGCTCCGCACAGGAAATCACCCCGGTGCGCAAGGCCCTGGGCCCTGATTTCAAACTGATCACGCCCGGTATTCGCCCGGCTTGGGCGGAAACCGACGATCAGAAACGCATCGTTACCCCGGCTGATGCGGTTGCCATGGGCAGTGATGTTCTGGTAATTGGCCGTCCGATCACCAAGGCCGATGATCCAGTCGCGGCGGCAAAGAAAATCGTCGCCGAACTTTCCTGATCCATCTTTTGATCCGTCCTGGCGGTAACAGGCTGCCATGCAAATTTCGCGATGGATTTGCGGGTAGGCATTACCCCAGAATTGAATCGTTTCAAAAATTGGTGCATGATGCGTATCTCGCAGTTGCACAAAACTTGGCCGTGCGGTTTGCGCCACCAGCATCGCGCGGGCCAATGTTGATCTGGAAATTCTGACATGACGACTACCGCCACCCGCCCCGGATTTTTCGGGAACCTGCCGATTCTTGCGCTCGCCCTCGCATCCTTCGGGATCGGCACCACCGAGTTTGTCATCATGGGGCTTTTGCCCGATGTGGCCCTGGATCTTGGTGTCAGCATTCCCGATGCCGGACTGCTGGTGACGGGTTATGCGCTGGGTGTGACCTTTGGTGCCCCGTTTCTGGCGATTGCCACGGCGCGCATGGATCGTCGTCGAGCTTTGCTGCTGCTGATCTCGATCTTTATTCTTGGCAACTTTCTGTGTGCGATTGCCCCGGATTACTGGCTGTTGATGGCTGCCCGTGTGGTGACCGCGTTCTGCCATGGCGCCTTCTTTGGTCTGGGGGCGGTTGTTGCCTCCAACCTTGTCGCGCCCCATAAACGTGTGCAGGCAATCGCCCTGATGTTTTCCGGCCTGACCTTGGCCAATGTGCTGGGTGTGCCATTTGGAACTGCACTCGGGCAGGAACTTGGTTGGCGGTCGACCTTCTGGGCGGTGGTCGCCATCGGTGTCTTTGCGGCCAGCGCACTTTATATCGCCCTGCCGCGCAAGATTGCCGCATCGACCGGCAGTCTCTGGCTTGAAGCCAAGTCGCTTGGCAAAACGCAGGTATTGCTGGCCATGCTGATTTCGGTGCTGGCCTCGGCCAGCATGTTCAGCGTCTTTACCTATATCACCCCGATGCTCCAGGAAATCACCGGCATCACCCCGCGTCAGGTGACCTATGTGCTGTTGCTGTTTGGTGTCGGTCTGACGCTGGGTAACTATATCGGTGGCCGTTTGGGAGACTGGCGTCTGATGCCAGCAATCATCATGACCTTTGTGTTGCTGATCGCCATCCTTGCCATGTTTACCGAAACCCTGACCTCGGTCATTCCGGCCGTCGCAACCGTGATGCTGTGGGGTGTGGTGGCCTTTGCACTGGTTTCCCCGCTTCAGATGCGCGTCGTGAACGAAGCATCCGATGCGCCCAACCTGGCCTCCACCCTTAATCAGGGGGCCTTTAACCTTGGCAACGCGGCGGGGGCGTGGTTTGGCGGTATCGCCATCACCCAGGGCGTCTCCTATCAGCATATCCCGTGGCTGGGGGCAGCAATTTCTGTTCTGGCCCTGCTGTTCACGGTCTGGAGTCATCTTTTGGATCGCCGTGACGAGGTCTTTGCCGAAAACGGCGCCAGCGCCTGATAAATTGCCCGATCAAATGCAAAACCCGTCATCCAAATGGCTGACGGGTTTTTCTTTGGCCGGTCCGTGTTTTCTTTAACCGATCCAGTGACGCAGTTGATCCCAGCTTTGGCTGATGGTCGTTCCGTACTGATCAATGATCAGCTTGATCGAAATCGCGATCGAGGTCACGACAAGCAGCGGCCGTACCAGACGCGCGCCCACCTTCATCACCATATGCGATCCGACCTGCGCGCCGATCAGGGCACCAACCGCCATCACCCCGCCAACGATCCACACGACCTCACCCCCGGCAATAAACATCACAAGCGACGCAAAGTTGGATGTGAAGTTCAGGATCTTGGTGTGCGCGGTCGCCCGGGTCATGTTGAAACCAAGCAGGGCGACAAAGGCGATGGAAAAGAACGACCCGGTGCCCGGCCCGAAAAAGCCGTCATAAAAGCCAATGGCAAACCCGGCGGTAAAGGCAAAGGTCGTCTTGCCAATGATCTGATGGGCATCAATGTCGCCCACGCGCGGCGAAAACAGGAAATAAAGCGCAATCAAAATCAAAAGAGCCGGCAGGATGGTCATCAGAATGCCGGGGTCCAGCATCTGCACCAGAACCGTGCCCACGGCCGACCCGGCAAAGGTCAAAACAATCGCCAGCACCATGTCGCGCGGATCAACATGCCCCTTGCGAATGAAGTTCAGTGACGCACTGAAACTGCCAAAACTGCCTTGCAGTTTGTTGGTCGCCAATGCCTGGGCCGGGGTGACGCCCGCCCACAGCAGGGCCGGAATGGTGATTAACCCGCCGCCGCCGGCAATGGCATCGACAAAGCCGGCAAAGGTGGCAACGGCAAACAGGATCACAAGAAGATCAAAACCAAATTCCATCGGCGGGCCTTCACAAAAGGGGGCGCGACTGCACGGTGGGGGCGATACAGTCTGTCAAAACAGCGCACATCATATGGCTTTGCACCCCCACGTCCAGTCGGATTGATTTCAGGCGTTGAATTGCCATGAACCAGTGGTCTAAAAGCGTCATACCATTCTTTGTATGAGTTCCAGATATGCCCGAATTGCCAGAGGTCGAAACAGTCACCCGTGGTCTGATCCCCGTCATGGAAGGACGGGTTGTCGATCATGTTGTGCAACGGCGTGCAAACCTGCGTTTTGCATTTCCCGACGGGTTTGTTGATCGCATGGCCGGGCGCCGGATCAATCAGCTGACCCGGCGCGCGAAATACATCCTCGGTTATCTTGATGATGGTCAGGTGCTGCTGGTTCATCTTGGCATGTCTGGCCGCATGACCATCCATAATGACCCGACGGTCGGCGTGCCGGAACCGGGCAAGCATGACCATGTCGATTTCGTCATGGCCGATGGCGCGGTGGTACGGTTTAACGATCCAAGGCGCTTTGGTGTCATCACCCTGATCGATGGCGATGAGGTCGCCACCCACAAGATGCTGGCGGGCATCGGGCCCGAACCGCTGGGCAATGCGTTTAACGCCACCGTGCTGGCTGCCGGGATCGCCAAACGCGCGAGCCCGATCAAGACCGTTTTGCTGGATCAGAAACTGGTTGCCGGTCTTGGCAACATATATGTCTGCGAGGCCCTGTTTCGATCCGGCATCGCACCCGACCGTCTGGCAAAGGATCTCAAACCCGGCGAGATTGATCGGCTTTACCGCGAAATTCGCCTTGTCCTTGAAGATGCGATTGCTGCGGGTGGCTCAAGCCTGAAGGACTATCGCCAAAGCGATGGCGAGCTTGGCTATTTTCAGCATAATTTCCGCGTCTATGGCCGCGAAGGCGAAGCCTGCATCGCCGATGGCTGTGATGCCACGATTGAACGTATCGTTCAGGCTGGACGATCAACCTTCTTCTGCCCCGGCTGCCAGAAATAGGCGGCGCCTCAAAACCTTTTTGGGATTGCCACACGTTATGTGCCGGCCAATGTGCCAGACTGTCGTAGCGGCATTCTGGCTGGTGGGGATCTCACCAGGGCCGTCACGCATCCGAACGTGGCGAAATCACTGACAGGGTTGGTTGCGGCGCGCGGGCAAAATCGGTAAAACAGTATCAAAATATGGTTTCAGCCGAATCGGTCCGGTCACGCCACAGGAATCCGCAATCGGAGTCCCCCGGGCCGAACAGCGCATAAAGGATCACGTACATGTCTTATGAAAACATCATCGCCGAGAAAAAGGGCAATGTAGGCCTGATCACGCTTAATCGCCCCAAGGCGCTCAATGCGCTGTGTGAGGCGCTGATCAAGGATATTGGGGCTGCTCTTGATGATTTCGAATCCGATGAAGACATCCGCGCGATTGTCATTACCGGGTCGGAACGGGCCTTTGCTGCCGGGGCAGACATCAAGGAAATGGCCGATTACGACTATATGGATGTCTATAAAAACGACTTCATCACCAAGGGTTGGACGCGTGTTGCATCGTGTCGCAAGCCGACCATTGCCGCAGTTGCCGGCTTTGCGCTTGGCGGTGGCTGTGAAATGGCGATGATGTGCGACATCATGATTGCGGCTGACACCGCCAAGTTCGGGCAGCCGGAAATCACCATCGGCACCATCCCCGGTGCGGGCGGGACCCAGCGCCTGACGCGCGCAGTAGGCAAGGCCAAGGCGATGGAAATGTGTCTGACCGGACGCATGATGGATGCCGAGGAAGCCGAACGTGCGGGCCTGGTCGCGCGAATCGTCCCGGCCGACTCGCTTCTGGACGAGGCCATGCAATTGGCCGAAAAAATCGCCTCCTTCTCCGGTCCGGTATCGATGAAGGTCAAGGAATCGGTCAACAAGGCCTATGAGATGACCCTGACCGAAGGCCTGATGTTCGAGCGTCGTGAATTCCATTCGACCTTCGCGCTTGAAGACCGCGCCGAGGGCATGAAAGCCTTCAGCGAGAAGCGCAAGGCAGATTTCAAGCACCGTTGATTGTTTAATCACCGGTCAACTTGACCCCTGATTCCGCGTGCGCATATCTGTGTTGCGGGGCAAAAGACTCAGAAGCCGCAGAAATTGAGGCGTTATGGCTGTATCGGGGGTTGACGGGGGTGTCGGACGGAGCTATAAGCCGCGCTCCGAATTACGTAACATTTGTTTGAAGAGACAGGTTCGCAATGGCTCACCATAAATCGGCCAAGAAGCGCATTCGCCGCAACGCCGCACGTGCAGAAGTTAATGGTGCACGTATCGGTCGCATTCGTACCTTCGTTAAGAAGGTCGAGGCTGCGCTGAACGTTGGCGACAAAGATGCTGCTCAGGCTGCGATGAAAATCGCCGAGCCGGAACTGGCACGTGGCGCACAGCTTGGCGTTCTGCACAAGAACACCGCTGCTCGCAAGGTTTCGCGTCTGACCGCACGCATCGCCGCGCTTTAATTTATCCCTTACGGGATGGCGAGTCGAAGGCCGCACCTCTGGTGCGGCCTTTTCGCTGCCCGGATTTCGCAGAATCACCTTTTGTTCCTTGGTTGCGCGGGTGCAAGAAACCGCAGAAAACAAGGGCCGTTTTGGTTGCGAAATCCTTTTAACGTTCTGTTAAAGATCGCCTTGCCTGATGTGGGTCACATCAGTACAGTGTTTGGACTTTGCAGGTCGCGCAAAGCGACTGGCAACGAAGAACCAAAAAAACAAAAGGCGCGAGTACACTTCCCTGATTTTGTGGAAGGCCAGCGTGTTGATCACCGCGGTGATCAACGCGACGCAGTACCATTTTGTCTTTTGCGGTCTTTGTGGTGGTAAAATAGGGATATTCGGGGAAAGGTTTAACAGTGCAGCACGCCGTGAGGGACACACAATCGGCACTTGGGCAATCCAGCGGGGGGATTGCGGGTGACCAGCACGCAGCACTTGACGATCATGCAGTTGCAACCTGGCAGGTGGTACGCGAAAAGCTGCGCGCTGAATTTGGCGCAACGGCCTATCGCTACTGGCTTGAACCGGTTGCCTTGATCGCAGTTGAGGCCGGTGTGGCGCGTTTGGGTGCGCCGACCCGTGCCATGCGCGACTGGGTGACCCAGCACTATCTCGACCGTATCCAGAAATTCTGGCACGCTGAAGATTCCGATGTGCATTTCGTTGAAATCAACATCGTATCGGGCACCAAATCCGGCGCCACCGGTAACACCGCCACCAATGGCAGCAAGCAGGGCGCATCTTCCCCCGCCCCGGCGTCAAATGCTGCCCCGGTCGCGTCGCGTGCCAAATCAACGCGAACTTCAGACGCGCAAGACGCCGGCACTGTTGCGGATGCGCCATGTCAGCCAAGTGCTGCCGGCCGCACCGCAATTGCCAGCATGTCTGATGATGGCATCTCGGCCGCCCTTGATCCGCGCTACACCTTTGACAATTTCGTTTTGGGTAAACCCAACGAGTTCGCATATGCCGCCGCCCGCCGCCTGGCAGAGGCCGAATCGGTGCCGTTCAACCCGCTGTTCCTCTATGGCGGGGTTGGTCTTGGTAAAACCCACCTGATGCATGCGATTGCATGGCATATTCGCCGTACCCAGCCGCATCGCACGGTGATCTACCTTTCGGCCGAGAAATTCATGTATCGCTTCATTCGGGCGCTGCGTGACAAGAACACGGTCGATTTCAAGGACCAGTTCCGCTCGGTCGATGTGCTGATGGTCGATGATGTTCAGTTCATCTCGGGCAAGGATTCGACCCAGGAAGAATTCTTCCACACCTTCAACGCGCTGGTCGATCAGGGCCGTCAGATCATTGTCTCGGCCGACAAGTCGCCGTCCGATCTCGAAGACATCGAGGAGCGCCTGCGTTCGCGTCTGGGGTCCGGCCTTGTGGCTGACATTCACGCAACCACCTATGAGCTGCGTCTGGGCATTCTCGAAGCCAAGGCCGAACGTCAGGGTGTCGAACTGCCCCAGCGGGTCATGGAATTCCTCGCCCACAAGATTACCGCCAACGTGCGTGAGCTCGAAGGCGCGCTGAATCGCGTGATCGCCCATTCCCAGCTGGTCGGGCGCGAGATCGGGCTTGAGATGGTTCAGGACGTCCTGCATGACGTTCTGCGCGCGTCCGAGCGCCGGGTTTCGATCGAGGAAATCCAGAAACGCGTGGCTGAGCATTTCAACATCAAGGTTTCCGACATGCATTCCGCCCGCCGTGCGCGCGCTGTGGCCCGTCCGCGTCAGGTGGCGATGTATCTGTCCAAACAGCTTACCACGCACTCCCTGCCGGAAATCGGCCGCAAGTTTGGCGGACGCGACCACACCACGGTGATGCATGCCGTGCGCAAGATCGAAGAGCTGCACGGTACCGATCTGTCGCTGTGCGAAGATATCGATCTTCTGCGTCGCATGCTTGAAAGCTGATCGGGCACCGGCCAGCTGCAAATCGATGTGAATCTTGATGAAATCCGCCGTAAATTTCGGCGGATTTTGTTTTTGAATCCGGTGGATTTTATCCCTGATTTTACTCATCAAAACTGCGAGTCGGGCGGTTTGCGCCGCTTTGCGCGTTCGGGGTGTATTTTTGTCCGCCGACTCCTTTTATTTGCTTGGGTTTAAGCCGTAAAAATCCTTCGATTTCCGAGTATGCATGTTATAATGCGCCTTCCGCAGCCGAAAGGGTGTGGGTCAGGTAGGAAAACTGATTAAAAATCAATTTGTTAAACAAATACTGACAGACGGATAGGACGGGCATGAAGCTGACCATCGAACGCGCGGCGCTGTTGAAATCGCTGACCCATGTTCAAAGCGTTGTTGAACGACGTAACACCATTCCGATTCTGTCCAATATTTTGCTGCGGGCAGAGAATGATCGTCTCTCGCTGACTGCGACCGATATGGACCTCGAAGTCATCGAAACAACGACGGCTGAGGTATCCGAACCGGGCGCGACCACGACCCCTGCGCATACGCTTTATGAAATCGTGCGCAAGCTGCCAGAAGGCTCCCAGGTGCAGATCGCGCTTGAGCCGGGCGCGGGTCGCCTGACCCTGTCGGCGGGGCGTTCGAAATTTAACCTGGCTGTTCTGCCGGTTGATGATTTCCCGGTCATGTCGGGTGGCGATCTTCCGGTCAGCTTCGGTCTGGCTGCGGCTGAGCTGCGCGGCCTGATTGACCGTGCCGAGTTCGCCATCTCGACCGAGGAAACCCGTTATTACCTCAACGGGATTTACTTCCATGCCACCGACGCCGAAGGCACCAAGATCCTGCGCGCAGTGGCAACCGACGGTCACCGTCTCGCCCGTGTCGAGGCGCCGCTGCCCGACGGTGCGGAAAACATGCCGGGCGTCATCGTCCCGCGCAAAACCGTTGGCGAGCTGCGCAAGCTGATCGAGGAAACCGGCGAAGCGGTCGATATCGCGCTTTCGGATACCAAAATCCGCTTTGGCTTTGGCGATGCGGTTCTGACCTCCAAGCTGATTGATGGCACCTTCCCGGATTACGAACGCGTTATTCCGTCGGGAAACGACAAGACGCTTGATATCGAATGCAAACCCTTTGCGGATGCCGTCGACCGTGTGTCGGCCATCTCGATTGAAAAATCGCGCGCGGTAAAGGTTGTTCTGTCGGGCAATACCCTGACGCTGTCGGCTTCAAGCCCCGAACACGGCACCGCGTCCGAGGAACTCGAAATCAATTACGATGCCGAGGATATCGAAATCGGCTTTAATTCGCGCTATCTGCTCGACATCGCCAAGCAGGTTAAGGGCGATACGCTTAACCTTCTGATGTCGGACGGGTCCAGCCCGACCATCCTGCGTGATACCGACGACCTTTCGGCATTGTATGTTCTGATGCCGATGCGTGTTTGACGGTAAGCACGATACGCTGTGGCTGCTCTTGCCAATAATCTCATGCCAAAAGACGGGGTGTCGATGACAAACCGTCTTGCCGTTTCCCGTATCCAGCTGAGCGAGTTTCGCTGCTACGAAGGCCTGCGCCTGTCGCTTGACAGCTCGCCGGTTGTGCTGACCGGGCCAAACGGGGCTGGCAAGACCAACCTGCTCGAAGCCGTGTCGCTTCTGGCCCCGGGCGGTGGATTGCGCCGCGCCAAACTGGGTGAAATCGCGCGCAGCGTGCCACCAACGGAGACCGGGGCGCCCCGCGCCTGGGCGGTGTCGGCTGATATGGAAACGCCTGACGGGGTGTTTCAACTTGGCACCGGACTTGATCCGACCGCCCTTGAACAGGGGCGTGAACGCCGGGCGGTCCGGATTGATGGCCAGGCCCAGCGTGGGCAGGCGGCCTTGGGCCGGGTATGTGCCGCAGTTTGGCTGACGCCACAAATGGATCGACTGTTCCTTGATGGTCCGTCCGCACGCAGGCGCTTTTTGGATCGGCTGGTTTACGGCCTCGATCCCGATCACAGCAGCCGTGTCGCGGCCTATGAGCATTCTTTGCGTTCACGCGCCAAGCTGCTCAAGGAAGGCAAGGGCGATGACAAATGGCTGGCCTCGATCGAGGATTCGATGGTCCGCCATGGCATTGCCGTTGCCGTCGCACGTGGGGAATTGCTGGAACGGTTGCGCCGTGCGGGAACCATGGCCATCGGGCCGTTCCCGGCAGCCCGTCTGGCACTGACTGGCGATCTCGAAGACTGGCTGGAAAACCTGCCCGCGGTCGAGGTCGAAGACAAAATGCGGGCTGCATTGCGCGACGGACGTGCGCGTGATGCGACCTATGGCGGGGCGGTGGTCGGCCCGCAACGCAGTGATTTGCTGGTCTGGCACGATGCAAAGGGCCAGTCGGCAGATCAATGTTCCACCGGGGAACAGAAAGCGTTGTTGCTGTCGATCATTATGGCCAATACCCGCCTGCAGACAAAGGCGCGCGGGGCTGGCCCGCTACTGTTACTTGACGAGGTGGTTGCGCATCTGGATGCAGAACGCCGCAACCATTTATTTGATGAAATCGTGGCGCTTGGCGTCCAGGCCTGGATGACAGGCACGGACCGGGCGCTGTTTGAAGGTTTGGACGGTCGTGCGCAATTCTTCCGCGTGGAAGATGCCACACTGACCCTGGAAACCACTCCGTGAATGCCGAGGTTGTGACCCTATGACCAACGAAACAGAAACGCCGAACACTGGTGAAACGTCGCCGGAGTATGGTGCAGAATCGATCAAGGTTCTCAAAGGCCTCGAGGCGGTGCGCAAACGCCCGGGTATGTATATCGGTGATACCGATGACGGCACCGGCTTGCACCATATGATCTACGAAGTCGTCGATAACGCGATCGACGAAGCGCTGGCCGGTCACTGTGACACCGTCTGGGTGCAGCTCAATGGCGACGGCTCTGCCACCATCCGCGATAACGGGCGTGGCATTCCGACCGACATGCACAAGGAAGAAGGCGTGTCTGCGGCCGAGGTCATCATGACCCAGCTCCACGCCGGCGGTAAGTTCGACCAGAACTCCTACAAGGTGTCCGGTGGTCTGCACGGCGTGGGTGTGTCGGTGGTGAATGCGCTGTCGACGCTGCTGAAACTCCGCGTTTGGCGCAACGGCAAAGAACACTACATGGAGTTCTCCGGTGGCGATGCCATCAAGCCGCTTGAGGTTGTTGGCGACGCCCCGATCACCGAGGACGGCACCCCGCTTTCGGGCACCGAGGTAACTTTCTACCCGGATGCCGAAATCTTCACGATGACGGAATTCGACCTGCCGACGCTTGAACATCGCCTGCGTGAGCTGGCGTTTCTGAACTCGGGCGTGATCCTGACCCTGCGGGACGAACGTGGCGGCGAGCCGGTCGAAACCAAGCTGCATTACGAAGGTGGTATTCGGGCCTTTGTCGAATATCTCGACCGCAACAAGACCCGTCAGATCGAAGAAGCCATCAGCATCGAAGGCGAAAAAGACGGCATCACCGTCGAAGTGGCGCTTCAGTGGAATGACAGCTATCACGAAACCACGCTCTGCTTTACCAACAACATCCCGCAGCGCGATGGCGGCACACACATGGCTGGCTTCCGTGCGGCCCTGACCCGTCAGATCAACGCCTATGCACAGGAAAGCGGCATCGCCAAAAAGGAAAAGGTTGCCCTTTCCGGTGATGACGCCCGTGAAGGCCTGTCTTGCGTGATCTCGGTCAAGGTGCCGGATCCGAAATTCTCATCCCAGACCAAGGACAAACTGGTTTCATCCGAAGTCCGTCCGGTGGTCGAAAACATCCTTAATGACAAGCTCGCGCAATGGCTTGAAGAACATCCGCAGGACGCGCGCAAGATCGTCACCAAGGTGGTTGAAGCGGCATCCGCGCGTGAAGCCGCACGCAAGGCCCGCGAACTGACCCGCCGTAAGGGCGCGCTTGATATCTCGTCCCTGCCGGGCAAATTGGCTGACTGTCAGGAACGCGATGCGTCCAAAGCCGAACTCTTCATCGTGGAGGGTGATTCCGCAGGTGGATCGGCCAAACAGGGCCGCGAACGTGGGTTCCAGGCGATCCTGCCGCTGCGCGGTAAGATCCTGAACGTTGAGCGTGCGCGTTTTGACAAGATGCTTTCAAGTCAGGAAATCGGCACCCTGATTACCGCAATGGGCACCGGGATTGGCCGCGATGACTTTGACATCGAAAAGGCCCGCTACCACAAAATCATCATCATGACCGATGCTGACGTCGATGGTGCGCATATCCGAACCCTGCTTCTGACCTTCTTCTATCGTCAGATGCCCGAACTGGTTGAACGCGGCTATCTCTATATTGCCCAGCCGCCGCTCTATCGTGCCAAGCGCGGGAACTCGGTCCAGTATCTCAAGGACGACCGCGAGATGGAGCAATACCTGACCGCACAGGGGACCGAGGACGCGGTTCTCACCCTTGCCGATGGTCAGCAGCTGGCCGGTCCGGATCTGGTCCGTGTTGTGGAACTCGCGCGTAAGGCCAAAGGCTTCCTTGAACCGCTTTCCATCAAGCTGCCGATTTCGGTCCTCGAACAGGCTTCCCTTGCCGGGGCGCTGAACCCGGCACTTCTCGATGATGATGGCAAACGTCTCGAAGCTGCCGAAACGCTCGCCAAACATCTCGACAGCCTCGAAGAGGACTATGATCGTGGCTGGCACGGCGAAGCGCCGATGGATGAAATTGTCCTGTGGCGCATGCTGCGTGGTGTTGAACAGCGCCATGTGATTGACGGCAATATTCTGCGCTCGGCCGAAGCCCGTGCAATTGCCGGCATCCTTGGGGATCTGCGCGAACTGTTTGAAAAGGGCGCGCAATTCGTTGCCAAGGAAAAGACCTGGAAAATCAATGGCCCGGTCGATCTGGTCAATGCGGTGATGGAATTCGGTCGCCGCGGCATTTCAGTCCAGCGCTATAAGGGTCTGGGCGAAATGAACCCGGATCAGCTTTGGGAAACCACGCTTGATCCGAATGTCCGATCCCTGCTGCAGGTCAAAGTCAGCCACGCCGATGAGGCCGAAGAAGTCTTCTCCACCCTGATGGGCGACGTGGTTGAACCCCGCCGCGACTTCATTCAGTCCAACGCGCTCAAGGTCGCAAACCTCGACGTCTAAGCCGTCGCACATTTGTGAATTGACTCATAAAACTGGAAACGCGACACATAATTCTAGAATCTGTGACGCATAAAATTAGAACGAGCAGAGCAAGTTCAAGTGAATGCTATGAATTCGCTTTGCTCGTATCTAACCGTTGAGATTTGTTGCATCTGGGCGTCTGGTTAAGTAAAATTTCCCTAACAACACCCCCCACGCTTAGCCTGCAGTTCTTAAGAGCTCAGTGATGCGCCTCTTGGGGGCTTATTTTTTGCCAAAATCGCGAGTTGTTGTAGGTTTTGCCTCTTCCGTGAAATTTATTCACGTCATAATGTGAGCCGAATATGGTGATTAATCGGCTCACGAGGGAGTATTGTGATGGGCAAATGGAACTGGCAGCACAGCGATTGGCCCAACTTCACTTGGGATAGCCAGCAAATCCAAGCCTACTTACCTCCTGTTTATCATAAACAGGGATACGTGGCCGGATTGGTCAACTCGCTGAACGGCACCCGAGCGTTAACCACCAAAGCACTTACTGAGAACATTGTTGCTTCTTTTGCAATTGAGGGCGAGCACCTCGACGCAACTGTTATATCCGATGAAATCGAGCGCGGTTTTGGCCGACCTTCCTCTTGCGATGACGCCAAGAGTGTTGGTCTCCTGGAGGGAAACGCCGCTGCTTTGATATCAAACGTTTTTGGCAAGTCCTCTCAAGACCTTACTCTGCATCGATTAGGAATGTGGCAGCGCTGCATGTTCGAGAGGACATACTCGCCAGCTCAAATCGGGCAGCCTGCAACATGGCGAACCGAAGATATCAACGTGGTTTCTGGTGGAAGCGGCGACCGGAGGATTCATTTCGAAGCCCCTAGCCCGTCACGCGTCGCAATTGAGATGGAAACATTCCTTACCTGGTTCGCTTCTAGCCGAGAAGCCAAAGAAATAGATCCGATTTCGAGAGCTGCTTTGGCACATCTGTGGTTCGCGACCGTGCATCCATTCGAAGATGGCAATGGCAGGAGCGCACGCGCGGTCGCTGACCTGGCACTATTCCAGTCAGACAAAAATGCTGTCGTGTACCCAATGGCGCCATACATTTTAGCCGACCGTGAAATCTATTTCCGAGTGTTGGAGCAAACTCAGTCTTCCGGTTTGGACATAACGGAATGGATGGTTTGGTTTTTCAAAACTTTGGAAAATGCACTCGACGGCGCGATAACGAGATTAAGCTGGAGTGTTGAAGCGAACAGTCTCGTGACGATACAGCCAGAAAATCGACTTTTGACGCAACAAGTCAGAATTCTTGTAATGCTCCACGATGATGCGGAGCAAAATGTCATAAGCGCATCACAATATGCTGCGATTAATAGCGTTAGTAAGGCGACAGCAACGCGCCACCTTACTGACTTGGTCGACAAAGGCTATCTATCCGTTTGCGTAGGACGCGGTCGTTCGACGAAGTACCGGTTGTCTGGCAAATAATTGATCAGGCATTACACCATGCCAAAATCTGGTATGCCCTGACGCATGATTTCGCGAAGGGTTAGAGAATAGCGCGAGGGTCGTGCGTCTCCTTTTGGACGACGAACAATCTTCATCTCGCCGCCCTCTTCGTCAAATTCGATGATCCCAACTTGATGAATGTCCAGAGCGTCAATCGCAGCATTAATTTCTTCTGATGGCCATCGGAACGAGCTGTTTCTGCAAAGCCATACGTGGCGGAAAAAACTCGAGCGATAATCGATATCAGACAGCAGGTTCTGGAAAGCCAGTTTGTGTCTTGCGGGAATACTGGTCATGAACATGAACCCGTCAACCAGCTGCAAGGCACCATCATCGCCACAGCGAATGCCAACAGCGTCAATGCTGACGAATTCAAACTCATACCTCTTGAAATAGATACTGACATCGTCACCTCCGTACAGAAGAGACTTGTGCTCATCAATTAAAGCGAGAGCTTGTTCTCTATGAAGTGCGTCTTTGCGCGTCAAGAACGTTGGCTTCGCCGACGAAGAGTGCTTTCGGTTCGTTACTTCACTGAGGATTTCCTTGATACGCACCACCGGGACCCTCTCGTCGCGCATTTGAGTCAGGAGATTGAATGCAGCATCCGGATCAGCGCTGTAAATACGTGCGAACAGCTCAGCAGTATGAAAGTGGCCCAGTACGTCAAATAGGGCATTTGGTTCGAGTGAACGCTGTCCGAGAATTTCTTGCAGTTTCGTTTTTTCGCGATCTGCGATGGCATTGCCGCGGATGAGTGTTGAGCGCATCCGTTGCAACGCGTTGCGTGTATACCCGGATTTCTGAGCAAGCATCTCCCAGAAATGTTCTTTATTTGCAGAGTATTGCTTACCCGCTGGCGTTTTTTCGATCTCGTTGATGATCGACGCAATTTGTGTCCAGGGCATCCGCCGGCCCCGTGCGTCGTCCAATTTTGCAAGCAGTTCATCAAAGGATTGCGCGTTCATCTTGGGGAGATTTCCTTGCGTTAAAACATCTTTCAATTACCCATAGCAGAATTTTTCGATTGTGCAAAGGTGATTTGAATCATAATATGCCACGAATCATAACGTGGATTGTGAATGATGTTTGATCCCCATGCACAAAGAAGCAGGAAGGTTGTTCGGCGGACAACGCATCGCGTTGTTGGTCGTTTTCCAAGCTTGAAATCCAGCCGGGTCGTCCACTGGGAGTCCCAGCTCGAGCGCGACATGATACGTTTGTTGGAGTTTGATCCGGCGGTGTTATCATATCGAGAGCAACCAGAACCTATTACGTATTTCGAGAGCGGAAAAAGGCGGAAATACACACCCGATTTTATCGCGCAGATGACGACTGGCGTAACTGTCTTTGAAGTGAAGCCTTACGAACAGTCCATAACAAGCTCCTTGAAAGAGAGACTTGTGGCATTCCGGGAGCATTACGCGGCGCAAGGCATAAATTTCCTCGTAATGACCGAGCGCGAAATCCGAAAAGAACCGCGCCTTTCAAACATCACCAAACTCTTGCGCTATCAGCGCGAAATCGTAAATCCCGCCAGCAAACAGGTTGTTATCAATCTCATTGATAGCGGTGTTCTGACCCTTGAAGGGTTGTTCGAACGTTTGAAAGAGCATGGTGTTCCGTTCTCGCAGGTCTATGCACTCATTGCTCAAGGCATTCTTGGCGTCGATATTAATCAACCGATCGACAACGACGATACATCTGTTTGTTTGCGGAGGGCTTCGTAATGGTTGCTGTTCGCATCGGTATGGGAACTGAGGTGTCTGTTGGTGAAACCATCTATGCCGTTCGTCGTTGCCTTGCAGGGGATATTCTTCAGCTTGAGTCAGAAGATGACGGTCAATTGGTGAAAATCCCAAGACCTGAGTTGGCGTTTTCCGTGGCCAACGGTGAAGCTTCCATCATCGTTGGTGACCGGAAGCACCAAGTTTTAGAACGCCAGGACTTGAGTATCCTTCCCGAGAAAGATCGCGATGAGCTTCGCCGCAGGCTTACCTACGTAAAATTGGTCGAGAAGCCAAGGGTTGCAGAGAGCGGCGCAGCTTTGGTCAAAGCCAGCATCGAAATTGGTGCGGCACAACTTAACGACCTTAAACCACCGTCAGTGGCAACGCTCTATAACTGGTGCAAACTTTACCGTCAGGCTGGCGGCGATCCTGCGGCTTTGGTGCCGCAAACAAAGCGCCGCGGGAACCGACAGCGACGATTTTCTCCAGAGGTACTCGAAATCCTTCAGGCCGTAATTAATGAGCGATTTCTGGTTACGTCCAGGCCCAGGCCGACGGATGTTTACTCCGCTGTCGTCGTCGAGATCGAACGATTGAATGCATACAGACCAACATTTGATCAACTGGCAGTGCCGACGCTTAGAACTCTCTATCGCGAAATCGAGAAACTCGAGCCCTACACCTTTTTAAGGGGCCGATACGGGAAACACATTGCCGACAAGGAAACACGACACGTGGGAAAAGGTGCATTCTCCTCTCGACCGCTTGAGCGGGTAGAAATCGACCACAGTCTTCTCGATATCATCGCCTACGATGAGGATCTCGACATTCCACTAGGGCGGCCAACACTCACATTGATCATTGACCATTTTTCACGGATGCCTCTGGGCTTTTATCTCGGCTTTGAAGCGCCAGGTTCAGCGAGTGTAATGATGGCGCTGCGCAATGCGATTGGCACCAAGGAATGGGTTAACGAGCGTTACCCAGACATTGAAGGCACATGGCCTTGTTATGGCGTGCCGGAGGTTCTTGTTACGGATAATGGGCCTGAATTCCATTCCAAAGATCTGGAAATCGCGTGTGCCCAACTTGGTATCACCATTCAGCATAACAAAGTGAAGTCGCCGTGGACCAAAGGTGTTGTGGAGAGGATTTTTGGTGAGATCAACCGATCTCTGCTTTGTGATGCGCCGGGGAAAACCTTTCACAACAAGGATGCACGCTCAGAAAATGATGCGGTTGGAGAGGCCAGTGTTCCTATCGCACTTCTTGAGCATGTCTTGTGTAAATGGATTGTCGAAATTCATGCCAGGAAGATGCACGAGGGTATACAAGCAATACCGCTTGAGAGATGGACTGAAGGTGTGGAGACGTTTCCACCTCGGCTTATTTCCGATCAGGAGGACCTCAATGTTCTTCTTTCCTGCTTCAAGGAAGTTCGGAAAATTCATCCCAAAGGGATTGTGATAGAGGGCATTTGGTACAGCTCAAGAAAGCTGACCGAGCTCCGCAACAGCTCTAACAAGGACTTCCAAGTAGATATGAAGTTCGACCCGACCAATATGGGGCGCATTCATGTCCGTGATCCAAGAACCAATACCTATTTCGATGTCCCGGCATTGAATCCCGAATACGCAGAAGGGCTCGGGCTGTGGCCTCACAAGATCGTTCGTAAGTGCCTTCGGAAAATGGGGGCGCGCAAGATCGATCCAACTGAACTTGCAAAAGTCAAAGAACAGATTCACGACCTTATTCAGGAAACGGCCAAGACCAAGAAGCGAAAACGCACAACCAATGCACGGATTGGACGGTTTCGTGAGTCCTCCAGTCAAGCACCCTCGAATGAAGATCGGATTGTCGAGCAGAACACCTCTTATGAGATCTCATTTGATGCTGCACCAACGGCCGAGGAGGAAGATTATCGTGACGACCTAGTTGAAGATGACGATTTTCTTGCTGATGGCATGCAGCGTATTCAGGCTGTCGGAAAGGACGACGTATGAGCATTGCTGTTAATCCAGACAAGCTTTCTGACATCAATCAGGTGATGGGTGATGTTCTGATCCGCCATCGTTCTTTCAAAACCGGTTTGGCACGGCTTGATGAATGCATGCAGTCCTACACGGGTTATGGAGAACCGGTGTGTATGCTTCTGTATGGTCCCTCAGGTGTTGGGAAGTCGACGCTTACAAAGGCTTTTCTCGTCGATAACCAGCCTGTCGAAACCCGGGACCGTAAACTGGTTCCGGTTCTGAGCGCGGTAATTCCGGTGCCGGCAACGATGAAGAATATGGCGTCCGAGCTTCTCGATAAGCTTGGCGACCCTCTTTCTGATCGGGGCACACTTGAGCAAAGAACCAAAAGACTTCGCAAGCTGCTTAGAGAGTGCGGCACGAAACTCATCATTCTTGATGAGTTTCAGCACTTTATCGATCGCAAGAGCGAGCGGGTCATCCTCGATGTTTCTGACTGGCTTAAGAACCTCATTTCCAACACATCGATTCCGGTGGCTTTGGTTGGGCTTCCGTATTCGAGAAATGTGTTGTCAGCAAATGAACAGCTCATGCGGCGCTTTAGTTATCAGACTGAACTTTCACCCTTTGCTTGGGATGACAATGCAGAGCGTGCAGAGTTCACTAGGATTCTTGACGCGGTAGACGGAAAGCTTGCGGAAATTCTGGGAGGCAAAAGCGATTTGAAGGGTCAAGCGGTCCGCTGCCATGCTGCAACAAAAGGACTGATTTCTCTTCTGATCAAGCTGGTCCATGGTGCTGCATATGACGCAGCCAAATGCAATGCTTCGTCGATAACCCGGCAGCATCTGGCCAAATCGTTCAGGGAGCGCCTTGTACCAGACAAAGCAGTTCTCAATCCATTTCTCGATAGTTGGGATGGACAAGCAATCGACACGCTTCCCGAGAGCAGGCATATGTCGGTGGCGGGATGCATCCCGTCGATTAGCGCGACATCACGTTCTCAAAACGTCAACGAAGTCCTCTCAGCAAGGTGAGACACATGTCAGGTGATCTGTCACTATTGGTACGTCCTAAGCCGGAGAAGGCAGAGAGCTTCCGGGGATATCTGCTCAGGGTTTCGACGGAAAATGGTTATCACAATCCGAACTGGATGCTGAGGCAGCTCGGTATTCATCCACGCGCATATTTGCCGCGTGACGACGTTGCAAAATTGGCGGGCGTGCTAAACCTTGCAGACCACGAGCTTTCAAATATCCAGAGCCGAATTGTGGGACCCCGATGGGTTCGTGTGGGCTCTCATGAAGTTCACATCTGTGCACAGGAAAGGCGTTCTTTTCGCTACTGCCCGCAATGCTTGAGCGAAGATCCGTACCATCGTGCCTTGTGGGAGTTCAAGCCTATGAGTGCCTGCCCAAAACACGGGACCTATCTGCTTGAGAGCTGCAGTAAATGTTATCGCCGCGTTGGCTGGGCACGTGAAAACCTTCTGGAATGCTCCTGTGGTGCGGATTTGAGGTCGTTTCGGCCGCGCTCAGCACCCGATAAAACACTAGATTTCTGCAGGTTGCTGGAGAAGCGCTTTCACGGTCAGCCAGCAGACGAAAGTTGCGCATTGCATCCGGCATTTCAGAAGTTGAGTTTCACAGATCTTCTGAATCACACGATGTTCCTGGCTGCCTATATTTCAGGTCGAGGGCGAGGAACCGGCCGACAATTGTTTTACAATCTTACTGCCGATGCATTGCGCGAGGTGTTTGACCGGGTTTCTGTGATTCTTGCTGATTGGCCGAACGGGTTTCACCTACTGCTTGATGAGGTGCGGCAATTCACCGAACAGGATGTTGAAAAACACGTCGGGCTCGAGGCAGAATTTCGATCGCTCTACACCAATCTGTTTCGCAAGCAGCAGGAAGTTGAGCATCTGCATCTCATCCGGGCCGAATTTGCCAAGTACATTGAAGGCAAGTGGTTTGCTGGGTTTGTCGTGCCAACCAGTAAACGATTGTCAGATGAGTGGTCCCAGGATCAATCGTTTGTCACAGTTGCCGAAGCGGCACGACGCCTTGGTATTCATCCAAGTATCTTGAGACGTGATATCGCCGAGGGGAGTTTGGCTGCTACCACGAGACAGATGCAAAGCAGGTGCCTTCGCGTCATAGAAGTCTCGGAGGTCGAGCGGTACCGAAACGCGCGTGAGAACCTGCTGAGTACCTTTGATGCGCAAGAGCTACTAGGCGTTTCAAAGCACCCCTTAATGAAATTGGTGAATGCTGGCCTGATTAAAGCCGTCAATGGGCCGAAGGTTGATGGTTCCCTGCACTGGGCTTTCAAGAAGCAGGATATAGAGGAGTTCATTGCATCTGTGACAAAGCAGGCGACCTACCGTCTGTTCGCAGATGAACCTGTGACTTTTGCTAAAGCGCTGCGTCGCTGCACCGCCAAGGGACTTTGTATCGTTGACCTGATCCAGGGTTTGCTCGGTGGCGAGTTGAAAGCGCTGAAGCGTTCGACAAAAGTGACCAATCTCAAAGATCTGTTCTTCAATGACGCAGACTTCCGAGCGTTTCTTTACAATGAAAAGCGGACGATCAAATGGGCAGTTACCATTCGTGAAGCGTCAAGCATGCTTGGGCTAAATGAAGAAGCAACACGTCATCTCGTGCATAAGGGGTTTCTTGAAACAATCTCTGTCCCGGTAGATGGGCGTCTTCGCAGACAGGTTTCATTGGATGCGATCGAGAGGTTTAAAGCGACTTACGTTTCGGCTTCTAGATTGGCAGCGCGTCAGAATACTTCAGCGAGATCAGTCGTTGCCCAGTTGCAGGAATTAGGAACCAACCCTGTTACCGGGCCAGGTATTGATGGGAGTCGTCAATATTTTTTCAGAAGATCTGAGACAGCATAGTAGATGCTGTAGAGTATATTTCGGATACAAACTATCTTCGCGGTGATTGACTAAATGTCAGTTCCCCACCAATCCAATCGTTGTGACACAACGACAACGCTGTTGCCCATCTCCCGAAGTCCGCGCATGTCGCGGGCTTTCGCGTTTCATTTGCCGATTTAATCGGTGTATTGATAGTAAGAAGGCTAAGTTGCTCCTTCAAAATGGCGTAGTGATCACCTTTGGGTTGGAGGACGCTTATGACATCACGATGAGCGTTGCTCGCGATGCTGCGAATGTTCTGGGTGAATTCGATGTTCTTTTAAAGACGAACCCGAGCGGGTGAATCACTTCAAGCGGAGCTGAGAACGTGAAGCGGCTGAGATTCAATACACTGAAATGGGGTGACTTTCTTGGCTATCTTGCCAGACGGGGTGGATAGACAGGCTAGTGCTATTCTGCGAAACGTATGCGTCGTACTTGCTGAACAAACTCGGACACTACAACCATTTAAAGCGTTCGTATTCGGCTCCGTGCTGGTTGGTGGGGCTGGGTGGGCGGATGTTGACATTCTACTCGTAACAAGAGAGCCAAAGGATTGCGATTGTCTGGGCCGAGCACTGTTACTTATTGCTACAATTTTCCCTCTACATTTGACAATCGTTCTACAATCAGAGTTCGAAGAACTGGGTGGCGAGGCTTGGGGGAGACTCCATGATCTAGAGATTTGTTCGCCGTGCCTGTAAAGGCAGTAGAGACAAACCGGATCGTCTACTCATGAAGATGAGATTAAATAAAGCGAGTTAATTTCTTGGCAGCGGGATGATCTAGAAGTTCATCTTTTGACATACTATAGGTCTCGCCAACATCGGTCATTTTAGAAACAAAGAACCGAGATAAAATACCAATTTCGGTAGTGTATGTTTGAATTAAATCCATCGAACTTGACCAATTTTCCTGACACGTTTTTTGGAGGATAATAGCCCAATCCTCCTGTGTTTGAGTTTCTTTCGTTGCTTTCAAATTAACAAGAATTTGTAGAAGTTCTCTTGCTTTCGCACGATCATTACTGGCTCCCGAGTTCGGGTCTTCAAATATTTTTACAGCCTCCTCCGAATTAACCCTAAATTCGTTGTCTCCGATTTGTTCAATAGACTCGGCTATTGAACCGCCGTTGAGAACAACAATACGCCTCTTCAAGTAATGTTCTAATTCCTGTAGGTCATACAGTACAATCGATGGACTAATACTTGACGCCCCATGATGAGAATAAGTTGTTTCAATAGATAATGATATCGCAGTAGATTCAAATCCTTGCGTCAGAGCGCACACAAAGTGCCCTAGTTCATGGCGTGCGATTCGCTCTGCAGTCCTTCGAATCGATACAGGTAGCATTTTATTTCCTGGAATAGGAAGAATTCGAGGTGGAATGTATTTTCATCAAAATGATGTCGCGTATGACGTTTGTTTATAAATACGTTGTGATGGTTGTTGTTTTACTGACGTGTTGTTTTTCTTTTTTCTTCTCAAGAATCCATGATTTGAGTTAACGTAATTGTGACTTTCTCCCGAGCGGCACATGTTCAATCGTCATCCGCGTGATCAATGGAGAGCTTAAACACCACTGGATGATGATCGGAAAAATACTGTCGAAAGGTATTGTGGTCGTAAGGGATTCCTGGAAACACACCAATGCTGCTGTCCCAAAGCGGTTCAGTAGCAGCAATCAAGTCGAGTACAGAAAACTCCGGTAGGATTTCTAACGAGTTTGCCGGGCGATACAGTACGTGATCGTATGGTTTAGGACCATTAAGGTTTGTGTTTGTTGGGAGGCAGCTGTCGTTGAGTGACATAAACCCGACCGGAGTAACCCGCGCCAGCTCTTCACAATCCTCGATGTTCATATCGCCTAATATTATGAAATCTTTCTCAGGGCCGTTTTGGAGATCGATCCAATTCGCGATAGTTGCAAGTTCATGAGCTCTACGTTCGTTTTCGCGCGCACCGGGCATTAGATGTACTGAAATCAGCACAAAGTCGGGTCCGTTATTTGTTCTGAAGCTGGCCGCATACGGAACCCTTTCATAATCCGGGTGATTGCTACGGTCGTCAGCCAAGAATCCGTTTGGTAATTCTGCATCCGGGGTTACACGATCTGGCTTGTAGAATGCGATGAACCATTCTGTGCCAGTACCGGCTGTATGAATGCGATCGCCGGTTCAGGTGTCTTCAGGAGACAACACAAACGAAAACCCTTGAGTAGCCATGGCGTCAGTGAACTCTTTCGCCTCTTTGTCAGCTTTGTAAGGTGAGCCATCCGGATATGTACCGGCAACGGGAGGGGCGACGAGTTCCTGAACAACAACCACGTCGTAAGGCGCTAAGATCTTGGCAAGCGCTACATCATCACGTTTTTTGAATTAGCCAAGAAATTGAATATTAAAAGACGAGATGTCGAGTGTATCCGCTTGGCTAATTGATGCGTAAGATAAAGAGCTCGCAATGAGGATTAGGCAAATTTTCGAAAGTTTCATCACTCGTTCCCCCTCCTGCATAGAGTGGTTTACGCAGTTCTTAGAGGTATCTTTATCTATTAAACTGAATTCTAATGTCAGTTATCCTTAAAATCAAAATGGAAAACAATCTGTCGTTTTCAATGAAACGATACATTCGTTGCTACAGTAATTCAGACTGAGAGAAGTGGAAGTAGTGTTCATCCAGTTCTGGTATCGCAAAAAACATTTTCCATACTTTGTCATTGCTTAACTTGGGTATTTCAAATGAGAAATATATCTCTATTGTTTCTTGTTCAGTTTCTTTTATTTTAGGTTTTCTAACGATTTTCATTCCAGGGTCGCTCGAGAATACTAGTCTCGGTTCAGTTCTGTTTTTTATGTTATCTCCATTTATAATAACTGGTATGTCGGAAATACTAAACGGAAGTCTCTGTGAGATTGATATGCAAGAACTTGAAAATATAGTGTCTTCGTTTTCTGTCGATTTTGTCTTAAAATACCAAAGTCTTTCTATTCCGGCATCGGATAGAATTTCCAGTAGGCAGTCACGTATTTTTATTGCAGTTTCTTCGTCAATTTCTTCAAATATTGAATCAGAGAACATGTGCCCATGTTTCTGGCTGATGAAAACCAAACTTTTAGCCGCTTCCTCAGCAAATTGTTTATCATTGCAGAAAAATGCGTCATATAAAATGGAAGGAAGATTTTCGAGCATTCGAATGCTTCTGTTTTTATATTGACTATTTTCTGGGTGTTCGACTATGTCATTTTTTATTTTGACGTAACTAAGGGCAGCGTCTCTAGCGCTGTTATGCAAGCCTTTCTGTATCGCATTGATTGCCGAAGCCAATTCGTTTGTGCTCCTTAACAGATTTTCGTGCTTTTCGGTTGACCTTACATGATCAACCGTTACTGATAGATTATCTTTTAAAGTATTTGCTTGAGATGGACGTTCTGAAGAGTGAGCTAGCCTGATGTGCTTAACTTTGCTGTTATCATTCTGAACGGCTTCTTTAACCAAATAAGTTATCTGCGTTTTTATTCGCGCACAGTTTCTGCGGACTGCTCGTATTAAAGCAGTGTTGGTCAATGTTCCAAGTGCAAGTTGGAACCTAAAGTTAAGTAGTTGCTTTCTGCAATCTTGTTTAAGTGCGAGTAGTTCGTATAAGTTAAGCTCTCTTATGTGCTTCTTAGCTTCAGCTTTCTTCATCATACTTAGATCGTAAGCTAAAAGGTGCATTTCTACCTCTTTTTGATGGGGTCTGCGTACATGGGGTTAGGCTGCATCATCTTGAGTGAAAACATGGTAGTCATCCCAACCAGCAAAAATGTAGAGCAAGGACGATGGGCACCCAGTTCGTTTGCGTAGATTCTTTCTTGCGGTCATTACCGCATCTCTCAGTTCGCCTGGGCCGTTTGTGAGCGCTTTATACAATTCTTCGGTGAACGCTCGTCCGAATACATCTGCTATCGGTCCTGTTGTCCCGCAGACAGCGCCAGCTCCCCATCTTAAAAATTCTCCAGCTAAACAAGCTGTGCTTTTCGCTGGGGATATGGCTGAATTGCACATATTTAGGAAAATAGCTGACAGGCCAAGGGTATTTTCCGGTTTCATGATGCGATGTGAGACAGTTGCGTCTTGCGAAAAGTATACGCGATGAGAATAGTCGGACGGCTCGGGGTAATATTTGAGGTGGCAATTAAAGTGATATAAGTCAGCGTATGCCGACAACCAAGTTCTAAGCGGGGCAGCTTCTTCGCGAGTGAGGTTTTCTTTAGTCGGGAGGCTAGGCAGTTTGTTAATCATGTGTTGCCCAAAGTGCTGTTCAACCAGCCAAGCTTCCTCCAAAGCGCTTCTCTGCTCAATAGATCTTCCTGATAACTGTGCAGAATTTAGGCCATTATACTCTGCAAAAGCGATCGTGGTTGACCTGCCTTGGTTAAATGAATCAACCGGCATTTGTTTTCTTTTGGGTTTTTGAGCCAATCCAACATGAACTAGATCTCCAAGATATTCGTCTTTAGATTGGTCAAAACACAGGAGGTTCCAAGGAGCGTCGGTTAGCGGATCTAGTTCAGTAGCCTTGAGGCGCTCGATTTTGTGAGTCTTAATAAAATCGATCAAATCTCTGCTATTTTGTCCAAGCAGCGATTGGGTTAAGGAAAACAGCTTAGTTCTGAGGTTAGCAACGCTTATTTGATGCGCGTCTTGTTCAGATTGCGTGTATTTTTCTATCTGAATTCCTCTGCGCTGGAGTGAACAGGCAAAATTATACAAGTCGTTCTGAATGGCCTTGAGTTCTTGATCAACAAATTGATCGAAAGCAGACGTAAACTCAATCATCGCCCCCGAGGTGACGTGCAGAACAGTCGTCAGATACCTCTTACTTTCAGGTATATGATCAATAATAATTGTTGCAGTATTGTGTGTATTTTTTTCTGTGAATGAATAGGAAGAAACTATCTTCATAGCTGAGCTTGTATCGTCGTCCGTCATTGCAATATCCGCTATATTTTCAACTATAAAGAAAATTAAATCAGCAATCGAGCATGTGCGCAACCCTTCGTTGAAATTTCTGCACGTTCCCTTCTGTGTCGAAAACAGAAATACAAAGGTGTTTTCTTGCTAGTGCTTTGAACTCAAGGTAGCTTAACTTAACTTCTATCGGTTCGCCGTGCACTGTGCGGTAGTATGGAGATTTGAAGCCGTTTGGGCCAGACAACCTGATTGTCACAGGTAAATTTTCCTGATTTTCTTTGTTTTTTAATAGACATAGGCGCGTTGGAAAATCTTCTCCGATGACAACTTGTAAGGAAGTCTCTCCAGCTTTCTGATTGCGAGCTTCTACTCTCACGTCCGTCCGGTTCCATGTTGTTGTCGAAAGTGTAGTCGCTAACTTTCTTCTATCAAGCTCCATTTTTCCTAAATAAACGAGGTCTAATTTTTGATCGCGAGAGAGGAAGAATTTTGAATCATTCGGCGTTATTAGCGCGCTGGGAAATTCCTTAAGTGAAAACGCTGGTTGGCTTACAAATTCTGGTTTGTTAGGCAGGTCTAGTCCAGGAAGGAGTGGCTGTCTGCGTCGTTGAGCTAAATTGAAAGTCTGCTCCAACTCTTCTATATGTCGGTCAATTGACTGGTGCTGGTGTCGCAACTTGAGTAATTTAAGTAGCTGGCTGGCTTTTTTGTAAGACACTGTAGCTTCCTGCATGATTTGGTCGGTGTTACAGGAAGTGCTCAGCGCAATTGCTTCTTTTGCCTGAGCGCGAATTCGGAAAAGAAGTGCAGCTAAAGCCAGTGCCATTGAGTCTTCGAAGTGGGATAACAGTATTTCAGACAAGCTATCTCTAAGTTCTGGCTGTCGTGTTGCTTCTAAGCACTGGATACGTCCAAGATAGAAGCTCAAGTCCTCATAATGACTCATTTTTTTCTTGTTGATAGGTAGTCCATTGCCGGCCATTGACAGCTGGAGGATGGTTCTTGGAGTAGCTGTATACTCTGTCCCAGTTATCGCTTTCGATATCGATGTCTTTAAAGAAAGGATTGTCTCTGGCGAGTAGATATTACTTCGGGGTGCAAATAAGAGCGCCTCACGAGAAGAGGCGAGGATGACGATATCGTTAGGATTGACAGCTACTGAACCGTTTTCCCCATCAATAAGAAATACGCTTTTGTTGTTTGTAATCGTATCTTTTACGGAGGATAGTTCCTCCTCCTGAGGCGCAAGAATCCAAATTCTTTGATGGCGTGGATCAACGTCAAATCCCAACGGAAGCGAATATTGATATGTCATTCGACGTACCAATCCCCTCTATGGTGTTTGAAAACTAGAACCTTATGACTTGCGATAAATCTCACCGAGCTATTGTTGTTCAGTGTAAGCTGCGCTGACTATGATGCTCCTATTGGATGATGCACGCAATTCCGAAATTCCATCTTTGGTTTTTACATAGTCTGAACAGTTAAATTTCTGTCGGGTTTTGTAGGTTCGTGTCTGCAAGGGCCGCCAAGGTTGTTTTATCTCTCAATATGTAATCTTAAGGTTGTTTTCAGGCGAGCTTATGTCTTAGTCTGATGTTTCCATGTCATCTCATTAGTTCAAGAAGGAAGATGTGATGTTCTGCAAGCGCGACACTACCAATGCTTTAGCAAAGGAGTTATTGAATACTTATGATTTATGCTTGGTCGGAACAGCACGGTCACCCGATGAGCTAAGTCCCGGGATGTGCATAGTGGTTACACCTCCAAGTCCGAAATCCCTTACCTACTGCTGTCCTTGGATAGATATATTCAAAGATAAATTGGGTGGTGGGGCTGGTCAGGTTCAGCAAGTGTTTGCAGAAATCAATCATACGGGTGAGGTTAGTGCTGAAGTGCTGGGCCACTTATCTCAAATTCCGGGCGTAACTCCGGAGGGTGCTGCAGAACTTGGTGCTGAACTTGCGAGGTCCCAAAGTTCCACGTTGTCATTGGGGCTTGACCAAGCAAACAGAACATACATCCCAATTTATGAAATCCAGAAAGCTGTGAGAGAGGGACAACTGCAAGATTATGCGATTGAGCTTTTCTCAGAAGGCGCAAGAATCTACATTGTTTATGAGACAGTTACTGCTATCGAAGCCATAATCAAAGGAAGCAAAGACAGTAGCGCACTTGTTAAGCTTCTGGCTAAAGTGGAGTCTGTTGGCAAGACGAAGCTTGAAGCGAGCCTTCGCGATGAAGAAGCTAATTCGATTTCATTCAAGAGGGCAGATGCGCCAATGGTGATTGGATTTAAAGCTGTTGAGTTACTAAGGAAGAAGGACGATACGACAGCTATCTTAAAGGCGTTACAGAAGCCATTGCTGGTGAGAGGTGTTGAAGGTGACGGCGAAGGCGAACCGGACAACGAGTTTATTCTGGAAGAAGGTATTTTTGCTTACCCAGAACCTAGGTGCTAATGCCTAATTTTTAGTGAGAGCCACATTTTTACGCTCGTCAGGGCGATTCCTCTTTAATTTTGCGTTTAGTGAGTTTCCTGGAGTGTTTAAGTTGAGAACCAGAAGTGGTCCTCAGAGAAAGGCGATGTCCTGTGGTTTCACGGTGCTATATGAAATAGAAATAGCTGAAGCAGCGCTGGCGCCAGACGGCCAGACCTCAAGATAGCGACTCACCACAAGAAGATCGTCCTGCGTTCCGTTCAACATCAGGCTCAACGGAGATTGTCTGGCAAACACGATGCCATTGTGTGTTCCTTTAAGCCGAGTCGCAGCCTCGCGAGCTTCTACAAATAGTTTTGTAAGAAGTTTGTGAATACCAAGCACAGCAGATATCCGGAACAGCGCGTCCTTTGACAGTGTAATCCGGCTGTTTGAACCGACCTTTCTCATCCAGCGCCTACCTGTGTGAAGGTTAACTGCAAGCTATAATTGAAAAATTGTTTCTCGACCCCGACACGTCACAGATGAACGCCGCCTAATTCGAGTTTCTCATACGGTCTGCCCTGATCCAGGCGAGAGTAGACCTGGCAGGTCGCAAGGCCTTTGTTGTGAAGCTCGATAAGGTGGACGAGTTTTTTTCAGGCGCTGGACGGATCCTCTGCGCCCAAAGAAGCTTTGCGGGCGCTATTTGCTTGGCAAAGTCAACTCTAACAATAATAAGGTTCGTGTTCCAGTGGATGCAGGAAATTTAGGAATGCTCCTACCCGGCAAACCGGATAGGAGCGGTGTTTGCTCGACGCCAGAAAGTGTTAACGGGAAGCTTTGCTAGCCTCTTTTTGTTCCTCTAATGTCTCAAGTGCAGGCTTGATATAGCAGGAGACATAGAAATGTTTCCTGTCTCTTAATGCCTGTTGCAGTGCAAGTTTCAACAATGTTTCGAGAGATTGGTCTTCACGCATTGTCTTCCCTCCTTCGAGATATCGGGCACATTGCCCTGCTCAGGAGAGCATGTGGCCAGGGAAGAGGCTGTGATGTGAAGTCTTATGGTTGCATAATATAAAATATATTATCGCTCAAGTGTTGGTCAATCCTGCTTAATGCCATCCAGCTTGTTGTAGTCTTCTTTGAATTTGATCTCAACTCCTATGGGTCAAATGTAATTTCTGCTGCGCCAGGATAGTGAAAAAGCTCAGAAATGGTAAGCTGTTTGGAGATCAGGCGTTTGTAAGTGTCAATTGTCAGCAAGGCATGTGATTGCTCGTTATCGGTTGTAATGATCACCGGCCCGGCCTTGGCTTTGTGCGCAGCTTCAGCAAGATTCTGTGCGACTTGTTGATTGGAAAGAATGGTTTCGATCATGTTAATTCCCCCTTAAACCTCTGAGGTTCTATCTCGGTAGTATAGTTTTGGAGATGCTTTACCGGCTTTTCTACAAATCTGCTGACTGTTTGAGACGCCATTTTGGCGGGCAGCATGGTTCGACCCGAAAAGCGTTATTAAGAAAAGTCAGCCAAATGGTGTTCATTGCTAAAAGAGCCAATTATGCCCCAGCTCATTTGGTAAACCTGTTCAATATAGAAACTCAAATACGTCCATCGCATTTGTGAGGTGTGGGCCTTAGTGGGATCGTTTCGCGAGCGTTCTTTGTCCGTTAATGACTGTTTCCAGACAAAAATATGAAAATCAGGGAAGCTCTCTTGGGACTCAATTATTGTTAGGGGAAGTGCCTTCTTGAGGAGAGACAAACTTTGATACGAGTTCAATGCAAAAGGCAAGCGAGACACTCAGTAAAACAACAACGAGTAAATATAATTTCAACAAATAGCTGCGGACGTCCTGAATCGAAGTGGCGGTCCATATATTGTTCGGATTGTCCCCAAAATATTCAAAAATGACCTGATGGTTGCCCTCATATTCTGGATGCATTGCCAGCCACCTTGAAACATCATCAGTGTAGGTTTCGGATACAATTGACTTTTGCTCTGTGTTGATTGGATTAGTGAAGGTAAATTTTTCTAGTTCTTCCAAGTAAAAAGTAGATGAAAAAAATATAGAAACAAATAATAATATTATAATTGCAATATGCAAAACCACGAATTTTCTATTTGCGATAGTTTGAACAGCATACTTTGATAATAAAAATATTAGAAATGAGAATAGTATGCCTAATCCAGAATATCCGAGTTTTGTATCAAGATCAGTAGGTGGAGCTGCAGAGACCAGAAAACCGCCGCCCGCAGTAAATAATATACCTGATGTTTCAAGAATTCCTTTGATATTAACTTTCAATTACACTTCCCTCCGTCATCCACGGATATGACATAGTCCATTGAAGAATCAATACTTTCGACATTTATCGAGTTAAAATCTGAAACAACTTCGCCGTTCCACAAAGCCCAGATTGATAGTCTCCTCATGTTTACAATAGCAAAACTCGGAGAACTTGGGTTTTGAAATCTTTTCGATAGATATTTCAGCGCATTTAAATCATCTTTGTATAATTCTGTATATGCAAGTCCTGTATAGTAAATAAATAAATCACAAATTTCATTTTTACTTTGCTTGTGTATTGTTTTCACGCTGATTTTCCTTAAAAATTTATTTCGATTATATGCACTATAAGACATTGTATTTATTTCTGGTGCAATGTGAGACTTAGCACTTAAGAGGGTTTCTATTTCTTTTCCCTTGAAATTAATGGGTGCTACCCCATCTTCGATACGCTCAATATCCTGCGCAATCATTGCATAGTGGCTTAAATCTTGGTTGATCGTCCCAATAAAGTCAGCGGGCAATTCGCTCTGAATTTCTGCTAACTGTTGAATAGAATTGATTACTGTAGAAGTTTCTTCATCTAGTGAGGCGGCTTCTTCTGCTCCCCAGAATTCTAAGAAGTCTTCATTGAGACCCGTTCTGAATGTACTATCGACAATAATATAACGATCAGTCTCAGGAATCGCTCCGCTTTGGCTGATAGCGGGCAAATATATACTTTGACCCGGTTGAATATCTGACAGGCTCGCAATTTCTGGATTAAGGCTTCGAACAACACCAATTAGATCTGCATTGGGCCGGATGTTTCCCTTTTCCAGTATGTTCCAAACATTTTCTCCTGATGCGACGGAATGCTCAATGACAGCGATCCCAGTTTCTTTATTGCGAACCGGCCTATTACGTCCGTTTATTTCCTGCAATAGCATGGGCTCGTTAAGTCCAGGAAAGCTGATGGTTTTTCCGACCTGCGCCAAATCCTGTGACGACAGATATATCGACGAGTTGACCGGGGCTAATTCTTGACCGGCGAGACCTGCTTGAGGGCAATAAAATATTATTCCGGTTCCGATCAGCACTGATCTCATGTGATGATATAAAATCATAACGGTACCTCACAGTTTCTGATGATTCCGGCGGATTGCATATTCTCTGAGCTTGGTACGGTACTGAGCCATGTCATGATACTTGTCTATTCGCTTATGAAAGCTGAATTCCCCGGCAAGCAAGCGATTTGCGTAACGCCAAATACGTTCCAGAGAACTCACTCCATATTCGTTTCGAAGTTTGGGATAAGTACCGTCTTCACCTTGCTCGCAAATTGATAGATAGCGCTGCGAGCCGTAATGTTGAAAGCCTTGCCATTTAATGACAATCGGGAGCAGCCTATTTACCGGCGTGATTACTATGCCAATTGCGCGCACAAGAAACTTGATACCATCGACTAAAATGTCAGAGGCAGGAACGAACGGGACAGGATCAGCACCGTTATTTATCCTGTAAATCGGGGTGTGATAAAGGTCGGCGAGCCCTTTGTCTCCTACTCGAGGTGCCCCAAAGGTGTAACAAGCAGCTAATTTATCGCCGCTAAGGTACCACGTTGCTAGGGTTGCTAAAGCTCCACCAAGAGAATGGCCTGTAATGTATACAGGGAGAGCTTCCAGCCCTTCCAAATGCCTCAAGATTTGTGGGTGCACGGACTGATAGGCATTGTGGAACCCTCTATGTACCTTGCCTAGTTCTCTGCCTTGTTGAGCGCGGGGGGATTTTATAGGAATCTTGGTTGCGTCGACGTTGGATAACCAGTCTTTGAGTTGCTGGGTGCCCCGGAAAGCGATTATCGCAAAGCCCAAGCCATCTTCATCAGGCTCACGGTAGGCAACGAAACCTTGTGTATCTGTACCGGGATCGTAAACAATTCCTTTCAGTTTGAGGCCGCCGGCATCAAGTATTGCGCGAAGGACTTTGTTCTCGCCTTCCGTATTGTTTAAAAGAACTTTTCGGATCAATTTGATCTTGTTTATGGGGGGGGACTCGTCGGATAAGCTGGCGAGTTCGGTTGCCAACTGTGTTGCCAACGCTGCCAGAGTGGCGTCATCTTCTTCATCGAATTTTGTATAGGCGAGTTCCGACATTATCGCCATGAGCCAAGCAGTTCTATCACTGTACGCGGCTCTTTTTACCGGAGCCGGAAGCTTGGTAAAGCGCGAAAAATCATTTGTTAGGTCATCATTTAGCATTGATCTCTCCGGCCGGTTTTGATCTTCGTTAAAGAAGCATGGCCAGCGAAGGAACCATCTTCACGATTTTTTGGGCAGTTTCAGACAAAGACCTGATTCTTTCGGCAAGTTCTGCTTGGGACATGTTTCTTTTTGAAGCTTCCTGAACAATCGCGATCAATCTTTCATATTCTTGTTGATCGGTAATATCAGGTGTAATGTCATCTATTTCTTCTGGTGATAGGTTGCGTAACTCACGATATATTTGTGAATACGATCCATGCCATGTTGCTATTGCGTCATTAACTTTCCTGTTAACTTCGTCATTAAGCGCATCAAGTGTTAACCCTGACATTTTATCTATTCCTCAATGAGTTTGTGTATTCCTCAATTTCTTCCTTAAATGAATCTATTTTTTTCTTTACATCTTCTATTTTAATTTCTGTATCCGACCCGTATTCATTCAGCTCTTCAATTTTATCGGATAGAGAGCTTGTTACTTCGGCCATTTTTACCCGAACGTCTTCAAGGCCAACTGCAGATAAGGCCTTGCTTTGCTCTTCATGGATATCTGCTATCGATTTCAAAAGAGAAGATAAGGTCAGTTGTGCTCGCAATAATTGCCCATACGACTGATCTAGTGACGATATAAACTCAGATTTCTGTTTCTGGATTGGTGCTTTTGCGCGTAGGCGCTCAGCTTCAATCTCGGACACAACCTTCTGAATAGACGCCTGAAGATAAGGCAAAAGGATTTCTGGATTGTTCGAAGCGACCTCGGGAATACGTTTCTCGAAAACTTCGGCAAGAGGTTGGATAATGTACGGAGTAAATTTCTGGTCAACGATTTGGTCGATAGCTGCGAGCTTTTCGTCGTAATACAAATCTGCCAGTGCCCGATGGGCTAGATGCATTTCTTCGAGATCCCGGCTTAATGCATCAGAAATCTCAACAGACTCTCTCGGAACCTGTGCACATCCTGCAATTATAACCGTTAGTAATAGTATAGCTACTCGACTGCTTCTATTGATATTCATTTATCTGTGACCTAAACACCCCAAGGTTGAGATCATTAAATCACGAAACTAAAAATTTGCGAACAGTTTAATTCAAATTTTGAAATATAAGGCAGGTTTGAGGTTCAAGAAAATTTGCTGTGGTTGGAGATCGGGTGTTTTGAAAATTCAGACGAAAATTGCAGTCGCTGTATTGGACTGGTCTCTAGGGTCAAAGATTGCCAATCGAGAAACCGCAATGCGTCGTCAACTTTACCCTACCTCGATATCGATTTCTGCTGTCAGGTTATCGACGTCTGTACCCATGAGCTGACAAAATTGTCTGTAGGTATCTGCTTGTTTCTCTTCAGATTCCATAGAGAGTACAACGCGACAGAGTGTTCTCGTTTCTGAAGAATGTTGATGTCATACATGAACTTATGACGCCAATAGATTTGAGCTTTAACAGACAGTTGTTCAACATCAACATTTGTGCGCGTGATTTTCTCCATTTCCTTTGCCTCGATGCTTCAGTTGCATGCTTCATCAAGAATACCTAAAAGACGCCGAAGGCGGAAAAGGAGCTTGAAAATGAACAAACATATTGGATCATCTTTTTGACGACTTCCTCGAGGGCGAAGGTATCTGCGAAGAGGTGCAGAACGAAGCGGTCAAACGCGTTCTGGTCTGTCAACTGCGTCAGGAGATGGAAAAACAGAACCTTTCTAAGACTATGATGGCCCGTAAAACTCATGCCCCTGTAGCTCAAGTAAGAGGTCTCGCGAGCAATGTATACGTTGAAAAAACGACAAGAAAATCTAGAATTTCAGCAGGGTATCAAAGCAGAAGCATCCGTCAAATGATTGAGATTAAATGACTTTATCAGTGCCGAAAAAATAGCGATTTAATGTGTCATTTGCACGGAATTTTATGTGTCATTAAGTGGCTGGTTTCCACCGTCGTGGTTGATTTTGAATCTCGTTTTATGCGTCACTTCACAACATTTGTGAATTGACTCATAAAACTGGAAACGCGACGCATAAATCTAGAATGTGTGACGCGTAAAATAAGAAGCCGAAGGCATTGCCTTCGGCTTCTCCAGTTTTTTCGGTGAATTACCGGTCGCTTAAACTATTCCACCACCACTGCTGCGACTGGCCGGGCGTTGTTTGCCAACAGCGTTTCGATAACCGGCTTTACGATAGGCGATAACCGGGTCAATTGCCCCGCCAGCACGCTGACGCGCCATGGCGAGTATTGGTGACACATCGGTATTGTATGCTGTCTTGAGCGTACGGTTTGCCATCATCACATCATTTTCGTCCTGATAGCCTTCAAGCGCAGCACGGTCGACGAGCAATGCCTGCACATAAGCCCGCTGCACTTCAACCGCACTCGAAATCAGGCTTTCGATCGGGTCCGTCACATTGTGGGATTGATCAAGCATGTAGGCGGGATCGAATTTTTCCGGTGCACGGCGCTCTGTCTCGACCAGTTCATTGAAAACAAGGAACAGCTGATAAGGATTGATCGATCCGCTATCGAGATCATCATCGCCATATTTGCTATCATTGAAATGGAAACCACCCAATTTGCCAAATTGGAAAAGGCGGGCCACGATCATTTCGATATTCACATTAGGCGCATGATGACCAAGATCGACAAGGCAAGATGCCTTTGGACCGAGTTCGATTGCGGCAAGATAGTTGCTCCCCCAGTCCTGAATGACGGTTGAGTAGAAAGCCGGCTCAAAAATCTTGTGTTCGATGAACAGCTTCCAGTCATCGGGCACGCCCGCATAGACCGTCTTCATCGCATCAAGGTAGCGCTCAAAGCTGCGCGTAAAACTTTGCTGTCCCGGGAAGTTCGTTCCATCCCCAACCCAGACAGTTAGCGCGTTTGATCCAAGTTTCTGACCAATTTCAATACATTCAAGGTTATGGGCAACTGCCTGTTCACGGACCGAAGCTTCAGAATGACTGAGGCTCCCAAACTTGTATGAATGGTTTTGATCATCCTGGTCCTGAAACGTGTTGGAATTCATCGCATCAAAACCAAGGCCATATCCCGTCGCGACATCGCGCAGCTCACCGAAATCATCGACCTTGTCCCACGGGATATGTAGCGACACCGTCGGCGTCGCGCGGCCCAACTGCTGAATGACGGCACAATCGGCAAGCTTTTCAAAGATATTGCGCGGTTCGCCCACACCGGGGAAACGCGCAAAACGCGTCCCCCCGGTCCCGACACCCCAGGACGGGATTGCGACCGAAAAGTCCCGGGCTGCCGTAGTCAGTTTTTCGATATCAAGGCCACGACGGGCAAGTTGTTCACCCAGTGCGGTATAATCTGAATCCAATGCAGAACGATGCGCGTCGTTATGTTCGGCAATCAGTTCTGCCGAGATCGGAGTTTGTGAAGCCATGGGTTCCTCCCCGGGTCGTTATAGTCGACCCTTGATGTGTTTAGCGGGTGAATGACGGAGCGTGACCGGCATCGACATTAACCACGTTACCCGTTGATTTTGCCGCATTGTCCGAGGCCAGGAAATAGATCGCCTCTGCAATATCTTCCGGCAGGACATTGAGCTTGAGCATACTGCGCTGACGGTAATGCTCTTCAAGCTGATCGGGCGCCATGTCATAGGCCTTGGCGCGTTGTTCTCGCCACTCACCAGACCAGATTTTTGATCCGCGTAGAACCGCGTCCGGGTTAACAACATTGACGCGAATGCCAAACGGAGCGCCTTCCAGCGCGAGACAACGGGCCAACTGAATTTCCGAAGCCTTGGCTGTGCAATATGCCGATGCGCCCGGCGATGCAACCAAACCGTTTTTGGAGGCAACAAACACCATGCTGGCTGGGCGCTTTTGCAGTTTCATGATCTTGAAGGCTTCACGCGCAACCAGGAAATAACCGGTTGAGAGGATATCCATGTTGCGCTGCCAGACTTCAAGGCTGGTTTCATCAATCGGTGCAGCAGACGAAATGCCCGCATTCGAGACCAAGATATCGATTCCGCCAAACTCGGCACAGCTATCGTGCATCAGTTTGATAACTGAGTCTTCACGGGTCACATTGACGGGAAGTCCACGTACCTGATCCTTGCCAAAGACGGATTGCAGGTCCGAGACCGCCCCGCTCAGTGCTTCTTCATCAATATCGCAGGCGACAATACAGGCACCCTCCTGCAACAGACGTCCGCACGTTGCCTTGCCGATGCCACCGGCCCCGCCTGTGACAACCGCGACGCGGCCCGCCAGACTTTTGGGTTTGGGCATGCGCTGTAATTTGGCTTCTTCCAAAAGCCAGTATTCGATATCGAACGCTTCCTGTTCATCAAGTCCCATATAGGTGCTGACCGTGTCAGAGCCACGCATCACATTAATCGCATTGACGTAAAATTCGCCAGCAATTCGCGCGGTTGCCTTGTCCTTGGCAAAGGCCAGCATTCCGACACCCGGAATCAGGTAAATCACCGGATTGGGGTCGCGCATGGCAGGACTGTTATCCCGTTTGCAGCGTTCGTAGTACCCCTTGTAATCCTCACGATAGGCCGCAAAGGCGTCGCCTAAACCTGCGATCACCGCATCAAGGTCGGGTTTGGCCGGATCAAGATCGATGATGATGGGGCGGATTTTGGTGCGGAGAAAATGATCCGGGCAGGATGTGCCAAGCGCTGCAAGCTGTTCAAGCTTGTTGGAATTCACGAATTCGAGCACCGCATCGCTGTCGTTGAAATGACCAATCTTGCGTTCACCGGCGTCAATAAAACTTCGGATGCGTGGCATCAGGGTTGATGCTATTGAACGACGCGTATCTGCATCAAGGCTTTGATGGCGCACACCGCCGAAGATTTCCGCCTCGGCTGTTTTACCATCGAACCAAGTAATGGCCTTGTTAATGATTTCGACTGTGGTGTTGTAACATTCCTCAGCACTGTCGCCCCAGGTAAACAGGCCATGGCTTTCAAGAACAACGCCCTTACTGGTCGGGTTGTTGTTGAAATATTCCTCTAGCATCAGGCCAAGCTGATAGCCCGGACGTTTCCAAGGTAACCAACCGATATCATCACCATAGATTTCCTGCGTGATCGCCCGGCTGTCTTTTGAGGCGGCAATCGCAATCACGGCATCAGGGTGCATGTGATCGACATGTGGCTTATTGATATAGGCATGAAGCGGTGTATCGATGCTTGCCGCACGCGGGTTGAGGTTAAAGGTGCAGTGCGGCAGATAGGCCACCATTTCATCTTCGAACTCTTCACCGCGATACAGCCCCTTAAGCGCGCGCAGCTTGTCCATATAAAGGGTCGAGAAACCATCAAGCTTCATGCTGCCGACATCACCACCTGATCCCTTGACCCAAAGCACTTCGACTTCATCGCCACCAAGCGGATCCTTTTGCCAAACCTTGGCGGATGTGTTTCCACCACCGAAATTGGTGATGCGTAAATCAGAACCAAGCAGGTTGGACCGGTACAGCAAACGCTCAGGCTCACTCAAGCCTGCAGCGTGATCCGCGTTCCATTTGTTTGGAAGAAGAATTTCAGAAGCAACAGATGACATGATCCGATAGCCTATCACTTGGACGTTACACATGGCGGTCTGCTATGAATGCGATTGCCGCCTCCCATTTTTTCAAGCAACTAAACCGGATTTCAATCACAGTCAATCATAAACGATCATATTCTTTCAATATTGCGCTGCAATATGATCAATTATGACATTTTATGTTTGACAATGATCGAAATTGCGCGAATATCTGGCGAATGGAGAGCCAATGATGCATGAACGTGAACGACATAGATTGATTTTGCGTGCGGTCGGGGAACACCCTGTTGTCACGGTCGCCCAGCTCGTGGATATGCTGGACGTTTCCGAGGCCACCATTCGCCGTGACATCGCTGCACTCGACGAAGATAACAAGCTTCGTCGCATTCGCGGCGGGGCAGAGGCCATCAATCCAGTCACCAGCAAACAATTGCTGGGACGTCCGTTCTTTGTGACAAAAACGCTCAATGTTGCGCAGAAGGCGGCGATTGCGGAACGCGCTGTCGAGATGTGCGAACCAGGCGACTCCATCATCATTCATGGTGGTTCGACCACCTATCAGATGGCCCCGCTTCTCAAGTCCAAGAAGATGCAGGTTCTGACCAATTCCTTTCCGCTGGCCGATTACCTGATCGAGCACAGCCAAAACAGTGTGGTCGTGCCAGGTGGCACCATCTATCGCGAACAAAACATTATCCTTAGCCCGTTTGAAAGCGATGTGATCCACAACTTTTATGCTTCGAAGGCATTCGTGGGTGCACAGGGCATCAATTCGATGGGACTGATGGAAAGCGATCCGATGATCATCCAGTCAGAACAGCGCCTGATCGCACAGGCCGAGAAGCTGGTGGTTATGATCGACAGCACCAAATTCAGCCAGCGCAGCAACATGTTCCTGTGCAAGCTCGACAATATCGATACCCTGATCACAGACGACGGAATTGGTGACGAAGACCGCGCCATGCTTGAGCGCGCCGGCATCAAACTTGTCATTGTGCAGGCCAGGGAACAAGAGGATCTAAATACGGCAAGCGCATAGCCCAAAAGGGACAAAAAGAGCCCGGCGCCTGTCAGACAATAACCAATAAAATCAATCATGGAGGAACGTTATGAAATTCAAGAAGTCTCTGATGGCCGCCGCCATTTTTGCCATGGGCATGGCATCCGCAACAGCACAGGCCGCTGATCCGGTTCGTGTCGGACTTGTTGTTAAATCGCTTGGCAATGGCTTCTTTGAAGCGGCCCGTGATGGCGCAATGGAAGCTGCCAAGGAAGTCGGCAATGCCGAAGTCATTTATACCGGGCCGACCTCGACCACTGCCGAAGGTCAGATCGAAAGCATCAACTCCCTGATGGCGCAGCGCGTCGATGCAATTGCGGTGTCCGCAAACGATCCTGATGCACTTGCTCCGATCCTCAAACGCGCGATGGACCGTGGTATCAAAGTGATTTCCTGGGACAGTGGTGTTGCCGAAGATGCCCGCATTGTTCACCTTAATCCGTCAAGCAACGCCTTGATTGGTGCAATGTGCGTCAAACTGGCCGCAGATGTCGTTGGTGACGCTGGTGGTGAAATGGCAATTCTGTCTGCGACCCCGACCTCGACCAACCAGAACATCTGGATCGACGAGATGAAAAAAGTGCTGCCTGAATACAGCCAGTTGAAACTCGTTGATACTGTTTATGGCGATGACCTCGCAGATAAATCCTATCGTGAAACCGTCGCACTGCTCAAAAAATATCCGGATCTTAAAGTGATCGTTGCGCCAACTTCTGTTGGCATTGTGGCAGCAGCTCAAGCTGTCGCTGATCAGGGAAAAATCGGCGAAGTTTATGTCACCGGTCTTGGCTTGCCATCCGAACTTGCCGGTCATGTGGATGCCGGATCGGTCAAGAGCTTTGCGATCTGGAACCCTATTGATCTTGGCTACTCGGCGATGATGATTGCCTATCAACTGACCCAGGGCGACGAGCATATGATGATCGAAGCCGGTCGCATGGGCACCATCGTGTTTGACAAGGACGGTAACGGCGCAATGTCTGACCCGTTTGTTTATGACGCGTCGAACGTCCACAAGTTCGCCGACATCTTCTAAGAGATACCACGGAACTGGCGGAAACCCTTTGCTCCCTGGACCGGTTTCCGCCACTCTTTTTCCCAAGATTGTGACGCTTCAGGCATCTGCATCGAAAGCTTGCGGCCTGAGCCAGAATTTCCAGACTTAGATGTGAAGGCTTGAGAAGCATGGACAGGCCTGTTCTTGAACTGCGCAATATTTCCAAGACATTCCCCGGGGTTAAAGCGCTTGATGGCGTCGAGCTGCAACTCTATCCCGGACAGGTCACCGCCCTGATCGGTGAAAATGGCGCAGGAAAGTCCACTTTGGTAAAGGTGCTTACCGGCATCTATGCACCTGATGATGGCAATATCCTGATTGACGACAAACCGGTCAAGATGCAGGCCGCTACCGATGCGAGGCGCCACGGCATTTCGGCCATCCATCAGGAAGCAGTGATGTTTGACGAACTCACTGTCACTCAGAATATCTTCATCAACAACCAGAACCGGAACAGGTTTGGTCTGTTGGATTGGCCGCTTATGCGCAAACGCGCCAAGACACTTCTGGAATACCTTGATGTCAATATCGATCCGGACCTTCCGCTGCGTGAACTAAGTGTCGCACACAAGCATCTGGTGTCCTTTGCCAGCGCGCTGTCGATCAATTCCAATATCGTCATCATGGATGAGCCAACAGCATCGCTGTCCCATCATGAAATTCAGGAACTCTATCGGTTGGTCCGTCGTCTGCGCGACGAAGGCAAAGCGATTTTGTTTATCAGCCACAAGTTCGACGAAATCTTTGAAATCTGCGATCGTTACACGGTATTTCGCGACGGCCAGTTTGTTGGCTCCGGCGAAATCGATGATGTGAGCCAAGATGACCTGGTTGCAATGATGGTCGGTCGAACCGTCAAACAAATCTATCCAAAGATCGCAGCCGAAATCGGCGAACCGGTCATGTCGGTCGAAGGCCTGTGCCATCCGACAGAGTTTGCCGACATTGACTTTCAACTGCGCCGGGGTGAGATCCTTGGATTTTATGGCCTCGTCGGGGCTGGACGCAGTGAAGTCATGCAAGCCCTGTTCGGGCTGACCCCGACCTCGGCCGGATCGATTATGCTTAATGACAAACTGTTCAACCCGCGCGCACCCGGTGATGCTGTCGATCAGGGGCTGGTTTATGTCCCCGAAGACCGCCAGCATCAGGGCGCGATCTTGAGTCTGCCAATCTTTCAAAACATCACACTTCCGCAACTGGGCGGTCTGTCGCGATCCGGCTTTATTGACATGGCCGGTGAGTTTGATGTCGCGCGCCAATATGCCTCGCGTCTTCAGCTCAAAGCGGCAAGCCTGTCGGAAAATGTTGAAAACCTATCGGGTGGCAATCAGCAAAAGGTCGTCATCAGCAAATGGCTGGCCACCAATCCGAATGTGATCATTGTTGATGAGCCGACCAAAGGCATCGATATCGGGTCGAAAGCTGCGGTTCACAAATTCATGGGCGAATTGGTCGCACAAGGATTGTCAGTGATTATGGTGTCCTCGGAACTTCCGGAAGTGATGGGCATGTCAGATCGCATTATTGTCATGCATGAAGGCCGGATCGCCGCACGATTTGATCGCAACGAAATGACAGCCGAAGCCATCGTTACTGCGGCGACAGGAGCCTGAGATGAAAAGTACTTCCATGAGCGGCAAACTGATCTCGCATCGTGAATGGCTGCTTGGCGCTCTGATCATCATGATGCTGGTTGGCGTGGGGTCAGCAGCCCCGTTCTTTGTCGGTGCAGCGAACCTGGCCGAGGTGTTCGACGATACAGCCATTCTTATCATGCTTGCCTGTGCGCAGATGCTTGTAATCCTCACACGATGTATCGATCTGTCGGTCGCATCGAACCTGGCATTTACCGGCATGTGCGTGGCTCTGTTCAATGTCGCCTTTCCGGAAACGTCCGCTTTTGTGACGCTTGTCATGTCGATTGGCATCGGGCTGATACTTGGCGCCTTCAACGGTCTATTGGTCTGGCTGGTCGGCATTCCGTCGATCGTTGTTACCCTTGGCACCATGAGCGTCTATCGCGGCTTTGTCTTTTTGCTCAGCGACGGGGAGTGGGTGAACGCCCATGAAATGACCCCGCAATTCCTTGCCTTGCCACGCGCCACTTTCCTTGATCTGACCGTCCTGTCCTGGATTGCTATCGCGCTGACATTGGTGATGTTTGTCTTTACACGTTTTACCAAGACCGGCCTTTCGATCTTTGCGGTTGGCGGGAACCCGAAGGCTGCTGTCTATAGCGGCCTTGATGTTGGCAAACACCAGTTCATTACCTTTTGCATTTCCGGTGCGGTTGCGGGCATGTGCGGATATCTTTGGGTTTCGCGCTACGCGGTTGCCTATGTGGAAGTTGCTCTGGCCTTTGAGCTTCAGGTCGTTGCCGCCTGTGTCATCGGTGGGATCAGTATCGCAGGGGGGATCGGCTCGATATGGGGTGCGGCACTTGGTGCCATTTTCCTTGGCCTGATCAAGAATGCACTACCCGTGATCGGTATTTCACCTTTCTGGCAACTTGCGATTTCCGGCCTGGTGATTGTTCTGGCCGTGATCATCAATTCACGTAGTGAAAAGCGTGGTGGCCGACGCATCCTCCGAGAGGCCCACCAATGATCAATGAAGAAACCTTGAAACAACCCATGACCAAAGAAGTATCACGAGAGCTGCCTGACAGCCTCAATGGCGATTTACGAAGCAAATTGATGCGCTGGGAAACCCTTTTAATGGTGTTTGTCGCGATTGCGTTTTTCACCAACACTCAGCTATCCCCGTATTTCCTTGATCCGTGGAGCTTGTCGGACGCGACATTCAACTTTACCGAAAAGGCGATCATTGCACTGCCTATGGCACTGCTGATCATCGCCCGCGATATTGATTTGTCGGTTGCATCGACCATTGCACTTGCATCGGTGACGATGGGCTTTGCCAATAGCATGGGTGCTGGTCCGATCGAACTTGCCATGATCGGCATGGCGGTTGGGGCAGTTGCCGGCTTTGTAAATGGCTGGATCATTACGAAATTCGATATTCCGGCAATTGTTGTGACCATTGGAACCATGAGCCTGTATCGCGGCATTGCCTATATCGTTCTGGGCGATGATGTATATCGCAGCTACCCATCCGATTTTGCCTTTTTTGGTCAGGGCTATGTCTGGGGGGTGCTGTCGTTTGAATTCGTTCTGTTCCTGTGCCTTGCCGTTGTGTTTGGAGTTCTGCTGCATAAAACCACCTTCGGGCGACGGGTTTACGCGATTGGTAACAATCCGACAGCTGCCCTCTTTTCCGGGATCAATGTCAAACGCCATCGGTTGTTCCTGTTTACCCTTGTTGGGCTTTTTGCCGGGGTTGCAGCCGTTCTTCTGACATCGCGCATCGGTTCAACCCGCCCGTCAATCGCAATGGGCTGGGAATTGGAAGTCATAACGATGGTGGTTCTCGGCGGGGTCAACATCATGGGAGGAGCAGGCAGCATTGTTGGTGTGTTTATCGCTGTTTTACTGATGGGGCTTGTCACCTTTGGCATGGGCCTGATGAATGTGCCGGGCATTGTAATGTCGATCTTCACCGGGCTGCTGCTCATCCTTGTGATTGGTACACCGATCATCTGGCGCCGCATTTTGAGTGCACGCAAATTGCGATCACAAAAGCAGGGCTAGCATCATGGAAAAGATTGCCTTCAAAATGCTGCTGAATCCGGGTTGGGCAGACGAGTACAAAAAACGCCACGACGAAATCTGGCCCGATCTGTCCGAGCTTCTGCGCAAAGCAGGTATTTCGGATTACAGCATCTTTCTTGATGAAGAAACCAACATCCTTTTTGCTGTTCTACGCCGTACCAAGGACCACGGTATGGATGAGTTGCCCGAACAAGAGATCATGCAGCGCTGGTGGGCTTTCATGGGTGATATCATGGCCACCAACGATGATGGCAGCCCCGTAGTTGTTCCGTTGAAAGAAGTGTTCTATCTGCCATGACAGATAAGCGCGCCATTGCCGTCATTGATATCGGCAAAACCAATGCAAAGCTGGTGGTGTGGGACACCAATACCCATGCAATCCTGTTTGAAACGAGCTGTCCAAATCGTTCAATTGATGGTCCGCCTTATCGCCATCTTGATGTTGAAGGCCTGTGGGACTTCTATAAAACCGCATTGAAAGATGCGGCACGCGAGACCGTGATCGGACGGGTCGTTGTAACGACCCATGGTGCCACGGTTGCGGTCCTTGCGGGGGATGAGCTTGCTCTTCCAGTGGTGGATTACGAAAACACATATGCCCCGGAAATCAATCATGCTTATGACAGCGCCCGTGATGATTTCGCCGATAGTCAAAGCCCCTGCTTACCTGCCGGGCTGAATTTCGGGCGGCAGATATTTGCACTTGAACAAACCTTTCCCGAAGAAATGGCGCGTGCCACAGATTTTCTACCCTATCCGCAATATTGGGCATGGCGGTTGTCTGGCATAAAAGCCTGCGAGGTCACGTCGCTTGGCTGTCATTCCGATCTATGGAACCCGCATCAGGCCGATTGGAGCCAGCTCGCCAAAACCCGAGGATGGGCCGGAAAATTCGCCCCGATGCGTGGGGCAAGTGATGTCTTGGGCAATATTCTGCCTGAAATCGCTGCCGAAACCGGCCTGCCACCCGATTGCGAGATCCATTGCGGCATTCATGACAGCAATGCGTCGCTAGTGCCCTTGATTACCAGGGTTAAGCAACCGTTTTCGCTTGTATCATCTGGTACTTGGACAATTTGTTTCTCGGTTGGTGGAGACGCACGACCACAGCTTGACGAGTATCGCGATACCCTGTGCAATGTCGATCTGAATGGCAATGCCGTACCCAGTGCAAGGTTCATGGGCGGGCGTGAATATGCGTTCCTGGCTGAAGGTCATACAGATAATCCGGATATCTCTGATATCAAACGTTTGATCGCATCAGAATGCTTGGCGATACCTTCATTTGCTGAAGCAGGGGGACCTTTTGGTCATCACTCGGGGCATCTGATCAACAAAGCTGCACTGCGAACTGAGCGCGAAAAGGTTGCTCTTGCGACAATTTACTGCGCATTGATGATTGATTACGGCCTGGAAATGATCAGCAGTGAAGGGCCGGTGATTTTTGAGGGGCCCTTTGCGACCAACACGGCCATGTGTCAGTTGCTTGCCAGTCTCCGGAAAGATCAGCAGATTTTAGCTTCAAGCGACGGCTCTGGAACCAGCTATGGCGCGGCAATCCTGACAGGTCGGATGCATCAGCATCAATCACATGCTGCAGCCCGAATATACCCGATGGCGGATATGGGTATTCTTGCCTACAAGAATTTGTGGCGGCACAAACTTTTGTTGATCGATAAAAATCATGAGCATTGAGAGATGGGTCGTATCAATATGGACGGGTTTGAACACCCTTCGACAAATTGGCCGCAGGGGCCTGAAAACCAAAATTTGGAATCTGTGACACATAAAATTAGAACGAGCAGTGAATGGCGGTTGAAAAACTAGACGTCGTTGTTGTTGGCGGGGGGCAGGCCGGTGTCGCCATGAGCGAACACCTCAGTGCCAACGGCTTGTCTCATGTTGTGCTTGAACGCGGCAGGATCGCGGAACGCTGGCGGTCCGAAAGGTGGGACTCCCTTGTTGCCAACGGTCCGGCATGGCACGACCGTTTTCCGGGCCTGACATTCGCCGGTGATCCGAACGGTTTCCCGGCCAAGGAAGAAGTTGCCGATTACTTTGTCGAGTATGTCGAAAAGATAAAGGCACCGGTCCGCTGCGGCATCGAAGTCACATCCGTCACGCGCCTTGACGGCAAATTCGGTTTCCGCGTGGAGACGACAGACGGTGTCTATGAGGCAGGCTTTGTCGTCGCGGCAACCGGTGCTTTCCAGACCCCGATTGTCCCGGACCTTATTCCGGCCCAAACGGGTATCAAACAAATTCACTCATCGGCTTATCGCAATCCGGGTCAACTCCCCGATGGCGCAGTTCTGGTGGTCGGGGCTGGTTCTTCCGGGACCCAGATTGCCGAAGAACTGATGAAGTCCGGGCGCAAGGTCTATCTGTCTGTCGGTCCGCATGACCGTCCCCCGCGCAGCTACCGGGGCCGTGATTTTGTCTGGTGGCTTGGCGTGCTCAACAAATGGGATGCAGAGGCCACCCCACAGGATGATCACGTCACGATTGCCGTCAGCGGTGCGAATGGCGGCCATACGGTCGATTTCCGATCCTTGGCTGAGCAGGGCATAACCCTTCTGGGCCGCACCGAGAGCTACGAGGACGGGAAACTCAAAATCGCATCCGATCTGGCAAAAAATATCGCCGCTGGCGACGCGAACTATCTTGCCCTGCTTGACGAGGCCGACGCCTTTATCGCCCAGAACGGACTGGATCTGCCCGAAGAACCCGAAGCACGGATGATCAGGCCAGACCCCGAATGCATTTCCGATCCAATGACGGAGCTTGATGTGCGCGATGCCGGGATTACGACCGTCATCTGGGCAACCGGGTTCGGGCGCGATTACGATTGGTTGAAGTTCGATATTTTTGACGAAGCTGGTGCCCCCATTCACACGCGCGGCATTTCAAAGGAACCGGGAATCTATTTCCTGGGACTGCCGTGGCAGACCCGCCGGGGATCATCCTTTATCTGGGGTGTGTGGTATGACGCAAAATATCTGGCCGATCACATGTCCAAGCAGCAAAACTACATGACATTTGCCCCACGACCCTAAACGGTGGAAGGAAAAAGCCCCATGGCCCATACCCGTATTCGCAAATTCAATACCAAGGAAACCTATCCTGAACAGAATCTCGACAATGATCTCTGTCAGGTAGTCGCCGCCAAAGGAACCATGATCTTTGTGCGGGGACAGATTGGTCAGGATCTCGACACGTCGGAAAATGTGGCCATCGGTGATGCTGCCGGTCAGGCAGAAAAGGCGATGGCAAACATCAAGATGCTGGTCGAAGAAGCCGGTGGCCAACTGGACCATATCACCAAGATTACGATCTATCTGATTGATCCAAGATACCGCGAAGACGTCTATCGCGTGGTTGGAAAATGGCTCAAGGGCGTTTTTCCGGTTTCGACCGGCATTGTGGTGTCCGCTTTGGCGCGCCCGGAATGGCTTGTTGAAATCGATGCCATCGCTGTCATTCCCGACGGTGAATAACGTTTTTCCCGAACCAAAGAGTTTCCAATGACCTTTTCCATTTCTGCGCGCTGTCCTGAAACCGGTACCATGGGTATCGCAATTTCTTCGTCCTCCCCGGCGGTTGCCGCCCGATGTGCCCATGCGCGGGCCGGTGTCGGTGTGGTGGCATCCCAAAACATCACCGACCCGTCGCTTGGTCCGAAAGGACTGGATTTGATGCAAGGTAAGCTGGGCGCAGAAGAAGCACTTTCCGAACTGCTGCGCGATTATGCGACCGCCCCCTGGCGCCAGATCGTTCTTCTGGATCAAACCGGAAAGTCGGCTGTTTTTTCGGGGGCTGAAACCCTTGGTGTTAATGCCGTAAGCCAGGGCAAGGATTGCGCTGCTGCGGGCAATCTTCTGGCCAATGATGGCGTTCCTGCCGCGATGGTTGCGGCGTTCGAAGCCGCCGGTGGCGATTTGGGGGATCGGTTGCTTGCGGCGATGAAGGCCGGACAGGAAAGCGGCGGCGAAGCCGGCCCGGTGCATTCTGCGGGTCTTTATCTTGTGCGCGATGTTAGCTGGCCGGTTGCCGACCTTCGCGTGGACTGGACCGATGGGGATCCGATTGCTGAACTGAGCTCCATCTGGCAGCTCTATAAGCCCCAGCTTCAGGATTATGTGACGCGCGCCATCGACCCGACGGCCGCACCTAGCTACGGCGTGCCGGGTGACCAGTAACACAGACTGATATGCGAGGGTCTCATAAAAGTGGCGCGTAAACGTGAAGTCAAATTATCAGATTTGCTTTTGATATTATGCTGTCGTTGATTTGTAAAATTGCGCCAATAACTAAAGCCGGCGATGGGAAATCCTCATCTCCGGCTTTTCTATTCGCGGACCCAGGTGTGATGGAGTGCAAATCTGCGGCCGGGTTCCGTGTGTTATAATTATGTGACAGCCGGTTCCGTCCTTTTTCGGGCGGCGCCGGGATGATATTTCTCATCACTGGCCTATTGCGTGGAGAAATGCGGCAATGAAGGAAAATCTGGCGCCAACGATCCGGAACTGCGCCCGCGCGATGATCGTTCGCGACGGCGCGATTTTGCTGCTGTGTAAACGAAACCCGGCTTACGGAACGCGTTATGCGTTGCCCGGTGGTGCACAGGAAGAAAGCGAAACCTTGCAGGCCGCCCTGATCCGCGAGTGCGAAGAAGAGCTCGGCACCACTGTCACAGTGGGGGATTTGATGTATGTGGCGGATTATTTCAAGCCACGTAGCTGCGACCCTGAAATAAAAAAACACGCTGTTGAGTTTCTTTTCGCTTGTTCCGTATCCGACGGATATGTCGCTGCCAACGGACCCGCACCGGACAAGAACCAGACAGATGTTGTGTGGCTGCCGCTGGCGGATTTGCCAAGCGCGCCGCTTTTCCCGAATGATTTGCGCGCGTTACTGACGGCACCGGCGCAGAAACATCCGGGCTATCTGGGGTTGATCACATGACCACAGCCCTGTCCGCCCCGGTACGCGACAATTTCCGGTTTCTCTGGATCGAGGCCAGTGCGCAAGTCGCTGAGTTGCGCGATGCGCTCGATCAGGGATCGCTTGATCTGGCGCGCAAGGTTCTCGACCGCAGCGGCTATGCCGACAATCTGAAAATGCGGGTCCGTGATGGCTGTATCGCTGCGATCATGCAAACCCCGAAATCCAGTCCCGATGCCTTGATGTTGCGTGCAGTGGAATCGGTGGCGATCGATCTTGAACGTTTGACCCGGCTCTGTCGCGATTGCGTTCGCCAGTATGAAAAACTTGATGGCACGCCACGGCGAAAACGTCGACGTCACGCCGCACTTCTGGCCCATGTCGAACACGGGCTTGAGCTGATCGAACAGGCGATTGATGACAGCGATACCTCGACCGCAGTCAAGGCGATCAAGGTAAAAAGCAGGATCGATGAAGACTATAAAAAGCTTATTCGCACCTGTAATGCCGATCTGAAAAAGGGCAAGGATCCGGCGGTGGTGATTGTCGCGATCTTCATGGCCCAGCGGATCGAGGAAATGGGCACCATCGTTCAGGATATGGGCGATGCGATCATTTCGGCCAATATGGGTCAGCAGCTGACGGCTGATCGCTATCGCTCCTTGTCCGCCACCATCAAACAGCTCAGTGGCAACCGCAAGGCCGATGATCTGACCATCGAACCGCTGGCCCATACCCGATCGGGCAGTGCCATTTCCGGGGTCGCGGATGTCGGTGCGGATGATGACAGCTACATCGCCGTCTTCAAGGATGGCAAACGCCGCAAGCTCAAGGAAGAACGCCAAAAAGTCGACCGCTGGAATGCGATCTATCCCGGCCTCGCGCCAAAGATCCTGTCTTTTTATAAAAAGCAGGATCAGGCAGCGCTTTTGATCGAACATCTGCCCGGCCTGACATTTGAGCAAATCCTGCTGCAGGAAGACCCGGCTTTGCTCGACGAGGCCTTCAAGGCGCTCAAGAAAACGTTGCGCGCCGTCTGGCGCAAAACGCATGTCAAGAAGCCGGTGCCAGCCCTTTATATGGCGCAATTGGCCAAGCGCATGGACGCGGTTTATGACATTCACGCGGCCTTCAAGGATGATGGCTGCGCGATCAATGGTCATGCGGTTCTGTCATTTGATGATCTGATCAAGGCCTGTGCCGCGCGCGAGGCCAAGCTTAAAAATCCCTACACCGTCCATATCCATGGCGACTTCAATTTTGATAACATCATCTATGATGCCGACACGCGCGCGATCCGGTTTATCGATCTGCACCGCTCCACAGATATGGATTTCCTCCAGGATGTCTCGGTCTTCATGGTGTCGGGCTATCGCCTGCAGGCATTGGACGGGGAACGGCGCAGACGTGTGCATCAGGTAACGGCGGACTTTTATGGCTTTGCCCGGCGTTTCGCGCAAAAGGCCGGGGATGATACCTTTGAGCTGCGTCTTGCACTTGGTTTGGCGCGGTCATTTGCGACATCGACGCGCTTCATCCTCGATCCGTCGCTATCGCGTAACATGATGGCGCGCGCGCGCTACCTGATGGAACGCGTTGTTGCCTCGGACCCGCGCAAACCCGAAGACTTCATCGCCCCGATCAAGGACCTGTTCATTGACTGATAAAAAAATCGCCGTTGTTGGCATTCCCGGAAAATGGTCGACCGAGGCCCTTGCCGACGCCCTTGAACACAAAACCGGTTTCCGGCTTGTGATCGATATGGCTGATGTTGCGGCCGATCTTGCCACCGGGCAGGTCACGGCGCGGGGCGTTGATCTTTGCAAACTGGACGGGGTGGTGGTCAAAAAGATCACCGAGGTGTACAGCCCGAACTCGTTGGATCGCCTTGAGCTTTTGCGTCTTGTCGAGGCTGCCGGGGTACGGGTGTTTAGCCCGGCTGTGAATATCTTGCGCCTGATTGATCGGCTCGCCTGCACGGTGACCTTGCGCAATGGCGGTATTCCGATGCCCGAAACGCAGGTTACCGAAAATGTCGATATCGCTGTTGATGCCGTCAAAAACTTCGGGGCGGCAGTGTTCAAACCGCTTTATTCGACCAAGGCACGCGGCATGACGATCATTGATGCCGATCAGCCCGATGAAGACATCCGCAAGGCCGTCGCGGCGTTTCAGGCCGAAAACCCGATGATGTATATCCAGCGCAAACTCGACCTGCCGGGGCAGGATCTTGGTCTTGTTTTTCTCGGCGGCGAATATCACGGCGCCTATGCCCGGGTGGCCAAGGGGGATGCCTGGAACACGACAATCCATAGTGGCGGCAAATACGCCGCGTTTGAATGCGATCCCGATGTCATTGAAATGGCCAGGCGCGCCCAGGACCTGTTTGACATGGACTTCACCACCGTTGATGTCGCCCTGACCGATCAGGGCCCGATCGTGTTCGAAGTCTCCGCCTTTGGCGGTTTCCGTGGCGCCAAGGAAGGCATCGGTATCGATGCCGCCGGCCTTTATGCCGATTACGTTCTGGATGCGCTGTCATGACCAACACCGCGACCGCAATAAAGGCCCGCGATATTGCCGCGCAATTGGCAGGGACCATGAAGCTGCAGCCGGGCGGGCTTTTGCTGTCCTTGCCCGATATGACGATCAAGGTCCGCTCGAACTCCGCCCCGCTTCTCGACAATCTGCGCGCCTATTTCAAACATATCGTCGTTTCTGATGCGAAGCCGACCCTTGAAATTGACGCGTTTGAATGCCCGCCACCCGATCTGGCCGTTAGTTATACCGACTGGCCGCGTGAGGCGGGCAAAAGCGGGCGCAAGGATGCTTATGTCGATCTGCCTGACGGGCGCATCGTCAAAAAGGTCCGCACCGGCATGGTGTTACTGCAAAGCCGTGATCGCGTAATTGCTGCCGGGCCGTGTCTGGAAAACGACAATCAGGTGATCAATTTCATTAACGCCCAATATATGAACATGCTGCAACAGGATGGCTGGGCGATCTGTCATGCCGCCGGTCTTGTGCGCAATGGTCGCGCCCTTGGTCTGGCGGGATTTTCCGGCGGCGGCAAATCGACCCTGATGCTCCATATGCTGGATCAAGATGGCACCGCATTCCTTTCCAATGACCGTTTGTTTGTCCGCCGTCATAACGGCGATGTCTGGGCGGCAGGAATCCCGAAGCTGCCCCGGATCAATCCCGGCACGGCGCTTCATAATCCGCGTTTGGATACCATCGTCTCGCCGGCACGTCGGGCCGAACTGGCCGCCCTGCCGACGGCAGAACTCTGGGACATCGAAGAAAAATACGATGTCGATATTGAAAAGATCTATGGCCAGGATCGCATCAGCGCGCGGGCGCCACTATGCGGTTTTCTTATTCTGAACTGGTCGCATGAGGCCGATGCACCCGCACAGATCACGCAGATCGATCTGAACGAACGGCGTGATCTTTTGGCCGCCGTCATGAAATCACCCGGTCCGTTTTATCAACGCGCAGATAGCAGCATGCATGGCAGTGACGAGACCCTTGATGAAGCGGCCTATCTCGCCGCCCTTGAAGGTGTGCCGATCTATGAGGTCACCGGTCGCGTCGATTTTGACGCAATCGCCAAACAAAGTTCCGATAAGCTTTTTGACCAAGACCCGCAGCACACAGGTCCGCGCCCATGACCCGTGAACTGCTCATCATGCGCCACGGCAAGGCCAAGGATCCACCGGGCATATCCGGCATATCGGATCGTGATCGCCCGCTTAAAACCAGGGGCAAGCGACAGGCACAGCGTATCGGCGCCTGGCTCCAAGATCAGTTACTATTGCCCGATGTCACCGTGGCCTCCCCGGCTGAACGGGCTTTTGTCACGGCGCAAAAGCTGCTCAAGGCAGCCGGCACACACGCCCATGATATCGTGCAGGATGACCGGGTTTATAACGCTTCAATTCAGGCGCTTTTTGATGTGCTTGCGACATATTCCGATGGCCCGAACCGGGTGATGATCGTTGGTCACAATCCGGGGCTGGAAAGCCTTGTGCGCACGCTTGCGCCGTCATCTCTGCCGGTGACGGATGATCATCAGCTTTTGAAAACCGGAACGCTTGTTCATCTGGAAATGCCCGATAATTGGCGAAACTTATCCGGTAATTGCGCAAAAATAATCAATTACATCCGGCTAAATAGCCTGCCGGAGGGATTTCCCTTTGAAACCGCCAATGGCCGGGAATGGCGCGATCGTCCGGCCTACTACTATACCCAATCTGCGGTCATCCCCTATCGCATCAGGGACGGGGTGCTTGAAATCCTTGTGATCACATCAAGCAAGAAAAACCATTGGGTCGTGCCCAAGGGCATCCACGAACCGGGCCTGAGCGCCCAAGAATCTGCTGCGATCGAGGCCGAGGAAGAGGCAGGCGTGCGCGGCACCGTGCATGAAACGGCTGTCGGCAGCTATGCCTATGAAAAATGGGGATCGACCTGCAACGTTGCGGTTTACCCGATGGCCGTGACCGAGGAACTTTCAGATACCGTCTGGGAAGAAAGCCACCGGCACCGTCGCTGGGTTGCGCCCGACATCGCGGCCCAACACATCAAGGAAGATGCGCTAAAGGCGATCATTCTTGATTTTGCCGCCGCCCATGGCAAGGAGGCCCGATAACCATGGCCCGACAATTTGCCGCCCTCGTGCGCCACGGCGATTATCATCAACGCGCAAATGCGCCAAGCGCGCATCAGCCCTTTGCCCTGACCACGCGCGGCGAAGAACAGGCGCGCGATGCTGCCAGAATGCTTGCTGCACTGGCCACTGATCTGGGGACGGAAATTGATCGCGTGATCGACAGCTCGCACATGCTGCGTGCCTGGGCCACGGCCGATCATATTGCAAATGTGCTTTCTGGGGATTTCTCGGTTTCCTGCCATGACGCGCTGGCCGAACGCAGTGTCGGGGCGCTGGCCAACATGACCATTTCGGAAATCAACCGGGTCGTTGATGCCGATCCGAGGTTCGATCCGCTGCCCGAAAACTGGAAATCCGACAGCCATTTCCGCCTGCCGTTTCAAGGCGCGGAATCGCTGATGCAATCGGGCGAACGGGTGGCCGCCCATCTGGCGATGCAGATGAAAAACGTATCCGCATCCGCAACTGCAACCGACACTCTTAAGGTCTTTGTCGGGCACGGCGCATCGTTTCGTCATGCTGCCCATCATTTGGGTGTGTTGGCCTTTGACGAGATCGCGAAGCTCAGCATGTATCACGCCCGTCCGGTCGTGCTGGAATATCGCGGCGACGACACCTGGCATCATGTGGCAGGCGATTGGAAACTCCGCGCCAAAGCGGACCCGCTATTGGATTAGGGCCTAAGCGATGACAGAAGCACTCAAACATCAAAATGTCGAGATCGACGTGGCCCTGCCCCATTACAAGGGGCCGTGGCCATCCTGGCTGTATCCGGAATTGCCGCGCGAAGCCCGCGACTGGACCTTTGGCGGTGACAAGTCGTTTGGCGAGGAAAATGGCGATCGCAAATTGCTGCTCAGCGAGCTTGATCGTCTGACCAAGCGCAAGCTCTGGACATGGCCCAAACGCCCGATCCTGTTCTTTTCCGATCTGCATGCGGATCGAAAGGCGTTTGTGGCATCGCTGGTTGCATCGGGCGGGGTGCGCCGCACTGGTCCGGGGGTGATGAATTTCCATCTGACCAAACTCGGTAAACAGGCGACCTTCATCATTGGGGGCGACTGTTTTGACAAGGGGCCGCATAACCTCAAACTCCTGCGCGCGGTGCGCCGCCTGATCGAGCTCGATGCACGGGTGCGCATTCTTGCGGGCAATCATGATGTCCGTAATCTTCTGGGCATGCAGGCGGTTAGTGATGGCAAAACCGTCGATCATCGCAACGATCATTTCTTCCTGCGCCTTGGGCCGAAGGTGGTGCCGCTTTTGGTTGAAATTCGCGATACCTACCTTCGCGGGCGAAAGGCGCTTGCCGATATGCCGGATGAGGAGGAATGTCGTCGGCGCCTGTTCCCCGATCCGGCCTGGTTTGACAAGTTTCCCAAAATCGCCGCCGATCATCTGCCGAAAAAACAGATCGATGTCGAACTCAAGCGGATCAAAAAGAAAATGGTCAGCTTCGAGCCCGCCTGTGCCGAGGCCGGGCTATCCATGCGTCAGGTCTATGCGGCGGTGCTGAAATGGCGCGAATTGTTCTTGCAGCCCGACGGCGAGTTTCACTGGTTCTTCAAGCGCATGCGCCTTGGCTATCACGTCGGATCCTTCATGTTTGTCCATGCCGGCTTTGATGACGCGATGGCCGATCTTCTCAATGCCGATGGCGTGAAGGCCTTAAACCGGCAATTCCGCGATGCCCTGTTTGGCGAACCGTTTGATCTTTATTATGGGTCGATCGCCAATACGGTGCGCACCAAATATCGCACCATTGATAATGATCTGAGCCCCAAGGGTGCGAAAAAGCTTCATGACAGCGGCATTCACGCCATCATCCATGGCCATCGCAATCTGCTGGATGGGCAACGCATCATGCTGCGCCGGGGCCTGATCAATTTTGAATGTGATGCCACCATCGATCAGCATTCCCGCCATAAGGAGGGCCTCAAAGGATCCGGGGCGGCTGTCACCATCGTCCATCCCGAAGGCCATATTCTCGGCATCAGTACCGACTTTCCCTATGCCAAGGCCTTTGAGCCCAAACGCACCCTGACCGCACTCAGCTCTGCGATCACGCTTGATGACAAAGGCGGAAAAACAGACAAATGAAACAGATCAAAAAACAGTTCAGCCATGATTCGCTCCAAGACGCCGACTCGATCAAGGCCATCCTCAAGGCCATCACAAACGGCGTCGGCAAAGGCAAAGTCGTACTCAGCGACGATCAGGACAACATCATCCTCGAACCCGAAGGCCTTCTGAACCTCAAAGTCTCCGCCTCACAGGACGAAGACCGCAGCAGCCTGACACTGCGCATCAGCTGGCATGCCGACCGTGATGTGTCAAAGAAAAGCAAACTGGTCGTTGGCGATGGCAAATAACGACAACACGCTTTTTCATCATCAAATTGTGCTGCCGGAAATAAAAAAGCCGGAGAAGAGGTTTTCCTCATCTCCGGCTTTCGCGTGACTGCGGATATCAGATCACAGCATGCTTTCGGACTTGGCCCATTCAAGTGCACGATCAAGCGCACGGCCAAGGCGGGCGTGAATTTCACGCACATCGTCTTCGGTGATGATCAGCGGCGGGCAAAGGGCGACCGTGTCGTAGACATTGCGTACAATAAGCCCTTCTTCAGCTGCAAGCGCCACGACCTTGGCGGCAACAGCACCCGGTTTGCCAAACGGCTGTTTGGTTTTCTTGTCCGCCATCTCAAGGCCTGCAATCAAACCGACACCGCGAATTTCACCAATCAGCGGATGATCGGCAAAGGCACGCAAGCCATCCTGGAACATCGGCTCCAGACGTTTGGCATTGCCCATCAGATCGCGTTCTTCAATGATCTTGAGGTTTTCCAACCCGACCGCGCAGGAAACCGGATGGCCGGTGCCGGTAAAGCCATGGCCGAAATTGCCAAGCTTGGCGGTGTTATCGGCAATCGCGTTATAGACCTTGTCATTCACCACAATCGCTGCCAGCGGCATATAGGATGAGGTCAGCTGTTTGGAGGTGACAAGAATGTCTGGCGTGAAGCCATATTTCTCGCAACCAAAACGCTCCCCGGTCCGGCCAAAGCCGTTAATCACCTCGTCCGAGACCAGCAGGATGTCATACTTGCGGCAGATCTCGGCAACACCGGCCCAGTAACCTTCCGGCGGGGTCATCACACCGCCAGCCCCCATGACAGGTTCGCCGATGAAGCCTGCAATGGTGTCCGGTTCTTCGGCCAGAATGGTGTCTTCAAGTTCTTTCAGAAGACGCGCGGTGAAGTCCGCTTCCGTTTCGCCTTCTTCGCCATAGCGCCAGTAATGCGGGCAGGTCAGGTGCGTCACCGGAATGGCCGGCAGGTCAAAGTCCTTCTGGTTGCCGGCAAGACCGGTCAGCGAACCCGATGCAATGGTAATCCCGTGATAGGCCTTGGTGCGCGATAGGAACTTCTTCTTCTTCGGGCGACCGAGGCCGTTATTGAGGAACCAGGCCATCTTGACGACGGTGTCATTGGCTTCCGAGCCCGAGTTGGTAAAGAACACACGGTTCAGGCCTTCAGGCGTCATTTCAACCAGCTTTTCGGCCAGACGGATCGACGGCTCATGCGCCTTGTGCGCAAAGCTGTGATAATACGGAAGACGCTTGAGCTGCGCATAAGCGGCATCGGCCAGACGGGTTTCGGAAAAACCGACGGCAACCGACCACAGGCCAGCCAACCCTTCGATATATTCCTTGCCTTCGCTGTCTGTGACGCGCGCGCCATTGCCCTCGGTCATGATCATCGGGCCCTTTTCCTCATGCAGGCGCATGTTGGTATAGGGATGCATCGAATGTGCAATGTCCGACATGTGGAGCGAATTCGGCCGATGGTTCATGTGAAACTCCCGTTCAAAAGATGATGCCCGCATGTGGGGCGGCCATTATGTGGTGCATGTTACTTGCTCAATGCGAAACGCGCTATCGGTGGCTTTACATAGCGCGGGCTTAATTGGGCTCAAGGACAGGTATCTTTGCCCCGAGATAGCCCGAAAGGAAAGAAGTCAGTGACGTGGTCAGTGCCGGCGACAAATAGCCGCCTTCCTGCACGATCACGGTCGGATAGCCGGCTGCTGCGATCTTTTCACCCGCAATGCGCAACCCGTCCCAGGATATTTTCATGCCCCTAAGCGGATCGTCTTCGTGGGTATCAAGACCAAGGCTCAGAACCAATGCGTCCGGTTTGAACGCATCAATGCGCGCTAACGCGGTGTCGATGGCCGAAAGCCATACTGCATCAGTGGTGGTGCGAGGGAGGGGGAGATTGAGGTTATAACCCTCACCGGCCCCCGTGCCGGTTTCCCCGGCAAAGCCGGTAAAGAACGGGTAATAGTCCGTCGGATCGGCATGGATCGAAACCGTCAGGACATCATCGCGGTCATAGAAAATGTCCTGCGTGCCGTTGCCGTGATGGACATCGATATCAAGTGTCGCAACCCGATCATACTTGCTGCGCAACCGTGCTGCGGCAATCGCCGAATTGTTCAAAAGACAATGACCGGCGGCAATTTCCGCACTGGTGTGATGCCCTGCCGGACGACACAGCGCATAGGCGTTGGGTGCGCCCGCCAGCACGGCATCTGTTGCCGCAACGGCGCAATCGGCTGCGCGCAAGGCCGCCCGCCAGCTATGTTCGCCAATCGGGGCCGATGTATCGCCCATATGCCAACCGGCACGGCCAACGATGGTTTCGGGATAGGACGCGGTGGTGGTGCGAGGGAACACATTGGGCACGACTTCCGGCCCGGCATCGGGCAGCTTTTGCCATTCGGCCCAGGCGGTTTCCAGGAAATCAAGAAACCGTTTGGTGTGAACGGTTTCGAGTGCGGCACGTGGGGCGGGTGCCGGGGCAGTTACGGAAAGCGAAAGCGCATCCAGTCCGGCAAGAAGAAGCCTTGCGCGTTCGGCCTGTTCGGCATTGCGCTGGATCTTGCCATGGGTCAGGCGGAACAGCGGATCATGCGTTTCGGTTTCGGGGGCGTAGAAGCATTTCATATCGAAGTCTTACCTTCTTCGAGGAGGCGGAACTGTTTGGTGACGATGCGTTGCGCCTCGGAAAGGTGGTAGCGGATGGCCTCAATGGCCTGGTCGGTATCCTGGGCACGAAGGGCCTCAAGAATCGGTTCATGTGTTTCGGCAATCCGGGTCGGATCATCATAAAGCTGCCCGATCAGCATGATGCTGAACTCGGTCTCGATGGCGATCTGCTCAAACACGGTCAGGAATTTCGGGTTGCCGCTGCCCGTACACATCAGCCGGTGAAACTGCATGTCGGCTTCGACCTGGGTGAAGATGTCTGTGTCTTCGGTCGCAACCCGATGCAGCTCGCGCACCTGCGCACTCAGAACCTTGTCGGTTTCTTCAGACCAGTTTTGCACAAGCCGGACGATCACGGCGGTCTCGATCGCCAGCCGCAGCTCATAAAGATCATCAAGCGCCTTGGCCGAAACCTGACGCACGAAAAAGCCGCGGTTTGGTTCCGATGTCACAAGCCCCGAGCTTTCCAGCAACCGTGCCGCTTCGCGGACGGGTGCACGACTGACACCGAGTTCGCGCGCCACAACCGATTCCGATAACCGCGCGCCTGGCGCAAGCTTTCCGCTGATGATCGCTTTGCTCAGCAGTTTGGCGACACGCTGTACGAGTCCCTCGCGATCAAGCTGTTGGAAGCCGGAAGATGGCTGTGTTTCTGTCATATACGGGCCCGAAGAAAAGTGTCTGAGTTTTACGTAATAAGGCCGTTAGCCATGCCAAACGAATTTGTATGATTTAAAACAGTCTAGGGAATGAATTGTAGATTGTCGACAATTTACTTGACTGCGCACCGATCATCCCGCAGCCTTGAACAAATCAAAAAAGACAACATGAATACGAAAGGGCGGCATCAATGCGTGATGGTGCGAGTGGGCAATCGGTTTCTCAAATTCGACGCGACCTGGCGGCGGCCTATCGGCTGATTGCGCTCGAAGGCATGGATGACGGGATCTATACCCATATTTCGGCGCGGCTCCCCTCGGGGCCGGGTGGCGAACAGCGCTTCCTGCTCAATCCCTATGGGCTTCGCTTTGACGAGGTCACCGCAGCCAATCTGGTTACCGTTGATGAAACCGGTGCCGTGATCGACGATCCATATGGCGCGGGTGTCAATGCGGCGGGCTTTACCATCCATTCGGCGGTTCACATGGCGCGTCACGACGCGACCTGTGTGCTCCATACCCACACCGTTGCCGGGGTTGCTGTTTCATCGAACAAGGAAGGCCTGTTGCCGCTTAATCAGTGGTCGGCACAGTTCTATGACCGCATCGCTTTTCATGATTACGAGGGCATCGCCCTTAACCTTGAAGAACGTGCGCGCATCGTTGCCGATCTGGGTGAAAAGTCGGTCATGCTTCTGCGCAATCACGGCACCTTGTTGCTGGGACGTTCGGTGGCTGAGGCGGTCAAACTGGCGCTTAATCTTGAACGGTCCTGCAAGGCGCAGGTCGCAGCTCTTGGCATGGGGCTGACCCCGGTTGTGCTCTCCCACGAGGTTGCAGAACACACCGCAGGCCAGTACCAATCGATGTACGACTCTTTTGAAAACAAGGGCAAACCAGACCCGGAATGGGCGGCCCAAATTCGCAGGCTGGAAGCCTGCGCACCGGGTTACCTCGGGTAATCCATTCCACCTTATCCCACGGCCACCTGTGTCGGCTTTGGGCGAAGGTTAAATATAGAAAACAAAAACAACAAAAATCTGAAATCCAGAAAACAATCAGGGATTGCTATGAAATACCTAAAACTGAAAGCGACTACGTTCCTAATCGCTGCCACCCTGGCGTCGCCTTTGGCCGCCCAGGAAGCTGGCGGTCGTCTTGACATCGTTGTTCAGCCCGAACCGCCGGGACTGATGCTGGGTCTCGTTCAGAACGGCCCGACCCAGCTTGTCGCGGGTGACATCTATGAAAGCCTTCTGCGCTATGACAGCGACCTGAACCCGATGCCGAGCCTGGCCAAAAGCTGGGACATCTCCGAAGACGGCCTGACCTACACCTTTGAGCTGACCGAAGGTGTCAAATGGCATGACGGCGAGCCGTTCACGGCTGAAGACGTCGTGTTCTCGGCCGATGTTTTCCTGCGTGAAACCCATGCACGTCTGCGTGCGTCGCTGGCTTACGTCGAAAGCATCACCGCGCCGGATCCGATGACGGTTGTCTTCAAGCTGAAAGAACCGTTTGGTCCGTTCATCAACGCCTTTGAAAACGGCACCATGCCGATCGTGCCCAAGCACATCTATGAAGGCACCGATTTCGCCAACAACCCGGCCAACGCCACCCCGATCGGCACTGGTCCGTTCAAGTTTGACGAATGGGTCAAAGGCAGCCACATCCACCTCGTGAAAAACGAGGACTACTATGTTGATGGCCTGCCCTATCTTGACGAAGTCTTCTATCGCGTGATTCCGGATGCTGCGGCGCGTGCCGTGGCGTTTGAAACCGGCGAAGTTGATGTTCTTCCGGGTGGCTCGGTTGAAAACTGGGATATCCCGCGTCTGGCCGAAATGGACGGCGTATGTGTCACTGAAAAGGGCTGGGAATTCCTCGCACCGCTGGCATGGATGTGGCTGAACAACCGCGAAGGTCCGACCGCAAACGAGAAGTTCCGTCAGGCTGTCATGTACGCCATGGATCGCGAATTCATGCGTGATGTCGTCTGGAACGGCTATGGCAAGGTCGCGACCGGTCCGATCGCCTCAAGCACCAACTTCTATTCCGATGATGTGACCATCTATGATCACAACCCGGACAAGGCCAAGGAACTCCTGGCCGAGATGGGCTATGACGGCGAACCGGTCAGCATCCTGCCGCTGCCCTATGGTGAAACCTGGCAGCGCTGGGCCGAAGCCGTCCGTCAGAACCTCAGCGAAGTGGGCATCAATGTCGAAATCGACAGTGCCGACGTTGCTGGCTGGAACGAAAAAACGTCCCAGTGGGATTATGACATGGCCTTCACCTATCTCTATCAGTACGGTGATCCGGCCCTTGGTGTATCGCGCAACTATACGGCCGATCGCATCAAGAAAGGCAGCCCGTGGAACAATGTCGAAGGGTATGAAAACCCGTCGCTTGATGAAAAATGGGCCGCGGCCGCAACCATGGTCACGCCTGAAGAGCGCGAAGCAGCTTACCTCGAAATCCAGAAGGAAATCGTCGATGACGTGCCCGTTGCCTGGATGCAGGAGCTGACCTTCCCGACGATCTACCGTTGCAACGTCAACGACCTGGTCACCACGGCCATCGGTATCAATGACGGTCCGCGTAACGCCTGGATTGAAAAATGAGTCTGCGGGCGGGCCACCATCGGCCCGCCCCTTTTTCTGATACCCCGCTGATCGCGGGGCTTTCAAATATGGGATTCCACGGGGCCATATGACCATTTTCGCTGTGATCGTATCGCGGCTCTCCAAGGCTATTCTGACCTTGTTGGCCATTGCGATTCTGAACTTTTTCCTCATCCATGCCGCACCCGGTGATCCGGCTGTCGTGCTTGCGGGTGAAGCCGGTGCCGCCGACGAGCAGATGATCGAACAGCTGCGCGAACGCTTCGGGCTCGACCAGCCGATGTATATCCAGCTTGGCAAATATGTCGCTGGCATCGTGCAACTTGATCTTGGCTATTCCTTCCGCCAGGGCGCGCCTGTCGTTGACCTGATTGCTGATCGACTGCCCGCCACCTTGTTGCTGACGCTGACCGCCTTTGTCGTGTCGCTTGTCTTTGGTATTGCTTTTGGCGTGGCGGCTGCGGCCCGCGTTGGTAAGCCATCTGATAGTGTCCTGACCACATTGGCGCTTTTATTCTATGCAACACCGCTTTACTGGTTGGCGCTTATGGCCGTTCTGGTGTTCTCCGTCTGGTTTGGATGGTTGCCGGGCTTTGGCTATGAAACCGTGGGTGCGAATTACACCGGTTTTGAACGCGCACTCGATATTGCACAGCACCTGATTTTGCCGGCACTGACGCTGGGTCTGTTCTTCACAGCCGTTTACATGCGTATGGCGCGTGCCTCCATGCTCGAAGTTTCGCAACTTGATTTCGTCAAAACCGCCAAGGCCAAGGGCCTGTCGGCCGCGGTCATTCGCCGTCGCCACATCCTGCGCAATGCCATTTTGCCGGTGGTGACACTGGCAGGCCTGCAGGCCGGTCAGTTGGTCGGCGGGGCCGTTCTGACGGAAACCGTTTTTGCCTGGCCGGGTATTGGGCGTCTGATGTTCGAAAGCTTGGCTGCACGTGACTACAACACGATTTTGGGCGTGTTCCTCGTCTCTGCCGCCATGGTGATCCTGTTCAACATTGTGACCGACATTGTCTATCGCATTGTCGATCCCCGTATCGGAGCCCGTAGCTGACATGTGGAAACGTTTCAGAAGCAATATGGGCGCCATGGTCGGCGTGGTCATGCTGATTGCCGTGATCGTCATCGCCCTGATCGCCCCTTTACTCTTCCCCGATGGGCCGTGGCAAATGGTCCAGCGCCCGTTCCTCGCCCCGTTTGCCGTTGATGGTTTGCCCTTGGGCACCGACACGCTGGGCCGTAATGTTGCCGCCCAGCTCGCTTATGGCGCGCAGGTCTCCCTTCTCGTCGGGCTGGTCTCGACACTCGTGGCACTGCTGATCGGTGTGCCGCTCGGGGCCTTGGCCGGGTTCTATGGGGGGCATGTTGATGAAGGTGCGATGCGCTTCACCGAATTCTTCCAGACCATTCCGAACTTCGCACTGGCCATCGTGCTGGTGGCGATTTTCGAACCGACCCTGTTTTCGATCACGCTGGCCATCGCAATCGTCAGCTGGCCACCAGTCGCCCGCCTTGTCAGGGCAGAGGTGATGTCAGTCCGCACCCGCGAATTCGTTGATGCCGCGCGGCTTGCCGGTCTGTCCAAACCGCGAATCCTGATCCGTCAGGTGCTGCCCAATACGGTCTCCCCGATCATCGTCATGGCATCCCTGATGGTCGCAACCGCGATCCTGCTCGAAAGCTCGCTTTCGTTCCTCGGGCTTGGTGATCCCAACGCCATGTCGTGGGGCTATATGATTGGTGCGGCCCGGACGGTCATTCGGACCAGCTGGTGGCTCAGCTTCTTCCCGGGGATTGCCATCGTCATCACTGTTCTTGCACTCAACCTGATTGGTGAGGGGCTCAATGATGCCTTCAATCCGCATCTGTCGCGAAAGGGCAAAGCATGAGTGAGACTCTGACAGTTGAACGGCTGACCATTGGTCTGCCCGAAGGGGCCGATCGTCCCTTCGCGGTCGAAAATGTCAGCCTGACCATCAACAAGGGTGAAATCCTCTGTGTGGTGGGGGAGTCCGGCTCGGGCAAGTCGATGACGGCCAATGCCCTAATGGGGCTTTTGCCCCAGGGTGTTGACGTCAAATCCGGCCGCGCTCTGTTTGAATCACGTGACGTTCTGCGCCTGTCCGAGGCCGACAAACAGGCCCTGCGCGGCGCACAGATCGCCATGATCTTTCAGGAGCCGATGACGGCCCTGAACCCGCTGATGCGCATTGGCGATCAGATTTCCGAGGTTTTCGCCGCCCATGGTCTGTATACTCAGGCCGAACGGCGCAAACGCGCGCTTGATCTCGTGCGTGAGGTCGGCCTGCCGGACCCGGAAAAAATCATTCGCGCCTATCCGTTCCAACTTTCCGGCGGGCAACGCCAACGCGCGATGATTGCCATGGCCTTGGCGCTGGAACCAAAACTGCTGATCGCCGATGAGCCGACAACCGCGCTTGATGTCACGACACAGGCCCAGATCCTGAAGCTTATTCTCGATCTGCGCAAACGCCGTGGCATGGCGGTGATGTTCATTACCCATGACTTTGGTGTGGTCGCCGAAATCGCCGATCAGGTCATCGTGATGCGCGAAGGCAAGGTGGTTGAACGCGGCGACGCGGCAGCGGTCCTTGATAACCCGCAGCACGAATACACCAAACGTCTGCTCGATGCGATTCCGACCGGAAAATTGCCAGAAGCACGTGAATTAAGCGAGACACCTGCGCTTGAAATCAAAAATCTGCGCAAAACCTTCCGGACGGGCGGTGGGCTGTTCAAGCCTGTCCGCGAAGTCCATGCGGTGGATGACGTGTCGCTTACCGTTGCACGTGGCGAGGTGCTTGGTCTGGTCGGCGAGTCCGGCTCGGGAAAGTCGACCCTTGGCCGAACGGCGGTGCGTCTGGTGACCCCCGATGGCGGCCATGTCATGGTCGGCGGGGTTGATCTTGCAGCTTTGTCTGAGGAAGAACTCCGCAAGCAGCGCAATAAGGTCCAGATGGTGTTTCAGGATCCTTATGCCTCGCTCAATCCGCGTCAGCGGATCATGGGGGCGCTGACCGATGGCCCGATCAACCGTGGCGTGCCGAAAGAAGACGCACAGGCCAAAGCCCGAGAATTGCTTGAGATTGTCGGGCTGGGTGCGGATGCCGCCACGCGCTATCCGCATGAATTTTCCGGCGGGCAGCGTCAGCGTATCGGCATTGCCCGTGCGCTTGCCATGGAACCGGAACTGATCATCGCTGACGAGGCCGTCTCGGCCCTTGATGTGTCCATTCAGGCGCAGGTGCTTGATCTGTTGCGCGACCTGCGTGAAAAGCTGTCGCTTTCCATCCTGTTCATCACCCATGACTTGCGTGTCGCAGCCCAGCTTTGTGACCGGATTGCGGTGATGCAAAAGGGCCGCTTGGTTGAAATCGGCCGGGTTGAGGACATCTTCCTGAACCCGCAGCAGGAATATACCCGTCAGCTTCTCGCCGCTGTGCCGGGGGCGGACTGGGCCCAACCGGAAGAAGCCATGGCATGATTGGCGTTCTTTCGTGCAGCAGACTCGATTTGCGGGGCATTTATGGCCCGCATTTCGAGGCCTTGGCGCCAGAGCTTGATCTCCGCCTGCCACATGAAATCGACCGGCCCGAAGATGTCAGCTTCATGGTCACTTTCATCCCGGCCGAAGACGCCTTTGTCGCCTATCCCAATCTGCAGGCGGTCTATTCCATCGGGGCCGGGGTGGATGCGATCATGGCCTGTCCGTCCCTGCCAACCGATGTGGCTGTTCATCGCGTCGAAGACCCTGATCAGGCGTACCAGATGGCCGGTTTCGCGGCCTTCCATGTGCTTTGGCATCATCGCAACATGGGCAATTACCTCGCCAATCAGAAAGTCGCCCATTGGGAACGCCATTTGACCGGCCTGTCGCCCCAATCCCGCCGGATCGGGGTTGCCGGGTTTGGCCATATGGGCCGGGCGGTGGCCAAGGGGCTGGTTGCGCTTGGCTATCCGGTGGCAAGCTATTCCCGCTCCATGCCGCAACCGTCCATGGACGGGGTCACCCATTACACCGCCGGCGCATTTGATGATTTCCTCGCCCAAAGCGATATCCTGATCAATGTCCTGCCCCTGACCGAACAGACCCGCGGCATTTTAGGGACGGAAAATCTTGCCAAACTGCCCAAAGGGGCGGCTTTGATTCATCTGGGCCGTGGTGGGCAAGTCGATGAGGACGCCCTGATGGCTGCCCTTGATCTTGGCCATCTGTCGGGCGCGTCGCTCGATGTGTTTGATCCCGAACCCCTGCCGCCCGAACATCGGCTTTGGAGCCACCCCAAGGTTTTCGTCACCCCGCATGTCGCCAGCATCTGCGAACCGCAAACGACGGTGTTGTCCATCCGCCGCACCCAACTCCAACTCGTGCCCCTATCGGCTTAACCAGCAAAGGTAGCGCCCCACATGACCTCCCACACGACCATTGATCCGAATTCCCTTTCCGCCCGTGAATTGGCCCGTCGCATCAAAGCGGGCGAGCTCAGCGCGACCTCGGTCATTCGCGCGACGCTTGATCGTGTGGCGCGCATCAATCCGGGCATCAATGCCATCGTGCAGGATTGCGCGGCAGAGGCGATGAAAGATGCCGAACATCTTGATGCCCGCATTGCCGCAGGCGATCAGGTTGGCCCGCTGGCCGGGGTGCCGGTCACGATCAAGGTGATCTCCGATCAGGCGGGCTATGCCACCACCAATGGCACGATGCTGACCGCGGATCTGATCGCAACCCAGGACAGCCCGTTTTTGCGCAACATGCGCGACAAGGGCGCGATTGTCATCGGGCGGACGAACACACCGGCCTTTTCGTACCGCTGGTTTACCTCCAATAAAATGCATGGCACGACGCTCAATCCGCATAACCCGGACCTGACCCCGGGCGGGTCATCGGGCGGGGCGGGGGCTTCGACCTCGGCCGGTCTTGGTCATATCGGCCACGGTACCGATATCGCCGGTTCCGTGCGCTATCCGGCTTATGCCTGCGGCATTCAGGGGCTGCGCCCGACCCATGGCCGCATTCCGATGTTCAATCAGACCGGCGGTGATCGCCCGATTGGCGCACAGCTGATGGCGGTCTCCGGCCCGCTTGCGCGCAGTGTCGATGATCTCCGGCTTGGCCTTGAAGGCATGGCGGGCTACGCCCCCGAAGACGCCTGGAGTGTGCCGATGCCGCTGCGCGGTCCCGATTTTGCCAAACGCGTCGCACTTGTCACCCATCCGGGCGGCATCAATACCGATCCGCGCATTGTGGCCGACCTTGAACGTGCCGCCGAAATCTTCCGCGCGGCGGGCTGGACCGTCGATACCCCCGACATCCCCGAAATCCGCGAAGCCGTGCAGCTGCAAATCGACCTCTGGCTGTCTGACGATCACGCCACAAAACTCGATGCCGCGCGCAAGGAAGACGATCCGGGCGCGATTGCGCTGCTCGAACATTATGCTGATCGCGCCGCAGGCATCGATACAGCCGCCTTCAGCCAGCTCTTCCTGCGCCGTTCGGCGCTTATTCGCGCCTGGCGGGCGTTTTTGGAAAACTATCCGGTGGTGCTGATGCCGGTCTCAGCCGAACTGCCCTTCCGCAAGGACGAAGACCTCGAAGGCTCGGAAACCATCGCGCGTCTTTGGGAATCCCAACTCCCGCAAATCGCCATCCCGCTTCTGGGCCTGCCGGCGATCTCGATCTGCTCGGGCGTTGAAAACACCATCCCTTCGGGCGTCCAACTCGTCGCGGCCCCCTGGCGCGAAGACATCTGCCTGACGGCCGGCGAAGTCCTCGAACAAGGCTTCGGCCTGCCGCAAGTGACGCTCTGATACGCAAAAAGGGCCCGCAAAAGCGGGCCCTTTTTTGATCGTCCATGTGGTAACGTTTACCCGACCACGTTGAAATCCGGCCCATACGGATAGCCGGTGATGTTTTCGTTGCCGTCTTCGGTGATCACCAGAATATCGTGTTCGCGGTATCCCCCGGCGCCCGGCTTGCCTTCGGCGATGGTCAGCATCGGTTCCATGCTGATCACCATGCCCGGTTCGAGCACGGTGTCGATATCTTCGCGCAACTCAAGCCCCGCTTCACGCCCATAGTAATGCGACAGCACGCCAAAGCTGTGGCCGTAGCCGAACGTGCGATATTGCAGCAAATCGCGTTCGGCAAAGAAGGCATTGATCTTTTCCGTGACCTCCGCACAGGACGCACCGGGTTTGAGCAAGCTCATGCCATATTCATGCGCCCCGACATTGGCGTTCCAGATATTGAGGCTGGCGTCATCAACTTCGCCAACAAAAAGGGTGCGTTCCAAGGCGGTGTAGTATCCCGAAATCATCGGGAAGGTGTTGAGCGAAAGGATATCACCGCGCTCAAGCTTTCTTGCCGTCACCGGGTTATGCGCCCCGTCTGTATTTATGCCCGACTGGAACCAGACCCAGGTATCGCGATATTCCGCATTCGGGAAGCGTTTGGCGATTTCAAGTTCCATCGCATCGCGTCCGGCCATGGCAACGTCAATTTCGCGCACACCTTCCCTGATCGCATCCTTGATGGCATAGCCGCCCACATCGGCCACCTGCGCCCCATGACGGATCAGCGCGATTTCGGCCGGGGACTTATGCATGCGCTGGCGCATGGTGGCCGGTGCAATATCCTGGCTGCTGGCGGGTTTGAGGAATTCATCCAAAAGCGCCTTTTGCGCCAGGCTGATATGATCGCCCTCATAACCGATCACCTTGCCCGGTCCGGTCACCGACAGGATGGCGCGCCAGTAATTGTTTCGCGCCCAGTCGGTATAGGTGATGTTGTCCCCATGGCAGCGCCGCCACGGCTGGGCAGCATCAATGCCGGCACTGATCGTGACACTTTCAGATGAGGTCACGACAAGCGCGTAGGGCCGGCCAAAGGCGCAATAGAGGAAGCCGGAATAATAGGCGATGTTATGCATTGACGTGAAAACACAGGCCTCAACACCGGTGTCATTCATGATCTTGCGCAAGCCTGCCAGACGGGCGTCATATTCCGCCGCCTCAAACGGCAGCACGCGGTCACCTTGGTGGAAACGGTAAAATTCTGGGCGATCCATAAGCGCGTTCCTTCTTTTACGCGTTGCGCATGAAAAGGGACAAAGACCTCCCCCTGTCATGACAACGACAAAGCAAGATCCCGGCGTTCAGGATATGTGTGGTGATGGTTGGGCGCGTGGTTGACATCATCCTCACGCTGGCGACGCCATCGCCTGCCCGTGCAAAAACTATTGAGGGTGAAGCCGCAAATAGGCAAGCAAATTTTTCGAAGCCCATAGCATAGATCACAGCACCACCCTGCGCGCTCGGCTATGGTCCCGATACCCTGACAGGGTCAAACGACCCTTGCGTGGGCCTCACCATACAAACGTATGGTTAACAGTGATTTCTTAACAGCTTGGCGCTTTACTGTCAGAGAGCGACTTGAAACGCGGGCAAAAACGGACACGCGGCGTGGCAGAAGAAAACGAAAACGGCGAAGACGAAAACAGCGCAGGCGCAAGAACAGCTGCGAAGGCGGCGATGAAACGCATCGCCGAAAAGGAACTGCGTGAGGCACGCAAATGGCAACGCCGCAAGCGCATGATCCTGTTCGGGGTGAGCTTTTCGCTGATCTTTCTGACCATCTTTGGCATCATTTATTCGATCAATTCCAACCTTGATCTCAGCCGCAATATGGTCCGAAGCCCCGAAATCCGCATTCTGGGCTATGACGGCGCGCTGCTTGAAACCATCAAGGGCCGCTACAGCCAGGATGTGTCGCTGACCACCTTGCCCGAACGGGTGCAAAACGTTTTTGTCGCCGCTGCCGATCCGGAATTCTTTGATCATTTCGGCGTTTCCGGGGCGGATTTCGCCCGCATTTTCTCGACCAGCGACATGCCCGGATCGACCATCACCATGGAGGTCGCGCGCAGCTTCTTCAAACGCAAGGATAGCGGCCCCGGCCGCCACATGCAGGAATTCCTCGTCGCCTTGTGGCTGGACTGGAGCTTCAGCAAAAAGACCATTTTGCGAAGCTATCTTGAACGCAGCTATGTCGGGCGCGGCATTTTCGGTATTTCGGCGGCATCGCGCCTTTGGTATGGCGGCCCGGCCGAGCGCATGAGCCTGCATCAGGCCGCCGTTCTGGCCGCTGCCATCAGCGATCCGGAAACCTTCAATCCGCTGTTTTACCCGCGCGAAACCGCCGAAGAAGCCAACAAGATCCTGGGGCGTCTCGCCCAGTATAACTTCATCGAGGCCAACCGTGTTTCCGCCCTGACGTTGTTAGAGCCAAAACTCGACGTTCAGTATGACGAAAACGTCCTGTCGGGCTATGTCGTTGATATGGTGCTTGAAGAAGTTGCCGATCTTGTCGGCTATAGCAGCCGCGACATTGATGTTGTCACCAGCATTGACTGGACGATTCAGAACCTTGCCCAGCAAATTGTGCCCGAGGTGGCTAAACTGCGCATCGAACCGCGCGGGGCCGAACAGACCGGGCTTCTGTCCATCAGTCCCGAGGGACGCATTCGTGCCCTGATTGGCGGGGCGGAATATTCACCGTTTCAGCGCAACCGTGTGACCGACGTCCGACGTTCTGCCGGGCGGATGATCAAGGTCGCGACCTATTACTATGCGCTTAATGAAAACAGCGATCCGGCGCAATGGGTGCGTGATAACCGCATGGCAGTCGGCGGCTGGCGCCCCATCAACCCCGATCACGACTATCAGGGGATGATTTCACTGCGCGACGCGTTCGTGCGTGATGTCAACACGGTGCCCACCAATCTGGCCGACCATTACGGTCTTTTGAATGTGCGGCAATATGCCCACAATATCGGCATCAAAAGCCCGCTTTCGACCGATATCCGCACTGTTGTCGGGCTGGATCCGGTGACGATTGCCGATGTCACAGCCATTCACGCCCTGCCGCAAAATTCCGGCAAACCGGCCCAGATGACGCTGATCAACCGGGTGTTCTATACCGGATCGGATGGCAGCCCGCCGGTCTATCAGCGCGTTGAAAAGGTTCAGGAAAAACGCCTGACCGACGAAGCCATCCAGGGATCGTATGTTCTGTTTGCCAGTGTCACCGATCCGCAGGTCCGCCTTGATCGCCCCTTTGCCGGCTATGGCACGGTGGCTGGTGGGCGGTCCGATGCATGGTATGTCGGGTTCTCATCGGATCTGATCACCACCGTCTGGGCGGGCAATGATGATCGTTCGGGAATGGATGTGCGCGGCGAGGTAGAACTTGCGTCTTTGTGGCGGTTATTTATGCTGGAAGCGCACGATGGTTTGCCCATCCGTTCCATGGTCCGCGCATCTTCGGAACGCCGTCGCGCCAATGACGGTGTCAAGGATCTCTGGAAGCTGGGCGCCGCGGAAAATAACTGATAAAACCGTCGCATAACGGGGAGACGGGGGACTCCCTCCTCGGTTGGGACATAAAAACTGAAATACGCCGGAAAATGCGGCGCGATCGCCTGTCGGACGCAAGTTGGGGTTGCGTTGGTATGACAGGCCGGTTTGTGTGCGCAAAACCCGGACCAGACCGATAGGTGCGTTTGTGGCGCAAAGAGAATTCAAAAGACAAAAAAGTGTCCGTAAGGGATCAAAGGGATCGAAGGGTTCCAAAAAGACCAAAAAACGGGTCAGCAGCTCGGGCAAGAAAGGCGGCAGTCTTTTTGCCCGCCTCGGCGATATGATCCCGGGCCCCGAAGCGATTGCAAAATTCATCGTTCTGGGCTTTATCTGGGTCATGGTGCTTGGCGGTGGCGTCATCGCCTATTACGGCTATGGCCTGACCGACAAGGTCAGCTTTAATGTCGCCAGCGAACGCAAACCGTCCATCCGCGTGATTAGCATCGATGGCCAGAACCTCGCGGCCTATGGCGACCGTTATGGCAATCCGGTCGAGGTCCGCGACCTCCCGGAATATGTCGCCCAGGCCTTTGTTTCCATCGAAGACCGCCGTTTTTACGACCATTTCGGCATTGATATCGTCGGCATCATGCGGGCTGCCTGGGCCAACGTCACCGCCGGGCGCATCGCCGAAGGCGGCAGCACCATCACCCAGCAGCTGGCCAAGAACCTGTTCCTGTCACCTGAACGTTCCTTTGGCCGTAAAATCGAAGAAGTCCTGATGGCCTTCTGGCTGGAATTCAAATTCGATAAGCAACAGATCCTCTCGCTCTATCTCAACCGGATTTATTTCGGATCGGGTGTCTATGGCATCGATGCCGCCGCGCGTCATTATTTCGGCACGGACCCGCGGCGCTTGAACCTTTACGAAGCCGCCGTTCTGGCCGGCCTGCCCAAGGCGCCAAGTCGCTATAACCCGATGGTCGATCCAAAACTATCGGCCGATCGTGCCAATGTTGTTCTCGCCGCGATGGCATCAACCGGGGCGCTGACCAAGGCACGGGCCGAACGCGCCAAACAGACCCGCGTCCGCACCGCGCGCGCCGCACAGGCCGGGCCGGGTGTGCGCTATTTCGCCGACTGGGTGCTGGATCGCGTGCGCGATTATGTCGGTTATGTCGATCAGGATCTTCTGGTCCACACCACACTGGATTCCCGTCTGCAGGAAATCGCCGAAGAAAACCTGCACCGTGCGCTCGCCAGTAACGGTGCGAAGACCCACCATGTCGGGCAGGCCGCCCTTCTGGCCATGACGCCAGACGGGGCGGTGCGCGCCATGGTGGGCGGACGCGATTACTATGAAAGCCAGTATAACCGCGTGACCCAGGCCCGCCGTCAGCCGGGCTCGGTCTTCAAGCTGTTTGTCTATCTCGCCGGGCTTGAAAACGGCTTTGGCTCGAACGACTGGATGCGCGACGGACCGATCGTCATTGACGGCTGGGAGCCGCGCAACTTTGATCGCAAACATCACGGCACCATGTCGATCCGTGATGCGGTGGCAACCTCGAACAACTCGATCGCAGTCCAACTCTCACTCGAAGTCGGCCTTGATAAGGTCATCAAAAAGGCCCGTGACATGGGCGTTTCATCGGAACTCAAACCCGAACCAAGCCTGGCGCTCGGCACCAGCGAAGTCTCGATGCTCGAACTTACCGGCGCCTATGCCATCGTTGCCAATGGTGGCTTTGCCGTCTTCCCACACGCCGTCAGCAAGATCACCGGCAAGGGCGGCGAAGTGCTTTATGAACGCTATGACGATTTCCCGGTCCGTCTGATGAACCCGCTCCATGCCGGGGAAATGAACAACATGCTGGCATCGGTCGTCTCCAAGGGCACCGGGCGCAACGCCATCATCGACCGCCCGGCCGCGGGCAAAACCGGTACGACTTCCGATTACCGCGACGCGTGGTTTATCGGCTATAGCTCCGATCTGGTGGCCGGCATCTGGATGGGCAATGACGATGGCAGCGCGATGGATGAACAGGTCACCGGCGGTGGCCTTCCGGCCGCCCTCTGGCGTGATTTCATGCTGCATGCCCACCAAAACATCCCGGTCCGATCGCTTGGCAAGGCGGCCTTGGCCCGCTCGAAAAAGATCGGCGAGGACGACAGCTGGCGCGACTTCACCGCTGGCTACAGTTCGGGCAATACCAAGCAGTAAGGCCCCTCAAGTGTCTTTAACGAAATTACAGGCGGTCTTCGGGCCGCCTGTTTTCGTTCAAACCCAACCCGGTTGTTCGTCATTCCCGCGAAGGCGGGAATCCACGACGGTTGCAACGCTGCATGGATTCCGGGTCTACGCTCCGCTTCGCCCGGAATGACGTTTGAGTTTCTCACCAAGAAAATCTGATGTGAATGCATCCCTTACAAGACCGGTATCGAGTGACGAACGGGTCTTGCTCAAAGTTCCACCAACCGCTCTTCAACCGGTGACGACTGAACGATGGAAGAGTTCGTCGCACCAAATGGCACGATCCGGTCAATCACCGCCTCCATCTCGGCTACGTCACGGACATGGGCGCGCGCGACAAAGCAATCCTCGCCAGAAACACGATCACAGGCGACGATCTGCGGGGTTTCCTGGATCGCCTTGATCATGTTCTTCATTTCACCCGGCAGCGGCCGCGCACGGATCAGGATGGTCAGGCCATAGCCAAGCCGGGCCGGATCAATGCGTGCGCCGTACCCCGTGATGATGCCGACATCCTCAAGACGCCGCACACGATCCGCAACACTCGGGGCAGACAGGCCAACGCGGCGCGACAACTCGGCACGCGGAATGCGGGAATCGGCACACAGCTCGCGCAGAATTGCGGCGTCGATGCGATCAAGACCGGTTTCTTCTGATCGAAGGTTATTGGTCATTTTTTCCTTCTTTCATGCATGTAATATCGCCTGTGGGATATATGATCTCCATATTGCGATCCGATTATACCTTGTATTGTAGGGGTATGACAAATCAAGCCCCTCCAAAACCCGTCCTCACCAACGCCCCCGGCGCCACCGGTGCCATGTCGCGCATGTCCGAGGCCGTTCCTCCACACGCCTGGTTCGGCGTTTCCGCCATCTTCCATTATCTCGGACCGGCGTTCGCCGTCCTGCTTTTCCCGGTCGTTGGCGTGCTTGGCGTTGCCTGGTTCCGCATTGCTTCGGCAGCCCTGATTTTCGCACCGATCACGAAGCCCTGGCGCACCTTCAAGAACGCATCACCCCGCGAGCGTGTTTTGTTTCTTGCCCTTGGCGGCTGCCTTGCCGTGATGAACAGCTCTTTCTATCTGGCACTTGACCGGCTTCCGATTTCGCTGGTTGCTGCCATTGAATTCGTCGGCACCATCGGGATCGCGCTGTGGGGTTTGCGCACCGGCCGCAACTATCTGGCGTTCGCCCTCGCCGTCATCGGTGTGGCGCTTCTGATCGACGTGCCATCACTCATGGCGGCCGGCGGCCCTGCACTGATGTCCGACCTGCTCGGCCTGTTCTGGGCGGTGCTGAACGGCGCGCTTTTCGTTCTCTACATCATCCTCGGTCACAAGATTTCCGAAGGCGGCGCGTCCGGTGGTGTGGAACGATTGGGGGCGGCCATGACAGCGGCCTTCATCTTCGTAATGCCAATCGGGTTCCTGCAAGCGCTCGACGCCTTCGGCGCACCTTTGCTGGTGATGGCCGGGATTGGTGTCGGGATCTGTTCGTCGGTTATCCCCTATGTCTGCGATCAGCTGGCGATGGCCCGTCTGCCGCGCGCAAGCTTCGCCTTCCTGCTCGCCCTCCTGCCGGCTTCCGCCACGATCATCGGTGCAATTGTCCTGCGCCAAATTCCAAGCGCTGTCGATGTCCTGGGCGTGGTCCTTGTCATGACAGGCGTCGCCGTTCACAAACCCGCACCAATGCCCGTCCCGGCAGAGCCACAAGAAACCGGGCGTTCCAAATGTTAGATTCTTTCCACTAGAATATGTGCTTGGCCCGATGTTGCGGTATCGTGGTGAGAGTCTAAGAGAAGGTGATTGGTTTGTTCGGACGTTTGTTTGCTGCGCTGTTATTGATCTTCGTTACTTTGCCGGCGGAGGCTCAATCTGAGGAGCGCTATGTGAGTATTGAAGGAGAAGAAATGAAGTTGGGTGACTTATATGATCATCCTGACGAGTTTGGCGGATTTTACGGGGTTTATGGAGGAGGTGTTTCCTATTTTATTCTTGGTTTAATAAATGGATTGGTTTTGGGCGAAGGAGAGGTTTCTCTAGAAGATAATGGTGGGAAATATGTTATATGGTTTTCCAAAAGTGAACTAGATTTCAACAATCTAATATCATCTCTAGGCAGAAATGAAGATTTTAATCGTGGCAATATTGATGATTTTGTGAGTTCAAATAGATCTTGCGCAATTGTTGGTCTTTCTGATGTGGATGGTATGGTTATAAATTTTTCGATGGTTGTTACAGACGGTATTTATTATAATTATTACAAATGCTTGGTTAGTTATTTTAAAAAACATTCTAATTTATTTAGATAAATCTGTTGGTGGACGGTGTTTTCACCCATTTCAATAGGTTTGCTTGATCTCCTGAAAGGAAAAAAGGGGACAGATTTATTTCTCCGTCTTTCCGCTAAAACCATAAAAAAAAGACCGGCATCGAAAATCGAGCCGGTCGTGAGTTTGGCTTGCTTTGACCACATCGGGGGAGGATGTGGTCGGGAGTTTCTCACCTGTCGGAACCCTCGGGACGCAGCATCGGTAAGGGAGACGGGCTGCAGGGTTCCGACTGACGGTGCGGGTGGCGCTTCGTCATGGTGAGATATCAGGCCGCTATGGCCTGATTGGTGAGCGCGTCAAGGAACTCAAGGCATTCCTCGATCTGCGAAATTTCAATGAACTCGTTGGGCTTGTGGGCCTGACGGATGCTGCCCGGGCCGCAAATGATCGACGGGATGTTGCCCTGCTTTTCAAACACGCCGCCTTCCGATCCGTAGGATACCTTGCCGGAAATCTCCGGGATGACATTGCGCACATACTCAAAACCTTCGGCATCAGTGCAATCGCCCATCCCCGGATAGGAAAAGATCTTCTCAAAGCTAAACCCGGTCTCGTCCGCCTTGGCCTTCATTTCCCCTTCAAGGGTGTCCATGATGGTGGCCTGCAGATCGGCAATCACCGCTTCGGCGTCATGTTCGGGCAGATGGCGGATTTCAAAGGTGAATTCGCAATATTCCGGGGTGACGTTGGTCGCCGTCCCGCCACTGATCGTCGTGGTCAGCATCGTGCTGTGCGGCACGGTGAAATCTTCGTCAAACGGGCCGTTTGTCTCAAACTCACGGGCTTTCTCGGCGATCAGGTTAATCGCACGTGACGCATATTCGATGGCATTGACGTGGTTGGGCGCAAAGGAACTGTGTCCGGCCGTGCCGGTCACACCAACCCGCATGGAATATTTGCCCTTCTGGCCGTTGATCACTTTCATGTCGGTCGGCTCGCCAATCACCGCCAGACGCGGTGGCGTATCCATCGCGGCCAGATGGTCGACCATCGATCCAACCCCGATGCAGCCGACTTCCTCGTCATAGGACAGGCAAAGATGGAACGGGATTTCAAGATCCCGTTTGACCAGTTCCGGGATCATCGCCAGCGCACAGGCTGAAAAGCCCTTCATGTCCGCCGCACCACGGCCATAAAGCTTGCCATCCCGCTCGGTCAGCTCGAATGCCGGGCTGACCCAGGTGGTTTCAAGCGCTGGCACCACATCGGTATGGCCCGAAAGCGCGATACCGGGCACCCCTTTTGGACCAATGGTTGCCAGAAGGTTGGCCTTCTGCCCGGTTTCGTCATGGATCAGGGTCGACTCAATGCCGTATTCGGCCAGATAGTCGCGGACGAAATGGATCAGACCAAGATTGGAGTTTTTGCTGGTCGTGTCGAACGCCACCAGTTTGCCAAGCAGATCAATGGCATTGTGGAGACGGGACATGTTTGGCTTGGACATTGTTTTGCTCGATTTAATTTGCGGATGCCGCATCGGCATTGCGGTTGTCACGCCATTTCTTCCATTCGCGGCGAATGGTCAGAATGACGAACAGAACGGTCAGGGCAAAGAAGCCCCAGGAAATCCATGACTGGAAGAAGACGCCAAGATCCCCGCGCGAAATCGCAAGCGAGCGGCGCATATTGTCTTCAAACATCGGGCCAAGGATAAAGGCGATCAGGAACGGCGCTGCCGGGATGTTGAGCAACATCATGACAAAGCCGACCACACCCATCACCAGAAGGACGGTGACATCAAACGGGCTCGCCCCGATTGAATAGATGCCATAAACGCACAGGATCAGAATGCAGGGCAAAAGCAGCGTCTGGGGAATGCGCGAGATTTTGGTAAAGGCACCCGCCGTCGCCTTGCCTGCGATAAACAGGAAGACCGAACTAAACAGGATGCCGATAAACAGCGCATAGACATCGCCCAGATTGTTCTGGAACAGAAGCGGTCCCGGCGTCAGGCCGTGGATCATGAACGCACCCAGCATCACACCGGTAATCACGTCGCCTGGCACACCAAGGGCCAGAAGCGGGATCATCGTCGCACCGCACGACCCGTTATTTGCAGACTCGGACGCAGCAATACCTTCAAGCTCACCTTCGCCGAACTTGTCGCCGTTTTTCGATGTCCGGCGCGCTTCGCTATAGGAAAAGAACGCAGCGGTCGACGGGCCAATGCCCGGGATTGCGCCCAGCATCACGCCAATGATCGATCCCCGGAAAATCGATTTGATCGACCCGCGAAACTCCGACAGCGACAGGCGGTTGTCGCCAAGTTTAAGGGCGGCGGCGTTATCTTCCGGGCGGAACACGACCATCTTGATCAGTTCAGGCAGGGCAAACAGACCGATCAGAACCGGCACCATGCCAAGACCCGATTTCATGTCTTCAGACAGCGCAAAGCGGAACGAGCCATACATGTCTTCGCCAACCGTTGCCAGAAGCAGACCAAGGCAGGCCGAAATGATGCCCAGAACCAGCGAACGACCGGAAATACTCGCCACAATGGTCAGCGAAAACGCCATCAGCATGAAGAATTCCGGCGGACCAACCCGCAGTGCAAAGGTCGCCAGCGGAATGGCCAGGAAGAACAGCGAAATGTTTGAAATAAAGTCGCCGATACAGCTTGAAACCAGCGCCATGTTCAGCGCCTTGCCACCCTTGCCCGCACGCGCCAGCGGATAGCCATCCAGCACCGTGCAGGCGGCTGATGCCGTACCCGGCGTCTTGATCAGAATGGCCGAAATCGACCCGCCATAGGTTGACCCCTTATAAAGCGCAACCAGAAGCAAAATACTGGTGACCGGCGGCAGATAGAACGTAAAGGGAAGCGCAAGGGTCACGGCCATGGTTCCGGTCATGCCCGGAATGGCACCAATGATCACACCGGCCCAGATCCCGGCAAACATCGCCAGAAAGTTGGGAAGGGTCGCGACCGCCTCAAAGGCATAAAGCAATTCATTCCACATAACGGATGGGGCTCTCGGTTAAAGTGTTACGAGGTCAGAAAGGCTGAAAGACAACAGCTTGCCTTCGGGGAAGGGCGTGTGTGTGACTTTGGTAAACAGCAGATAAAGCAAGACCGGGAAGATGATCGAAAGGCCGATCATCCAGAATTTGCGTTCGAAATTGCCGGTCATGATGAACAGCGCGCCCAGCATCAAAACCGTCGCCGGGACAAAGCCGATCAGCGGCATGCCATAGACAAAGGCGGCAAACAAAATCAGCACAGCACCGAAACGCATCAGATGGGTCTTGTTGCCAAGGATGCGGCTGCCAAGACCCGCGACCTGATCGCGGCTGGCATCGCGCATTTTCGGAAAGGCCAGAACAAGCGCAAGCACACCCATCACCAGCCCGATCACGGCGACCACGCGCGGCCACATGTCAGGCGGCGGGGCAAAGCCCGGGATGAAAGACGGAACCTTCACATAGATCGGGATCAGAACGAACAGGATGACGGCAAAGAACACCGTGGCCACCAGTCCGGCATAAAAATCGCGATTTTGGTTCATGGTTCCGTCTCGCATCAAAAGTCTGAATTAAAGGATATCAGAAAACGTCAGCTTACTGGATGTAGCCGAACTTCTTGGCCATGCCGTTATAGAGCTCGAACTGGCTCTTGACGAAGGCGGCCGGGTCCTGATCACCAATGATCGAGGTCGAACCACGCTTGGCGGCAAGGTCAAGCCACTGCTCATCCGTTGCAACCTGACCCAGGATCTCGGTCCATTTGGCAACGACGTTTTCCGGAAGACCTTTCGGAGCATACAAACCGCTCCAGCCGCCAACCTGACCGGCCTGGGCATAACCCAGTTCTTTGGCGGTCGGAACGTCCGGCAGGGCTGCCATACGTTTCGGCGAATAAACCATCAGCGGACGCATTTTACCGGCTTCGATATGGGGCATCAGCGAACCTGCTGCAATGGCGAGGAAGTCAACGTGACCGCCAAGAAGGGCAGCGGCCAAAGCAGAGCCGCCTTTATATGGCACGAGGGTGGAAGCGGTCAGCGGGTCCAGACCAACGTCAGACAGAAGCGCCTGAACGGTAAAGCCGTCAATCGCGGTGGGGCCGGATGCGGCATAGGTGGTGGCACCATTGCTGTCTTTGATTTTGGCAAGCAGCTCGTCGATGGTCTGGATGTCGGAATTGGCATTGACCGCCAGGATCATCGGGGTTGCTTCAAGCATGCCAAGGAAGGTGTAGGCATCCCAGCCAACCGGGCTGTCGGTGTAAACGGCCGGATAAAGCGCCATGCCGACACGCGACAGAAGAAGGGTGTAGCCATCCGGGTCGGCTTCGGAAACGAAGCGCGCGCCATTCATGCCGCCATTACCGGTTTTGTTGACAACAACAACCGGCTGCCCGCCGGTATAGTTGCCTGCGGTCTCTGCCAGCGCACGGGCTGCCAGGTCAGATGCACCGCCAGCACCATACGGTGCGACCAGCGTCACGGCTTTTTCAGGATAGGCGTCAGCCTGGGCGGTCGAAATCATGGTTGTGGTCGCAAGGATGGCGGCAGCTATCCCGGCTGCTTTCTTGAGCTGTTGAAACATTTTCATGTCTCCCTGGATGGTGGTGGCAGGATTGCCGGAGCTCAGACGGGTTTTCACTCTGTCTTTTGTTTTTCTGCCTCCTGCATAGACAAACCATAACCGGTGACGCAAAAAATTAATTCCAGTATAACTAAAATACATACTGAACGGTCGATTGCCGACAATATCCGGATTTGGGACAGCACGATGAAACTGCGCGAACTCGAAAGCTTCAATGCCTTCATGACTCACGGTTCTGTGACGGGTGCGGCGCAGGCGATGAATATCTCGCAACCGATGGTCAGCCGGTTGCTCAACAATTTTGAAAAATCTGTGGGGTTTGAACTGTTTACGCGCAAGCGCAATCAGCTGACCGCGACTTCCGAGGCCCAGCAGTTCCACGCAACTGTGCTGCGATCGCTGAATGCGTTTCGAGAAGTAGAAACCCAGGCGCGTGCGATTGCCAATGATCAGCTCGGTGCCATCCGCATCGCCGCCCAGCCGATCTATGTCGATACCTATCTTCTTGATGTTGTTGCAAAGTTCAAACAGGCCCACCCCAACGTTTCGATCAGTATTACCGATACGGGCCTTGAAGGTATGCTCGACATGATTTCGACCCGCCAGTGCGATCTTGGCATCGGCATTACCCTTGATCTGCAGGACCCGGATGTTCTGATCACGCCACTCGCGCAATCACGCGCGGTTTGTCTGATGCCGGTCGATCACCGGCTGGCAAAGTTTGAAACTATCGATATCGATTTGCTGCGCGGCGAGGACTTTGTCGAACTCTCTATCGGGTCGCCCTTGCGCACCAAGATCGACTATATTTTCCAGATTGCCGGCTGGCCGCGCAAAATCGCGGTCGAGGCGCGCACCATCCGCACCATCTCGCGCCTGGTTGAACACAATGTCGGCATTTCGGTCAGTGATCCCTTCGCAGCCCTTCTGGTTGACACCGACAAGGTGGTTGCCCGCACGCTCACGCCAACCATCGAATGGGATGTCGCGCTGTTTACGTCCTCACGCGAACTGAGTGCGGTGGAAAAAAGCTTCCTCGCATTCCTGCGTGCTGAATTGCCAAATCTGCGCGCCAGCGGCTGTATTGTATGAGGATTTGATTTAGCCGGTTTTGCCACGATGGCCGGAAATTAGCCATTATTCACTGAATTTGAATAATGGACATTATTGTTCATTATTTCCGGTCAAAGGCCAGCTTGGCGGCAAGCCCCAAAAAGATACAACCCGTGGCGATCTGAAAGGCGCGGGTAATCCTGGCTGAACGCGACAAAACCTGTCCGATTTTCCCGGCAAAACTGCCAACCAGACAATTAATAATCGTCCCGCCGATATTCAGGATCAGCCCGAAAATCAGAAACTGCACCAAAACCGACCCACGCGCCGCATCGACAAACTGCGGAATAAACGCCAGCACAAAGACAATGATCTTGGGATTGAGCAAGTTCACCACAATCCCGTCCCGCCATGCTGTGAGTGCGCTGGAACGCTTGGTTTGTGCGGGTTTTAGGTGCTGGTCTGTGCTTCGAAACGCCCCGATCGACAACCACACCAGATAGGCAATTCCGGCCCAGCGCAACACATCAAGTGCGACTGGATGGGCCGCAACAAGGGCCGCCAAACCAAGCCCGGCCAAGGCTGTGTGGATCAGCGCCCCGGTGGCAATCCCGAAGCTCGCCGCATTGCCGGCGGCGGGGCCCGATTTGATGCCCTGACCCAGACAAAACAGCATGTCATTGCCCGGCGTCATATTGAGCGCCAGAGCGGTGGGGATAAAAATTGCCAGTGTTTCCAAGGGGATCAGCATAATTCGCGTACCTCAGGTTCCGGCACCATAGCGATGCAGGGCCGGTCCGTGTTTCTTCAGCCAGTGTTGCTGCTTTTTCGAGGGGCCATAAAGATCGTCGACCACGGCCCAGAAGCGGGCAGAGTGATTAAGTTCCTGCAAATGCGCCACTTCATGCGCCACGACATAATCCAGCACATCTTCCGGGGCCAGCACTAGCCGCCAGCTAAAGGACAGATTGCCAGATGACGAGCAGCTTCCCCAGCGCGTACGGGTGTCTTTGAGCGAGATGCGATTGACCTTTTTATTGATCTGCTCGGCATAGGCATGCGCACGTGGCGCGATTTCAAGCTTGGCCTGCTTTTTGAGGAAATCCGTCACCCGGCGGTTGGTATGTTCGGGCTGGCCTGATACCCAGATGACTCCGGCTTCGACCCAGACTCCGCGCTTGGCATCGGGCACGGCGCGAATGGCGTGATCGTGGCCCAGAAACGGAATCCACGCACCCGGGGCAAATTGCACCCGTTCGGGCAGGCGTTGCATATGGGCGGTGACCCAGTCGCCATGCTGATGGAGCATCGAAATCGCCATCTTGCGCGACACCCCGCTGGGCACGACGATTTCAACGCCATCAAACGTCGGATCGATGCGCAGTTTGAGTCGCGTCGCGCGCGCACTGGGCCTCAAACGGACCGGCAACGGGCCGATTTTGGGCAGATCGATCTCGGTTTCTTCGGTATTCTTGAGCATTCGGTGCGGATTTTTCCAAAAGCTTGGCAAAAAGTGCGATCTTTTTGTGCCTTTTTGGAGCCAAGCCCATCTTGGGTCTTGCCCCTTAGTAGTGTTTTCCTATACTCCGCGCTCAAGGTCTAGGGCTCTTTATATAAAATCTGCGGGCTTTATATAAAGAGCCGACGGAGCCCTCTTCAGGGCGATCCGGGGCCTGACGCAATCAATGGATTGCGTCTGTGGCAGGGGCAGGAACCAACCATGTTTGGCTGCCCCTGAAGTGTAGTGAAAAAGAAAGGCGTCACTCCAATGAGCGATCAGGTCAAAAAGGTCGTCCTTGCCTATTCAGGCGGTCTGGATACCTCCATCATCCTGAAATGGCTTCGTGAACAGTATAACTGCGAAGTCGTGACCTTCACCGCCGATCTCGGCCAGGGCGAAGAGCTTGAGCCGGCCCGTAAAAAGGCAGAGATGTTCGGCGTCAAACAGATCTTTATCGAAGATCTGCGTGAAGAATTTGTCCGTGACTATGTCTTCCCGATGTTCCGCGCCAATGCGCTGTATGAGGGTGTTTACCTGCTCGGCACCTCGATCGCGCGGCCATTGATCGCCAAGCGTCAGATCGAGATTGCCAAGGAAGTCGGCGCCGACGCGGTATCGCACGGTGCGACCGGCAAGGGCAACGACCAGGTCCGTTTCGAGCTTGGCTATTATGGCCTGAAGCCGGACGTCAAGGTGATTGCGCCGTGGCGTGAATGGGATCTGAATTCGCGTACAGCACTTCTGGACTTTGCCCAGAAACACCAGATTCCGATTTCGGCCGACAAGGCCGGTGGCGATGAGCCGCCCTATTCGACCGATGCCAACCTTCTGCACATTTCCTATGAAGGCAAGGCGCTGGAAGATCCGTGGCTCAAGCCGGACGAAAACATGTTTGTCCGTACCGTTTCGCCGCAGAACGCACCGGATGCGATCACCACGATTGAAATCGAGTTCGAAAAAGGTGACCCGGTTGCCATCAATGGCGAACGCATGAGCCCGGCGACCTTGCTGACCAAGCTGAATGAGCTGGCCGGTAAAAACGGTATTGGTCGTCTTGATCTGGTTGAAAACCGCTATGTCGGCATGAAGTCGCGCGGCGTATACGAAACCCCGGGCGGCACGATCCTTTTGACCGCGCACCGTGCGATGGAAAGCATCACGCTTGATCGTAACGCCGGTCACCTGAAAGACGAGCTGATGCCGCGTTATGCCGAGATGATCTATAACGGTTACTGGTGGTCGCCGGAACGTCAGGCCCTGCAGCGCCTGATCGACGACACCCAGCGTTCTGTTAACGGCACCGTGCGCCTTGACCTTTATAAAGGCAATGTCACGGTGACCGGCCGTAAATCGCCGAACTCGATCTATTCGGAAGAACACGTCACGTTCGAAGCAGACACGGTTTATGACCAGCATGACGCCGAAGGCTTTATCAAGCTGAATGCCCTGCGCCTGCGTCTTGGCTATGGCAATGACGATCTGAAATAATCACGCATCTGCTGTGATGGATCGCGAACGAGGGGCATGATTGCCCCTCGTTTTCTTTTTGATCAGGCGATATAAGACCCCGCATGCAACGCTATAAATGCACCGTCGAATATGATGGCCGGCCTTATCATGGCTGGCAGTACCAGGACGAAGTGATTTCGGTTCAGAAGGTCTTTGAGACCGCGATCGAAAAGTTCGTCGGGACATTTGTGCGCGTCTATGTTTCGGGCCGAACTGATGCCGGGGTGCATGCGCTAGGCCAAGTGGTGCATTTCGATCTGCCGAAATATTACCCGCGCGATGCGGTGATGAACGCGATCAATCATCATCTCAAACCCGATCCGGTGGCGATCAAGGTGTGCGAGGAAGTGTCTGAGGACTTCCACGCACGGTTTTCGTCAAAGAAACGCTACTACATGTATCGCATCATCAATCGCCGCGCACCGCTGACCTTTGAGGCTGGCCTGGCGTGGGGTATTTACAAACCCCTTGATGTCGATGCGATGAATGAAGCGGCCCAACACCTGATCGGCACGTTTGATTTTACCACCTTCCGGGCAACCGAATGTCAGGCGAAGAGCCCGATCAAGACGCTTGAAAAGCTTGAAGTCACGCGCAGTATTGAAAACCCGCTGGAAATTCGGGTCCATACCGAAAGCCGGTCTTTCCTGCATCATCAGGTGCGCAATATGGTTGGCACCCTTGTTCTGGTCGGAAAGGGCAATTGGAAGCCGATTGACGTCAAGCATGCGCTTGAGGCTTGCGACCGTGCCGCGGGCGGCCCAACCGCCCCGGCCGATGGGCTTTATTTCGTCAAGGTCGATTACTGATCATCAGGCTTGGGCGTATCCTCGGCCGTGGCAAGAGATGCCGTGACCTTGCCCAGCGCATCAAGAAACACCCGTTGTTCCAGACTGTTTAATCCCGAAAGGGCGGTTTCGTTGACCTGATCGACGATGGCCTGAATATCCTTGGCATTTTCGCGCGCCTCATCGCTAAGCCGGATATGGGTGATGCGGCGGTCTTCTGCGTCCTTTTCGCGGCAGATCAGTCCGTCGCGGTCCATGCGGTTTAGTGTTGCCGCCATGGTGGGCTGTTCGATCCCGGCATCGCGGGCCAGCTGTTTTTGCGTGCGGGTACTGCCATCGGCCAGAGCAAAGAACACCGGCAGATAGCCGCTGCTAATCCCCAGCGGTTTGAGTTTCTGGTCAATGGCGCGGGCAAACAGGCGTGCGGCCCAGTTGGTCATGTATCCGGCAGATTGGTGGCGGTTTAGCGGCATAACAGCTTCTCGCATTCAACAATACATAGCTTGCTATATAATACATAGTATGCTATTTAATATCCTACCTTACGCAATGACCCGACCGGTCGCGAGTGTTTTATTTGGTCGGTTCATGGCAGGAAACGAGTGTGGCGCCACATCGTGATCTTCCCCCTTACATGAGAGATTTCGATGTCCACATCCTATCGTTCCGTGCTGCCCTACCTGCATCGTGTTGCCGGGTTGGCGGCCCTTGGTTTTATCGCCACTTTCTGGCTGGCGACGGTTATTGTCGAACTGCGCGGAGACACCAGCGAGATCACGTTGGTGAAGGCCGCGATTGCCTGGGGTTTGATCGGGTTGATCCCGGTATTGATCACCACAGGCGGGTCGGGCTTTGCCCTGTCAGGGGGAAACCCCAAAGGGATTTTAAAAACCAAATTGCGTCGCATGCAGATGATTGCGGCCAATGGTGTCCTGATTCTGGCGCCATCGGCGATTACGCTGGCACTTTTGGCCCAACAGGGCCGCTTTGACAGTATCTTTGTCGCGGTACAGGGGATCGAGCTTCTGGCCGGGGCCATCAATATCTATCTGATTGGTCTGAATATCCATGACGGGATGCGTTTGCGCGGTGAACGTCCCAAAACACTGCGGGTCTAAGCCCCATTTTCCATGACACCCTTGTCCCAATCCGCCGCGAAGGCAATTCCGCCTGGCGGGTTTGGTTTTACCGGGTCCGGTTTATGGATAGGGAAAATGGCGTCTTCGATGAAGAAGATCGAATTCAACATTCAACGCAAAATTTTTCGCGTTTTTTCAAAACCAATCCCCATATCTGACTCGAGCTCAAAGAGAACTATACGTGTCAGACGATATGTATAGTCCCTAAAAGCATGAAATATAGGGGCTATCTCCTCTGCGAGGACTAACTTCTAGATATAAGTCGCGGCGTATATGATCAAAAGTTTAGTTGTATACGAAAGTTTAATTTATGATATTTAATACAATATAAAACAGATTCATCCGGACACTTAAGATCCGGTTTTAATGCACAAATTCCATGACGCGCGCCGACCACCTTTCGGGTCGTCAAACTGAAGTGAGAGTGAGTATGTCGAAAAGTCTGATTTTGAAGGTGGCTTTGGCTGCCGTTGCCATTCTGATTGGCGGCATTGTGTTGCTGGGCTTGCTGATCATGATGCGCATTGATGAGAAGGTTGCAAGCGACAGTCTGGAATCCCAGAAGCTTAACATGCGTGTGGCTTCCACGATTTTGCGCGACCATTACCCTGATTTCTCGATGCAGATCAGTAAAGACGGTGAGACCACCAATCTGGTGATCCCGGAAATTCCGGATTTGTCATCGCACGAATTGATTGACCAGATCGGGACCACCACCGGCCAGACGGCAACCGTGTTTGCCTTTGTTCCGGCCGAGCAGGATTTCGTACGTGTCTCGACCAACATCATCAAGCCGGATGGCAAACGTGCGGTTGGTACGATGTTGGGCAAGGGCAGTGCGGCCTATGAGCCGATCATGTCGGGCAACACATTCCGGGGCGAAGCACTTATTCTGGGCACGGAATATGTGACGCAATACTCGCCGATCACATCACCGTCGGGCGATACGTTGGGTATCCTGTATGTCGGCATCGAAAAGGCCCAAGTTGCCGCGGTCGCCAGCGAGATTCAAGCCCGTATTGCGATTGTCGGTGTGATCGTTGCTGTCGCTTCTGCCGTATTCCTGTTCTTGTTGCTGCGCTGGCAGTTGGGGCCGCTTCGAGATCTGGGGCAGACCATTTCGCGCTTTGTCGAACGCGATTTCTCGGAGGAAGTTTCCTATACCGAGCGCAAGGATGAAATTGGCTTGATTGCCCATGGTCTTTTGCGCTGGCGTGAGACGGCGGAGAAAATCGAGGAAGCGGAGACTGCCCGCCTTGCGGCTGAAAAGCGTGTACAAAAGGAACAGATTGATCAGCGCAACCGATTGGCCCAGGAACTTGAACAGTCTATCGGCCAGATCGTGGCTTCTGTGCGCCAGGCTTCAAGTGGCATGCAGCAGTCAACCGAACTGATGCGTGAATCCGCTGATCATACTGTTCGCCAAAGCCACAAAGTGTCGGAAGCGGCCAACGATTCGGCACGCAACGTCCAGACCGTGGCTTCGGCAACCGAAGAACTTTCGGCATCGATCAGCGAGATTGGTGGTCAGGTTCAGGAATCGACAAGTATTGCCGAAACAGCTGTGGGTGAAGCATCGCGGGCCAACGAAATGGTCGGCGGTCTGGCCGAAGCCGCCGAACGCATTGGTGAGGTTGTCAGCCTGATTAATGACATTGCTGCCCAGACTAACCTGCTGGCGCTGAATGCGACGATTGAGGCGGCCCGTGCCGGTGAAGCCGGCAAGGGCTTTGCGGTTGTTGCGCAAGAGGTGAAAAACCTTGCCAACCAGACGGCCAAGGCGACTGACGAGATTGCCCAGCAGATCGGGGCGATCCAGGATGAAACCAAGTTGACGGTTGAAGCGATCGAAAAGGTTACCCAGACCATTTCATCGATCAACGAGATTGCAACCAGCATTTCATCCGCTGTCAGCCAGCAGAACGCGGCTGTTAACGAGATTGCCAACAGTGCGACGAGTGCTTCGCAAGGCTCGATCGACGTGGTTTCAAACATCAATGAGATCAACGAAGCGGCAAACAGCAGCGGCGAAGCCGCAGGCGAACTTGATGAAACGGTCGGGGCGTTGGTCAACCAGGTCGACAGCCTGCAAAAAACCGTCTCGGACTTCCTGTCGCAATTGCGCGCCGGCTGATCACAAAAAAATCCGTTTAAGCGGGATACGAGCAGAAAGGGTGGGGCCGGTTCGTCAGGGCCCACCCTTTTTTGTAACTACCCGAATATCCAGTGCCACAGGAACGGGATGGTCAGTGCCGTGGCCAGTGTGTTGAGGCCCATGGCGAGGCCGGAAAAGGCACCGGCGGTTTCATTGACCTGGAATGCCCGCGCGGTTCCAATGCCGTGCGATGCAACGCCCATGGCAAAGCCGCGTGCGCGCCAATCCTTGAGACGGGCCATATTCATCACCATCGGGCCAAGGGTGGCGCCAACAATGCCCGTCGCAATCACACAGACCGCGGTGAGGGCCGGCACCCCCCCGATATTTTCGGCAATGCCCATAGCGACCGGTGTTGTGACCGATTTGGGTGCCAATGAGGCCAGCGTTTCGGGGCTTGCGCCCAGTGCCCAGGCCAGAATGACCGTGCTGGCACTGGCGACCAGGGACCCGAACAGAACACCAAAGGCAATCACCGGCAAAGCACGTTTAAGCGTTTCGGTCTGCCGGAATAGTGGCACGGCGAGTGCGACCGTGGCCGGCCCGAGCAGGAAGTGCACGAACTGCGCGCCTTCGAAATAGGTCGCATAGGGCGTGCCGGTGACTTTGAGCAACAGGGCAATCAGGGCAATGGCGATGACCACCGGGTTGCAGATCGGGTTGCGATCACTTTTCTGATAAAGCCAGAAACCAATGGCATAAGCGACAAGGGTGATGGTGAGACCCGTGAGCGGCTTGGCCGACAGGTAAACCCAAAGCTGGGTGATATCGGTCTCGTTCATTGCCCGTCCTCCAGCGTCTCACCCGGTTTGGCTTTGGGCAGCAATTTCGACATCAAAAGCGCGGTCAGCACCATGGCAAGCAGGGTGGAGATGATCAGGGCCGCAGAAATCGGCAGCCAGTCCCCCTTGAGGCGATCAATCTGGGTCACAACGCCCACACCGGCCGGCACAAACAGCAAGGAAAAATGGATCAGCAGATTGTCGGCCGCATCGGTCAGCACCTTGGGCGGGTTGCGTTTGATCAGAAGTCCGACAAACAGCAACACCAGACCAATTACTGGCCCGGGTACGGGTAAATCAAACAGTTCCGAGACCACTTCGCCAAATAGCTGGCAGACAAGGATCAGGGCAAAAGCAGCAATCATCGACGACCTCCCCACAGGTACATGCATGTTTTTCTGCGCAAGACATAATAGCTGTGAGGATGTTCGACTTTTATTAATTACGAAAAACGCCCGTGCCGATGTGGCACAGGCGTTTGAGATCGTTTGTTTTCAGCGCTGTTTGGGTGCCTGCCTGCGCGGGCATGACACCAACTGTTCTGTCGTTCCCGCGAAGGCAGGAACCTGTTGATGGCGGCGTTACAGAATTTCCAGCGCGTTTTCGGGCGGGCGGCCGAGAACGGCTTTGTTGCCATTGACCACAATCGGGCGTTCAAGGGCGCGCGGATGGGCGCAGAGGGCTTCGATCAGTTCATCGCCGCGCAGATCGGCAATGCCTTCTTCGCGCGCTTCTTTTTTGCGCAGGATGTCTTCGGGTTTCATGCCGAGCATATCAAGGATGCCCGACAGCTCCTGCGGGGTCGGCGGGGTGTCGAGATAGGCAATCACATCGGGCGTGATGCCCTGTTCTTCGATCAGCGCCAGGGTCTGGCGCGATTTCGAGCAGCGGGGATTGTGGTAGATGCGGACCATCATGTTTGGGTCTCCGTATCAGAATGGGTTCGGTGCTGGATAACGGTCTTTGCAGACGCAATCAAATCTGCGCTGGGTAAGGGCCGCAATAAACTTATCGCTGTTTTTTTATTTGAGCATAGCGACACGCGCCATAAACAAATTCAGAGGAACCACTTTCTTGGCCTATTTCAGAATAGGAAGAACAAACGTAGTCATCGAAGAACGCATATTTTAAGCATTTTTCGGATTCTCTTAAATTTTCTGATATGTTTTCAAGGCACCAGTGTAGAGGTGAGTTGCTGTATAAAGACAAATTATTCTCTATCCATTTTAATGTATTGGCGTAACTGTAATTTTTCTCTTCATAGTCAACTGTGTTCAAATATGCAGACAATTCTGTGAAGAAAAACCCATCCGTTGATCCCAAGTTTTCGATAAAATCGATAGATCTTTCGCTATTTTTGTAGCAATCAACGTTCTTCAGGAATGTGTATGATTGCGATATGTAAGGGGATTCGTAAAATATTTTTTCGATACGTTTCTTGTATTGATAAGGTATTACAATGTAATTATGTGCACATTCTTGTGATATAGAGTAGTCTAATATGCTTAGCGCTAGGTAGTAATTTACCCCATACAATCCTGCAAAACTGGATGACTTTTCTATTTTATCATAATTTCTTTTCACAATAGATATTGCGAGATCTTTATGTGCAAACTTAGATTTTTTTGAGATCGAAGATAAAAAATAATGTTCTGCCAGATCTATGTCTTTAGTAATATAATTGCTAATTAAATATGACTTATAAGATGATGAGGAATTCTCATCAGATAATACATCATTAATATTTATATCGTAATTATTGAAGTCTAATAGTCCAATCAAGAATAATGATTGGAGATAAGATTTGTCTTCAACTGATCCATCTTCAACACATGAGCGCATCTGATCAGGTTGAGGTACATTGCCACCAGAAAAAATTTCTTCAATATTTTTCCCGCAGTCTGCAGGCGCCGAAATCGCAAAGAAAGGAACCACTAGAAATATAAGGGATGCGACAACCGCTTTCATACTACTCTCCTTGAAAACCCAGTTTCTTGTTAGAAGATTCTGGAGGATTTCTAGAATATTTTCTGGCGGGTGGCCGAGTGCCAGCTTGTCCCTACCGACGATATTTGGGCGTTCCATTGTTCGTGAATGGGTGGAATGTGCTTCTATCAAATCACCGTCACGCACACTATCAATGTCAGGGTCTGGCGCGATTTCGAGCAGCGCGGATTGTGGTAGATGCGGACCATCATGTTTGGGTCTCCGTATCAAAATGGATTTGTTCATTGATACCCGGCTTTGGGGATGCAATCAAATTCCGTCAATCATCGACAGCAGGTCTTCGAGTTCTTCGATCTCGCTATTGATGATGCGGGTGGCGGTGTCATAGCCAAAGCCCTGACGGGCGAGAGCGGCCATATCTTTGTCGCGTTTTTCTTCGCGGATGTCCGGGCGGCGCCACGGGCCAAGGCGACGGCGACGGGCATAGGCCGCAGCGGCGGCGATGTTGGGATCGGTGCCGCGCACTTCTTCATAGGCGGCGTCTTCGGCTTCGGCTTTAAGCTCGGTCAAGGCGGCATCGATCTGATCGCTGGCGATGCCCCGCGATGACAGGTCAGCAGCAATGACGCGGAGTGCCTTGCCGCGCCTAAGCAGGGAGCGCGCGCGGCCCTTGGCGTAGGCATCGTCATTGATGAAGCCAGCCTTCTCGCAGGCCGATAAAACCGAATTCATCCATTCGACGGCTTCATCGGGGTCGGTGCCGTATTCGGCGATGGAAAGGCGGATTTTAGAGCGCATGAGCTTTTCAAGCCGGGCGCGTGAGGCAGCAAAGCGTTCGAGATACCAGGTGGCGTAATTCATCAGATAGTCACGGGTGACCTTGCGCGGGCGTTTGGGTTCGCGCTTCTGATCTTTGGACTTTTTGTCGCGCGGAGCGGAAAAACGCGCATTGCCGCCGGGCTTTTTTTCCGGCTCAGAGTCGCTGGTTTCCGGGCTTTGGCGATGATTGTTACGCATGGCTGCCATTATGAATGAATTCACACCCTTGCAAGTGTGCCCCCACTCTCCCTATTTTACGCGCAATTGTCTGCATTTTTCCGAAGGAAATTCCATGAACAAGTCAGAGCAAGCTGCTCTTGCCCCGCGTCATATGGGGGCTGTGAACTGGCTTGGGCTTTGGACACTTTATGCCAAAGAAGTCCGCCGGTTTTTAAATGTATATTTGCAAACCGTTGCAGCGCCGGTCGTGACCAGCCTGCTGTTTCTTGCTGTTTTCCTGTTGGCCCTTGGCCGTGCTGTTGAAACGGTGAACGGTATTGCGTTTGCCACCTTCCTGGCACCTGGTCTGATCATGATGACCATGGTGCAAAACGCGTTTGCCAATACATCGAGTTCGATCACGATTGCAAAGGTTCAGGGCAACATCGTTGATATCCTGATGCCGCCGTTATCTGCCGGTGAAATGGTTGCCGGCTTTGCCTTTGGCGCGGTGACGCGCGGGGTGGTTGTCGGTCTGGTGACCGCGATCTTCATGTCATTCTTTGTGGATGTCGCGATCCATAACATCTGGGCGATCCTGTATTTCGGTGTTTCGGCTTCCCTGATGCTGGCGCTTTTGGGAATTGCCGGCGGCGTCTGGGCGGAGAAATTTGACCATATCGCGGTTGTGACCAACTTTGTTGTCACCCCGCTGTCGTTCCTGTCGGGTACGTTTTACAGTGCCGAAAGCCTGCCGGAAGCCGGTCAGGTCCTGGTGCATTTCAACCCGTTCTTCTACATGATTGACGGGTTCCGCTATGGCTTTACCGGGATTTCGGACGGCACGATCATGACTGGTGTTGTCGTTCTGGCGCTGGTTAATGCCGCACTTTGGATGCTGTGCTATCGCATGATCAAGAGCGGCTACAAGCTCAAGGCCTAGGGCGACTTCTGATCGCTCGGAAAACAAGGACGGTGCTTCAGAATGAAGACCGTCCTTTTTTCATTTTGATGACCTTTTCCTAATCCGCGTTCTAAGTGCTTTTTGCGACGTTGACAGGGGGTATGAATCTCTTGATACTCCTCGGCTTCCCAGCAGTCTGCTGGAACCTGACCAGATAGTCAGGAATGTGATTTTACCCGAATTGAGGAATAAGAAAGTGATTACTCCCGTCATGCCGACTTACGCGCGGGCCGATCTGGCCTTTGAGAAAGGTGAAGGACCTTATCTCTATGCGCAGGACGGCCGACGATTCCTTGATTTCGGGTCGGGTATTGCCGTGAATACGCTGGGTCATTCGCACCCGCATCTGGTGGAAAAACTGTCTGAGCAGGTTGGCAAGCTTTGGCATACCTCGAACCTCTATCAGATGCCCGGTCAGGTAAAACTGGCCGAACGGCTGGTTGCCAACAGCTTTGCCGATACGGTGTTTTTCTGTAATTCCGGGGCCGAGGCAAATGAGGCGGGCATCAAGATGCTGCGTCGCTATCAGCATGTGGCGGGCAATCCGGAAAAGAACCGCATTCTGGTTGCGACCAATGCGTTTCATGGCAGAACGCTTGGCACCCTGACTGCCGGTTATAGCGAGAAATACCGCGAAGGTTTCGGTCCGATGCCGGACGGGTTTGACCGTGTGGCGTTTGGCAACCTTAATGAATTGCGCAATGCGATCACGCCCAATACCGGCGGGATCATCCTTGAGCCGATCCAGGGTGAAGGCGGCATTTGCCGTCCGCCGGAAGGATACCTTGAAGGTGTGCGCAAGGCGGCCGATGAGTTCGGCATGCTGGTCATGTTTGACGAAGTTCAGACCGGTATCGGCCGGACGGGCAAGCTGTTTGCCTATGAATGGTCGGACATGGAGCCCGATATCGTATCCTCGGCCAAGGGGCTTGGCGGTGGCTTCCCGATTGGCGCACTGCTTGCCAATGAAAAGGCAGCAGCGGCGTTTTCACCGGGCATGCATGGCACGACCTTTGGCGGGAACCAGCTTGCGACGGCGGCTGCCAATGCGGTGCTTGATGAGGTTCTGCGTCCCGGTTTCATGGACCATGTTCTGGAAATGAGCCGCCTGATCCATGACGGGCTTGATGTGATTGAACGCAAGCATCCGGGCTTTATTGAAGAAGTGCGTGGCATGGGCCTGCTTTTGGGGATGAAAACCAAGCCGGCCAATGTTGATGTTGTCGCCAAACTGCGTGAGCTGAACCTTTTGACGGTGCCCGCAGGTGACAATGTGGTGCGTCTGTTGCCGCCACTCAACATCACCAAAACCCATGTTGACGAAGCGCTGGTTGCCATTGATGCAGCCGCAGCCGCCCTTGGTAAATAAGGGCGCGTAAGGAAGACTGATGATGACTGATATTCGCCATTTCCTCGATCTCGACAAAATGTCGGCAAGCGAGCTTATGAACATTCTTGCACTCGGCGACTCTGAGAAGGCCGGCAACGCCCCGTTTGGGGACAAGCCGCTGGCGGGCAAGACGCTGGCGTTGATTTTTGAAAAACCTTCGACCCGCACACGCGTGTCGTTCGAAGTCGGCATGCGCCAGCTTGGCGGTGATGTTGTTGTGCTTGATGCCGACAGCAGCCAGCTTGGCCGCGGGGAAACTATTGCCGATACGGCGCGCGTTCTGTCGCGCTTTGTCGATGCGATCATGATCCGGACCACAGATGAATCCAAACTGCACGAAATGGCGAAATACGCCACCGTGCCGGTGATCAATGGCCTGACCGATCAGAGTCACCCGTGTCAGATCATGGCCGACCTGATGACCATCAAGGAACATAAAGGCACGCTTGAGGGCCTTAAATTCGCATGGCTTGGCGATGGCAATAACGTGTCGGCATCGTTCATTCATGCCGCGCCGAAATTCGGCTTTGCACTCGATATGGCCTGCCCGGCGGGCTATCGCCCCAATCAGGGCCTGATTGAAAGTGCGAATGCCGAGGGGGGCCAAGTGCGTTTGACCGATATGGACAGCGCCTTGGCCGATGCCGATGTGGTGGTGACCGATTGCTGGGTTTCGATGGGTGATGAAGATTACGATGCCCGCATGGCGGCCCTTTCGCCCTATCAGGTCAACGAGACAACCATGGCACAGGCCAAGGATGATGCGATCTTCATGCATTGCCTGCCAGCCCACCGGAACGAGGAAGTCACCGATGCGGTGATTGACGGGCCGCAGTCGGTGGTGTTTGACGAAGCCGAAAACCGTCTGCATGCGCAGAAAGGGGTTCTGCTATACTGCTTTAACGGCTTGCCATCCTGAGGATGCAGATTAAATAAGCATCATGATTTTCGGGGCGGACAGCGATGTTCGCCCCTTTGCTTTGGCGAGACGCGGCTGGACAATGGGGTTCGGCCGTTGTTATACGCCCCGGAACACGTAAAAACGCGGAACCCGAAAATGCAGATCGCTGTCGATTTTTGCCAGCCCTTCACGCTGGATCATTCCAATATCCGTGGCCGCTTCACGCGCCTTGGCCCGACGGTGCAGACCATCATCGGCCAACACAATTATCCGCCGCTTGCCAACCATCTGCTTTCCGAGATCATTGGCCTTGCTGTGCTGTTGTCTTCGTCGCTGAAATATGAAGGGCTTTTTACCCTTCAGACCAGCTCGGACGGGCCGATCAGCATGTTGGTGGTTGATGTTGATAGTGATGGCAATGTGCGCGCCTGCCTGCGGGTGGATGAAGAGCGCCTGAAAACCATGATCGCCGAGGAAGAAGGCGGCGAGGAAGCATTGCGTGGTCAGGTTCTGAAACTGATGGGGCGCGGGCATATTGCCTTTACGGTCGATCAGGGCGATGAGCATGACCGGTATCAGGGCATTGTTTCGCTTGAGGGCGAGACGCTGGCGCAATGTGCCGAAGCCTATTTCCGTCAGTCCGAGCAGCTTGAAACGTCGTTCAAGATCGAAGTTCATCGCGGCGAGACGACGGATGACTGGTGGGTCGGTGGTCTGTTCCTGCAGAAAATGCCTGTCAGCGCATCTGGCGAAGCTGCCACCCCGGAAGAAGCCGAAAAGGTTGCGGAAGACTGGAACCGCTCGACCATTTTGATGGCGAGTGCCACGCAAAACGAGCTTGTTGATATCTCGCTTTCGGCACATGACCTGATCTGGCGTCTGTTCCATGACGAAGAACCGCGTGTGTTTGATCTGACGCCGCTTCAGTTCAAATGCCGGTGTTCGCGCGAAAAGATCGAAGGCGCGCTTGTCACCTATCCGCTGGACGAGCTTCTGTCGATGCGCGAGGCGGATACCGGCGAGGTCGGCGTATCGTGCCAGTTCTGCAATACGCGCTATGGCTTTAACGAAGCCGATCTGCGCGCACTTAAGGCCGACGATCCCGAAGCGGCATCGCCGAAAATCTAGGGGTTCGGGCCTACGCGCTTTGTGTGCGTCACAGCCTTGCCTTAATCATAAAGCAACGTCACCATGCGAGGGTCTGGAACCTGACACGCCATGGTGGCGTTGTTTTTTTATGTATGTGTGTGATTGATCAAAGGAGATCGAAGACATGACGGTTATGTCCATCAAGGGCCTGCGCGCCGTTGTTGCGGGGGCGGCACTTGCGCTGATGACGGCTTGCACAAGCGGCCCGGTTGCGACCTATCCCGATGTGACATGGCGCCATCTTGATCCGATTGTCTTTGCTGCCGGACCGATTGAAAAGGTTGCGGCCTGGTCAAACGGGGGCGAAGGATCGCTTGAATCCGCCCTGCCGTTCAATCTCGGCCGTATGGCAATGAACTGGCCCGATGACCGCATCCAGACGGCAGGTACGAGCGACATGTTGCGCTATAGCGTCACCGAAGCCTCGGTCACCTCAAACGCGCTTAAAACCACCAAGGGCATCAAGGGTGTGTTTACCGACGATCAGTCTGACAAGGTTGATCTGAAGGTCGCGGCCAAGCTTGAACTGCTTGATGCCAATGGCACGCCCAAAGGCGAAGTCAGTGCGATGGCAGCGCGGTCGCGTACCCTTTCTGAATCGATGTCGGTGTCCGAGCGCGAACAGGCGATATATGACGAAACCACCGCGCTTTTGATGGATCTGGACCGCGAACTGGAACGCCAGATCAACAACAATCTGGGCCGGTTCCTGTTGCATTAATTGGCGAGCAGCCCGGGATTTAAAACCCCAAGACCGCGGTGAAGTAAGCCCCGCGGTCTTTTTTTGTTGCCTGCCAAGGTGACACGCGGGAAAACCATCAGGTTCACCCGTAGCAAGATTGTGCCGCGCATCATGTTTGAAATACCCCTGCCGTTTGTTGTTGCCTTGTTGCTGGCGATTTTGCTGGTGCGGTTGATCCTGCGCGGGCCTGCGGGGCCGGTCGGCCGGGGCATGCGGATCTTTATTGCCGCCAGTCTGGCGCTGGTCATTATGGTTGGATTGCGCTGGCAGTTTGATGTGTGGATCTTCCGATTCATGCGCCCTTTATTTGCCGCGATGCTGCCACCGATAGCCTGGGCATGCTTTGCGGCGCTCGGGACGCAGGAAACCTCACGCGGCCGATGGGCATGGCTGCACGTTATTCCGGTTCTGATTATTCTTGTTGCCATTTTGACCTGGAAAAAATGGCATATACCAGTTGATTTCCTGATTGCGCTGCAGTTTGCCGGATATGGAATTGCACTGATGGTGCTGGCCAGCCGGGGCGAGGAGCGCTTTGCACAGGCGCGACTGGGGGATGTCGGATCGGTTCGCGGCATTGTCGCCTTGGTTGGCTGTGCGCTGATTTTTTCAGGCCTGGTCGACGTATTGATTGCGCTTGATTTCAGGCTCACAAAGGGCACACATGCAGCCGCGATTGTAAGTTACGCGCAACTGGTTGTTCTGGTGGTGCTGGCGATCCTGATGATGCGGTTGGAGCGGTTAAGCCCGCAGACCGCAAATGCGCACGATGTCGAGCCAGAACCCAGCGTTTCGCCAAAACAAGATGATCGTCAGACTGATAACGATGATATTGGGGACGATGATGCCATCCTTGCGGTGATTGATGACGTCATACGCGAGAAGCATCTGTACCGTGATCCTGATCTGACATTGGATCGTCTGGCCCGCCGCGTGGTGATGCCGGCACGGAAAATTTCCGGCGCGATCAACCGCCGGTTTGGGCGCAATGTTTCACAGATCGTCAATGAGTACCGGATTGCAGAAGCGCAGTTGCTTTTGCATAGCACGGAAAAGCCGGTTACCGACATCATGTTTGAATGCGGCTTTCAGACCAAATCGAACTTTAACCGAGAATTCGGGCGCATCACGGGAATGGGTCCACGGGCCTATCGCGCCGTGGACCCGGACCTTGATGCCGGTAAAGATTTTGGTCCAATCAGGAAGCTGTTTCTCGCTGACGGAGAAAGTCGAGAATGAGGGTGATGGTCTGCTGATGCAGCTCTGATCGAACCGCTTGGTCGTCGCCATCAAGACAGATGATGCCATCGCCGGGAACTTCGCTTTCAAGCAGTGCTGCGGCATTTGGTTTGCATTCCGGCAGGAAGGTAAAATGCGCGGCCCTGGGCAAAACGTGGTACTGGCGCAGCTCTGCTGGCAGGTAGCGGATGAGATAGCCTGATTCAAGATCCTTGGGGATCTTTGGATTGGGCGAACCGGCGGCTATCACCAGCAAAGGGATGTCGATGGCTGCCAGGCTTTCGGGGGTGAAACCGCGCGCAAGGCCAATGTCAAGTGAGATGGCAGCACCGATCCGTTCGTCTTTGAGATTTGCCGCCAGCTTTTTCCGATCAGCGGTCTTGCGACCGACTTCAAGGGTGGCGATGCCGTCACAGGCGGCGAATTGAGGATTCTGTGCGCAATCTGCATCGGTCAGATCCATATCCATTCGCGCTCCGGACAGTTCAAGGGCTGTCCATGCGCCCAATGAATGCCCGATGACCGTGATGTTGGTCGTGTCGAGATAAGGGGACCATGTCGGGTTGTCGGAAAGCGATGTAATCAGGTGAGAGATATCGCGCGGGCGGAGCCACAATTTCGAGCCGACTTCGGCGGTGACATCGCGGCTGGTGGTGCCGGGATGGTTGATTGCGGCAACGACATAACCGGCACGGGCAAGTGCGACAGCAAGCCATCCCTGATTGCGCCAGTTGCCACCAAAGCCGTGCGACATGACGACCAAAGGATGGCGTCCGTCCATGGTCTTGGCGTCAGGTTGGACCATCTGACCGAAAAGGATCGGGTTTTCGCCGATAGTGGTTGCCGGATTTGTGTCCGTTGTTGGGTACCAGATTGCACCGGCCAAAGCCCGGTCGTCTTGTGTTGCTGCGATCGCGATTTCGCGAAAGCCAACAGCATTGGTCGATGCATTTGACGGGATGGAAAGAACAAGAAAGGCCAAAGCGGCCATTGTGTGAAAGGTGAAACGCAACATGCCTGATCCTCCAAATCAGATGAAATGATGCGAGGAGTTTTACCGCTTGGCGAGGTTCTGGCGTCCTTGAACGCGATCTAGGACCTTTCACGCACAGAAAAAGGCCCCAGTCACCTGACCGGGCCTTATACCAAGGAGCAGAAATACTCATCAATAGAGATCGTGCAAACGAGCTATTTGCTAGGAAGAACAGTGCAGGCGATGCGGTACATCTTCAAGCTGATCTGACGCCAGCCGGTAGTTTGTTTGCGCGACCGGGACGGCACCTTATCGCGCCCTCCTGATCGAGTCGTAGCTCACTTCCGATGCTCCGCATCGCCGCGCGAGCCTCTCCTAACCAGAGAACGCGATAAGGTGTCTCTATAGGTGACTATTTCTACTCCTTGGTATTAAATCGGAATTCTTGATTAAAGGATATTCCTAGCGGAACAGCATGACAGGCACATGACAGGAGCGGACCATTTCGGTGGTGGTGCTGCCGATGATCAGGTTGCGGATGCGCGAATGGCCATAGGCGCCCATGACCAGAAGGTCGATATTTTCCGCTTCGATCTTGTCCTTGATGACGTCTTCGGGCTCTCCCGAGGCAAAGCCGGCATCAACCTCATAGCCCGCCTTGCGCAGGATTGCGGCCGCTTCATCAAGCTTTTCCTGAAGATTTCCGTTTGGTTTGCCAGCAGAAAGCAGCGCGCAGGGCAGGCCGGTAAACAGTTTGCCTGTTGCGATATGGCGCACGGCCTTCATCGCACTTTCGCCGCCATCAAAGGCAATCAGGAATTTGTTGATTGGCTTGAACGCGCGCGAGGCGACCAGGATCGGTTTCTTGGCCGAACGCACCACCCGTTCAAGGTTCGAGCCCAGATGCATCTTGGCAAAATCGGCGGCTTCACCGCGTTTACCCACCAGGATCAGATCCGCATCACCTTCGAATTCGGCAATGGTTTCGACCAGATCACCATGGCGCAGCTTGGTGGTGACAGTGCCAAGGCCCTGTTCGGTCATGCCGGTTTTGGCTTCTTCGAGCAGCAGGCGGCCGCGCTTGAGTTCGAGCTTGTTTTTTTGCTCGTCAAGATCCGCCAGTTCTTTTAGCAGGGCGGAACGCGCGCCGAGCTTGAGGTTGCCACTGAGGTCTGCCGGTTCGGAATCGGTATTGCGACGGCCAAGCACGTGGAGCAGTTCGACCGATGCCTCGGTCCGTTCTGCCACCCAGCGGGTCAGGTCACATACACTTTGCGAATAGCCTGATCCGTCGATCAGGGCGATCAGATGTGTCATGGATCGTTTCCTTTCCCAGTTGCCTTAATGGCCCATCAGGCGTTCAAGCGCGCCGGGCTTATCGTGGATGGCCAGTTTATCGACGATTGTCTCGCTGGCTTCATTGAGGCCGATCAATTCGACTTCGGCCCCTTCACGGCGGAATTTGAGCACGACCATATCAAGGGCTGCAACACTTGAAATGTCCCAGATATGCGCGTGGCTGACATCAATCGTGACCTTGTCGAGCGCTTCGCGGAAATCAAACGCCTTGGTGAAGTCTTCGACCGAGGCAAAGAAGATCTGGCCTCGTACTTCATAGGTGCGATGGGTGCTGTCATCCGACAGCGTGCTGGTAACGCGGAAAATCTGTGCGATCTTCCAGGCAAAGAAAATGCCCGACAGCAACACACCGACCAGAACGCCAATCGCCAGGTTATGCGAACCCACCACCGTGATGACGGTTGCCAGCATCACGATCGACGAGCTGCGCGGATGGTCCTTGAGATCCTTGATCGAGGACCAGCTGAATGTCCCGATCGATACCATGATCATGATGGCAACAAGGGCAGCCATCGGAATGATCGCCACCAGATCGCCCAGAACCACAATCAGGATCAGAAGGAAGATACCGGCAAGGAAGGTCGACAGGCGGCAACGGCCCCCCGATTTGACGTTAATCACCGACTGGCCAATCATCGCACAACCCGCCATACCGCCGATAAAGCCGGTAAAGAAGTTGGCGATCCCCTGACCATAGCATTCACGCGTACGGTTGGACGTGGTGTCGGTCAGATCATCAACGATCTGGGCCGTCATCAGACTTTCGAGCAGACCGACCGCCGCGACCGCTGCCGAGTAGGGCAGGATGATCAGGAAGGTATCAAGATTAAGCGGCACATCCGGGAAATAGATCGCCGGGAAGGCATCAGGCAGTGCGCCCATATCGCCCACGGTGCGCAGATCGGCATCGATGAAGAACGACAGACCGGTCAGAACGATGATGCAAATCAGCGGTGACGGGATGACCTTGGTGATGCGCGGGAAGAGATAAATGATGGCAAGACCGCCTGCGACCATCACATAGGTCATGTAACTGACATTGGTCAGTTCGGGCAGCTGGGCCATGAAGATCAGAATGGCGAGCGCATTGACAAACCCGGTCATCACCGACTTGGAGACAAAGCGCATCAGGTTGCCAAGCCGGAACACACCGGCCAGCATCTGAATGACACCGGCCAGAACCGTCGCGGCTAACAGATAATCAAGGCCATGTTCACGGACAAGCGATCCCATTAGAACCGCGGTGGCCGCGGTGGCCGCCGAAATCATGCCCGGACGACCACCAAAAATCGCAGTGATCACCGCAATCGAGAAGGAGGCATACAGCCCGACCTTCGGGTCGACACCGGCAATGATGGAAAAGGCAATGGCCTCAGGGATCAGGGCCAGCGCAACGACAAGGCCCGAAAGCACATCGGCGCGGATGTTGCCAAGCCATTCAGCCCGCAAACGCGGCAGAAAATCGCTATTCACAGAAAGTCTCCGTCTCGGTCAAGCCCGACTTTGCACCCGACTTTGCAATGGGTTGTCCCCGGGCTGGAATGTCATCAGGTGGTCTTCATGATCCGTCAGCCGGAAATTCAGCGACAGGTCTCCCCAAGACCATCCTGTTCGTTGCTGCGTCGCAGCAGACTGTACCTATACCAATTTAAGATTTTGCACAACCTTGGGACGGACAGTCTTTGCCAAGTGTTCGCCGGTTTTTGGCGCCAGTCATATGTGCCAAATGACAACGGCCTGATCCCCGCTAGACAGGGGTCAGGCCGTGTTTTGATGATTGTGGCGCGCTTTTCGATCAGGCCTGATCGCGAAGGGCCTGTTCGATCGCCTTGCCGCAGGTGAGCGTATCGGCGGTACCGCCGAGGTCGCCGGTGCGCAGATTCTCATCCAGAAGCACGGTTTCAATCGCCTTCATGATCGCGTCATGGGCATCGGTGTGACCCAAGTGATCAAGCATCATCGCGCCCGACCAGATCTGGCCGATGGGGTTGGCGATGCCCTTGCCGGCGATATCCGGGGCGGAACCATGGACCGGTTCGAAGAGGGATGGGAATTTGCGTTCCGGGTTGATGTTGCCCGATGGCGCGATGCCAATCGTGCCGGTGCAGGCCGGGCCAAGGTCAGACAGGATATCACCAAACAGGTTTGAGGCGACGACGACGTCAAAGCGATCCGGGTTCATGACGAACTGGGCGGTGAGAATATCGATATGATATTTGTCCCAGCTGACGTCGGGATAGTTTTTCGCCATGTCGATCACCCGTTCATCCCAATAGGGCATGGTGATCGAAATGCCGTTTGATTTGGTGGCCGAAGTCAGATGTTTGCGCGGGCGTTTCTGGGCAAGTTCGAAAGCGTATTTCAGGATGCGATCAATGCCGGTGCGCGACATGATGGTTTCCTGAATGACGATTTCACGGTCGGTGCCGGGATACATTTTGCCGCCGACCGAGGAATATTCGCCTTCGGTATTTTCGCGCACGACATAGAAATCAATATCACCCGGTTTGCGACCGGCAAGGGGGGATGGCACGCCGGGCATCAGTTTGGCGGGACGCAAGCTGACATATTGGTCGAAATCACGGCGAAACTGGATCAGCGATCCCCACAGCGAAATGTGGTCGGGCACGGTGTCGGGCCAGCCAACCGCGCCAAAGAAAATCGCATCGTGAGGTTCGATCTGCGCACGCCAGTCATCGGGCATCATCTGGCCGTGCTTTTGATAGTAGTCGCAGGAACCGAATTCAAATTCGTCAAAGGTCAGGTCGAGGTCAAAAATCTCGGCCGCGGCTTTGAGCACGCGGATGCCTTCGGGCATGACTTCTGTTCCGATGCCGTCCCCGGCGATGACAGCGATTTTGTGGGTGGCGCTTGTCACGATGTTTTCCTCCGTCGCGATGTGATGTCCTTCAGATAATCAGGATTGCCCGGAAATCATTTACATTGGTAAGTGTAGGGCCGGTAATGATTTCGTCTTCGAGTGCTTCAAAGAAACTGTGACCGTCATTATTGGCGAGATACGCCTTTGCGTCCATGTCCAGAAGTGATCCACGCAACAAGGTATCGGGAGAAATGTACGCGCCAGCAATTTCTTCGAGCCCGTCAACGCCGTCGGTGTCACCCGCGACTGCGTGAATACCCGGTGCGCTATCGAGTTCTATGGTAAGTCCCAACAGAAATTCGACATTTCGGCCGCCACGTCCCGTTCCCTTGACGGTGACGGTGGTTTCGCCGCCTGACAACAAGACACAAGGGCGATCATTTAGATGGCGACGCGACGCGACATGCTTGGCTGTTCCGGCGAGTGATTTTCCGAGCTCGGATGCTTCGCCTTCCAGAGAGTCGCCGAGGACCATGGCATCAACACCTTCACAGCGCGCCTTCTGCGCGGCGGCATCAAGTGCCATTTGCGGTGCCGCGATCAAATGGGCCTCTGTGTTCAACAGCCTGGGATCATCGGGTTTGATTGTTTCGGCCTTACCTGAACGCAGGGCGTTCAACGCTTCGGTCGGTACTGGAATGTCGTAGCGGGTTATGACCTCAAGCGCGTCTGCGCAGGTTGTCGGATCGGCAACTGTCGGTCCCGAAGCAATATCGATAAACCTGTCGTTTGGAACATCGGAGATCATGAGCGAAACCACGCGTGCCGGGTGGCAAAGTGCTGCCAGTTTGCCGCCCTTGACTGTTGATAGGTGGCGACGAACACAGTTCATTTCGTCAATTGATGCGCCTGATTTCAACAGCGCCTTGTTGATCGCCTGTTTTTCTTCGAGGCGGATTTCGGGTATCGGATCGACCAAAAGCGCTGATCCCCCGCCTGAAATCAGACAGATCACTAGATCGTCTTCGGTAAGGTTCTTTATGCAGTCCTTGATGCGGCGCGTGGCCTGCAGCCCTGCGTCATCCGGAACAGGGTGGGATGCCTCAACGACGTCGATTTTGCAGGTGTCTACAGCATGGCCATAACGCGTAATCACAAGCCCAGAAAGTTCACCAGTCCAGTATTGTTCCAGGGTCTGGGCCATTTTGGCGGACGCCTTGCCAGCGCCAATAACAATGGTCCGCCCTTTGGGCGGTTTCGGGATAAAGGACGGTAGGCAAAGTTGAGGGTCAGCCGCATCAACAGCGGTTTGAAACAGATCAATCAGAAAATGTTTGATTGATGCAGGGTCATTGAGTCGAGCTTCTTTTTGTGTCCTCATCTTTGCCTCTGAGGTGTTTATTTGTTGTCGCCCTGGATCGCGGCAATAACCGCATCGGTGACCTGACGGGTGGTTGCTTTGCCACCAAGGTCCGGTGTGTGAAGGTCCGGATTGGCAGTTACGCGTTCGACCGCCCGCATCAGGCGTTCAGAGGCGGGTTTTTCACCAAGATGATCAAGCATCATCACCGCGCTCCAGAAGGTCGCGACCGGGTTGGCGATACCCTGACCGGTGATATCGAAAGCCGAACCGTGGATCGGTTCGAACATCGAGGGGAACTTTCCTTCGGGGTTTAGGTTCGCAGTCGGCGCGATACCAAGCGATCCGGCAAGGGCTGCGGCCAGATCAGACAAAATGTCAGCATGCAGGTTGGTTGCGACAATTGTATCAAGGGTTTCGGGACGCAGGGTCATGCGCATCGTCATGGCATCAACCAGCATCTTGTCCCATTCAACGTCGGGATACTCAGCAGCGACTTCCTTGGCGATTTCGTCCCACATGACCATACCATTGCGCTGAGCGTTTGATTTGGTCACCACGGTCAGTTTCTTGCGGGGGCGCGAACGGGCAAGATCGAAGGCAAAACGCATGATGCGAGTCACACCGGCACGGGTGAAGATCGACACCTCGGTTGCGACTTCTTCTGGCAGGCCGACGTGGGATCGGCCACCCTGACCTGCATACTCGCCTTCAGAATTTTCACGCACAATAACCCAGTCGAGCTCCGTGCGTTTAACATTGCGAAGCGGGCTTTCAATTCCCGAAAGAATCCGGGTCGGGCGAACATTGGCGTATTGGTCAAAAGGCTGGCAGATCGCCAGTCGCAGCCCCCAAAGAGTGACATGATCGGGTACGTCCGGTGCACCAACAGCACCAAAATAAATGGCGTCATGATCTTTGATGTGGTCACGGCCGTCTGCAGGCATCATAACGCCATGTTTCTTGTAGTAATCGGAACCCCAATCAAAGTGATCGAAGCTCATGGTGAACCCGCCATCGCGTTTTGCCAGAACATCCAGAACCTCGGTTCCGGCCGCAACGACCTCTTTGCCAATCCCGTCACCGGGGATGGCCGCAATACGATAGTTTTTCATGTTCATTCTCTTTGGTCTGTGTGTTGAGTGTTTTGTTCGTGTTCGATCAGAACAGGAAGCCGGACGGCATTCTGATCAGAAGGACTTCAGCCATCAGAAGATACAAGCCGCCGACAATGGCGATTGCCGCCAAGGCCTCGATAATTTGGCGTTTTGGCCCCATGATCTCGTAGCAGGCCACCCTTGACAGGATCAGGAAGGCGACGATTGCAGCGGATGCAAACCCGATTGCAGGGATCACAGCGACCCACCCGGCCATAACGAGAACCAGGGCGACGCGCCGCGATACTGATGCGTTTGCCGTTTCGCTGGTTGCTTCAGCCGGCTTGCGCAGAACGTTCAGCCCCAGAAGCATGACCGACAGGATGATGACGACGACCGAAATCGTGCTTGGAAAGACCGATCCCATCGGGCTCATGGTTGCGGTTTGACTGTATGCCCAACCGGCGGCACCTATAAGGAGTGCGGATACCACCATTCCGCTGATATCCCGGGGTTTGGCGATCTGTTTTTTCAAACCGGCAAGCGGATCGAATGACGAGGCTTTGAACTCCTGAATGTCTGGAGCCGTCGTTTCACCATTGCTTTCGGAATAGGAGCGCGCAGCATCAAGGGCGCGTTTTTTAGCCTTTTCCTTACGCTTGGCAAAAATTAGCGGGTAGATCACGGTGAAGACGGCCAGCGCAACGATGGCAAGGCTGATTGGGCGGCCAAAGAACATACCCATGATGTTGTTGGTGGCGTTGCCAATCAGATAGGATTGCACGAACCCCTGTTCGGCAATTTTGCCCAGAACCAGACCAAGGACAATCGGCGAAGGTGCGAAACCGCAGCGATTCAAAACCCAGCCAAGAACGCCCAGGCTGATCATCATCGTGACGTCATGCAGGTTGCTGTGGATGGCAAAGCTTCCGATGACCGTCAGGAAGGCGATGGTTGGCACCAGAAGGGTTTTAGGGATCGAGGCAATTGATTTATAGGCGTAGCGGCCAATCAGGAGACCTGCCGGCAACATCAGTGCAGTGGCGATCAGCAACCCGAAAATAAAGGTGTAAACGATATCGCCTTGCTGTGAGAACAGCGTTGGGCCGATCTTGATGCCCTGAACAAGCAGAGCGCCCAGAATAATTGCATCTGGCGGCGTGCCTGGAATGCCCAAAACCAGGGTCGGAATAAATCCGCCACCCACTGTGGCGTTGTTTGCGGCCTCTGTCGCCATCAGCCCGTCAGGTGCACCTTTGCCAAAAGTTTCAGGTTCTTTTGACGAGCGGCGCGCCTCGGAATAGGACACCAGCCCTGCAATGGAACCGCCTGCACCGGGCAGGATTCCAACAATAGTGCCAACAACGGCACTGCGTACAACGTTGAATTTGCTCTTCCAAGCCAACCCGAATGCTTCCAGCAAACGGATGCCACGCTTGCCTTGCTCGACTTTCAGGTGACGATCAGGTGTGGCAACAAGATCAATCAGCACCGGAATGCAATAAAGACCGATCAGGGCCGAGACGATATCAAAACCGCCCAGCAGCGTATGGGTCCCCATGGTAAAGCGGATATCCCCGCCAACCACGGCGACGCCTACCATTGCCAGCATCAGTCCAATACAACCGCCCAGCAGGCCCTTGATGGTATTGCCAACAGAAAGTGCTGAAATGAGTGTCAGGCCAAAGATCGCCAGCCAGAAATATTCCGGCGGACCAAAGGCCAGTGCGACCTTTGCCAGCGGCGGCGACAGCAGCAGCAGGAACACACCCCCGACAAGGCCACCAACAACAGATGCCAGCGTTGCCAGTGTTACTGCAAGACTACCGTCGCCGCGTTTGGCCATCGGGAAACCGTCAAACGTCGTGGCGATGGCTGACGGTGTTCCCGGTGTATTGACCAGAATGGCGGCAAAGGCGCCGCCATATATGGCCCCGGTATAGATCGCGCCAAGCGCAATCAAACCGGTTGCGGGATCCATGGTGAAGGTAAACGGGACCAGAACGGCCACCGCCATGGTTGCTGACAGTCCGGGCAAAGCACCAATAACTGTTCCAAGTATAACGCCACCCAGCGCCATAAGCAGGTTTAAAGGCGTGAGCGCGCTCACGAAATAGCCCAGCAATTCCATGTTGGTGACCTTTCCAATCCCGAATTATTATTTTTGCGTTTCTTAGCGGTTGGCGATGCCAAGCTTTTCGGCGATTTCACGATACTCTTCGGATTTCGCCGCAACGAAATCATTGATGAAGTCGTAGGTGATGTCGGTCAGAACGAAGCCGGCATCTTCCATTTTTTTCTGGAATTCAGGATTGTTGTTCACGTCGGTAACCATCTGCGAGATTTTCTCGCGGATTGGCTCGGGCGTGGATTTCGGGACGGCCACGCCACGGAACGCGCCGCCAACGATATCAAGGCCAAGTTCCTTGAAGGTCGGGACATCCGGGAATGCTTTAACACGTGTTTCCGATGCTACGGCAAGCATGCGCATGCCATCGCCATTATTGACGCCGGACGTCACATAGTTAAAGCCACCGGTGGTCTGGCTGCCGAGGATGGCGGTAACTGCCGGACCGGTGCCGCTAAACGGAACGTAAGTGGTGGTGATGCCAGCCAGTTCATCAAATTGGACCTGACCGAGATGGTTGGCAGAGTTCGAGCCCGAACCACTGAGCGTGACAAGACCCGGATTGGCTTTGGCGTAATCAATCAGTTCCTGCAGGTTCTGGAATTCGCTGTCCTTGGGGACAAACAGTGCATTGGGGGTGTAGTGGAAGAAGTTGATGTAGGTGAGGTCTTTGGTCTCGTAACCGACATCCTTTTCCATCGGTTGCAGAATGGTGTGGGGCAGGTTGATGCCCATAATGGTATAGCCGTCACCCTCCATGCCGTTCAGTTGCGACCAGGCTTGTGCGCCACCGGCACCGGCCATGTACTGGATGACAAAGGACTGGTCTGCGAGTGCTTCAAGATATGGCTGCTGGAAGCGTGCCGAGACATCGGACTCACCGCCGGCATTGAACGGAATGATGTAATTGATGGTTTTCTCCGGATATTCCGCAAATGCAGTTCCGGAAACCAAGGTAGCGGCCATTGCCGCCGCGATTGCAAGCTTACGCATCGGTATTCCTCCCGAAATAATTTTCACCGGATAGTTCGCCGGTGCTGGCAACCAGAACGGCTCGTGTTGATCGATCCCGTTGCCATTGTTTCCCTGATGTCGCATCGGGTTTTGACGTTGTAGGACGTCTGCGCTCGGCTATTGTTTTTGGCCCGATCGACTCCCTCAGTTTATATTTTTGAGAAATTCATTATAATTTCCGACTTCTCACTTCATTATGTCGTGGAGGTTAATAATGTCGGTCGACAGCGATCTGGGCTTTTTTGTACTTTTGGTCCGTAAGGGCAGCTTGTCGGCGGCGGCACAGGAGCTGAACCTTTCGCCCCCTGCGGTAAGCAAACGATTGGCAAAGCTTGAAGACCGTTTGGGGGTCAGGTTGCTTAATCGGACAACGCGGCGGATCAGCCTGACAAGTGAAGGGGATGCCTATTTCCAGAGTGCCGAGCAGATCATGCGCCAGATTGATGATCTTGAGCAGCGGGTCTCGCATGCCAGTGAAACGCCCACGGGGCTCTTGCGCATCAATGCGACATTCGGGTTTGGGCGTGAATATGTCGCACCGGTGGTGTCAGAGTTTTCCCACCTTTATCCGGAAGTCGAAGTGCAGCTTCTTTTAACCGATATTCCGATGAATATGGTCGAAGAGGGGATTGATCTTGGCATTCGGTTTGGCGGGTTGCCGAATTCGCGTATTCGTGCGCGCAAGCTGCAAGGCAACCGACGGTTCCTTTGTGCGGCACCGTCTTATCTTGAACGCTATGGGGGGCCTCGCAGATTGTCGGATCTGACCAACCACAACTGCATTATCCTGCGTCAGGGTAAGGATGTGCACGATATGTGGAAATTGCAACGCGGGCAACATTCGGAGACGGTCAAGGTGCAGGGGACCCTTTGCAGCAACGACGGCGAGATCGCACTTCAGTGGGTTCTGGATGGTCACGGGATTATGATGCGTTCGGAATGGGATATTGCGCGCCACGTCGAAGAGGACCGTCTGCGATTGGTGTTGCCACAATATGCCCATGTCGATGCGGACATTTATGCGGTTTATCCGGAACGCCACAATCTTTCTGCCAAGGTGCGCATTTTCATCGATTTCCTTCATCGGAAACTTCGCGAAACCTCGACCGCGCGGATTCAGTGATCTGCGCGGGTGACCAAGAAACAAGAAAGGCCCCTGTCAGGGACAGGAGCCTTTCCTTGTAAGGGTATTCTGGCGACAGGCGCCACCAGAAATTTATAGTCTGGCTGTTGAGCCTAGCGGTTCTGGCGGTTGTCGATCAGGTCATCGACAACGCCCGGATCGGCAAGCGTTGAGGTGTCGCCAAGCTGGTCATATTCGTTGGCGGCAATCTTGCGCAGGATACGGCGCATGATTTTGCCCGAACGGGTTTTCGGCAGACCCGGCGACCATTGCAGGTAATCCGGGCTTGCGATCGGGCCGATTTCCTTACGGACCCATTTGACCAGCTCAATGCGGAGTTCCTCGGTCGGTTCTTCGCCGGCATTCAGCGTCACATAGGCATAGATGCCCTGACCCTTGATGTCGTGCGGGACGCCGACCACGGCGGCCTCGGCCACCTTGGAGTGTGCGACCAGTGCGCTTTCGACCTCAGCCGTGCCCATACGGTGACCCGACACGTTGATCACGTCATCAACACGGCCGGTAATCCAGTAATAGCCGTCCTCGTCACGACGGGCACCGTCACCGGTGGTGTAGACATTGTTGAACGTGCTGAAATAGGTCTGGATGAAGCGTTCATGGTCGCCGTAGACCGTGCGCATCTGACCCGGCCAGCTGTCCTTGATGACAAGGTTGCCATCGGTTGGACCGGTAAGTTCCTTGCCCTCGTTATCAAGCAGGGCCGGCTGAACACCAAAGAACGGCAGGGTCGCCGAACCCGGTTTCAGGTCGGTTGCCCCCGGCAGCGGCGTAATCAGGATGCCGCCGGTTTCGGTCTGCCACCAGGTATCGACAATCGGGCAGTTCTTTTTGCCGACATGCTCGTAATACCATTCCCAGGCTTCCGGGTTGATCGGCTCACCCACCGAGCCAAGAATGCGAAGCGAGGACAGATCAGCCTTGTTCACATAGCTTTCGCCTTCGCGCATCAGGGCGCGAATTGCGGTCGGTGCGGTGTAGAAGATGTTGACCTTGTGCTTCTCGCAAACCTGCCAGAAGCGCGATGCGTCCGGATAGCTCGGCACACCTTCAAACATCAGGGTCGTGGCACCGTTGGCCAGCGGACCGTAAACGATGTAGCTGTGACCGGTAACCCAGCCGACGTCAGCGGTACACCAGTAAATATCGCCTTCGTGATAGTCGAAGACATATTCATGGGTCATCGAGGCGTAGACGAGGTAACCGCCCGAGGTGTGCAGAACACCTTTCGGCTTGCCGGTCGAGCCCGAGGTATAAAGAACAAACAGCGGGTCTTCGGCGTTGACTTCGGTCGGCGGACAGTCGGTGGAGGCTGCTTCGCAGACTTCGTGATACCAGACGTCCCGCGCATCGTTCCAGGCAACGTCCTTGCCGGTATGCTTGACGACGACCATTTTCTCGACCGATTTCACACCCGGGTGTGACAGGGCCTCATCCGCGTTGCGCTTGAGCGGGACCGAACGGCCGCCACGCAGACCTTCATCCGAGGTGATAACGACCTTGGCACCGCAGTCTTCAACACGGCCCGCAAGGGCTTCGGGCGAGAAACCGCCAAAGACGATGGAATGGATCGCGCCGATACGCGCACAGGCCAGCATGGCAACAGCGGCTTCGGGGATCATCGGCAGATAGATGACAACGCGATCGCCCTTGGCAACGCCCATCGATTTCAGCGCATTGGCGAAACGACATGTGCGCTCATAAAGATCGCGATAGGTGATGTGTTCGGAGACGTTGGGATCATCGCCCTCGAAAATAATCGCGGTCTGATCGCCGCGCTTTTCAAGGTGACGGTCAAGGCAGTTGGCCGCAACGTTGAGCGTGCCGTCCTCATACCATTTGATATAGAGATCTTTGGCATCGTAGCTGACGTTTTTGACGGTGCTGTAGGGCTTGATCCAGTCGATGCGTTTGCCATGTTCGCCCCAGAAGCCTTCCGGATCCTCGACCGACTGTTTGTACATGGCGTCGTATTTCGCTTTGTCGATTAAAGCACCCTTCGCGATGTCGCCAGGTACGGGATAAACGTTCGCAGACATATGTGGCCTCTTGTTCGTTTCCTGTGGTCTCTAGGTCGGCATCGGGTCACTTTGATGACTTCTCGAAGGGGCTCGAAAAAGGCATCCATCCGATGCGGTAATTTCGGTGCGGTTCAGGAATTGCCTTGCCAGTTTGCCCGGTTGGTTTTCATGGGCAGTGCTCGTTCGGGCATGGCAAAAACAATCCTGTCGCTTGAGCCCTATGCTAGTGCGCAGAAGGTATTGAGGAAATACAACTTAAGACGGGGGGCTTTGGGGTGATGCATGTAACAATCCTAAGGGTCAAAGCTCATTCACATAATCGTCCCGGTCTTCCGGATTTGTGCGGATACGCGGAGCAAAATCTTAGGAAGGTCTATATCTTTCAAGATTTTGCGACAAAGTAGCCCGTGCAAATCCGGAAGATCCGAAGGACAACTGATATGAGAGAAAGCCTCTGCGTCAAACCCCTTGACCGGGGATCACCCCGATCTGCGGGCTTTTCCTAGCTCTTTCTCTCATATCAATTGCCGGGGCGGTCATGTGAATGAGTTTTGACCCTGTGGTTTGTGCGATGGGTTAGCCGGGCCGCTGTGGGACATTTCGGTGCCGTCTTTTGCGCGGGTGGCATGTGCCGAATTTGGCGGCTTTGTTATGCTTGAACTCAATTATGTCATTGAAATGTAGTCTGAATTCCCAAAGTCGCCGGTGAAGCGGTTTAGATTTCTTTGGCGTCGGCATGGGGGATTTGGCTGGTTCGGTTCTGGATTTGACGGAACAAAACAGATACAAAGAATCCAGCACGTAATCGAATGGTGGGATAATGGATCCGATTTCTTTGGCAGCAGGGGCGCTTGGCGCATCTGTTCTGGCACTTGTCTTTAGCATCATGATGGTCAAGCGCATCAAGGATGCTACTAGGGCCGAGACGGAGTCGCGCACAGCCCTTCTGACATCGCAGCTCGAACATGCGGAAACCACGCGCCGTGACCTTGCGACCGAGGTGGCCCAGATGCGTGAAAAACTGTCTGAGGCATCGGAAAAGCGCGCCATTGCCGAAACCACGGCCAACCGGGTGCCGGTGCTTGAGGCCGAGCTAAAGGAGCTTCGCACTGCCCTTGATCAGTGGCGCGAAAAGGGATCCGAGCTTGAAACAGCACTTGAGAAAGAGCGTGAGGCGACCAAAGAAAAGCTCGAGATGCTTGAAGATGCCAAGACCAAGTTGCTTGATAGCTTCAAGGCGCTGTCGTCTGATGCGCTTAAGGTCAATAATGACGAGTTCATGAAGCTCGCACGTGAGAATTTCTCGCGCCTGCAGGAAGGGGCAAAGGGCGATCTTGAAAAGCGCCAGCAGGCAATTGACGGGCTGGTAAAACCGATCAAGGAACGCCTTGAGGCGTTTGATACCAAGGTCAACGAGCTTGAGAAAAACCGCAAGGAAGCTTACGGCGAGTTGCGCGAGCAGGTCGGGACCCTTGTGCAATCGCAAACCCGGCTTTCCAAGGAAACGCAAACGCTGAGCTCCGCCCTTCGGTCGAGTTCGTCGGTTTCGGGCAAGTGGGGGGAATTGCAGCTGAAGCGGATTGTCGAGCTCGCCGGGATGCTCAAGCACTGTGACTTTGACGAGCAGGTCCATTTCAATACCGACGAGGGCGTTCAGAAGCCCGACATGGTCATTCACTTGCCGGGCGGCAAGAATATCGTCGTCGATGCCAAGGCGCCGACCTCGGCCTATCTCGAGGCGATTGACGAGAAATATGACGATGACCGCCGCGAAGCGCTGATGGCGACCTATGTCACCAATGTGCGCAAGGTGATTACGGAGCTTTCGAAAAAGTCCTATTGGAAGTCGGTGGACAGCCCGGAATTTGTTGTGCTGTTCCTGCCCGGTGAAAGCTTCTTCTCGGCCGCTCTTGAACGTGACCCGCGTTTGATTGAAGACAGCTTCCGTGACGGGGTGATTTTGGCAACGCCGACCACGCTTCTCGGCTTGCTGAAAGCGGTGGCCTATGGCTGGCGCCAGGAAGCCCTGGCGGAAAGTGCCCGCGATATCAGCGAGATCGGCCAGCAGCTGTTTGACCGCCTGGGCACGCTTGCCAAGAACTTCAGTTCCATGGGCAAGTCGCTTGAAAGCACGGTCAAGAATTACAACAAGACGCTGGGTACGCTTGAGGGATCGGTTCTGGTGTCGGCGCGCAAGCTTAAGGAAAAGCATATCGTTGCCGATGACCGCATGATCGAGGAACCGGCCCCGTCGGAAACCCATGTGCGCGATATCACCAAGATGGAATTGCTGGCAGGGCCCGAGGATGCCGCAGAAGGTGCGAGCGAAGATGCCAAGCCTGATGCGCAAGAATAGCGCGCGGCGTTAAGGCGGCTTTCGGGGGGGCATGGCAGCCATCACGCGCAAATCGGGCAGTTTGCTTGACTTGGACGTGGGGAGACCTTATCTCGAAGCGCGAAATTCGCTATAATCAGTTACCGAACTACGATTGAAACCGGATCAGAGACCCATGGCCCTGCGTGAAATTCTTATCGTTCCAGACCCGCGCCTGAAGAAGGAATGCGAACCGGTCGAAGCCGTGAATGATGAGATCAAAACCCTTCTCGATGACATGCTTGAAACCATGTATGCAGCGCCGGGCATTGGTCTGGCAGCGCCGCAGATCGGGGTGATGAAGCGCGTGGTTGTCATGGATGTGTCCGATGACAAGGAAAAGCCCGAACCGCTTAAACTGATTAATCCGGAGATCATCTGGGAGTCTGAGGAAACCTCGATCTATCAGGAAGGGTGCCTGTCGATCCCGGAACAGTATGCCGATGTCGAACGTCCGGCCGAAGTCGGCATGCGCTATATGGATGAAAACGGCGAAACGCACGAGATCGAGGCGGACGGGTTGCTGGCAACCTGCATCCAGCACGAGATTGATCATCTGGACGGGGTTTTGTTTGCCGATTACCTCAGCGCGCTTAAGCGCAATATGATCATGAAGAAAGTCCAGAAGCTGCAGAAAACCAAAAAATCTGCCTGAGACTTCTGATGAGCATCGCATGCTAAGGGCCGGTTTTCCGGCCCTTTTGTTTTGCGGCTTGTTTTACGGGGGTTACGATTTGCGGGGTTTGAGGTCGCGTGAATCAAGCCCGACGATCCAGCCTTCGCGTTCCAGCACACTTGGCGTGCGCGGCAGGTTTTCGGGCCGGCGGCCTTCGGCAATTTCGATCAGGCCCATCACTCCGATCAAGGCGTCAAAGGCATCGTCCTTGCCGTGCGTCGGATCAAATCCATCCGCAATATCGGCCCAGACCGTGGGGCTGATATCAATGCCCCTGGCATGGGCGTCATCGCGCAGTTGGTGCAGGTATTTCTGGCGGCTGCTTTGATTTGATTTAGTTAACTCACTTATATCAGAAAGCCAGCCATAGATTTCACCGGGATAGGTTTCAATCAGAGTCACACCGGATGTATTGCAGCAGGTCTCAAGATCGCCCGAGAAGGGCCAGATATGAAAGCCGTCTTCGTATCCCGGGATGATCAGGTTTTTAAGGCCGTGCAGCATGGCCTTGCCGACCTGATTGGCGCCGAGTGTCCAGAAGGACGGGCAGGCGGCGTTGCGTTTGGCGGTCGGGAATTCGCAGGCGCGATGCAGGGCATCAAAGCTTGGCAGGCCGAGGGCGGTGATCAGGTGATCGCGTTTAACACTTCCCTTTGCGCCGGCGCTTTGTGGGTAAAATGGCCGGTGACGGTGGATTACATCCGGTATTTTGCAGACATCAAAGAAATCCTGCCAGTCGTCGGTTTGAAGCAGCGTCAGCAGGGTTTTGAAGTCTTTGACATGCGCACCATCATGTTTTGTGCCCTCATACCACGCATCCAGAAACCCGATCGGCATATCAAGGCCAAGCCAGATCGCATCTTTCTTGCCATGGGTGGCAAGGGATTGCCGGAATTGATCGAGCATTCCGACCGGCTCGATGGCGTGGATGTGCCAGCCCATGTCATTGCGGGTGGCCTTGGCGACCCAGCGGCCCTTGGCCGACAGGCTCCAATCCGCATGCCAGATGTGGGTGACCGGGTATTTCCGAGCTTGAGGTAAGGCTTGGCTTGTCATTTTGGCAGGATAGCGCCAAATTGCCGCCAGAAGAGTCAAAAGTTGCCTTAAGAGATGAATGGACGAGCGATATGACCAAGCTGCGCATTGCCTTTATGGGAAGCCCGGACTTTGCCCTTGTGGCGCTGAAGGATCTGGTTGCGAGCGGGCATGATGTGGTTTGCGTCTATTCCCAGCCGCCGCGCCCGGCGGGCCGCGGGCACAAGGAAACACCAAGCCCGGTCCATGCCTGGGCCGCCGAGCAGGGCATCGAGGTGCGCCATCCGGTGTCGCTGAAATCGGCTGAGGAACAGCAGGCCTTTGCCGACCTTGATCTTGATGTTGCGGTGGTGGCGGCTTATGGCCTGATCCTGCCGAAAGCCATTTTGGATGCTCCGAAATATGGCTGTTTGAACATTCACGCGTCGCTTCTGCCGCGCTGGCGCGGGGCGGCCCCAATCCAACGCGCCATTCTGGCCGGGGATGCGGCGACCGGGGTGACCATCATGCAGATGGATGTCGGGCTTGATACCGGTGACATGCTTCTGATTGGCGAACTGCCGATTACCTCGGACACCTATGCCAATGCCTTGCATGATGATCTGGCCAAGCTTGGCGGGGAAATGATTGTCGAGGCGTTGGACAAGTTGTCCACAGGGCAGCTTACCGCGACAAAGCAGCCAGACGACGGTGTCACCTATGCCGCCAAGCTTGAGCGGCCTGAGGCGAAGCTGGACTTCAACGATGATGCGGCCGCGCTTGAGCGTAAAATTCGCGCCTTTACCCCGTGGCCGGGGGCCTATTTCGAGTTTGGCAAGGAGCGCATCAAGGTGCAGGCGGCCGAGGTGATTGATCAATCCGTGCCGGTTGGCGAAATCATTGATGACAAGCTGACGATTGGCTGTGGTACAGGCGCACTTCGCCCGACGCGGATCCAGCGCCCGGGCAAATCGGTGATGGATACCGACGCCGTGCTGCGTGGCTATGACAAGCTTGCCAAGGGAGTCGTGTTGGGCGGTTAAGAAACAAAAGTTGTGCAAAACACTGTTTGTTTCAGAGATTGATGGAAGCCTAAATTAGTTTCCGCGATCATCATTAAACCATATATTGTCGTAAGGAATTTTTGCCTGGGTCAATCGTATTTCTATTTGGTTTCGTAGCCATGACCACAGGTCTACTCCTTGGTCTGCACATGTTGCGATATCATCGCAAGCTCTAGTGGCTTTTTTGTGGAGCACTTCTTCCCCGTTTGAGTCTAATCCCATAATTTCAACCACTGACATCAAGTCTTTGCCGTCATATTGAGTGTAAACGTATAAATCAGTCATGATCATCTCGCTTTCAATGGCAGTAATTGCATGAAAAGCTCTTAATTTTAAGAAGCTTTAAGTTGTTTCGGTTGAGCTTCTTAGGTGGATATTGACGATACTAGAGCATAAGAAAAATCAGAGACTTATGAAATGAGTAATTTTTCTTAAGGAATTTAGTCTCAATGGTTAAATCTGCCGCTTCAAATTGGATTGCCCCGTCGCTCATCCGGCCCGCCTTTAACCGTGATGGGGACGGCATTGCCGATTTGATCGAGCTGGTCTTTGCCGATTATCCCGGTTGCGTGTTTGATCGCGCCGGGGAATTTCCCGAGCTTGATGCGATTGCCGATGACTTCAAGGCCGATGATGGCCGCATCTGGGTCGCGGTCGATGATCAGGATCGTGTCGTCGGCTGCTTTGGGGTCAAGTATGACATCGCGACCCGCGAGGGTGAGCTGCATAAAGTCTATTTGCATCCGGCCGCACGCGGGCAGGGGATGGCGCAAAAACTGATGGGCAAGGCGCTGGCGTGGCTGGGGCAAACGCATCCGGAATGCGAGAGCGTGATGCTGTGGACCGACACGCGCTTTGAGGCAGGGCATCGCTTTTATGAAAAATGCGGCTTTGCGCGCACCGGCGAAAGCCGCATTCTTGATGATCTTTCCAATTCGTCGGAATGGCAGTTCCGGTTTGATTTTCAGGCCTATCAGGAAGCCCTGATGTTCTAGGGGGTTCCCCTATTTCCCGAGGTCGCGCGCCGTTGTTGTCGTATCCGTGGTGCCGTCGCTGTTGCGGCGCACGGCACGGGCATCGCGGAAGCCGAGCTCCCACGGCGGGACCGGGGTGAATTTTTCAGCCAGGAAGTCCACAAAGGCGCGGACCTTGGGCGAGAGGTGGCGCTTATGCGGATACACCGCCGAAATCCACGCCTGATCATGGACATATTCGGTCAGAACCGGGGTCAGGCGGCCGGTGCGGATATCTTCGTGCACGAGATATTCCGCCAGCCGCGCCATGCCAAGCCCGGCCAGAACCGCCTCGTGAAGCACATCGCCATCATTGGCCGAGAATGAGCCCTGCGCGCGGAAGGACACATGGCCGTCCGGGGTTTCGAAATGCCAGTCATTGAAGCTTTCGCGCGATGACAGATGCAGACAGTTGTGGTTTTCGAGTTCCTGTGGCTTGCGCGGAATGCCGTTCTTTTCAAGATATTCCGGCGATGCGACGATCATGCGACGGTTGACCGCATATTTACGCGCAATCAAGGACGAGTCTTCAAGTGCTGACAGACGAATGGCCAAGTCATAGCCATCGTTGACCAGATCGGTGAATTTGTCATCGAGCGTCAATTCGATCCGCACATCGGGATAGCGCGCCAGGAATTCCGGGATCAGCGGCACCACCTGCATTTTGGTAAAGGCGACCGATGCGTTGATGCGAAGGGTCCCGCGCGGGGCGGCATAAAGCTGGGTGACGACTTCTTCGGCTTCTTCGATCTCGTTTAAGATCGTGCGCGCACGTTCGTAAAAGGCACGGCCTTCTTCGGTCAGGCTGAGCTGACGGGTGGTCCGCATGAGAAGTCGGGCGCCGAGGCGATCCTCAAGGCGCGAGATGTATTTCGAGACGGCTGACGGCGACAGGCGCATTGTCCGGGCGGCGGCCGAGAAGCTTCCTTCCTCGACAGCATGGACAAAGATTTCCATTTCCGCGGCGCGATCCATATTCAGGCTTCCTATTTATGACGATCATTCACAAGTAATGTGCATATTGAGGGAATTCTCTTTCCCCGTAAAGAAAATTAGATTGAGTTCATCGAGAGCGACATGGCGTCGCAACGAACGAAATTTTGAGGAGGTCACCATGGCCACTTACGAAGAAATCACCACCCGCTACATCTCCACCACCGAAATCGAGGCAGGTGTACGCAAAGGTCAGCAGCTCCGCGCTGAATTCGTAGGCGCCTTCTTCCGTAACCTGTTCAAAGGTGATGACAAAGACGTCAAACACCCGGCAGGTACCGTTGGCGGTGCAGCCTAACGAACTTTCCTAACTGTATGCGGTCGAGCACTGATTGATATTCCTCCCCAAGAGGTGCTCCCGCAGGCAGGGACTACGACTACGGTTTCTATCTAGCGTCTTCCTCCCTATTTGACGCTGTTTTCCCGACTGGCCCGGTCACTTTTGTGATCCGGGCCATTTTTTTGGTTAATCGGCTTCTTTTGGGGCGATGCCCGGCGGCATATAAAAGCCCGGCCGCTCCGAGAACCACGAGCCAAGACTGACGACGGCGGATGCCACCAGTGTAACGACGAGCATCATGGCAATCGAAATGTCAGCGGCAAACATCCAGCCATAAATCGCCGGACCCATGGCGGATGCCAAAACCATGACCGCGGTCAATGTGCTGCGCACCGCCCCGATTTCATCAAGCGGAACCAGTTCCGGGATGATGGCGGTGCGCAATGTCGTGGCAAAACCGGTCGTGATACCTACCAAGCCCATATAGATCAGGATGACCCAGGGTGTGCTTGTTGCGGCAAGGATTACAATGCCGGCCATCATGGGAATCAGGTGCCAGGGAAACAGACGGCGGGCGGAATGTTTGTCGATCAGCGGGCCGCTGCCAAAGGCCCCCAGTACCGATGTGATGGCAAAAACCGTAAAGCCGGCGGCAAACCAGCCAAGATCAATGCCCTTGTGGCTGGCAATTGCGCCCTGATGGAAAAACAGGGCGGTCATAATCAGCGGCGGGGCGGCCAGCATCGGCATGCAGAACCAGACATAGAGCGATTTGAACAGGCGGGGGTGATCGATTGGCGAGTCGGGTGTCGGGGGCTCGGCCGTTGTGGTGCTGTCGGCGTTTGATGTGCTTGGCGACTCGTTTGATTTTGCCGGTGCCTTGCGGAATGTCTCATCGCGTCGGATCAGCCAAATCGCGACCGGCAGCAGCACGATCAGAATAAAGGCGGCCGAACCGGCATAGGTAGTGCGCCAGCCAAAGGCGGCAATCAGGGCCAGCAAGGTCGCGGGCAGGATCGCCTCGGCGAGCGGAAAGCCGAAACTGGCAATCGCCAGCGCCCGGCCACGACTGCGCGAGAAATAACGTGCGATGCCGGTCATGCTGACATGGCTCATCAAGCCCTGACCGGCGAGACGCAGCACAAACAGGGCGGCGATCAGCATCCAGACATTGCTTGCCAGCGAAATCAGTACACAGCCAAGTGCAAGCAGCGCCATGGTCGCCAAGCTGTAGGACAGGATATCGACCTTGTCGATCCAGCGGCCCACGACCGGCAGGCAGAGCGCACTGGCGATGGTGATTCCGGCATAGATATTGGCAAATTCGGTTTCATTGAGCGCAAGGCTGGCCGAGATAAACGGCACAAAAAGTGCTACCAGAAAGGTCTGCCCGAAGGAGGAGCCGAAACTGTGGAGCGCGCCAAAGGCCAGTTGTCGGGGCGCTTGTCGGAGCAAGGACAGAAATTGCATGCAGGTTCCGGCGGGCAAGAGTGGGCTCGTCAAAGAGCGGGGCGCGCAAATCAAATGGTATGAGGAATTTATCGGTGGCAAGGCCAGCTGTCTACCCGCCCGCATGGATGGGGTATGCCCAAAGAAAAAGCAGCGGTGTTAAGTGTCAAGGACCGCTGCATGATATATGCGCATCCTTGCGTTTGCCCTTACAATGATTTTGCGCATGACG